>NZ_CAVKWG010000016.1:0-53050 GCF_963660155.1 Paratractidigestivibacter sp. | reverse complement strand
GCCTCTTTGAGCCGAGCGCCGGCTCCGCCCCCGACATCGCGGGCCAGGGCATCGCGAACCCGCTCGCGCAGATCCTCTCCGCGGGCATGCTCCTGACCTACGCGCTCGACATGGTCGAGGAGGCCGGCTGGATCGAGGCCGCCGTGGAGCGCGTGCTCAACGACGGCTGGCGCACCCGCGACATCGCCGATGCCAGCACCCCGGCCGACCACATCCTCGGCGCCGCCGAGATGGGCGACAAGGTTGTGGAGGCTCTGGCGTAGCACTTAGTGCAACCCTTTGTGCAAGTAGCAAGAATCGCGGCCCGTAGGTACCTGTACCTGCGGGCTTTTTTGCGCATCAGGGACGTCGCCAAACGGCGCGGGAAGCAAACGTTTAGAATCGAGGGCGCAAGAGGCGCCTGTTCGGGGGAGGCAACATGATCAAGGCCGCGTTTTTCGACGTCGACGGCACGCTGCTCGCAAAGAGCACCGATAACCTGATTCCTTCGAGCGCGAAGGCCGCGCTCGCGGAGCTGCGCCGTCGCGGCGTGATGTGCATCATCTGCTCCGGGCGCCCGCAGGCGCAGCTGCCGACCTGCGTCACCAACGGCTTCGAGGGCTTCGAAGGCGGGTTCGACTCGTTTATCACCATGACGGGCTCGCACTGCTATGACAAAGACGGCGCGTACTACGACGCGCCGATCGACCCCGCGATCGCGCAGCGGTTCCTCGACCTCGCCGAGGCCGAGGACCTCGATATCCTGGGCCTCAGCCTGGACGGCATCTTCTGTAACCGGCACACCGCGCGCGTGGCGGAGCTCGAGGAGCACGTTGCGAGCAAGTATCCCGTGCGCAGCATCGCCGCCATGCGCGAGGTACCGCTGTACTCCTTCTGCGCGTTCGTCGGGCCCGAGCGCGACGCGTGGATGCAGGAGCAGATGCCCGATTGCATCGTGACGCGCTGGTGCGATCTGTTCTGCGACGTGATCTCGGACACCAGCAGCAAGACGACCGGCGTCAAGGCCGCGCTCGAGCGCTACGGCATCGCGCCCGAGGAGACCATCGCGTTCGGCGACGGCGGCAACGACGCGCCGATGCTCGAGTACTGCGGCATCGGCGTGGCCATGGGCAACGGCACCGACGCCGCCAAGGCCGCCGCCGATTACGTGTGCCCCGACATTGCCGACGACGGCCTCGCCGAGACCCTGCGCTACTTCGGCCTCATCGATTAGGCGGCGGCCGCGTCTAGTCGGCAGGCGGATCGTTCAGCTGGGCGTTTTGTACTCGGTGGGGCATCGAAGCGAGGTCTGTAAGGGCTAGCCGTTCTCTTTTCGTCCCACAGCGCTGAACTTGTTGCATCGGTTGCGCTACAGCAGCGAGCCCTCGCGGCGGACGAAGAGGCGCTTGGCGATGCTGACCAGCGCGGTATAGCCTGCGACGACGGCGGCGAGAAGGCCGGCGAATTGCGCAGGCAGCGGGCAGAAATCGAGCGTCTCGCCGAGTGGGGTGATAGGCAGCGCGGTTGCCACGGCCACACCCGCGGCGCCCAGCGCGACGAGGACCCACGCGGCGTGGTCGCCGTGGAATAGGCCCTTCTCGCTGCGCATGAGGTGGACGGCGAGCGTCTGCGTCCACATGCTCTCGATGAACCATCCGGCCTGGAAGGTGCCCACGAAGAGCGCCTGGCCCGCGGCATCGAGCGTCTCCCATGCGCCGCCCGCGGTCATCGGGCAGAGCCAGAAGAAGAGCGCCGCGAAGGTGGCGATGTCGAAGACGGAGCTCGCCGGGCCGAAGGTCACCATGAAGCGGCGAACCGACGCGGCGTCCCAGCGGCAGGGGTGCGCGATCATGTCGTCGTCGACGCGGTCCCAGGGAATTGCCGTGCAGGTCAAGTCATAGATAAGGTTCAGCAGCAGGAGCTGCACCGCGCTCATGGGCAAGAACGGCAGCAGTGCCGCGGCGGCCACGACCGAGAAGATGTTGCCGAAGTTGCTGCTCACGGTCATCTTCACGTACTTGATCATGTTCGCGTAGGTGCGGCGGCCGGCCTCGATGCTGTGCTCCAGCACCATGAGGTCCTTCTCCAGAAGGATGATATCGGCCGCCTCGCGGGCCACGTCGGTGGCGGAGTCCACCGATATGCCGCAGTCGCTCTCGCGCATGGCCGCGGCGTCGTTCACGCCGTCGCCCATAAAGCCCACGGCGTGTCCGCTCTCGCGCAACACGCGGACCACGCGGGCCTTCTCTCGGGCATACTAGCAAAAAACGCGGCGGGTTTGCCAGTAATGACTTTGTAAGCAGAACAAATGGTGCCCGTCGAAGGCGAAGGCTGCTTTCGACGAGCGGTTTAGCCGCGTGAGGCCCACTTCATGGGCTCTTTTGCGGGCATTCGCAACCAAACTTCGTCGAGTGTGCACCTTAATTTGGAACAGCTCTCTATCAGACCTCTTCCGCCTACATTTCCGCAGCTATTGCAAGGCAAATCGTCAGCTCTATAGCACCGGTATGAATTAAGGTGCGCACTCGGCGAAGTTTGTGGGAACGCTGCATGATTTCAGTCCCGTTTGCTGCCTGCGATGGCCGTTCGCGCCGCATCCGCCGTCCACTTGCCGTGTAATTGCCGCCGCGCCCGCCGAAAGCTACGGCTGCTTTCGGCGGGCGCGGCGCATTGCGGTATTCGATTTGTTGCCGGGCTACGCCACGGTGGGGTCGGACTCGACCTGGCCTGGGCTTTTCGCGGAATCGGCCCAATCCACCAGGACGACGTTGATCAGCGCCGAGCGCGAGATGGCACGGCGATATGCCTCTTCGTCGAGGCGATACATCAGCCATTCGGGAATAGTGATGCTGATTCGTGCCTTGCCGTTGTTGCATTTGGCAGCGCTTTCAAAATCCAGATATGGGGTGATGTCCTCCCCTTTTTCGAACATCTCATCGAATTCTTCTGTTGTGATCTCTTTCATAGGCGATACGCTCCTTCTTCGACGAGTGGCGTGCCGAGATAATTCGCAAAGCACCGTTTCTTTCCGTATAGATGACGCTGAGATATTCGCCGTGAACTTTGCCTATAGCAAGAATCCGCCGCTCGCCCTTGCTGGATACAGGTACTCGAAAACATTCCGTTTGAAGTATCTCTGCCGCCTCTTGGAAAGAAACGCCGTGCTTTTCCTCGTTGGACAGGGCCTTATCCGTGTCCCAAATGAACCTCATCTGACACCTCGAATCCTATAATCGCGTCAATTAGATGTCAAACACACATCAAACTGATGCAGGGTAGCCATCAATCTGACTTAGCGCTTACCACACCTGCGTAAATTTGTTCGCCGAGCTGCTCGCTTGCCGGCTGGCGGCTGTCGATGGCGCGAAGCCAGGCGGCGAGGTCGAGGCAATGCTCGTCGCAGTAGCCCTCGTAGGGAAAGATGCGTTCCTTGATGTCCCAGCCGTCGAGGATGTAGATGCCGTTGTCGAGGCTCGCGCCCATGCCTTCGATATGGTCGCCGTCCACGACGCCGACCGAAAGCCCACCGCCAAAGAAGTTGCCGACGACCTGCGCGAGGCGCGCGAAGCCGTAGGAAGGGTCGGTGGTGGGGGAGCGGTAGCCTTTGAGCGCGCAGTAGGCCAAAAACGCCTCCACTGAGTCGCGCCCGCCGTTCCAGTGCAGGTAGATGCCGATTTCTTTGTCGGCTGTGGTGATGATCGCCCGGTTGCCCATCAGTGCTCCTCCTTAAAGGCCGCGTAGGTCTCCTCCACGATTCCGCGCCAAACCTCCGGCACGTGGTCGCCGTCCGGGAGCTCGGAGACGTACTCGATGAGTTCTGCGGCCGAGGCAATAACGCCCAGGTCGGTGAGCCTGCGCGCCGCTTCACGAACATCGGCTGCGTCCGATGCGCTCAGATCGTCGCAAAGCCTCAGGTACTTGCTGTCGGTCACGATGCCGCCCTTGAAGGGCAGCAACGTGAGCACGGCGATGCAGGGGACGACGCGCACCGCCTCGTCGGCCGGGAAGCCGATGCTGCGTGCGCAGAACGCGCGGTCCTGGTTGAGCAGCAGCAGGTGGTCGGGCGCCGCCCGCGCCACGACGAAGACGCCGCGGTACGCGAAGCGCCACGGCGCCACGATCTCGAGCTCGGCATCGTGTATCTTCAGCGGGTTCTTCTCGACGTACTCCTCGATGACCCACGGGTTCAGCCAAAGCCGCTCGCTCACAAGCGCGCCCGCCTCGCCTGCCGCGCGGCTCTCGCCGCAGAGCACGGGGTGCTTGTCGTCGACAACACGGAGCCTCTCGTTGGCATAACCGAGCAGGCGGTTCAGCGCAATATAAAACGGTGCGACGTCATCGGGGCCCGGCGGCTCTCCTTCGCTGGGTATGAGGACGATCCTGTGCTTGCCGCAGTCAATACAGATGCTCATCGGCGCTCCAATCTTCGCTGGATGTGGTGCGCAGATGGTAGCGGCAAGGTCGCTTACCGCGTTCTTCCCGAATTCTTACAGAATTCTTCCGCCGCAGGTAGAAGGCTTGTTTGGTTGATTCGGTTCAAATAGTAATGGGATGAGCGGCCTGTATACGGCCGCGGGAGAGCTATCGCGCCGAATCGGCCGCAGATTGCGTGTCGAGTTGCGTCGCCTTGAGTCGAAATGGTGCTTGAGTTTTCAACAATGCCCAGCTCAGGCATACCGAGAAAATCCGACATCGTCTTACACAGCGGTTGCCCGGGCCCCGTTCGCCTACATTGCGTGCGTCGAAAAGACCGGGTCGTCCTCCCACAGCACGACATCGCCGTCAGCCGCGAGCGTTGCCGGCACATCGATGATCCGCTGGTTCGCCGACCCGCAAAAGCGCAGCGTGATGTCGTGCTCCGCCTGCACGAAGGGCCCGTCTACCAGCACGTCGAGGGTGTCGAGGATCCGGTCGGTCACCTCGCCCAGGTTCCACGCGCCGCCGGGCGCCAGCTGCTCGAAGGTGTGGCCGGAGTACATCCAGATGGTCTTGGCGCCCGCGTCGCCATTCGCGCCCGCGCCCTCGCCCTCGCGCGGAAAACGGCCGCGCACGCGCTCGAGGAACCCCACGAGCCCCTCCTGGTTCTCGGGCTCCATCGGCTCGCCGCCGAGCACCGAGAGCCCTGCCACAAACGGCGTCTCCAGCGACGCGATAAGGTCGTCCTCGACCTCGCGTGTAAACGGCTTACCTGCGGAAAAGTCCCATGCGACCTCGTTGAAGCAGTGCGGGCAGCGCAGGCGGCAGCCGCTCACGAAGAGCGTCGTGCGCACCCCCGTGCCGTTGGCGATGTCGCAATATTTGATTTCCGCATAGTTCATGGCAGCTCCCTCGACGCCCGGCCCTCCAGTATAAACCTCGGGTACTATGAGGGGGTTGAGCCAACCGCGACCTTCAACCGCGCAGCGGATGCGGTCGCAGACCACGACCGGGAGGAATTCCATGGCCGAGTTCGTTTATCAGTTCTACAAGGCCCGCAAGGCCGTCCACGACAAAGTGATTCTCGACGACGTGACCGTCGGCGTCTACCCCGGCGCAAAGATCGGCGTCGTGGGCCCCAACGGCGCAGGTAAGTCCACGCTGCTCAAGGTCATCGCCGGCCTAGAGGACATCTCCAACGGCGAGGCGCACCTCACCCCCGGCTACACCGTGGGCCTGCTGCAGCAGGAGCCGCACCTGGACGACGAGAAGACCGTCAAGGAGAACATCGAGATGGCCTTCGGCGACATCATCGCCAAGGTCGCCCGCTTCAACGCCATCGGCGAGGAGATGGCTTCCCCCGACGCCGACTTCGACGCTCTCATGGAGGAGATGGGCCAGCTGCAGACCGAGATCGACGCCGCCAACGGCTGGGACCTCGACTCGCAGCTCTTGCAGGCCATGGACGCCCTGCAGTGCCCGGACCCCGACGAGTCCGTGGCGCACCTCTCGGGCGGCGAACGTCGCCGCGTCGCTCTCTGCAAGCTGCTGCTTGAGGCCCCTGACCTGCTGCTTCTTGACGAGCCCACGAACCACCTCGACGCCGAGTCGGTGTTGTGGCTCGAGCAGTTCCTGCACAACTACCCCGGCGCCGTTATGGCCGTCACGCACGACCGCTACTTCCTCGACGACGTGGCCGAGTGGATCTGCGAGGTCGACCGCGGGCAGCTCTACCCCTACGAGGGCAACTACTCCACCTATCTTGAGAAGAAGGCCGCCCGCCTCGAGGCCCAGAACCAGCAGGACGCCCGCCGCGCCAAGAAGATGAAGTCCGAGCTCGAGTGGGTGCGCTCCAGCCCCAAGGCCCGCCAGGCAAAGAGCAAGGCGCGTCTTGCTGCCTACGAGAAGATGGAGGCCGAGGCCCGCGCGTCCAAGAAGGTCGACTACACCGACATCCAGATCCCCGTCGGCCCGCGCCTGGGCAATAAGGTCCTGGTCGCCGACCACCTCTGCAAGTCCTTCGGCGACCGCGTGCTCATCGACGACCTCAGCTTCATCCTGCCGCGCAACGGCATCGTGGGCGTCATCGGCCCCAACGGCGTGGGCAAGTCCACCCTGTTCAAGACCATCGTCGGCCTCGAGGACGTGACCTCCGGCTCCCTCGAGGTGGGCGAGTCCGTCAAGCTCTCCTACGTCGACCAGATGCGCGCCGGCATCGACCCCGACAAGACCCTCTGGGAGGTCGTCTCGGACGGCAACGACTTCATCCAAGTGGGCGACCAGGAGATCCCGTCGCGCGCCTATGTGGCCGCCTTCGGCTTTAAGGGCAAGGACCAGCAGAAGCGCGCGGGCGTGCTCTCCGGCGGCGAGCGCAACCGCCTGAACCTGGCGCTGACGCTCAAGCAGGGCGGAAACCTGCTGCTTCTGGACGAGCCCACCAACGACCTCGACGTCGAGACGCTGGAGTCGCTCGAGGAGGCCCTCGAGGCGTTCCCCGGCTGCTCGGTGGTCATCTCCCACGACCGCTGGTTCCTCGACCGCGTGGCCACGCACATCCTGGCCTGGGAGGGCGACGACGAGAACCCCGGCCGCTGGCACTGGTTCGAGGGCAACTTCGACGACTACCAGAAGGACCGCGAGAAGCGCCTCGGCGTCGAGGCATCAAAGCCGCATCGCCTTCACCGAAAGCTTACGCGCGACTAGCGAATAAACGACTGTTTAGGTGTGTTTTTGCCTTGACACGACCTTAAGATGAGCAGGTGTCTCCCAGACGGGATACCTGCTTTTCTTATCTGTAGCCCGGCGTGCTCGCGCGCCGGATTTTCTATGTTCGGAGGTTGTTTATATGAGTGAAGAGATCAAGCCGCGCAAGGTCGTCATCGTCGGTGCGGGGCGCGTGGGATCGCACAGCGCGCTGTGCCTCATGTTCCAGCACCTGGTCAACGAGATCGTGTTTGTTGACATCAACCAAGAGGCAGCCGCTGCGCAGGCGGGCGACCTGAACGACCTCGCGTCCGGCCTGGGCGACAACTTCGTCATCCGCGTCGGCAACTACTCCGATTGCGTCGACGCCCACTTCGTGGTGCTCACCGCCGGTCGTTCGCGCCGCCCTGGCGAGACCCGCCTCGAGATGCTCGGCGGCACCCTCAAGATCCTGGAGGGTATCGTGACCGGCATCCGCGAGTCCGGCTTCCACGGCATCCTTATCAGCGTCTCTAACCCCTGCGACGTGGTGACCGAGTACCTCTACCGCAACCTCGGCCTGCCGCGCAGCCAGGTCTTCGGCACGGGCACCCTGCTCGACTCCGCGCGTCTGCGCCGCGCCCTTTCCGAGATCATCGGAGTCAACTCCAAGCAGATCCAGGCCATTTGCATGGGCGAGCACGGCGACTCGAGCTTCATCCCGACGTCGCACATCTCGGTGCAGGGCATCGACCTTCGCGAGTACCTCTCGCTTGTCCACTCCGACACGGACATCAATTTCGACGACGTCATGAAGCGCGTGCGCGAGTCCGGCAGCTCCATCGTGGCCGGCAAGGGCTGCACCGAGTTCGGCATCGGCTCGGTCGTGGCGAGCATCATCGCCTCGATTCTGCACAACGAGAGCATCGTCTTGCCGCTTTCCGCGCACCTCGACGGCGAGTACGGCGAGTCCGGCATCTCCATCGGCGTGCCGTGTATGCTCGGCATGGAGGGCATCGAGCGCGTGCTCGAGATCGACCTTTCGTACAACGAGCGCCGCGCCATGCGCAAGAGCTGCGACGTCGTGCGCTCCTACGTGGACCAGGCCATGTTGCCGGTCGAGGAGCAGGCCGAGTAAGACGGCGGCGGGGCTCCCCGCCAGGTTTTTTGGATAGCGTGTCGGCGCCCCGGTTGCCCTTCGCGGCGACCGGGGCGCTTGTCGTAGAATGGCCGAGGCTTATCTCGGCAGCAGACAGGAGGCGCACGTGAAGCGCGTGCTTATCATCGCCACCGGCGGCACCATCGCGTCCACGTCCGACGGGGCGGGGCTTGCTCCCACGATGACCGGCCGCGAGTTGGCGGACATGGTCCCGCTTCTGGACGCCATCGCTGAGCTGAACTTTGTTCAGCCGATGAACATCGACAGCACCAACATGCGCCCGCGCGACTGGTTGCGCATCCGCGACGTCATCGTGGAGGCGTACGACCGCTACGACGGTTTTGTCGCGCTGCATGGCACCGATACGATGGCCTATACCGCGGCGGCGCTTTCCTATTTGATCCAGGATTCAAGCAAGCCGATTGTGCTTACCGGCTCTCAGCAACCGATGGCAAGCCCCTTCACGGACGCAAAACTCAACCTTTACCAGGCTGTTCTTTATGCCGTCGACGACGCGAGCAGGGACGTTTCCGTGGTTTTCTCGGGTAAGGTTATCGCCGGGACGCGCGCACACAAGCAGCGGACCATGAGCTTCAACGCCTTTACGAGCATGAACTATCCTTCGCTTGCCTACATTCGCAACGACCGCATTGTGCGGGCGGGCGCGGGCCTCGGTCCCGTTGCGGCCTCGGGCGCGGATGCGGGTCCGAGCCTCTACGACAGCCTCGACGAGCACGTCATCGTGCTCAAACTTACGCCGGAGTTCCAGCCCACCATATTTGAGCTGCTCAAACGCGATTACGACGCCATTATCCTGGAAACCTTCGGCATCGGGGGCATCCCCGACGTGCTGCGCGACGCCATCTTTGGCTGGGTGGACTCCGGGCGCACGCTGGTTGTTACCACGCAGGTGCCGGAGGAGGGCCTTGACCTGGGCGTTTATGAGGTCGGTCGCGCGTTCGCCGAGAACCCGGGCATTCTCAAGGGCGACGACATGACCACCGAGGCGCTCGTCGCCAAGACCATGTGGGTGCTTGGCCAGTCGCGCGATCCGCAAACGGTCCGCGAGCTCTTCTATCGCGAGATCAACCACGACCGCATGCCCCGTTAGGCTTAATTTTGTGCCTTGGCGCCTACTTTTAAAATCTAAACTCCAGCATTTGAGTGCCTTGCCGGGGTTTGCCTGAGTAGAGCCGCGCAATTAAGAGCGGTTTTGCTGGGATTTTTGGCTTGGCTACTCGGGAAAAACGCAGCAAGGCACTCAAATGCTGGAGTTTGTATTCTGCTCGGCCTGTTTTCGCGCCTGCCGACATTACGGCGCGCCCAATAGCAACTCATGGTAACGTCGCCCCATGGATACGACGCTTTGTGCATCAACGGCTTACCAGTATTGGCGGACGCCGCCGATCGTGAAACTCCTTGCCACGGGCCAGGAGGATGATTACCTGCTGAAGAATTGCCTGACGGAGGCCGAGCTGACTGCAGCCCGCACCGAGATTGTCGAGCGCCTTTCATTCTCGCGAGCATGCTCGGTCGCGAGGCGAACTCAAGGCCAGGACCTGCGGGTTGTTCGCGAGTCGTCTCCGCTTATATCGCTATTTGACGATGGGCCTGTGGAGCTGCTGGCCAGAACTCCGGAGCAACGCCACACCACAAGCATTACCCGATACGCTCTTTGGAAGAGCCCCCTTCCCGTGGGGTCTGTTAAGGGCATCACCTACGATCTGGAAGTCACGTCTCCGGCTTTCACCTTGGTGCAGCTTGCGTCGAGGTCGCCTCTGACGCGTGCAGTGATGCTCGCCTCTGAGCTTTGCGGCGGCTATGCGGTGTATCGTGCTCCGCAGCCCGTGTCTTCCTTGCTGCAACGAATGGTTGATCGCGGCAAGCTCCCGACGATCGAGGGCTGGCGGCCATGTCTAAATGCCGGCAATAAGCTAGGCGAGCTCTGGTCTCGCCCTCCGTTGACCACGCCAAATGAGCTGGAGGATTTCCTGGCTCAGGCGGATTTTGTCCGCGGGCGCAAGACCTTTAGGGACGCCATTGGTCTAGTGAAGCCGCTGGCGGCGTCGCCTTTCGAGACTCAGGCCGGCATCCTTCTCGGGTTCTCCAGGCGCCGCGGTGGCGAGGGCTTTGGGGACTTCACGTTCAATGAGAAGGTCGAGCTCACCTCTGACGCCAAACTCCTCGCTCAGCGACAGTGCTGCTATTGCGATTTGTTCTGGCCCGGCGGCCTCGATGTTGAGTGTCAAAGCGCTGCGTTTCACGACAATGAGCCTAGTTTTTTGTCCGATTCGGACCGAATCGCCGCATTGAGCCTTGAGGGTGTTGCGGTTTTGCCCCTTACGTATGCTCAGCTCAACAGCCCGTCTAGGTTCGCTGCTTTTTCAGGTGCCGTGGCCCGCGCGTTGAAGAGGCCTCAGCGTGATAAGACGGCGGCACAGGAGGCTGCAGCCCGGAAATTGCGCGGCGAGCTGTTTGTTGACTGGTGGAAGCTTCCGATAGGGTAGGCCGGCGCCACGTTTCGGTGGCTGCAAGACGCAAAGTTCAGCATTTGAGTGCCTTGCTGCTGTTTAGGCAAGTAGACGAACCTTCTCAACAGCCAATTTACTGGTATTTATGGACGGTCTACTCACCCAATGCGCCACAAGGCACTCAAATGCGAGAGTTTGGTTACGACGGAAGGCTTAAAGGCTGAAAAGACCCTTGAACCATGCCACGATGGCGTCCCACCAGGAGGTCGCGCTGGCGGTTTCGGCGTTCGAGTCCGCGGCCGAGGAGTCACTGGCCTGAGTCGCGTCGGCGTCCTCGCCGAAGGCCTCGGTGTAGGCGGTCCGGTCGATGGTGTCGGTGGAGACGCTGCCGGCGGAGCTCTCGTCGTAGCTCGTGGAATAGGCGCCGGTCACGGTGACGGTGAGGTCCGAATCTCCGGATACAACCGTTTGACCAGCGGAAACGATGGTTACGACCTTACCGTTGGCGTCGACGACCTTGCCGCCGTCGGCCACGTTCAGAGCGCTTATGGTGGAGTCGGCGGTCACGACCCAGGTGGACGTCGAGCCTACGTTGACGGTGATCGGCGTCTCAGAGGTGGATCCGGCCGAGTTCTCCTCGATGCTCGCGGCACCCGTCCAGGTGGTCTCGTCGGTCAGGTGCAGGTCGATGCTGGAGATAGTGTCGGCCACCACGTTGCCCCGAAGCTCCTGCTGGATGCCCGTGAACTTGACCGTGGCGCCGTTCTTGCCGGCAGATCCCCAGTTATTGGCGTCGTTGCCGGCGGCATAGAGCAGGTTCGCGGCGGTGGAGTCAAAGTCCAGCGTCGTTTTCTTGAGCACCACGTCGGCGGTGGTATTGGTCAGGTAGAACATCGAGCCCGACTGGATGGCGCTCTTGAGCGTAGAGTCCACGGCCTGGAAGGTGGCCGTCTCGCCCGTTGACGCCTCGGCGTCGCCCGAGGTGGACTGGTAGATGATTACGCCGTCGGCCACGGGATCGCTCGCGGTCTTCTCGGTCTGCGTGCTCTCCAGCGTGGAGTTGCTGATGAGCACCGTGTTCAGGCCCTCCATGCCCACGAGTTGGCTGCCCGTCGCAACTCCGGTGATGTTGTTCACCTGGATGTTGCCGGTGGAGTACAGCAGCGGCGAGCCGGAGCCCGCGGTGGAGATGGCGCCCCCGACCAGCGAGATCGTGCCACCGCCGCGGTCGGTGGCCACGCCGCCGGAGTGGTCGCCCTTGGTGGTGATGTCAACGTCGCCGGCGAGGATCGTGCCGCCGTAAGTGGCGTCCAGGCCGCGCGAGTTGCCGGCCGTGGTGGAGATGGTCACGCCCTTGGCCAGCGCCGTCGCGTTATCGGTGGCAAAGATGCCGTTGGAGCCCTCGCTCGTGGCGGAAAGCTGCGAATCCTTTATGACCACCGAGCTTGCTTCGCCCACGGCGAGAAGCACCGAGTTCAGGCCGTAGAAGTTGCAGTTGTCGCCGTTGGTGTCGTCGCCGGACTTGGTGAGCGTGACGTCGGTGAGGGTGAGCGCACCGCCGTTCTGAGCAAGCGCCGCGTTGACATCGGACTCGGTCGCCTCGATGGTCTCGCTCTCCTTGGAGACGGGCTCGCCGTCGGCCGTCGCCGCGCCCGAGTAGCTGCCGGAATAGTCGAAGGTCATGGTGTTCGCGCCGCCCATGCCGCCGCCCTCGCCGGGCTGCCCGCCGGGCGCCTCGCCTCCCTGGCCGCCGCCGAAGCCCCCGGGAGGCTCCTCGCCCATGCCGCCTTCGTCGCCCGCTTCGCCCTCGGGCTTCTCGGGCGGGGTCGTGCCATCGGCTGCCTGCGGAGCCTGGCCCGCGTTGGCCTCCTCGGCAATGGCTGCCACGGGTACCTGCGCAAATACGAGCGAGCCGGTAATAACCGTCACGCCGACCTTTCTCATAAGGCCATCTGTGTTCATGGATGCTCCTTCCAACGACGGTTCGCTTGCCGTTGAGAGGAGTATGCGCTTTCAGCTACCTAGATAAACAAGTCGCCGCCGTATTCCAACGCCTCGCCGCAACGCTTTGCCCGCGCTGAAAATCAGACAGAGGGACAGTTCCTTCGTCTTTTCGGCGCAAAAAAATAGGATGAAAGGACTGTCCCCGTGTCTTATTCGGTAAGAAGGAAGCGGCGGATGGACTCGGCGCAGCCGCCGTGGTCGCAGTCGGAAACCTGCACGTCGGCGGCGGCGACGGCTGCGGGAATCGCGTTGCCCATGGCCACGCCGAGGCCCGCCGCGCGAAGCATCGCCACATCGTTCTCAGCGTCGCCCACGGCGATGACCTGCGACATCTCGAGGTCTAAAACCTCGGCGAGCTCCATCAGCGCCGTGCCCTTGTTGACTCCTGCGGCCGTGAACTCGATGCTCGAGACCTCGCAGTCGGAGATCATGAGGTTCTCGCCGGCGAGCTTTGCGTGGACCTGGTCGCGTTGCGACACGCTCGGCAGATGCATGACCATTTTGCACACGGGTGTCGTCGGGTCGAGCGCGATGGCGTGGGCGTCGTCCACGAGTTTGCCCTCGCTGCGGAAAATGCCCTCGTAGACGCCGACGCCGCACGCGCCGCACAGCGCCAGCTCGCCAGTCTCGAGGATCGACGTCTTATCGTCGCCCACCTCGAGGACGTAGTTTCCGGCGCTCGAGATCTCGTCGGCCACGGCTATGCATTTCTCGACAAGCGAGCAGTCCATCGGGTGCATGCGAAGCGCGCGGCCGGCCTCAAGGTCGAAGACCTGCGCGCCGGCGCTGCAGACGGCGTAGCGGACCCCGGGGAGAATCTCTCGGTACGGCTCGATCATGTGTGGCACCCGGCCCGAGGATATGGCGACGACTTTGCCGGCCGCAACCGCCTCGCTCACGGCCTCGATGCTGCTCGGAAGCACTTCTTTGCAGGAGTCGAGCAGTGTCCCGTCCATATCAAAAGCGATGAGTTCAAAGGCCATGTTTCTCCAAAGGTCGGCTCGCTGTGTGCGCCATTAAGAATAGGCTCCGCCTGTCGAGACGTGCGAAGCCGCGCCTCTTTGTTCACAAAACAAGGCCCCGGAGCCGGGACTCCGGGGCCTTGGGGGAGTAGCGCAAGAAACGCCGGTGCCTTATGCCGCGGCGAGCCTGCGGACGCGGCCGCGGACGCTGATCTTCTCGCCGAGCTCCGACCATATGGCGCCGCCGAGGATGAGGCACGCGCCGAGCACATTGGCTGCACTCATCGGCTCGCCGAGAAGCACGGCCGAGAGCACCACGGCCGAGAGCGGCTCGAGGTAGCCGCAGACGGCCACGCGGGTCACGGGCAGCTTGCCCATGCTGGAGAAGTAGAGGTAGCAGCCGAAGCCGGTGTTCACGAGGCCGATGCAGAGGACGGCGGCCAGGTTAACGTTGGCAAGCGCGGCCATGCTCGGCAGCGCGAGCGAGCCGGTGAGGGCGCTCGCGACCATGTAGGCCGCCACGGCGCCGAAGCTGCCGCAGAGCTGGATGGCGGAGGATTCCGCGCCGCCGATGTCGGTGACCTTCTTGCTAAAGATGACCATGACCGCGTACATGACGGCCGACATGGCGCCGAGGAGAAGGCCCATGGGCGCGATGCCCTGGCCGAGGCCCTGGCCCACGACGAGGAACGCGCCGAGGATAACGGCCGCAAAACCGCAGATCTTGATCGCGGTGAGGCGGGCCTTGAAAATCATGGGCGAGAGCGCCATGACGATGACGGGGCCGCAGTAGAAGAGCAGCGACGCCACGCCGACGCCGATGTGCTTGTAAGACTCGAAGAGGAAAAGCCATGCCACGCCGAGGGCCGCGCCGGAAGTGGCCAGGTAGGCGGCCTGTCTGCGGTGCTTGGGCGCCTGGAGGTTCTTGCGGGCATCGCGCGAGAGGGCGACGAGGGCCACGAGCAAAGCCGCGCCGAGCGTGACGCGCACGAGCACGATCAGGTTGCTCGGCAGGTCGATCATGTTCGCGACGATGCCGTTCGACCCAAAGAGGACGAGCGAGAGGAGGTACTTCTTGGTGGCGTTGTCCATGTGTTCGGCGTCGCTTTCCCGCAGGTGAGGTGAGATTTTCCGCAGTACATATTGGCAGGGTCACTGTTAGGATAAAAGCGAATGTTTAGCATACGTATAAGCACAATTACGCATGGATAATCGTAAGGGGTCAAGACCATGGATTCCGCCATCCACAAGTACCAGGCGCTCGTCGAGACGGTGCGCGCGGGCAGCATCAGCGCCGCGGCCCGAAAGCTCACCTACAGCCAGTCGGGCGTGAGCCGCATGATCGCCGACCTCGAGCGTGAGTGGGGCGTCCGGCTGCTGGAGCGCGGACGCAAGGGGGTGCGCCTCACGGCCGACGGCGAGCAGGTCATGCCGTTCGTGGAGGCCGTCTGCGAAGACGAGCGGCGCCTGCGTGAGCGCGTGGCCGAGGTCGCGGGCGCGCAGTCGGGCTCGATCGTGGTCGGCACGTTCTCGTCGGTGGCCACCCATGTCCTGCCGAGCGTGATCGAGCGCTTCCAGGCGGGCCATGCTCAGGTCGAGTTTGAGCTGCGCATGGGCGACTATTCCGAGATCGAGAGCTGGGTGGCGGACGGACTCGTTGACCTGGGCTTTTTGCCGTATCCGCCGCAGGACCCTCGCGAGGACCTGGCGCGGGAGGTCGTGCTGGTGGACGAGCTCTTGGCCGTCGTCCCGCGGGGTCACGAGCTTGCGGCGAAGGAGCGCATACGCCTTGACGACCTTGCCCGCGAGCCGTTTATCCTGCTCGAGCGCGGAAGCGACAACGAGATAAGCCCTCTCTTCGAGCAAGCGGGACTCGAGCCTCAGGCGCGTCTATCTACTTGGGACGACTACGCCATCATGTCTATGGTCGAGAATGGCCTCGGGCTTTCCATCCTGCCGGGGCTCATCCTCACGCGCTGCCCGTATCGCATCGAGCGTCGCCCGCTCGACCCGCCCGTGACCCGCGAGCTCGCCGCGGTCTACCGCCCGGGGCTTCTCTCCACCGCGGCCCGTGCGTTTCTGGATTGCCTGCTGGACGGCGCGGCGTAGGGTGGGATGGGGCCCCGACGATGGTCCTGCCCCAAGCGAATGGCGCGCAAGATGACGATTAGCGCCTGTGCTCAAGCGTTTCGTTTACCGAGGTAATCCGGTCTTTTTTAGCTATCTGACACCCGGGATACGCCGTTCGGCGAGAATTCCACGCCGCTTGGCTGTACCAGGGGGTACAGCGGAAAGTGCGGGGCCGTTCTCAGGTAAATACACATCACCGCAGTAACCAAAGAAATGCAGGTGAAACTGAATAAGGAGGTTCCCATGCTTCAAGATAGGCTGACCGAGACTTCCATCAACCGCCGCTCATTTCTTGCCCTTGGGCTTGCGTCTGCCACGGCCTTGGCGTTGCCTAAGCCGGCCTATGCCGAGGGCGGCACTGGCGAAACCGTCGTGACAACCATGCCCGAGTCCGCCCCATTCGGCTCGCGCGAGCCCGAGACCTGCGTCATCGACGGGGCTGAGTACCGATTTACTTACTCGACCACGGATTCGGGGGACAACCAGACAACTATTCTGAACCTGGGCACGGGCGAGTCTTCCGTGGTGGTTTTCAGCAAAGACGAGGGCGTCGTGCGGATCGACGGGGCCGTCGCTGCTTATATCGATCCGATTATGCCGGCGAACTGGGTTTCAATGGGGTCAAGTTCCTTCTACATTAGAGAAATTGCTGCCGTTACTGTTGCAGCGTTTGTTGGGGTTCTTATTACTAATATTGGCGGCACAACCACTGTCGCTGCTGTACTCGTTTCCGTCGGATCAGAAATCATTAAACATATTATAGGACAGGCAGGGGACACTAAAGTTTTCTACACCTTGTATTACGAGCGCTACGACCCTTACGTTGACTATGCTGCCAACACCACCTTCTCAAAGAATGGCCATAGTTGGGGTCCCTATTGGATTCCGTGGACTTTCTGATTGAAGTCTCTCTGACTTTTTGGAGCTGGACATGAAGGTAGAAAAGGTCATTGATTTCTGCCAGAGATACGGGATGGGCCATCTGAGCTTTGGCGTCTATCTTTGTTCTGAGGGTGAACTTGGCTCCGACGATGGCGTTACCTTCGTTTGGTGCGCATTTGCCGTTGTGGATTGTCTGGCATGGCTTGCTGCCATGATTATTCTCGCCGCGCAAGAATCGCGTGACCGCCACAAGACGTAATCGACGGCGGGCTGTTCCGCTGCCCCTCTACCGGTGGAACAGCCCGCTACGCTCGAACTTGGGCTCACGCCAAGCACGCTGCACCACCTCGTCCGCGTCGCGCGCATTCCTCGACTGCCTGCTGGACGGCGCGGTGACAGGCGCCGTCGGTTCGGTCCTCCGTTCAGCCTAAAACGCCTATCCCATAATTCTGGGATAGAGCCTATAATGTCGATAAATCGACTGGAGGAGGCTGCCGTCATGAGTGTCTGCGTACCCATCAAAGACCTGAAGGACACGACGACGTTTGCCGAGACGGTGGCGAGCGCCCGAGGCCCGGTTATCGTGACGCGCAACGGTAAGGACGCCTTTGTCTCGATGTCCATCGAGGAGTACGAGTCGATGAAGCTTGAGGCTGCCAGGTCGCGTCTCTACCAGGCAATAGACCGTGCCGAGTCGGATTTTGCCGAGGGTCGGGTTCGCGACGCGTCCGAGACCGTCGCATCTCTCGAGGCCCGCTATGGCGTGTAAGGTCTTCGAGTCGCTCGAGGCGCGCCGCGACCTTTGGGGTACCCTCGAGTATCTCGAGAGCGTTGACGAGACGGGCAAGGTTGTGCGAGATCTTGCCGCAGGATATAAAGCGTTCAAGCAAAACGTGGAGAAGTTCCCGGAGATGTACCCGTACTCGACCGAGCCCAGGCTCTGCGCATGCGGGTATCGCAGGGCCCGGGCTGGTAAGTACATCGTCCTATACAAGTACGAGAGCGGCGAGGTCAAAGTCGCCCATCTCTTCCATCAGGCACAGGACTACGCGAAGCTCGTATAACTGTTCCGCCGTCCCTCTACCGGTGGAACAGGCCGCTGCGCTCGAACTTGGGCTCGCAGCAGACGTTTACGCCTAGGCGGCGCAGCACCTCCTCGTCGGTGGAGCTGATGATCACCGAGAAGAACGCGTCGCAGCCGCGTAGTTCGCCCAGGCCGGCGAGCGCGCGAGCCGCGGCCTCGCTCGCGGCGGACGTGATGGAGAGCGCCATCAGGGTCTCGTCGGTGTGCAGGCGCGGGTTCTTGGCGCCGAGGTAGCGCGTCTTCAGGCGGCTGATCGGCTCGATTGCGTCGTCGCTTATCACCTCGAGCTCGAGGTCGATGCCCGCGAGCGCCTTGAGCGCGTTCATCAGAAGCGAGCTCGCGCAGCCGAGGCGCTCGGAGGTCTTGCCCGTGACCACGCGCCCATCGGGCAGGATGAGCGCACCGGCCGGAGCCCCCGTGACCTGCTCGCGCGTAAGCGCCGCCGACCGCGCGGGCGAGAAGTTCTTGTCCACGCCGGCCTTCTGCATGATGGAGCGCAGCCTGTCCACCTGCTCGGCTCCGGCACCCGTGCGCTTTACCTGCTCGCAGGCCGTGAAGTAGCGGCGCACGATCTCGGCGCGCGACGCCTCGCGGCAGGCATCGTCGTCGCTGATGGCAAAGCCGACCATGTTCACGCCCATGTCGGTCGGGCTCTGGTAGGGGGACTCGCCCAGGATCTTCTCCATAAGGGCGCGCACCACGGGGAAGGCGTCGACGTCGCGGTTGTAGTTGACGGTCGTCTCGCCGTAGGCGTCCAGGTGGAAGGAGTCGATGATGTTCGCGTCGTCAAGGTCGGCGGTCGCGGCCTCGTAGGCGATGTTCACGGGGTGCGAGAGCGGCAGGTTCCACACGGGGAACGTCTCGAACTTGGCGTAGCCCGCCTCGACGCCGCGCTTGTGCTCGTGGTAGATCTGGGAAAGGCAGGTGGCCAGCTTGCCGGAGCCGGGGCCGGGGGCCGTGACCACGACGAGCGGGCGGGATGTTTCCACGAACTCGTTTTTGCCGTAGCCCTTGTCGGAGACGATCAGGTCGACGTCGTGCGGGTAGCCCTCGATGGGGTAGTGGAGCTTGCAGGCGATGCCGAGCTCCGCCAAGCGGCGGCGGAACGCGTCGGCCGCGGCCTGGCCGGAGTACTGGGTGAGGACGACCGCCGCGACCTGCATGCCGTTTACGCGGAAGAGGTCCACGAGGCGCAGGACGTCCTCGTCGTAGGTGATGCCGAGGTCGCCGCGGGCCTTGTTCTTCTCGATGTGGTTAGCGTTGATGGCGATGATGACCTCGACGTCGGCCGCGAGGCTCTTGAGCATGCGGAACTTGACGTCGGGCTCGAAGCCGGGCAGCACGCGGCTCGCGTGGTTGTCGTCGAAGAGCTTGCCACCGAACTCGAGGTAGAGCTTGCCGCCAAACTTCCCAATGCGCTCGCGGATCCTCTCGGCCTGCAAATCGATGTACTTCTGGTTGTCGAATCCCGTGCGCATGGCGGCTCCTTGCCCTAGGCGGCGACAGTTGTTGCATAACTTAGCTAGGTTACCACGCTAAGGGACGGCTGCGCGTCTCGGCGGGCCCGCTTGCCGGCGTTCCTCATCGATTGGGCCCCGCCCGCCGATGCGCCGCGACCTGCGCAACCTGCGCGTAATATGCCCGCGCTACCATAAGGGCAAACCCACTCAAGGAAGGGGGCGCCCTTGAAGCGCGAACTTGTGAGCCGCTACAGCGAGAACCTCGATCGATACATGGACACCATCGTCTATGGCGAGGGAGGCTATCCCGTCATTGTCTTCCCGACGCAGGACTCGCCCTGCACCAACTGGGAGGATTTTGGCCTTATCGACACCATTGAGGACTACGTGGGCTCCGGCATGCTGCAGCTTTTCTGTGTGAGCAACGTTGACCGCGACTCGTGGTCGGCCAACGACCGCGACAAGGGCGAGCGCGCCGAGCTCGTCGAGGCGTATTACCGCTACGTGGCCGATGAGCTTACGCCGTTCGTGCACGAGTACTCCGGCAACGCGCACCGCCCGCTTTTGGCCGGCTGCAGCATGGGTGCTCTGCACTCCACCATCTTTGTGCTGCGCCGCCCGGACCTCTTCCAGGGCTGCATCGCGCTTTCCGGCGTCTACGACGCCAAGTACTTCTTCGATGGCTGGATGAACGAGACGCTCTATGCGAGCTCGCCCACGGACTTCTTGCCCAATATGTCGCCCGACCATCCCTACATCGACGTGTACAACCAGCGCCAGATTGTGCTGTGCGTCGGCCGGGGCGCGTGGGAGGACGAGGGCGTGCGCACCCAGCACATCCTCGACCACGCGTTCCGCCGCCTGGGCATCGGCGCGTGGTGCGACTTCTGGGGCACCGATGTCTCCCACGACTGGCCGTGGTGGAAGAAGCAGATCCGCTACTTCTTGCCTATCGTGCTGCAGGACATGAAGAAGACGCTGGCCATCGAGGAGGGCACGTACGGCGAGTACAAGAAGGCGCCGGAGGAGGCCGAGGCTGCGGCCGCGCCGGAGCCGGAGGCCGCGCCCGCCGAGCAGGTGGCCGCCGAGGTCACGGCTGCGCAGGAACCCGCTGCCAAGAAACCCGCCGCGAAGAAGACGCCCGCGAAGAAGCCCGCCGCAGCAAAGAAGAACTCCGCCGCAACTCCGAAGAAGCCTGCCAAGAAGTCCTCCAAGTAGGCCTTTGAGCAGAGCGCCATTAGCTACGAGAAAGAACCAGACCATGAACTTCGTGTTTATTTCGCCTCAGTTCCCTGAGGTTTATCGCCGTTTCTGCGAGTCGCTCGCGCGCAACGGGGCGACCGTCTTCGGCGTGGGCGACACGCCTACCGGCCAAATCGCGCCCGAGCTCGCCGATGCCCTCGCCGAGTATTACTGGCTGCCGTCGCTCGAGGACTACGACCAGGTCTTCCGAGCGCTGGCCTACTTTAGCTGGAAATACGGCAAGATCGACTGGGTTGAGTCCAACAACGAGTACTGGCTTCCGCTCGACGCCCGCCTGCGTGAGGACTTCAACGTGACCACGGGCGTCCACCCCGCGAAGCTTGTCGACTGGACGAGCAAGGCCGCGATGAAGCCCTGCTACCGAGCGGCTGGTATCCCCGTGGCGCGCCAGGTCAAGATGACTACCCTTGAGGAGGCGCGCGCGTTTGCCGCCGAAGTCGG
The DNA here is from genome assembly GCF_963660155.1 of Paratractidigestivibacter sp. Classification (GTDB taxonomy): domain Bacteria; phylum Actinomycetota; class Coriobacteriia; order Coriobacteriales; family Atopobiaceae; genus Paratractidigestivibacter. The sequence continues at coordinate 32,117 of NZ_CAVKWG010000016.1, read as the reverse complement.
CTACCCGACCTTCGCCAAGCCTGAGGTGGGCATGGGCTCCGGCGGTGCTTGGAAGGTCGAGAACGACGATGACCTGCAGCGCGTTTTTGCCGACAAAGGCGATACCCCCTACGTGCTCGAGGAGTTCGTCGGCGGCGAGATCTGCTCCTACGATGCAATCGTGGACAGCCACGGCGAGCCGCTCTTCGAGAACCAGGAGGAGTTCCCGCCCTCCATGGCCGATGTATGCGCCCAACAGCTGGACATCTCGTATTATTCGTGCCCGACCGTTGACCCCAAGCTCCAGGCGTACGGTCGCGCGGCCGTGAAGGCCTTCGGCTACGCGAGCCGCTTCGTGCACATGGAGTTCTTCCGTCTCACCGAGGACAAGCCCGGCCTTGGCGGTGTGGGCGACTACGTGGGGCTCGAGGTCAACTCGCGTCCGCCTGGAGGCTACACCCCCGAGATGATGAACTACGCCCACTCGCTTAACGTCTACCAGGTGTGGGCCGACATGGTCTGCTTCGACGAGAGCCATGTGGAGAAGGGCGGCGAAGATTATTACTGCGTGCATGCGAGCCGTCGCGACATCTACGAGTACGCGCACAGCCGCGAGGACATCGAGGCGCGCTTCGCGGGGTCGCTCATGAGCGTCGACCGCATGCCCGACGGCCTTTCGGACGATTTGGGCAACACAGCCTTCGTCGGGCGCTTCAAGGCCAAGGCCGAGCTCGACGAGTTCGTGGCCTACGTGCAGGAAAGGGCGTAATCGATGGCGGATTTTGATGTGCGCCGCGCGACCGTCGGCGACGTTCCGGGTCTCGTCGACCTGCTGCTGCAGGTCTGTGCCGTGCACGCCGAGGGGCGGCCCGACCTCTTTATCATGGGCGCGCGCAAGTACTCGGATGCCGAGCTCTGTGCGCTTCTTACCGATGAGACCAAGCCCGTGTTCGTGGCCGTTGAGGGCAACCGCGTGCTCGGCCACGCCTTCTGCGTGATCCAGGACTTCCGCGGCTCCAACAACATGCAGCCGGTCGTCACCGTGTACATCGACGACATCTGCGTCGATGAGGCCATGCGCGGCAAGGGCGTGGCCACGGCCCTTTACCAGCACGTTCTCGAGTATGCACGCGGTTTGGGCGCGCACAACGTGACGCTTAACGTGTGGAGCTGCAATCCCGGCGCGCAGAAGTTCTACGAGAAGATGGGCCTTGTCCCGTACAAAACCGGCATGGAGCGGGTGCTGGACTAGATGATGCATCGAGAGATGAGGCGCGCCAAGCGCGAAGTGATTGAGTTGACCGAGTTGCGCGCCATTGTTGACGCGGCGCAGACCGTGCGCGTGGCCTCGCACGACGACGAGGGCCTGTTCGTCGTGCCGATGAGCTTCGGCTACGAGGTCGAGGAGGGCGCGGATGGCGCTGAGCCGCATTGGACGTTTTGGCTGCACTGCGCGGCCGAGGGGCGCAAGGTCGATGCGTGGACCGCGGACCCGCAGGTGGCGCTCGAGATCGACGTCGAGGGCGGCGTCATCTCCGGCGATTATTCCTGCGCGTATTCATACGCGTTCGCGAGCGTCATGGCGAGCGGCCGCGCGGCGCGCGTGACCGATGCTGGCGAGAAGGTCCGCGGCCTTTCGGCGATCATGGCCCACATGGCGCCCGATGCGCCGGTCAAGTTCGCCACAGAGGCCACCGAGCGCGTCGATGTGTGGCGTGTGGACGTCGATCGCCTCACCGGCAAGCGTCGTGAGGGCATGCGCCTGGGGTAAGGGGCTATTTCCTGCAAGGTTTTGCCCTTCGTGCGACGTAACGCGAGGTCCGATGCAAGGTTTTGCCGCTCGTGCGACGTGATTTTGGCCATTGGGGCGTCCGATGCAGAATAGCCGCAAAATTTACCTGCGGTTTTGTGCGTTTCGACTTCGAACACGGCCGAATTTACGTTGCACGAGCGGCAAAACTTTGCAGCCATATGCCCGAAACGTGGCACGAAGGGCAAAACCTTGCGCATTCTTGGGTTTTCAATAGGGTAGGTCGGCTTCATGCTGCATCGAGCTCGCCTCCGTGCGACGTGCCGGCGTTTCCATGCGCCCAACTGTCTTCCGTGCGGCGTAAATTCGACGCGGAATCAGGCGAACAGTCGGTTTTCAGTTGGCTTACCTGGGGTTTCTTGACGCTGATGCCTTCGTTGGCCAAATATCAGGTCGAACGGAGGGAAGTTGGGCGCACAGAATTGCGTTTACTTCGCACGGAGCGCAGTTGGACGCAGCTTGTCTGCCGAGCCCGTCGGTTGGCGCATAAAATTCGAGCCCGGCCGCGCAGGAGAGGGCGCGCGGCCGGGCTCATGTTTTGTCCTGGGCTCGCCTTGCCGAGTCGATGGGGTTACAAGGCGCAGGACCAGCGGATATTCTCGTCGACGTCCGTGGCGAGGGGGACGAGCCGCAGCATGGGGCAGGTACGGTCGCGGACGACGTGGGCGGGGTTGCCGGCGACGGTCGTGTTGGCGGGAACGTCGTGCACGACCACGGAGCCGGCGGCCACTTTCACGTTGTCGCCCACGTTGATGGCGCCGAGCACGATGGTGCCCGCGCCGACCATGACGCCGTTGCCGAGCGTGGGGTGGCGCTTGCCGCCGTGCTTGCCGGTCATGCCTAGGGTGACGCCCTGGTAAAGCAGGCAATCGTCGCCGATTACGGCGGTCTCGCCGATGACGATGCCCATGCCGTGGTCGATCATGAAGCGCCGGCCGATCTTTGCCGCAGGCGCAATCTCAATGCCGAACCGGCGGCGGGAGAGGCGCGCGAGCAGAGTCGCCAGCCCGTGCGCCCCGTGCTCCCACAGCCAGTGCTGGCGGCGATACGCCCAAACGGCATGCATGCCGGTGTGCCACAACATCACCTCGCGTGCGGAGTGCACGGACGGGTCGCGCGCAATGACGGACTGGATATCTTCTTTAAGCGTTTCGAACATGCTTTGACCTGCGATTTATTAGAGGTCCATGGAAAGATAGCGCTCACCGGTGTCGGGAAGGATCGCCACAATGGTCTTCCCGGCGAACTCAGGGCGCTCGGCCAGCTTAAGCGCGGCGTTGACGGCTGCGCCCGCGGAGATGCCGACGAGCAGCCCAAACTTCTCGGACAGCTCCTTCTTGGAGGCGACGGCATCCGCGGAGGCGGTGGGCAAGACCTCGTCGACCACGGAGGCGTCGTAGTTATTTGGGACGAAGCCGGCGCCGATGCCCTGAATCTTGTGTCCACCGGGCTTGCCGCCGGAAAGAACGGCGCTCTCGGCGGGCTCGACGGCCACGGCGTAGACGGAGGGTTTCTTCTCCTTGAGGAACTTTGCGGTGCCGGAGATGGTTCCGCCGGTGCCAACGCCTGCGACGATGACGTCGACGGTGCCCTCGGTGTCTGCCCAGATTTCGGGGCCGGTGGTCTCGTAGTGGGCCTTGGGGTTCGCGGGGTTTACGAACTGACCCGCGATGATGGAACCCGGGGTCTGCTCGTACAGATCGTTGGCTTTGGCGATGGCGCCCTTCATGCCCTCGGAGCCGGGGGTGAGGACGATCTCGGCGCCGTAGGCGGCCGCGAGCTTACGGCGCTCGATGGACATGGTCTCGGGCATGGTGAGGATCAGCTTGTAGCCGCGCTCGGCCGCAATCATGGCTAGGCCGACGCCGGTGTTTCCGCTGGTGGGCTCGATGATGGTGCCGCCGGGGGCCAGGCGTCCCTCGCGCTCGGCGTCCTCAACGATGGCCCGTGCGATGCGGTCCTTGATGGAACCGCCGGGGTTCGTTGCCTCGTACTTGCCGAAGACGGTCGCGTTGCCGCTGGCGAGGTCGGAAAGGTCCACCAAGGGGGTGGAGCCGATAAGGGCCTCAATCTGCTTCGCATAACGCATGGTAGTGCCTCCTAAGCTTTTCGCTCGACTGGTCGCGAGGCGGGCTGCCCGCAGGCGCCTCTCTCGCTGTTTCGTAGGATGGCACGATAAAACCTAGCGCGCAAGTAGGAATTAAGAAAAACCTACCGAACGGCTAAGAATTAACCTTGCGATAGCGATTTTTGCGGCACACGTTGCGTAACTGCCTCGCCGCCGTCACTAGTAGAGCGGCAGCTGACCCGTGATGGGGTCGATCTTGTCGGCGGGCAACGGCTCGAACGCAAGGCAGGTAAAGGTGGCCTCGCCATGGAACTCGGTGTGGCCGGCGTCGCGGATAAGCGCCACGGCGAAGCCGGCGTCGCGGCCTTGCTGAGCAATGTCGAGAAGCGCCTCCTCGCCGTCGACGTAAACGCAGATCTTGGCCACTCCGGCATCGAACCAGTCGGTCAGCGGCGAGCAGTCGTCGTCGGTGTGGGCAAGGTACGCCCAGCCGTCGGTCGCGCTGACCTGGCTCTCGCGGCCCTCGCGAACGATGGCCATGAGCGTGGCCTCCACGCACGCGTGCCCCGCCTGAGCGGCGATTTTTCCCTTGCGCATCTTGAGGTCGCGGCGCATGACGATGACCTGCTTGGACTTGTAGTTTCCGGAAGACATGGGCGCTCCTTAACGTCGTGGTTTCGCGTCAAGTCTACCTGCAGACGCGCCGCTCGCCTAGGCGTGGTCCAGAAAGCCGTGGTCGAGGGTGATCGAGCAGGGGAGCTCCGGCCAGCGCTCGGCGGCAGTAGACATGGTACGGCCGAGGATCTCTTCGTCGCTGAGCTCGCAATCGGTGGGTTTGACCAGGTCGAAGCTCATATAGTCATCGCCGATGCGCAAGTCGTGGATACTGAGCCCGCGTTCGATCTTGGCGACCTGCCGGGCAAGCCAGCGCTCGGGATCGGCGTCAGAAGTGTCCACCGGGTCGTAATGGAGGACGAGCTTGGCGCCCGTCTTCGCGGTAAAGTCGCGCTCGATGTTGTCGATGACCTCGTGGTTCTTAAAGGCGTCGACGTGGCCGTCCATCTGCACGTGGGCCGTGGCGAAGGTGCGTCCCGGGCCGTAATCGTGGACCATAAGGTCGTGCGCGCCGAGGATACCGGGGTAGGAGAGGATATCGTTTCTCACGGACTCGATATACTCCTCGCTCGGCGCCTGGCCCAGAAGCGGGCTTACGGTTTCGCAGACGAGCCCGATGCCGCTCGCGGCGATGAAGAGGCCCACGCCAACGCCCGCAAAGCCATCGAGATTTAGCCCTGTGACCTGTGCAATTACGGCACAGGCCAGAACGGCGCCGGTGGTCACGACGTCGTTTCGCGAGTCCGCCGCGGTGGCTTTCAGCGTCTCGGACCCGATGCGCTGCCCAAGCGCGCGGTTAAAGCGCATCATCCATGCCTTGACCGCCATGGAGCCGAGAAGCACGATCGCGATGGCGGCACTGAACTCGGAAGGCTCGGGGCGCGCGATCTTGTAGATGGACTCCTTGACGAGGTCGAGCCCCAGGGCACAGACGATGACGGCCACGGCAAGACTGGCCAGGTACTCGAAGCGGCCGTGGCCGAAGGGGTGGGCGGCGTCGGCCGGCTTGCTCGCGAGCTTGAAGCCAAGGAGGCTCACCACGTTGCTCGATGCGTCGGAGAGGTTGTTCACAGAGTCGGCGACGATTGAGACGGAGCCCGCGACGAGGCCGACGACGGCCTTGACGGCGCAGAGCACGACGTTGCAGCAGATGCAGATAAGGCTCGCGGCGAGGCCCGCGCGAGTTCGGGCCGCCGAGTCGGGGCTCTGGTTGCCTTTGAGGATGTAATTAATCAATAAGTTAGTCATATGCTTCGGTGTGCCTAATGTCGTGCTACTTAAATAAATCACAGGTTAATGCGGGTGTTGCGCACACCATGGTTAACTTGTTCCGAACGCCATAGAGAAAACAAGTTACATAGGTCGAACTCGAGGGCGCCGGCGTCGAGCCGCGGGGCTCGGCGGGCGCGGGCGACGCGCCAAAGAATTCTGCGCAATCTTACCGAGAATAAACGTACATGTCGTTATTCGTCGCGCGTGGTCGCACGCTGCGAAAACCGTTGTAAGAAATAACTAAACAGCATCAAACCATGAATCATGCCCAAAGTTGCCGCAAGACATGCCGCCCGTGCCGCTCTACCATCGGTGCACTCGAGCGAAAGGAGCGATCATGATACGTACGGCGATAGAGTTTGCGTGCATAATCGCGGCGGCGGTGGCCCTGGCCCTCGCGGCTGCGAGCGACATGGGCAGTCGCACGATTCCCAACGGTTGCGTGGCCGTTGTGGCGGTGGCGCGCGCGGTATCCGTCGCGTGTGGGGAGAGCCCTGCGGAGAAGCTCCCGATTGCGCTCGCGGGATTCGCCACGGTGTTCGCGTTATTGCTGCTCGGGTCTATGACTTCGCGCCGGCTTACCGGCTCGGCCGGCATCGGCGGGGGAGACCTCAAGCTTCTCTCGACGCTCGGGCTCTGGGCGGGTCCCGCGGGTGGGCTGGCGATCGTCGGGCTCTCGTGCCTGCTTGCACTCGCCGGTCGCCTCCTTGTGCGCCGTGCCCGCGAGGCTGCGTCCTTCGCCGCCCTCGGTCGCGGGGCGCCCCTGCCGCTTGCCCCGTCCATCCTCGCGGCCTCTCTCCTTACCTGCGTCGCCGGCCTTTGGTGATGCCTCGAGCTAAGCTCTCTTGTTAATTTAGTAGTATAAAAAGGAGATTTCTGCTGATATGAGGAGGCTCTGAGATGGCGATCAAATCGAAGGGCGGCATGGTCCTTACCGACGAGGAGATTGAGCGCGAGTACGAGACGTACGAGTCCGGTTCCTGGGAGGGGCGACTCACCAAGATTCGAGTTGGGAGGCCTCCGCTTTCCGATGAGGCCAATGCGAATCTCTCGTTCAAGTGTCCCGCCTCGGGGGCGGAGCTCATTGCCGCCGCGGCTCAGATCGAGGGCGTGGGCAAATCGGCGTTTATACGCGCCGCAGCACTCGAAAAGGCAGCCAGAATCGTTTCGAATGCGTCTAAGTTGCAGCTCGCGAGCTCCTGACGTGCGATTCCACGCTAAGATACTCCCACGGAAATTTGTTCGAAAGGCCACGATGCACCATGAAGATCAGCGATAAGCTCGCCGCAAGGCAAACCTTCTCCTTCGAGATCTTCCCGCCGAAGGGTGACCTGCCGCTCGAGAAGGCCTACGAGGTCGCGAGCTCCCTTGCCGAGCACAGGCCGGACTGGATCTCGGTTACCTACTCGGCCGGCGGCTCCGGTAACTCCGAGAACACCGTCGCCATCGCCGGCGACATCGAGGGCAAGCTCGACACCTCGGCCTTGGCGCACCTCACTTGTATGGGCGCCACGGCGGCCGATGTGGATGCCTACGTGGCGTCGCTTGCCGCTGCCGGCGTCGAGAACATCCTCGCCTTGCGCGGCGACCGCCGCCCGGGCCGCGACGTCGTCGACTTCGCCCATGCCTCCGACCTCATCGCCTACCTGCGCCAAAACCATGGCGACCTGTGCATCGGCGCCGCGTGCTATCCGGAGGGCCACGTCGAGTCCCCGAGCGAGGATGAGAGCTACCAGAGCCTCTACCTCAAGCAGGAGGCGGGCGCGGATTACCTGGTCTCGCAGCTCTTCTTTAACAACGAGGACTTCTACCGCTTCCGCGAGAAGTGCCTGCGCCACCGCATCAAGCTTCCCATCGTGGCCGGCATCATGCCCTTTACCAGCGTGAAGCAGATCCAGCGCATGGCCTTCAACTGCGGCGCGTCCATTCCTGTCAAGGTCGTGAAGCGCCTCGTGCAGGCGGGCGACGATCCTGAGGCGCAGGCTCAGGCCGGCATCGAGTACGCCTGCGAGCAGCTCGAGGACCTCGCGGCCAACGGCGTCGACGGCCTGCACGTGTACAGCATGAACAAGCCCTTCATCGCCGCCGCCGCCGCGACCGCGATGCGCGCCTGCGGCTACATCGCCTAGGAGCAACGTGCTCGCCCTTGCCGCCCAAAACGCCTATGAGAGATACGAGGTGACCTCCGTCGACCGCACGGAGGTCCTTCGTTATCTGGGCTACTCCGGCCAGCCGATGGCCGAGGAGCTCGATGCCCGTGTGGACGGCGTCGTGGCGCGCTGCCTCGAGGTCGCCCGTCCCGCGGGCGTCTGGCGCGTTTTTGAGGTGGCAGGGAGAGAGCCCGCGGAGGACGGCCGTCCGTCCGTGCAGCTCAAAGGCGCGAAGCTCGAGCTTATCGGCGACTCGATGCGCGAGCACATGGAGGGCGCCGCGGCCGTGGCCGTCATGGCCGTGACGGCCGGCATGACGGTCGAGCAGGAGCTCAGGCGCCTCTCGCTCACCGACACCGTCGAGCAATGTATCTTCGACGCTGCGGGCACGACGACGGTCGAGCGCGCGGCCGACGCCTGCGAGGCGAGCATCGTCGCCGCGGCCCATACAGCCGGCCTCTTCACGAACTTCCGCTTCAGCCCCGGTTACGGCGACATGCCGCTCGACACGCAACCGGTGCTTCTTGCCGCGCTCGACGCGCAGCGCAAGCTCGGCATCACGCTCTCCAAGAGCCTGCTCATGACCCCGACCAAATCGGTCACCGCGGTCATCGGCCTTTTTGAGGAGCCTCAGCCGACGAGCCACGCGAGCTGCAAGGACTGCCTCTGCGCCGGCTTCTGCCGCATCCGCGCCGCCGGACGGCCTTGCTGGGCGTAAACGCTTCGTGACGTCCTCGCCAAGATGCGCCCGCCGACGCGATGGCCGGTCTTTCCCCTGCTAGCATGTGGGTCTGAGCAACAACCGCGAGGAGGCCTGAATGCCCGACACAAAGAAGCTCGACTGCAACTGGCCGGCGACGCGCCTGGAGCCGCGCTGCCTGCGCGTTAAGGACGACTACCTGCAGCGCGTTCTGGACGGACGCGAGTTCCTCGTCTTCGACGGCGCCATGGGCACGCAGCTGCAGGCGCGCGGCTTGGCTGCCGGCGAGCTGCCGGAGCTCCTGTGCCTGACGAACCCCGACGAGATCCGCGACATCCACGCGGCCTACGTGGCCGCGGGCGCGGACGTCGCCACCACGAACACTTTCGGCGCCAACGCCGAGAAGCTCGGCGACGCCGCCACGGTCGAGGAGATCTTCTCCGCGGCCGTTTCGTGCGCCCGCGCCTCGGGCGTGCGCTACGTGGCCGCCGACATCGGCCCTACGGGGCAGCTTCTCGAGCCCATGGGCACCCTGCCCTTCGATGACGCCTACGAGCTCTTCGCCCGCCAGGCGCGCGCGGCCACCGCGGCCGGAGCCGACCTCCTCATCGTGGAGACCATGGCCGACCTCGCGGAGGCCAAGGCGGCGCTTCTCGCCGTCACCGAGAACTCCGACCTGCCCGTCTTCGTCACGATGACCTTCGCCGAGGACGGCCGCACGTTCCTGGGCACCACGCCCGAGGTCGCGGCCGTCACGCTCTCTTCGCTCGGCGCCGACGCCCTGGGCATCAACTGCTCGCTCGGCCCCGACGCGCTGCTCCCGCTGGTGGAGCAGATGCTTCCCTGGGCCAAGTGCCCCGTCATGGTGCAGGCCAACGCCGGCCTGCCGCGCGTGGAGGACGGCGTCACGCTCTACGACGTCCATCCGGACGAGTATTGCCGGGCCGTGGCCAAGATGCTCGACGCCGGCGTGACCATCGTCGGCGGCTGCTGCGGCACTTCGCCCGAATACACCGCAGGTGAGCGGGCACTTCTCGCCGGCCGCGCGCCGGCGCCTCGCCACGTGCGCGACTGGTTCTGCGTTGCCGGGCCTCAACAGCTCTGCAGCTTGCGCATGGGACAGGTGGGTGTAATCGGCGAGCGCATCAACCCCACGGGCAAGAAGAAGATGAAGGAGGCCCTGCGCACCGGCAACCACGACTACGTCATGGGCGAGGCCATCGCGCAGACGGCGGCGGGCGCCCAGATGCTCGACGTCAACGCCGGCCTGCCCGAGATCGACGAGCGCGCCACCATGGTGGAGCTCGTGGCGGAGCTGCAGGGCGTCTCGACGCTGCCGCTGCAGATCGACGCCTCCGACCCCGACGTCATCGAGGCCGCGGTGCGCAGCTATCCCGGCAAGGCGCTGATCAACTCCACGAACGGCAAGGAAGAGGTGCTTTCCGCCGTGCTGCCCATCGCCAAGCACTACGGCTGCGCCATCGTGGGCCTCACGCTCGACGAGGACGGCATCCCCGCCACTGCCGAGGGGCGCCTCGCCGTCGCGCGAAAAATCGTGGCCGCAACCGACGCCATCGGCATCCCGCGCGAGGACGTCGTCATCGACTGCCTGTGCATGGCCGCCTCCACCGACCAGACCGCGCCGCGCGCCATCCTCGACGCCATCACGGCCGTCAAGCGCGAGCTGCCGGGCGTGCGCACGGTGCTCGGGCTCTCCAACATCAGCTTCGGCCTGCCGTTCCGCCCGCTCGTCAACGCCACGTTCCTTTCGGGCGCCTTCGCGGCGGGGCTCGACATGGCCATCATGAACCCGCTGGTACAGCGCATGATGGACGTGGTCAATTCTTGGCGCGTACTCTCCGGCGAGGACGAGGCGGCGCAGAGCTACGTGGCCAACTACGTGAACCGCTCGGACGCGGCGCCGGGTGCCGGTGCTGCTGCGGGCGGCGATAAGGCCGCGGGCGCCGGCTCTGCCGCCGCAGCGGACGGCTCTCCGCAGACCCCCGAGGAAGAGGCGCGCGCCCTCGTGCTCGCCGGCCGCAAGGGGCCGATACCCGAGGTCGTCGGCCGCATCCTCGCCGACCACGAGGTCCTCTACGCCATCAACGAGGTGCTCATTCCCGCGCTCGATGAGGTGGGCGAGCGCTTCGAGAAGGGCACGTTCTTCTTGCCGCAGCTCATGGCGTCGGCCGAGGCCGCGAAGGCGGGCTTCGAGGCCATCAAGGCCGCCAACGCAGACGGCGGCGAGGCCGTGCCCGCCAAGGGCAAGGTCGTCATCTGCACCGTCCACGGCGACATCCACGACATCGGCAAGAACATCGTCCGCATGCTGCTGGAGAACTACGGCTACGACGTGGTCGACCTCGGCCGCGACGTGCCTCCGCAGGACGTAGCCGACGCCGTGATCAAGGACCACGTGCTCCTCTGTGGCCTCTCGGCCCTTATGACCTCGACGGTTCCCGCCATGGCCGAGACCATCGAGCTTTTGCGCGCGCAGGCGCCGTGGTGCAAGGTCGTCGTCGGCGGCGCGGTGCTCAACCCCGAGTACGCCGAGATGGTCGGCGCCGACTACTACGCCAAGGACGCCACCGAGACCGCCCGCATCGCCGGCGAGGTCGTGGGCTAGCGCCTGCACACCTGCCAAGGGCAACGGTCATTGGTGACAGGTTATCAATGACCTAAATCACCTGCTATCAATGACCGTTGCCCGCGGCGGGGCTGCATCGCCGGAAGGCTAGGAGATCGTTCGCCGGACCGCGTCGTGCCAGCCGGCGAGATGCGACTCGGCCCACTCGGCGTCCTTTTGGCGCGCAAAGACGTCGTCCGTCGAGCGAAGCTCGCGCAGCTCGTCGGTGCCCGACCAGAACCCGGTGGCAAGGCCCGCCAGGTAGGCCGCGCCTAGCGACGTGGTCTCGGTGTTCGCGGGCCGTCGCAGCTCACAGCCCAAAAGGTCGGCCTGGAACTGCATGAGGAAGTTGTTCGCCGAGGCCCCGCCGTCCACGTTCAGCACGCCGAGCGCGCCTCCCGCGTCGTCGGCCATGGCATCGGCCAAATCGCTCACCTGGTAGGCCAGCGCCTCGAGCGCCGCGCGCGCGATCTGCGCCCGCCCCGCCCCGCGTGTGAGCCCGTAGATGGCGCCGCGCGCGTTGGGCTCCCACCACGGCGCTCCGAGGCCCGTGAAGGCCGGCACGATGTAGACGCCGCCTGTGTCCTCGATGCTCGTCGCCAACGCCTCGGTCTCGGCCGCAGAGCCAATAATGCCCAGCTCATCGCGGAGCCACTGGATAAGCGCCCCGGCCACGAAGACCGATCCCTCCAGCGCGTACTCCAAGCCGTCCGCGCCCGGCGCGCTCGCCGCTACGGTGGTTATGAGGTTGTGCGCGCTCGTCCGTGCCTCGGGTCCCGTGTGCAGCAGCATGAAGCAGCCGGTGCCGTAGGTGTTCTTGGCCTGGCCCGCCTCAAAGCAGCACTGTCCGAAAAGCGCTGCCTGCTGGTCGCCGGCGACTCCCGTGATGGGCACACCCGCGGGCACGCCGGGGTAGCTCGTCTCGCCGAAACTGCCGGAGCTCGGGCGCACCTCGGGCATCATGGACGCCGGAATGCCGAAGAGCTCGAGCAGTTCCTCGTCCCAGCAGCCGCGGTGGATATCGAAGAGCATCGTGCGGCTCGCGTTCGTGGGATCGGTCGTGTGCACGAGTCCGCCCGTGAGCACCCAGACGAGCCACGTGTCCACGGTGCCGAACATCAGCTCGCCCGCCTCCGCGCGCTCCCGGGCGCCGGGGACGTTCTCCAGGATCCAGCGGATTTTGCTCGCCGAGTAGTACGCGTCGGGAAGAAGTCCCGTCTTGGCTTTGATCATGGCCCTGACCTGCTCGTCCCCGCACAGCTTATCCACCATGGCGGCCGTCCGGCGGCACTGCCACACAATGGCGTTGTACACCGGCTGGCCCGTGGTGGGGTCCCACACGATGGTCGTCTCGCGCTGGTTGTCGATGCCGATGGCCTCGATATCGTCGCTGGTCAGTCCGTGTTTTGAGCAGAGCTCGGTCAAGCAGCCGAGCTGTGAGAAGAGGATCTCCTGCGGGTTGTGCTCCACCCAGCCCGGCTGCGGGAAGATCTGCTGGAAGGGCCGCTGGACCACGTCGATCATCTGACCCGCACGGTTAACGAGCACGGCGCGCGAGCTCGTGGTCCCCTGGTCGAGCGCGATCACGTACTTCTCACTGTTGCTCATTGCGCGCCTCCATTGGTCGCCGTCAGTGTTCGGCCGAGCCACGAAGCGACGTCCTCAAACACCTTCTCGTGGCCGGTTTCGTTCAAAATCTCATGCCGCATGTTCTCGTAGACCTTGCAAGTCACGTCCGCGGAACCAGCGTCGCGGGCAAGTTGCGCGGCCGCCTCGACTCCACGTCCCATGTTTCCCACAGGGTCACCGTCGCCGCCGATGTATAGAAGCGGCAGGTCATGAGGCACGTTCTCCGCGCATTTGCGCGAGCAGGCCTCCGCCGTCAGCGCCGTGAGCGAGACGTAGCCGCCCGCGCTGAACATGAAGCCGCACTCGTCGTCGGCCAAGTATGCCTGCACGTTATCTTTGTTGTGCGATAGCCACTCGTAGCCGGTCGGCCCCGGCACGGCCTTGGCGTAGGCGCCTGCGCCCAAGGTGTCGATGAGCTTCGAGCGGTGGTCCTCGCCGCGGGTGGCGGCCACCGCGCGGGCAAGCGCGTTGCCTGCGCGCGAGGTGGCAACGGGCACGGTGCCTGTGCCGCAGATAACGGCCGCAGCAACGACCTCTCCATATCGTCCCAGGTAGCAGCGGGTAATGAAGCTGCCCATCGAGTGGCCGAAGAACACGTGCGCAACGCCCGGGCACTTCTTGGCCGCGATGCCGCGCAGCGCGTGCTCGTCGGCGATGAGCACCTCGTTGCCGTCCTTGGCCGGCATGCAGCCGTGCTTGTGGGCGGGCGCCGACGCCCCGTGCCCGATGTGGTCGTCGCCGCATACGGCGTAGCCCTGGGCCACGAGGAATCGCGCGAACTCGTCGTAGCGGCGGATATGCTCGCTCATGCCGTGGACCACCTGCACGACGGCCCGCGGGGCCGCGCCGTCCGGCATCCAGAAACGCGCGCGTATGGTCGACGCGCCGTCGGCGGACGCGAACTCGACGTCCTCGATGACGACCCCTGTCTCTTGTGCCATAACCCCTCCCAAGGTGGACAAAGGGACAGTCCCTTTGTCCGCTGTCCCGCGGCCTCTCCGAACTCGAGCGTTTCAAAGAAGTGTGCCCGCGTGCCGGCCTCGGTGCCCAAAGGCCCCGGCCGAACGGCGCCTCTACTTGGGGGAGCGGCAAAAAACTGCCGCCAACCGGCATCGATTTTCTCAAAACCCCAGTTGGCAAGAAATCGAAGGCCGGGTTGGCGGCAGTTTTGGAGATACTACGTTTGTATGCGCCGCGATGGGACGGCGCGCGAGAGGGGCGATGACCATGGGTTTCCACTGCACGGATTGCGTTTTCGGCGAGTTCAAGAAGAACGAGGCCACCGGTGCCTACCAAGGCTGCTGCAGCCGCGGATACATTCTTACCGACCCTAAGAATTACGAGTCGCCGGCCAACCGCTTTGCCGACGAGCCCGAGCGCCTCGTGCCCACGATCGACCCCTTCGGCAAGGAATATCTGCGCAAATCCAACATCTGCGAACGTTTCGTCAGTCCCAAGGACCTGCCGAACGCCCGTTGATCAGCCCCCCTGTAGAAAGGGGACAGTCCCCAAACCGCTGCAGAAAGGGGACAGTCCCCAAACCGCTGCGCTTTGGGGACACACCTGCTCCCGCGCTTACAGCTCGTAGATCGCGCTGAACTTCTTCGTGAGGTAGTCCGTGTAGTGCTTGGCGTCGAAGCCGGAGCCGGTCGCCTGGCGCAGCAGCTCGTCGGTGTCCTTCGCGCGGCCCCAGCGCCAGATGCGCTCGCGTAGCCACTCGCGCACGGGCGTGAGGTCGCCCGAGGCACACACGCCGTCGAAGTCCATGCCGCCCGCCACCATGGCGTCCTTGAGCTGCACGCCGATGGCGCTGCCCAGTGCGTAGGTGGGGAAGTAGCCCAGGCTGCCGTCGGACCAGTGCGTGTCCTGGAGCGCCCCGTTCGCGTCGTCGGGCACGGTGATGCCCAGATAGTCCTCGTACTTCTCGGCCCACAGGCGCGGAACATCGGCGGCCTTCGCCTCTCCCGCAAAGAGCAGCTGCTCGATCTCGTAGCGCACGAGGATGTGCAGCGGGTAGGTGAGCTCATCGGCGTCGCAGCGGATGAGGCACGGCTCCGCGCAGTTCTCGGCCAAGAAGAGCTGGTGCGGCGTCACGCGCCCGAACTGCCCCGGGAAGCGGCCGCGCAGGCGCTCGAGCAGCGGGCCCGCAAAGGCCTCGCTGCGGCCCACGATGTTCTCGAAGAAGCGCGATTGGGCCTCATGCATGCCCATCGACGTGCCTCCCTTGAGCGACGTGAAGCGGTACTCGGGCGCCACGTTCTGCTCATAGAGGGCGTGGCCGCCTTCGTGCAGCATGCTGAACACGTTTGAGAGCACGTTGTCGGGGTAGGCGTGGCTGGCGATAAGCACGAAGCCGACGGAGGGGCCGCCGGTGAAGGGGTGCTCCGTGCGCCCGAGCCACAGTGCGTTCTTGTCCACGCCCTCGAGCTCGAGCAGGTCGTCGGCCAACGCCCACTGGCGCGCCTCGTCGAAGGTGCCATCCACGCAACGGTGGCTCGGCTTGTGGCGGCTCGCCATGCAGTCGGCCAAAAGCGGCACGACGCACTCCTTGACCTGTGCAAAGAAGGGGTCGTAGAACGCGCGGCTCGTGCCGTGCTCGTACTCGTTGAGCCACACGTCGTAGGGGCCTGAGCCGCTGTCCTTCTCCTCTGCCATGTGGCGCAGCGCCTCGACGATACGGTCCAGGTAGGGTTCGAAGCTCGCCCAGTCGTTCGCGACTTTGGCGCGGCGCCACACATCGTTGGCCTCCACGGTGAGGCGGCTGAACTCCGCTCGCTCCTCGGCGGGCACGTCGAGGAGCGAGGCGCGGTCACGCCCCAAGATCTTGAGCTGGCCCAAGCGCGCCTGGCCCAAAAGCTCCGGCTGGGCCCCCAGACGCTCGAGCAGCGAGCCCACCTCGGGCGCGCAAAGGGCCCGCACCCGCTCCTCCTCGAGCGCGGCGCATGCCTCGCTGCGCTCTTCGGTGGCGCGCGCGGGGTCGATCACGGGACCGAGCGAGCCGATCTCGTCGATGGCGTAGCGCAAGGCAAAGAGCCTCTTCTCAAGGGCGTCGAGGGCGGCGATGTCGGCGCGGGGGTTGGCCACGGCGGCGTTCAGGTCGGCGGTTGCGGGGTTCTCGGACATGATGCCTCCTACACGGTGGACAAGGGTCAAAAGCACCGCCCGCCCGTAGGCGCCGGCGCGAGGAATGTTCACACGTCCAGTGTACCCGCCGCCTCGCTCGCCGCGTCGAACGTGTCGCCGAAGGCACAATTCAGGTCGCCAGGCCGCACCGCGACCGCCGCGGGCCTTATAGTTATGGCAAGACGAATCCACGGGCACGAACGCCATGCCCGGCGAGAAAGGACCTTGGCATGGAAGCGGTTCTCGGCATCGACATCGGCGGCACCAGCATCAAGGCGGGGTTCTTCACCCCGGAAGGCGAGCTTCTCGAGGAGCGTAAGATCCCTACGCCCGAGCTCGTGTCCGACGAGGCCTATGCCGTCGTCACCGATGGTCTGACCAAGATGCTCGCGACTCACGACTGCGGGCCCGCCGACGTCATCGCGCTCGGCCTCGACATCCCCGGCCCCGTTGCCGACGACGGCACGGTCGGCTTCCTCCCCAACATCAAGCTCGACCCTGAGGGCCTCGTCGCCGCCATCAACGCGGCCTTCCCCAATGCCACCGTCGCCTTCGTCAACGACGCCAACGCGGCGGCGCTCGGCGAGATGTGGAGCGGCGTGGCGCGCGGCGTCTCGAGCTACGTCCTCATCGCGCTGGGCACGGGCGTGGGCGCGGGCGTAGTCGTGGGCGGCAAGCTCGTGGCCGGTGCATTCGGCGCCGGCGGCGAGGTCGGCCACATCACCGTTAACCCGGGCGAGGAGAGGACCTGCGGCTGCGGGCGCAAGGGATGCCTGGAGCAGTACGCCTCGGCTACTGGCGTCGTCCGCCTCTACCTCGAGGAATGCGAGCGCCGCGGCGTCACGCCCGCGTCCGTCGAGCATGCGACCGACACCCTCACCGTCTTCCGCGCACTGGCCGCTGGTGACGAGTGCGCCAAGCTCGCCGTCGACCAGATGTGCGAGTACCTGGCGCAGGCCATGGCGCAGATTAGCTGCATCGTCGACCCCGCCATGTACCTGCTCGGCGGCGGCGTGGCGGGCGCCTTCGCCACCTTTGCCCCGGAGCTCCGCCGCCGTTTCGCCGCTCATGCCCTCTCCACCTGCAGGGACGTGCGCATCGAGGCCGCGAGCCTCGGTAACCAGGCTGCCATGTACGGCTGCGCCTACGAGGCCCTTCGCCTGCGTGGGGAGCGCCTGGGCGAGTAGGCGCGCAACCGTTCGTTCGCAATTCGCGCCGGTTCCCGCTCTCGGGCGCCGGCGCTTTGGCGTCAGAGCAGGGGAGATACACGCGTGGCCATTAAGCTCATCCTCACCGATATCGATGGGACTATCCTCCCTTACGGCAAGAAAGTCGTGAGCGAGGCCTGCGTCGAGGCTTTCCGCGCCGCGCGCGCCGTCGGCATCCTCGTCGGCCCTGCCTCGGGGCGCTTCTTCTCGTGGATTCCCGGTTTCTTCGGCGGCGACGCGGCCTGCTGCGAGACGGCGCTCGCCACCAACGGCTCGCAGGTCTACCTAGGAGGCGAGCTCGTCTTGGAAAAAGATGTGCAGGCAGAGGGCATTCGCCGGGCCATGCAAGTTCTCGCGGGCATCGAGCGCAGCGGCGTCATCTTCTTCGAGGGCGCCGAGCCCTACCTTGTGCAGGGCGACCGCGAGGACCTGCGCGAGTGCTTCCCCTCCTATGCCGAGACCTGCGGGGACCGCGCCGACGTGCCGGCCTCGGGTATCACCAAGGCAAACGTCTTTATCTGTGGCGGCATCGACCGCACGCGCGAGGTCGTTGCTCTGCTCAACCGTGAGGTCGCCGATCTCGACTTCGACGTGCCGCAGGCGGGGTTCTCGAACGCGATGCCTGCCGGATGGAACAAGGGCGAGGCGGTCAAGTGGCTCATGGAGCGCGAGGGAATCGCGCCCGACGAGGCGGTCGTCTTCGGCGATGCCGGCAATGATCTGCAGATGTTTGCCGCCGTCGAGCACTCCGTGGCCGTGGCGGGGGCGTTGCCTGAGGCCCGCGAGGCCGCCCGTTGGCACATCGGTGCGGCCGAGGACGACGCCGTACCCGCTGCCATCGCCGCCCTCGCGGCGGGGGAGTGGCCCTTTACCGCGTAGCGTTGCACGCCGAGGTCGGGTCGAATTTACGTCGCATCGCTTCGCTCGCGAGGTCTGGCGCGGCCCTTCGCGCAAAAAACAGGGATGGCGGCAGTTTTTCGCGCTCCGCCCGAGTAGTCGAATTTCGAGCAGCTCGTCTACCTGCGGTTTTGTTGGTTACAAAGTGCGGGATACTCGGAGGGACCGCAGAAAACTGCCGCCATCCCTATATTTTTGCAGCCGGCTTCGCCACGAGCGCCGTTAAGCAGGTTATCGGGGCCACAATCACCGATTCGCGGAAGATTATTGCGATGGCTGATGTTGTTCTTGCCGCTCGCGAATTAAGTCCCGAAAGCCTTATCCCAAATTTACTGCCCGCACCTATACTGGTTAATACCAAATTGTTGTAACCAGCATACGTGCGGGGGAGAGGCCCATGGGCGTCATATCGAGGAAGCAGCCGCTCTACGACCAGCTCGTGGACATTCTTCGCGATAAGATCGACACCGAGATGGAGCCCGGTGACCTCTTGCCCTCCGAGCGCGAGCTCTCCGAGCGCTACGGCCTCTCGCGCACGACGGTCCGCCTCGCCTTAAAGGAGCTCGAGACCCTCGGCCTCATCACCCGCCGCCACGGCAAGGGCACCTTCGTCTCGGATCTTACCAGCAAGGCGATGGACCTTACCACCAACTACAGCTTCACGCAGCAGATGCGCGACGCCGGGCGCGACCCGAAGACCATCGACCTCGAGTTCGACACGATCGAGGCCACCAAGACTGTCGCCGATCGCATGGGGCTGCGCCTGGGCGAGCAGGTCCTCTTCATGAAGCGCCTACGCTTGGCCGACGGCGTGCCCATGATGGTTGAGCGCACCTACGTCCCCGCGAGCCGCTTCATCGGCCTTACCCGCGAGGCGCTGGCCGGCAAGTCGCTCTACGCCATCATCGAGAACGACTACCACGAGACCATTCGCGTGGCCGAGGAGGAGTTCTTTGCCAGCGTCGCGCGCAAAAGCGACGCCGAGGTCCTGCGCATCGCCGAGGGCGCGCCGGTCCTGCAGCTCGCGCGCGTCACCTATAACAACCAGAACGCGGTCATCGAGTTCACGCATAGCGTCGCCCGCGCCGACCAGTTCAAGTACAAGGTGAGCCACGTGCGCTAGCCGCGCGGAACCGCTCCAAATTTCGGCGCGCAAGAATTGGCATACCATGTGTTGCGTCACTGGCATATTCGATGGCGCCTCGGCGCCGCAGTTAGAAAGAAGGCGCATGACCGAGCCGCTGATTCGCGTCCGCGGGCTGTGCAAGAGCTACGGCGAAAACGAGGTGATCCGCGATATCGACGTCGACATCAGCCGCGGCGACGTCATCTCTATCATCGGCGGTTCCGGCTGCGGCAAGTCCACGTTTATCCGCTGCCTGAACTTCCTCGACCCGCCTACCTCGGGCGAGGTTTATTTCGACGGCAAGAAGGTGATGGATGACCCGAAGAGCCTGCGCCTCCTTCGCCGCAAGATGGGCATGGTCTTCCAGTCATTCAACCTGTTCTCGAACATGACCGTGGTGGAGAACGTCATGCTCGGCCAGGTCGACCTCATGGGCAAGACCCGCCAGCAGGCCTACGACCGCGCGATGGAGCTCCTCGGCACCGTGGGCCTCACTCATCGGGCGCTCGCTTATCCCGACGAGCTCTCCGGCGGCCAGAAGCAGCGCGCCGCCATCGCGCGCACGTTGGCCTTAGACCCCGAGGTCATTCTCTTCGACGAGCCGACAAGTGCGCTGGATCCTACGATGGTGGGGGAGGTTCTCGTCGTCATGAAGTCGCTCGCCGACGCGGGCGCCACGATGCTCATCGTCACGCACGAGATGAACTTCGCCCGCAACGTCTCGAACCGTGTCTTCTATTTGGACGAGAAGGGCATCTACGAGGACGGTACGCCTGAGCAGATCTTCGAGCACCCGGAGCGGCCGAAGACCCGCGACTTCATCTTCCACGTCAAGACCTTCTCGACCGATATCCACCGCAGCTCGCTCGACCTCATTGGTCTGCAGGGCTCCGCGGCCACGTTCCTGCGCCGCCGGCTCTTGCCCGACGCCGTTGTCATGCGTGTTCTTCTCGTGATGGAAGAGGCCATCTATCAGTGTGTTTTTGCGAACGAATGCGTCGATACCGCGCACTTCTCGCTGCGCTGCTCCGAGAAGACGCGCGAGATCGAGCTCGTCTTCCGCGACCCTGCGGGTGCGGCCGAGTTCCCGCTGGCTCAGATGGAGGAGCTGTCTCGCAGGGTCATCAATGGCTACGCGACCGAGGCGAAAACCGAGGCGGGCTGCCTTACGATCCGAATGGCAGCGACTGTGACGGAGGCCTCTCGTGCGCAATAAACAGCGGGTCATCGCCATGTTCGTGGCGGCTGTGGCCATCATCGCCTCTTGCCTCGCGCTTATCCCCGCGCTTCCGGCCCGCGCAGAGGGGCTCGGCGAGCGCGTCATCACCTGGAGCCAAGAGGAGCGCGACCAGAACCTTGCGCACGCGAGCATCGGCGTGCAGCTGGGCGTCACCTCCGAGGCCGAAGTAAAGAAGAGCTACCCCGAGGCGGACGCGGAGTCGTTCCAGTCCATCTCCGACACCATCGCGGCGCTGGCGGCGGGCAAGATCGATTACGCGACGGCCACCGAGCCCATCGCGCTGCTCTACATGCGCAAGAACGCGAACCTCACCTACATCAAGCCTGCGCTCTACGGCGTCGACGTCTCGATGGGCCTTGCTAAAGGCAACGACGAGCTGCGCAACAAGCTCAACGGCGCCATCGAGAAGCTCAAGGCCGACGGCACCGTCGACGCGGTGCAAAAGAAGTGGTGCGAGGACGGCGACTACGACCTCTCCGACGTTCCCGTGTGCGGGGACGGCGAGGTGCTCAAGGTGGCCTATTCGCCCACCGACGAGCCCTCCACCTTCATGTACGAGGGCCATGCCGCCGGCATGGACGTCGAGATCGTCATGCGCGCCGCCTATGAGCTCGGCATGCGCTGCGAGTTCCAGGACATGAACTTCTCGGCCAAGCTCGCGGCGCTCAGCGCCGGCACCGTGGACGTGGGCATCTACATGGTCGACACGCCCGAGCGCGAGGGCTCCATGGACTTCATCGAGACCATCTATACCCTCGACTGGGTCGCGATGACAAAGACGGACGCGCAGGGCACGGGCTCTGTGCTCGATAACCTGGTCTCGGGCATCAAGAGCACCTTTATCGACGAGGGGCGCTGGGCGATGGTCCTCGAGGGCCTGCTCGTCACGGTGGGCATCTCGCTGAGCGCTTTTGCCCTGGCCACGCTCGGCGGCGGCCTTCTGTGCCTCATGAAGCGCTCCGGCAAGCGCGTGGTCGTGGCGGCTGCGAACGGCTACTGCAGCCTCGCCACGGGCATCCCGGTGCTCGTCTGGCTCATGATCCTCTACTACATCGTGTTCGCGGGCATCGGCATTCCCGCCATAGCCGTGGCCGTCATCTGCTTCGGCCTCGAGGCGGCCGCCCCACTCTCGAGCATCTTCGTGACAGGGCTCGAGGCGGTGGGCACGGGCGAGGTCGAGGCCGCCGACTCCATGGGCTTCACTCGGCGCCAGACGTATAGGCGCGTGATCTTGCCGCAGGCGTTCCAGCGCATCGGGACCCTCTATGCGGGACAGCTCACGTCCCTGATCAAGGCCACCTCGGTGGTCGGCTACGTGGCCATCACCGACCTCACGAAGGTCTCGGACATCATCCGCAGCCGCACCTTCGACGCCTTCTTCCCGCTGATCAGCGTGGCGCTCGTCTACTTCGTGGTCATCTTGGTTTTCTCGGTGCTGCTCAAGGCGCTGATCCGCCGCATCGACCCGCGCCGCCGCGATCCCGAGAGGATTCTGAGGGGGATTAAGACCCGTTAGGCACGTCGCCCGCGCGGTGTGTTATTATCCCCACCTAGGCAATGACGGAGAGGTTCGGGCCGTCGCGTCGCCAGCGGACAAGAGAGGGGGCCCACCGGCTGAGAGGCTCCTCCAAGGCTGACGCCCGAAGTTCACTCCACCAGCCGCAACTTGAACGACCTGCAAAAGGGACAGTCCCTTTTGCAGGTTCAGTAGGGAAGCCGTCAGTCCTACGGCACGGGGCAAACGAGTGGGCGCTCGTGAGAGAAAACACCTGCGTCAATCAAGGTGGTACCGCGGTAATAATTGCCGTCCTTGGACCTTCGTCCGGGACGGTTTTTTGTTTGAAAGGGGTTACGCAATGTCGATGTCCGACGACCTCAAGGCAATTGAGGCGCAAGTCAAGGAGGGCCTGGCCTCCGCAGAGAGCATGGACGCCCTCGAGGCCCTGCGCGTGGGCGTTCTGGGCCGCAAGGGCTCGCTCACCGCGATCATGCACACCATGGGCAAGGTCCCGCCCGAGGAGCGCCCGGCCATGGGCCAGCTCGCCAACACCGTCCGCGCCAACGTCGACATGGCCATCAAGAGCCGCAAAGAGGAGATTTCCCGTGCCATCATGGCGAAGCGCATGGAGGCAGACGCCGTCGATGTCACCTTGCCGGGCCGCCAACTCTCCCTGGGCACTCAGCACCTCATCTCCCAGATCCGCGAGGAGATCGAGGACATCTTTGCCGGCCTTGGCTACACCGTCGAGGACGGCCCCTACATCGAGACCACCTACTACAACTTCACCGCGCTGAACGCCCCTGAGGACCACCCCAGCCGCTCGGCCAAGGACACCTTCTACGTGGTGGACAACCAGCCCGAGGGCAAGGAGGTCCACGTCCAGGGCGAGTCCGACGTGCTCTTGCGCACCCAGACCTCCGGTGTCCAGGCACACGTCATGGAGGCCAAAGAGCCCCCGATCTACATGATCTGTCCGGGCACGGTTTTCCGCCCGGACACCGCCGACGCCAACCACCTGCCGCAGTTCACGCAGGTGGAGGGCCTTGTCGTCGACGAGGGCATCACCTTCGGCGACCTCAAGGGCACCCTTGACTACTTCACGCGCGAGATCTTCGGCAAGGACCGCGCCACCCGCTACCGCCCGCACTTCTTCCCGTTCACCGAGCCCTCCTGCGAGGTCGACGTCTCCTGCGGCGTCTGCCACGGCCAGGGCTGCCGCTTCTGCAAGAACACCGGCTGGCTGGAGATCCTGGGCTGCGGCATGGTCGACCCCAACGTCTTCGTCAACTGCGGCATCGACCCCGAGAAGTACACCGGCTTTGCCTTCGGCATCGGCGTCGAGCGCGTTGCCGCCCTTCGCTACGACCTGCCTGACCTGCGTATGCTCATGACTGGTGACATGCGATTCTTAAAACAGTTCTAGCCTTCCCAGGCACCCCATCTCAATCCCAGTCAAAGAAAGGACCGCTTCAATGCGTATCTCATACGAGTGGCTCAAGACCATGGTCGACGTGCCGGAGGACCCCTCCGAGCTCGTCAGCGAGTTCATCCGCACCGGCACCGAGGTCGAGGGCGTCGAGCGCGTGGGCGCTGATCTCGACCACGTGGTCACCGCCCAGGTCGTCTCCAAGAAGCCCCACCCCGACTCCGACCACATGTACGTCTGCCAGGTAGACGTGGGAGAAAAGAACGTCGACGAGAACGGCAACCCCGTGCCGCTGCAGATCGTCTGCGGCGCCCAGAACTTCAACGAGGGCGACCACATCGTCACCGCCATGATCGGCGCCGTGCTCCCCGGCGACGTCAAGATCAAGAAGTCCAAGCTCCGCGGCGTTGAGTCCTGCGGCATGAACTGCTCCGAGCGCGAGCTCGGCCTCGGCGGCGACCACTCCGGCATCATGATCTTGCCCGCCGACGCCCCCGTGGGCATGGACTTCACCGACTACATGGGCACCTCCGACACCGTGATCGACTGCGAGATCACCCCCAACCGCCCGGACTGCCTCTCCATGACCGGTATGGCCGTCGAGGTCTCCGCCATGCTCGACGAGGACACCCACATCGAGCTCCCGAAGGTCCAGGCCGAGCAGGGCCCCGATGCCCACGACCTCGTCGACGTGCGCATCGACGACCCCGAGCTCTGCCAGCGCTACACCGCCCGCGTGGTGCGCAACGTCAAGATCGGCCCCTCTCCCGAGTGGCTTGCCAACCGCGTGATCGCCGCCGGCAGCCGCCCCATCAACAACGTCGTTGACGTCACCAACTACGTCATGTTCCTCACAGGCCAGCCCCTGCACGCCTTTGACTTGGGCAAGCTCTCCGAGCGCGACGGTAAGCGACACATCGTCATTCGCGCGGCCTACGACGGCGAGAAGCTCGAGACCCTCGACGGCGTCGAGCGCACCCTCACGACCGACATGGCCGTCATCACCGACGACGGCGAGCGCGCCGTGGCCCTTGCCGGCGTCATGGGCGGCATGAACTCCGAGATTGACGAGAACACCGTCGACGTCCTTCTCGAGAGCGCCACCTTCTCCTCCGGCCATATCTCACGCACCAGCCGCAACCTCGACCTCATGAGCGAGGCCTCCATCCGCTACGAGCGCCAGGTCGATGGCTCCAATTGCGCAAACGTCGCCGAGGTGGCCGCCGCCCTCTTCGAGCAATGCTGCGGCGCCGAGGTTTGCCCGGGCACCGTGGACGCCTACCCGGTGGTCGTGCCCGCCGCGATCGTGGACTTCCGCCCCGAGCGCGCCCGCCTGCTCTGCGGCGCCGACATCCCCGAGGAGTTCATGGTCAGTCGCCTTTCTCGCCTCGGCTGTACCGTCGAGGCCGGCCAGGACGGCTACCTCACGGTGACTGCCCCCACCAACCGCCCCGACCTCACCCGCGAGTGCGACCTCATCGAGGAGGTCTGCCGCCTGTGGGGCGAGGGCGACATCGAGCCCACGCTTCCGGCTGCCAGAAACCACGCCGGCGGCCTCACCGTCGAGCAGCGCCGTGTGCGCCTCATCGGCCAGACCCTTCGCGCCTGCGGCCTCTCCGAGACCAGCACCTACTGCTTTGCCGACCCCAACGACCTCGTTAAGCTGGGCATCACAGATGAGGGCCGCGGCATCCCCGTCAAGATCATCAACCCGCTCGTTGCCGACCAGTCCGAGATGCGCCGCTCCATGCTCCCGGGCCTCGTCCAGAGCGTGGCCTACAACCTCGACCACGGTGTGCCCAACGTCGCCCTCTACGAGATCGGCCGCGTTTTCTACGGCCACGAGTCCAAGAGCCAGCCCGACGAGCCGACCTTCGTCGCTGGTGTCCTGGCCGGCCGCCGCGCCGAGGACGCCTGGAACCAGAAGTGGAACGAGTACGACTTCTTCGACGCTAAGGGCGTGGTCGAGGCCCTGCTCGATGCCCTGCGCATGACTAAGGTCCGCTTCAAGGTGGCCGATCCCGAGCGTTTCCCGTGGCTCCAGCCCGGCCAGGCCGCCGAGATCCTTGTCCAGAGCCAGTCCGTGGGCTGGGTCGGCAACATCCACCCCGCGAACCTCCAGAAGGTAGGCGTCGACGTCCCCGTCGTGGCCTTCGAGCTCTCCGTGGAGCACCTCCTGCGCCTCGCCGTCAACGAGCTTCCCTACGAGGACATCCCCACGCTGCCCGGCGTCACCCACGACCTGGCACTCGTGGTGGACGAGTCCGTCGCCTACGAGACCCTCGTCCAGCGCATCTCCAGCGCCGGCGGCAAGCTGCTTGCCGACGTGCGCCTCTTCGACGTTTACCGCGACCCGATGCGCGTGGGCAAGGGCAAGAAGTCCATGGCCTTCTCACTGACCTACCGCGCGGCCGACCGCACCCTCACCTCCGAGGAGGTCGAGAAGGCGCACGAGAAGCTGGTCAATAAGGTTCTGCGCGCCGTCGGCGCCGAGGTTCGCTCCTAGCTTCCCTGGCACTCCATCTAGGGGCTCCGACCCCCCCTCGCGTGCCCAACCCCCCCAAGTTGCTTCTTTTGAAAGGCCGGGTCCTTCGGGGCCCGGCCTTTCTCTGTATACGTCACAATGC
Organism: Paratractidigestivibacter sp.; assembly: GCF_963660155.1. Taxonomy (GTDB): domain Bacteria; phylum Actinomycetota; class Coriobacteriia; order Coriobacteriales; family Atopobiaceae; genus Paratractidigestivibacter. The sequence goes on along the minus strand of NZ_CAVKWG010000016.1, from coordinate 6,120 downwards.
GAGAAGCCACAGAAAGGACCCGCGCATGCCCAGCTGGAACATCCACACCGCCCACGTCGAGCGCCTCTTGTCCGAGGAGGGAAGAGATGCCCTCGGCATTCGCGACGTCGACGCCTTCCTCATGGGCAACCTGCTCCCCGACATATATGTGGGCTACATGGTCCCGGACGCCACGATGCGCATCGACTACAAGCTCACCCACCTCACGCTGCGCCATCACATCCCCGTGCCGCGCCACCAGGAGTTCTGGGATTTTTACTGCGTGGACCCCGCGGGCTATGGCGCCGACGAGGTCACCGACGTGGTCAAGGGCGCGTGGTGCCACCTCGTCTGCGACAGCGTCTACAACACGCACACCCGCGCCCGCCTGGCGCAGATCGGCGTCGCCGCAGGTGAGAAGGCCCGCATCGGCAAGCAGTCGGATTTCGCGGACTTCGGCCGTACCTTGTCCATCTCCATGAAGCCCCGGGTCACGCAAACCGTCATCGATCAATGCGCGGCGTTTCCGATGTATCGCGTGGCTAAGGCCGATGTTCACTCCGCGGCCAATGTCGCGTCGAGGATCGTCGACGAGAACATCGCCAATCATCTGGATGGCGAGCCCAGCTATCGCCTTCTTACCGCCGACTTCTTCGAGACCGCCAGGGCAGAGGCGCACGTCACGATGCTCTACGGCCTCCGTAACCTTGCATGCTAGGTACATATACAGCGCGACGGCAAACGGTAGGGGACCTTTCGTAAGCGACAAGAAACGACGGTGAGGCAGCCTTAGTTGTGTAGGAATTATGAATGACTAAAACGTTCTGGACACCTCTGGGCAATGCGCGTAAATTATTTCCTCGCGCGGCAACACGGCGAGCAGCAAATCAGCAGTTCAAAGCGGCCGCGCGGAGGACCTTGAGAACCGGATACTGCGATCGAGAGATCGGAAAAGAGACAGACAAGCGAAGTCGAATCGAGCCTAAGACTCGTCTTAGGAACACCATCGATTCCTACTAAGCGAATCCGAGATTCAGCAAGCGTGGATTTCGGGCGAGGATTCGGACCCGCTCTTTTTTCAAACCGACGAGCCCCTCGCGGGCTTGTTCGAACGGAGAGTTCGATCCTGGCTCAGGATGAACGCTGGCGGCGCGCCTAACACATGCAAGTCGAACGGTTAAAGCTTCTTCGGAAGTGCATAAAGTGGCGAACGGCTGAGTAACACGTGGGCAACCTGCCCCTCGCTCCGGGACAGCCTCGGGAAACCGTGGGTAATACCGGATACCCTCGCCGCGCGGCATCGCGCGGCGAGGAAAGCCCAGACGGCGAGGGATGGGCCCGCGGCCTGTTAGCTAGTTGGCGGGGCAACGGCCCACCAAGGCGATTATGGGTAGCCGGGTTGAGAGACCGACCGGCCAGATTGGGACTGAGACACGGCCCAGACTCCTACGGGAGGCAGCAGTGGGGAATCTTGCGCAATGGGCGGAAGCCTGACGCAGCGACGCCGCGTGCGGGAGGAAGGCCTTCGGGTCGTAAACCGCTTTCAGCAGGGACGAGGCCGAGAGGTGACGGTACCTGCAGAAGAAGCCCCGGCTAACTACGTGCCAGCAGCCGCGGTAATACGTAGGGGGCGAGCGTTATCCGGATTCATTGGGCGTAAAGCGCTCGTAGGCGGCCCGTCTGGTCGGGAGTCAAAGCCCGGGGCTCAACCCCGGCCCGCTCCCGATACCGGCGGGCTTGAGTCGCGCAGGGGAGGCCGGAATTCCGAGTGTAGCGGTGGAATGCGCAGATATTCGGAAGAACACCGGTGGCGAAGGCGGACCTCTGGGCGCGCACTGACGCTGAGGAGCGAAAGCTGGGGGAGCGAACAGGATTAGATACCCTGGTAGTCCCAGCCGTAAACGATGGGCACTAGGTGTGGGGGGACGATCCCCCCGTGCCGAAGCTAACGCATTAAGTGCCCCGCCTGGGGAGTACGGCCGCAAGGCTAAAACTCAAAGGAATTGACGGGGGCCCGCACAAGCAGCGGAGCATGTGGCTTAATTCGAAGCAACGCGAAGAACCTTACCAGCGCTTGACATGTTGGTGAAGCCGCGGAGACGCGGTGGCCGAGAGGAGCCAACACAGGTGGTGCATGGCTGTCGTCAGCTCGTGTCGTGAGATGTTGGGTTAAGTCCCGCAACGAGCGCAACCCCCGTCGCATGTTGCCAGCGGTTAGGCCGGGCACCCATGCGAGACCGCCGGCGTCAAGCCGGAGGAAGGTGGGGACGACGTCAAGTCATCATGCCCCTTATGCGCTGGGCCGCACACGTGCTACAATGGCCGGCACAATGGGCTGCCACCCCGCGAGGGGGAGCGAATCCCCAAAGCCGGCCCCAGTTCGGACCGGGGGCTGCAACCCGCCCCCGCGAAGTCGGAGTTGCTAGTAATCGCGGATCAGCACGCCGCGGTGAATGCGTTCCCGGGCCTTGTACACACCGCCCGTCACACCACCCGAGTCGATTGCACCCGAAGCCGCCGGCCCAACCCGCGAGGGAGGGAGGTGTCGAAGGTGTGGTTGGTAAGGGGGGTGAAGTCGTAACAAGGTAGCCGTACCGGAAGGTGCGGCTGGATCACCTCCTTTCTAGGGAGAATTCACTTCTTAGAGAAGACAACTTTTACCTTCGGGTCCATATGGACCTCCCCGATTCCGCGCTTCTCCTTTCCCATCCCGCTCGCAGCGTCCGGTCCTCGCGGGGCCTCCCCGCCGTACCCTGAGAGCCGCATAGCGTGACAAGCAACTAATTATTTCTCAGAGAAGAGATCGCATCTTCAGATCAGGGGCCGTGAAGGCCCCGCATCTGAGGCAATTCGAAGTATGCGTTTACCATCGCCGTGTCGCCGGGAAGGCGGCAAGGAAGATGTTAAGGGCAGGCGGCGGATGCCTTGGCACAGGAAGCCGATGAAGGGCGCGGCAAGCTGCGAAAATCCGCGGTGAGGGGCACACACCCTTTGACCCGCGGGCACCCGAATGGGAGAACCCGGCCAGGCCAGAGCCTGGTCGCCCCTTGGACGAACACATAGTCCTCGGGGAGGCAACCGGGGGAACTGAAACATCTAAGTACCCCGAGGAAGAGAAATCAAATCGAGATTCCCCTAGTAGTGGCGAGCGAACGGGGACCTAGGGCAAACCGGGGAGGGCATGGCCCCCCCGGGGTTGTGGGACCGGACATCGAGCGGTTACAAAGCTGCGAGGAAGCGGAACGGCCTGGGAAGGCCGGCGGAACAGGGTAAGAGCCCCGTACGCGGATCCGCGCGGCCCGCCGTCCGGCACCCGAGTACCGCCGGGCACGTGAAACCCGGTGGGAATCAGGGGGGTCCACCCTCCAACCCTGAATACTCTCCTGTGACCGATAGCGCACGAGTACCGCGAGGGAAAGGTGAAAAGCACCCCGGGAGGGGAGTGAAACAGTACCTGAAACCGCCTGCCTACGAGCAGTCGGAGCACCTTTTAGGTGTGACGGCGTGCCTTTTGTAGAATGAGCCAGCGAGTTGCGGTGCGCGGCGAGGTTAAGCCGCGGAGCGAGCCGTAGCGAAAGCGAGTCCGAACAGGGCGTCAGAGTCGCGCGCCGCAGACGCGAAGCCGGGTGAGCTATCCATGGGCAGGCTGAAGCGGGGGTAAGACCCCGTGGAGGGCCGAACCCACCTAGGTTGAAAACTGGGGGGATGACCTGTGGATAGGAGTGAAAGGCCTATCAAACCCGGAGATATCTCGTTCTCCCCGAAATAGCTTTAGGGCTAGCCTCGGTCGTTCACCCTCGGGGGTAGAGCACCGGACGGGCGCGGGGGCCTCACCGCCTACCAACCCCGACCGAACTCCGAATACCGACGGGTTCACAGACCGGGAGTCAGAACATGTGGGCTAAGCTGTGTGTTCGAGAGGGAAACAGCCCAGACCGCCCGCTAAGGCCCCCAATTCCATGTTGAGTGGCAAAGGATGTGCGTCCGCCCAGACAACCAGGATGTTGGCTTAGAAGCAGCCACCCATTCAAAGAGTGCGTAATAGCTCACTGGTCGAGTGGACATGCGCCGACAATATACGGGGCTAAGCATGGAGCCGAAGCGGCGGGATGTACGTATGTACATCGGTAGGGGAGCTTTCCGTCTGGGGCGAAGCCGCGGGACGACCCGCGGTGGACCGGCCGGAAGTGAGGATGCTGGCATGAGTAACGAGAGACTGGCGGGAAACCAGTCCGCCGTAAACCCAAGGTTTCCTGGGCGAGGCTAATCCTCCCAGGGTCAGTCGGGGGCTAAGTCGAGGGCGGGAGCCGTAGACGATGCGCAGCCGGTCGACATTCCGGCACACCCGGCGGGCGCTTGACCGATGGGGCGACGCAGGAGGGTAGCAGGACGGGGTTCTGGACGTCCCCGCGATGGCCCGTAGGGCGGCACCTTGTGAAACGCGGGTGCCACGAAGCCTGAGGGGCCGGACGAAGCCTTGTGGCGAAGCCTGTGAGCCCATGCTGCCGAGAAAAACCCCTAGGGAGCCCGCAGGGTCCCGTACCGCAAACCGACACAGGTGGGTGGGTAGAGCATACCGAGGCGATCGGGAGAACCATGGTTAAGGAACTCGGCAAAATCGCCCCGTAACTTCGGGAGAAGGGGCGCCCGCTAGGGTGGAGGGACTCGCTCCCCGAGCCCCGGCGGGCCGCAGCGAAAAGGTCCAAGCGACTGTTTACCAAAAACACAGGACTCTGCTGAAGCCGCAAGGCGACGTATAGGGTCTGACGCCTGCCCGGTGCCGGAAGGTCACGAGGAGGGGTTAGCGCGAGCGAAGCTCCGAATCCAAGCCCCGGTAAACGGCGGCCGTAACTATAACGGTCCTAAGGTAGCGAAATTCCTTGTCGGGTAAGTTCCGACCTGCACGAAAGGCGTAACGACTTGGACGCTGTCTCGACCATGGGCCCGGTGAAATTGCACTAGTCGTGAAGATGCGACTTACCCGCGGAAGGACGGAAAGACCCCGTGAACCTTTACTGCAGCTTGGCATTGGCTGCCGGGGCGCCGTGTAGAGGATAGGTGGGAGACTTAGATGGCGGGGCGCCAGCCCCTCCGGAGTCGCCCTTGGAATACCACCCTCGGCGCCTTGGCATCCTAACCTGCGGCCGTCACCCGGCGCAGGGACCGTGCCAGGTGGGTAGTTTGACTGGGGCGGTCGCCTCCCAAAGAGTAACGGAGGCGCACGTAAGGTCTGCTCGGGACGGTCGGCAACCGTCCTTTTGAGTGCAAGAGCGCAAGCAGGCTTGACTGCGAGGCCCACGAGCCGAGCAGGTGGGAAACCAGGTTCTAGTGATCCGGCGGCACAGCGTGGTATGGCCGTCGCTCAACGGATAAAAGGTACTCCGGGGATAACAGGCTGATCTTCCCCAAGAGTCCACATCGACGGGAAGGTTTGGCACCTCGATGTCGGCTCATCGCATCCTGGGGCTGGAGCAGGTCCCAAGGGTTTGGCTGTTCGCCAATTAAAGCGGTACGCGAGCTGGGTTCAGAACGTCGTGAGACAGTTCGGTCCCTATCCTCCGTGGGCGCAGGAGAACTGAGGGAGGCTGCCCCTAGTACGAGAGGACCGGGGTGGACGGACCTCCGGTGCACGGGTTGTTCACCAAGAGCACGGCCCGGTAGCTGAGTCCGGTCGGGATAACCGCTGAAAGCATCTAAGCGGGAAGCCCTTCCCGAGATGAGTTCTCCTTCTGGTAAGGACACAGGTAGACTACCTGTTCGATAGGGCGCAGGTGCAAGGGCGGCGACGTCCTCAGCCGAGCGCTACTAATCGTCCGAGCTCTTCCTACCGCTTTTCCCTCCTTTTCGAAGGAAGGCGCGGCGGCGGGCATGCTTCGGCGATCCCCTCTTCTGGGATGAGATGCTTGGAGCGCTGTGCGGCCCCCAGGGCACGGGAGGGAGGACCCGCGAGAGAACGCCCCTTGTTGGCCGGCGGCCATGGCAGGGGAGGCACACCCGGTCCCGTCCCGAACCCGGAAGTTAAGCCCCCTAGCGCCGATGGTACTGCGGAGCAGTCCGTGGGAGAGCAGGACGCCGCCGTCCAACAAGGGGCGTTTTCTGTGCAGAGGGCCCGTCCCCGTCGCGGGGGCGGGCCCTTTTTGT
>NZ_CAVKWG010000015.1:19109-24133 GCF_963660155.1 Paratractidigestivibacter sp. | reverse complement strand
GCGCCTACCGCCCGCAGCAGCGCTTGTACTTCTTGCCGCTGCCGCAGGGGCAGGGGTCGTTGCGGCCGACCTTCATCGGCGAGCCGTCGGGGTTGCGGAATATCTTCTTGCCCCCGCGCTTTTCGGCCAAGGCGTCGGGCGACCAGCCGTCGCTCTCCCATGAGGGCATCGCGTTCCAAAACGCCGTGAGGCGGCCAACGATGGCGTCGACATCGTCGCTCAGCACGGTAATCCCCAGGTCAGAAGCCTCCTGCAAAAACTGCGTCGGGCCGCTCACCATCGTTTGGGCGTCCGTGAGCTCCTCGATCATCCGGTCGGCAAAGTAGAGGTCGCTATCGTCGTCGGGCACATGGGCGTCGAGCCAGTTGCGCAGGTTGATGGCCGCCGGCAGCTCGCGCTTCCACCTAAGGACGTCCTTCTCGGCGAGCGCCGGGTCAAGCGGGCACGGGCCCTCTGACGCGACCTGCTCGTGGCGCTCAATCAAATACCGCACCAGGCGATCGCGCTCCTCGAGCTCCTCCCTCTCCTGCTTTTCCAGCGCCTTGAGCGACGCCTCCGAAGCCAGCTCCCCGCGGCGCTCGGAACCAAGCTCCCTCGCCCGCTCCCCAACGATGCCCCTGCTAATGAAGGTGTTGGACAGGCGGTAATCGATCAAATACGTGATTTCTTCGCCACCGGAGCTCGCGGGGTCGCGCCAGAAGCTGTACGACCCGCCTTCGCCGTAGTCTTCCCACAGGCGATAGAAGGTGCCCACGACCTCCTCTTTCGTCTGCTCGGTGCCGTAGAGCCCGCGGAACCTCTCGCAGAACGTATCCATCGAAACGACGCCGCAGAACTCGGTCAAGACCTCGGCGAAGTGCTCGACGTGTCGCGCCGAGCGAGCCCGCGCGGCCAAGTCGTCGTAGTCGAGGCCTGCGGCGAGCTCGCGCACCTCGTCGGGCATGGCGAGCGCGAACTCCTCGCCGGTCCAGTAAAGACGCGTCCACGGGTTGTTCTCACGGTATCGGCCGGGGTTGCCGCGCGCCTCCTCAGGCGAGAAGCGAACCACGCCGTCCGACAACGCGAGCTCCTTAAACGCCGCGATCTTGTTGTCGAAGCAATTGATAAGGTCGCGCACCATGAGCGAGTCGTCCGAGAGGAGCTCCGGCGCCACGAGCTCGGCGAGCTCGCTCTTGCGAAGCTTCGAGCGGTTTGGGACGTCCAACAGGTACGCATAGCGCTCGAGCTCGGCCTTCTTGGCGTCGATGAGCGAGTCAATAAAGCGCAGGTGGGGCTCGCCTTTGACGGCGCGCTTCCTCAGGTCTGCCACGTAGTCGCGGCGGACGTTGCTCTTCTCCCGCTCGTTGGCCATCTCTTGCTCGATGCGCGCAGCGCGCTGCTCCTCGGAAAGGCCGGCGAGCACGCCTCGGTGAACGTCCGGTGCAAGGGGGTCGTTGCCGTTTGCCTCCCACTCGTCGTGTTGGAGCTGCTCTGCGAAGCGCTGCTCCTCGCGATCTCGGCGTATCTCCGCCACCTCGCGAGCATACGCCGCGAACTCGGCCGCCCCCGTGATGGGTTCCTGGGTAAGCGCCTCGTCCATCTCCTTCTTCATGGCGGCGCGAAGACCCGGGCCGTAGGACATCGGGTACTCATTGACGAAACCGTCGTAGGTCACCACGCCCTCGAACGGCAAGAGGGTCAGCTCGACCGGCCTGGGATAGGGGCCGGGAACCAGCTCGCTCATCTGCCGCGTGACGCCGACGACGGCGACAAGGCGGGCCTCGACGAGGAACAGGCCGCGGCCGGACTCGTCCGTACCGACCGCCAGCACCATGCCGCTCACGTGGTCGGCAAAACCTTTGATGTCGCTGACCTCCGCCGGCGAAAGGGACGCCGGACGGGTTGCGAGCAGGTCGCCGATGGCATCGGGATCAGACCATAGCGTGCGGAGCAGCGCGGACTCCAGCTCGTCGGGGCCTTTGCCGAGCGACATCATCATCACTTCCTGCGGACTAGCCATGTCGTAGCGGGCGGCCGCGAAGGCCTTGAGGCAGGTGAGGATTCTGAACAGGCGGTCGGATTGGGCGCGGGCAAGGATCATGACGGGCCTTTCGTGGGCTAGAGAGTGAGCACAACTCGAGTTTACCGACTTCAGGCGTGCAAATCGCCGAGACAACGGAACCGCCTTCCGCATGTGGCCCACGGCCACGCGCGTAACGCACGCCCGCAAACCGCGGCCCCTCCCCCAAAGTTCGGAAGGCTTCCAAACTTCAAGAACACTTAGATAAGTTTCTTATTACCCTCCTGACCTGCGGATATAGAAATCTAAAGCAAAGTTCGGAAGGCTTCCGAAGTTTGGAAGCCTTCCGAAGTTCGAGGGAGGGGCGCGTCGCTGGGTTTACGCTGCGTGGACGGCGGCGGCCATGGCGCGGACGTACTCGGCCACGTGGGGCACGGCCTCGGCGCCGTACTGGGCCAGGATCTTGATGATGGCCGAACCCACGATGGCGCCGTCGGACTTGGCGGCCATGGCCGCGGCCTGCTCGGGCGTGGAGATGCCGAAGCCCACGGCGCACGGCACGTCGGTCGCGCCGCGCACAAGCTCGACCATGGCGGAGATGTCCGTCGTGATTTCGGAGCGCACGCCGGTCACGCCGAGCGAGCTCACACAGTACACGAATCCCGCGGCGTCGCTTGCGATCTCGCGGATGCGCTCGTGGGAGGTCGGGGCGATAAGGCTCACGAGCTCGAGCCCGCAGGCGGCCAGGGGCTCCGCGAACTCGGGCTTCTCCTCGTGCGGCACGTCGGGCACGATGACGCCGTCGATGCCGGCCGCCGCCGCGGCCGACGCGAAGCGCTCGAGGCCGTAGGAGAAGAGCACGTTGGCATAGGTCATGAAGACCATCGGCACCTCGACGCCGCGCTCGCGGATGCGGCCCACCAGAGCAAAGACGTCGTCGGTGGTCACGCCGCCTGCCAGCGCGCGGATGTTCGCCTCTTGGATCACGGGGCCCTCCGCCGTGGGGTCCGAGAAGGGAATGCCCAGCTCGATGAGGTCGGCGCCGGCCTCGGCCATGGCCACGACGGCCTCCTCGGTAACGTCCAGCGAAGGGTCTCCGCAGGTGATGAACGGGATAAAGGCCTTCTTGCGCGAGCCGTCGGCGGCGGTGAAGGCGGAAGCGATTCTACTCATGGAGGTCCTCTCCCCTGTAGCGGGCGATGGCGGCGACGTCCTTGTCGCCGCGGCCGGACAACGTGACGATGATGATCTGGTCGCTCGACATCGTGGGCGCGAGCTTGATGGCGTGGGCCACGGCGTGCGCGCTCTCGATGGCCGGGATCACGCCCTCGGTACGGCTCAGGTACTCGAAGGCGTCGACGGCCTCGTCATCGGTCACGGGCACGTACTCGGCGCGGCCGGAGTCGCGAAGCCAGGCGTGCTCGGGGCCGACGCCCGGGTAGTCGAGGCCGGCGGAGATGCTGTACACGGGCGCGATCTGACCGTACTCGTCCTGGCAGAAGTAGCTCTTCATGCCGTGGAAGATGCCCAGCTTGCCGGTGGCCATGGTGGCCGCGGTCTCCCAGGTGTCGACGCCGCGGCCGGCCGCCTCGCAGCCGATCAGGCGCACGCCCTCGTCGCCGATGAAGTGATAGAAGCTTCCGATGGCGTTGGAGCCGCCGCCCACGCAGGCAAGAACGGCGTCCGGCAGGCGCCCCTCGAGCTCCATGATCTGGGCGCGGGCCTCCCGGGAAATGACGGCCTGGAAGTCTCGGACGATCGTGGGAAACGGGTGCGGGCCCATAACGGAGCCCAGGCAGTAGTGGGTGTCGTCGATGCGGTTGGTCCACTCGCGGAAGGTCTCGGAGACGGCGTCCTTCAGGGTGCCGGTGCCGGCCGAGACGCCCACGACCTCGGAGCCCAGAAGACGCATGCGGTAGACGTTCAGGGCCTGGCGCTCCATGTCCTCGGTGCCCATGTAAACGCGGCACTCCATGCCCAGAAGGGCGGCGGCGGTCGCGGTGGCCACGCCGTGCTGGCCCGCGCCCGTCTCGGCGATGAGGCGGGTCTTGCCCATCTTCTTGGCAAGAAGCGCCTGGCCGAGCACGTTGTTGATCTTGTGGGCGCCCGTGTGGTTCAGGTCCTCGCGCTTGAGGTAGACCTTGGCGCCGCCAAGGTCGGCCGTCATGTTGGCGGCGTAGTAGAGCAGGCTCGGGCGGCCGGCGTAGTTGTTGAGCAGGTCGGTGAGCTCGGCGTTGAACTTGGGGTCATCCTTGTAGTGGTCGTAGGCCTCCTCGAGCTCGATGACGGCGTTCATCAGCGTCTCGGGGATGTACTGGCCCCCGTGGATGCCGAATCGCCCGCGGGAGTTGGGGGAATTGCTCATGCGTTACTCCTTTCCGGCGGCCCGCACGGCGGCGACCGCGTCGATCATTTTTTGAGGGTCCTTCTGCGGCGCGCCGGCGGCGCCGGCCGACTCGATGCCGGAGGACATGTCAACGGCGTACGGGTGGGTGACGGCGATGGCCTCGGCGACGTTTTGAGGCGTGAGGCCGCCCGCGAGCATGAAGGGACGCGCGGGCCTCGTGGGCGCGCCGTCCGCGAGAAGCGACCAGTCGAAGGCCTCGCCCGTGCCCTGGCCGTTGTCGAGAAGCACGAGGTCGGCCGGGCTCTTCTCGGCGGCGGCGAGGTCGGCGGCTGCATGGTCAGCGGCGCAGGTCACGCGGAAGGCCTGGATAATCCGCGCTTTGCGCCCCAGCGGCGTCGTGTCGAGAAGCTCGCGCAGGTCGCGCACGTAGGCGGCGTCCTCGTGGCCGTGGAGCTGCACGGCGTCGATGGCCTCCGCCAGGACGAGGAGCTCGATGGTCTCGGGGTCGGCGTCCACGAAGACGCCCACGCGCACGATGCCGGAGCCCGCCAGGGCGCGCCCGAGTTCGATGGCGCGCTCGGGCGTGACGGAGCGGTGCGACTTGGGGAAGTCGACGACGAAGCCGCAGTAGTCGGGCGCCGCCGCGAGCGCGGCGTCCACGTCCTCGTCGCGCCACAT
>NZ_CAVKWG010000015.1:0-19060 GCF_963660155.1 Paratractidigestivibacter sp. | reverse complement strand
GGACCTGCAAAGGGGACAGTCCCTTTTGCAGGTTTTGCATCGGCACCCGCAGAAGGGACTGTCCCTTTTGCAGGTCCGCGCAGGTCGCCCAACATGGCACGCTTGTCGGCGGCGCGCATGAGGGTCTCGCCGATAAGGACGGCGTCCACGCCCGCGGCCTCGAGGCGCGCAACGTCGTCGCGCGTCTCGACGCCGGACTCGGACACGAAGACGCGCCCCTCGCCCACCATCGGGCGCAGGTCGATGCTGCGGCCGAAGTCCACCTGGAAGGTGCACAGGTCGCGGTTGTTGACGCCCACCACGCGGGCGCCGGCGGCGATGGCGCGCGGCACCTCCTCGGGCTCGTAGGCCTCCACGAGCGCCGTGAGCCCGAGGTCGTGCGCGAGCGAAACATAGGCTGTGAGCTGCTCGTCATTGAGGATGCTGCAAATAAGGAGCACAGCCGAGGCGCCGATGGCACGAGCCTGGTAGACCATGTACTCGTCCACCACGAAGTCCTTGCGCAGCACCGGGATGCTCACGGCGTCGGCAATGGCCGTGAGGTAGTCGTCGGCGCCCTGGAACCAGAAGGGCTCGGTGAGGCAGCTCACGGCGGCGGCGCCCGCAGCCTCGTACTCGCGCGCTATGGCCATGGGGTCGAACTCGGGGCTGATCAGGCCCTTGGAGGGCGACGCCTTCTTGACCTCGCAGATAAACGACATGCCCTCGGCGCGAAGCGCGGCCTCGAACGGGAAGGCGAACTCCCCCGTCGGCGACGCCGCGAGCTCCGCCGTGGCCACGGCACGGGCGCGGCAGGCCATCTCGGCAAGAGGCACCTCGCGCTTCTCGGCCTCGACGCGCTCGCGCGTGCGCGCGGCGATCTTCTCCAGGATATTGCCTGCTTTGGGGTCCTCGGCCGGCATTACTCGTTGCTCTCTTTGACGAAGGCCGCAAGGGTCGCCGCGGCCGCGCCGGAGTCGACGGCCTCGGCCGCGCGGGCGATGCCCGCCTGGATGGACTCGGCGGCGCCGGCGGCGTAGAGGGCGGCGCCGGCGTTGAGCAGGGCGGCGCTGCGCTTGGGGCCGTGCTCCTCGCCGGCAAGAATCGCGCGGACGGCCGCGGCGTTCTCGGCAGGCTCGCCGCCCACGAGGTCGGCCTTCTCGCAGCGAGCAAGGCCGAAGTCCTCGGGCCCGATCACGTAGGTGCGGGTCTCGCCGCCCGAAAGCTCGCAGACCGCGGTCTCGGCCGAGAGGCTGATCTCGTCCATGCGGTCGCGGCCATAGACCACGAGCGCCCGCTTGGCGCCAAGCTTGAAGAGGACCTTGGCCACGGGCTCCACCAGGTACTCGTCGTAGACGCCCAGCAGGAAGTACTCGGGGCGGGCGGGGTTGGTGAGCGGCCCCAGGATGTTGAAGACGGTGCGGATGCCCAGCTCCTTGCGGATGGGGCCGACGTACTTCATGGCCGCGTGGTAGCGCTGCGCGAAGAGAAACGCCATACCGCAGCCGGAAAGCTCGGATACGACCTTCTCGGGCGACTGGTCGAGGTTAACGCCGAGGGCCTCCAGGCAGTCGGCGGTGCCGCACTTGGAGCTGGCGGCGCGGTTGCCGTGCTTGGTCACCTTGGTGCCCGCGGCCGCGCAGATGATGGCCGCGGTGGTGGAGATGTTGAAGGTGTTGGAGCGGTCGCCGCCCGTGCCCACGATCTCGAGGGTCTCGATGCCGGGGTGCGGCACCGGGGTGGCGAGCTCGCGCATGGCCGAGGCGCAGCCGGATATCTCGTCGATGGTCTCGGCCTTGGTTGACTTGGTGGAGAGCGCGGCCAAGAAGGCGGCGTTCTGGGTGGCGGAGGTCTCGCCGCGCATGATCTCGCGCATGGTGGTGTAGGCCTCGTCGTAGGTGAGATCGTCCTTCATGACGATCTTCTCGATGGCTTCCTTGATCATTTGATGCTTCCTTTCGTTAGTGGACAAAGGGACTGTCCCTTTGTCCACTCCTGCAGATGGCGACGAAGTTCTTGGCCATGGCCTGCCCGTCAGGCGTGAGGATGGACTCCGGGTGGAACTGGACGCCGAAGGTCGGGGCGCCCACGTGCTCGACGGCCATGACCTCGCGGCGCACGTCGGCGGTGCGGGCCGTCACGCGAAGGCAGGCGGGCAGGCTCGCCTCGTCGGCCTCCAGCGAGTGGTAGCGCGCGACCTCGGCCTGCGCGGGAAGTCCCGCAAAGAGGCGCGACCCCGGCTCGACGTCCACCATGGACGACTTGCCGTGCATGAGCTCGGCCGCATACGTGACGGTGCCGCCGAGCGCCTCGCAGATGGCCTGGTGGCCCAGGCACACGCCCAGGATCGGCACCCGCCCCGTGAGCTCGCGGACCACGTCCTCGCAGATGCCCGCGTCGGCGGGGCGGCCCGGCCCCGGCGAGAGCACGATGCCCGCAGGCTCCATGGCGGCGAGCTCGGACACGCCCACGGCGTCGTTTCGCAGGACGCGAATGTCCGGCTCGATGCCGCCGAGCAGCTGGTAGAGGTTGTAGGAGAAGCTGTCGTAGTTGTCGATAAGGACAATCATGCGAGGCCCCCTTCCGCGGCGCGCACGGCCTCGACGACGGCGCGCGCCTTGTTAGTGCACTCCTGGAACTCGCGGGCGGGCACGGAATCGGCCACGATGCCGGCCCCGGACTGCACGCAGACCTCGCCGTTCTTCTTGTAGGCCAGGCGGATGCCGATGCAGGTGTCTAGGTTTCCCGAGAAGTCCAGGTAGCCGATGGCGCCGCCGTAGATGCCGCGCTTGGCGCCCTCGAGTTCGGAGATGATCTGGCAGGCGCGCAGCTTCGGCGCACCGGAGAGCGTGCCCGCCGGCAGGATGGAGTCGATCACGTCCACGGCGTCCTTATCGGCGGCGATTCGCCCGCTGACGGTGGAGCCGATGTGCATCACGTGGCTGAAGCGCAGCACGTTGTGATAGCTCTCCACCTCGACGCTGCCCAGCGCCGCCACGCGGCCGATATCGTTACGCCCCAGGTCGACCAGCATGTTGTGCTCGGCGAGCTCCTTCTCGTCGGCAAGAAGGCCGCGCTCGAGCTCCGCGTCCTCCTCGGGCGTCTTGCCGCGCGGACGGGTGCCCGCGAGCGGGTACGTGAAGAGCTTGCCGTTCTCCAGTTTGGCCAGGGTCTCGGGGCTGGCGGCCGCGATCTCGACGTCGTCGGAGGTCATGAAGACCATGTACGGTGAGGGGTTCGTGCAGCGAAGCGTGCGGTAGACGTCGAAGAGGCTGCCGGTCGCCGGCGCCGTGATGGGGTCGGAGAGCACCACCTGGAAGATGTCGCCCTCGTGGATGTGCCCCTGGGCCGTGCGGACCATCTGCTCGTAGCGCTCCTGGTCGTAGACGGGCGCCAGGTCACGCTCGAGGTGAAGCGGGGCGAAGTCGTGCTTCTCGCCCGTGGTCAGGATCTCTTGCATGCGGTCGAGCTCGGCGACGGCCGCGCTGTAGGACGCGGCCATGGCACCTTGCGCGGGGTCGCTCACGTCCACCGAGGACACGAGCACGACCTTCTGGCGATACGAGTCGAAGCAGATCACGCGGTCGAAGACCATGAGGTCTGCGTCGAGGAAGTCCTCGCGCCCCATGCCCTCGCGACGCAGCGTGGGCTCGGCGTACTTGAGGTAGTCGTAGGAGAAGTAGCCCACGAGGCCGCCGGCAAAGGGCGGGAAGCCCGGAAGCTGCGGCGACTTGTGGCGGGCAATGAGCTCGCGCAGGGCATGGCCGGGGTGATCCACCTGCGCGCGGACAACCTGCGGGTTCGGCCCCTCGACGTCCGTGGTCACCGTAAGCTCGCCGTTCACGCACGTGAGCTCCACCGACGGCGAGAAGCCCAGGAAGCTGTAACGGCCCCAGCGGGCGTCGGCCTCGGCGGACTCCAGCAGAAAGCAGTGGTTGGAGACGGCGCGCACGCGGCGCATGGCCTCGATGGTGGTAAAGGCGTCGGCCATGAGCTCGCGCTTGACGGGCACGCGCCGAAACGTCGCGTCGGCGGCGGCGATTGCCGCGACCTCAACAAGCGACGGGGACGCCGCGGCCGAGGCGGCTTCGACGCCGTTACCTGTCTTGACCTGCTCTTCGTTTGACATAAACCCTCCTTCGTACGTTGCGGGGAGGGCATAAAAAATGCCCGTCCTCAGCTGATAGAAATGCCAAGGACGAGCTCAGGATATGAACCCGCGGTGCCACCTTGGTTCACGGCGATAGCTCGCCGTGCCCTTTTTGCGGAACGCCAACACGCTCCTGGTTGCTAACGTGAACCTGCACGTCGCAGCCTACTCGCCCGGCTTGAAGCCTTGCTTTCGGTGCGCCCTCGACGGCCCATTCGACGTCCCGCTTACCTCCCGGCTCCCACCATCCCGGGCTCGCTCTTCGTGCGCTGGCGCCTACTTTCCGTCTCATCGGTTTAGGTGCGCTATTCGATTGGGCCTTACTGTACGCCCCAAAACGCCCGATTGGGACGACGTTTTTGTTACGTTTTGGCTACGGTCGCTTAAAGGGACCAATAAATCGCAGCTAGAAGGCGCCGCCGCCCCCGCCTCCGCCGAAGCCGCCGCCCCCGCCATCAGAGAAACCGCCGCCGCCCCCGCCGCCGGTACTGTCGGAGGACGCCGCCAGCGCGGCCGACGACACCTCGTGGGCCGCGGCCATGCCGCTCGAGAAGGCGTCGCACGGCGGCTCCGGGCGCCCGTCACCGTAATAGCACCAGCCGTAGTACGGCATGAAGCACGGGTCGTTCAAAAGCTCCGGCGCCGCGACCTCGAGCTGCTTGATGACCTCCTTGGACACGCCGAGCACGACGGCCATGGTGAGCAGGCGGTTCCAGAGCACGACGTCGGTGGGCACGGCCTCATCGAGCTTGGTGAACTCAAGAAGCCAGCGGCGCAGCGCCTCGAGCTTCGCCTTGGTCTCGATGCCGTCGCGGTTGAGCTTTTTCATCTCGGCCCCGCATCCAATCGCGAAGACGCCTACGGCAAGAAGCGCGACCGGCATGGCGATGGTCATCAAAATGCTCGCGTCGAGGAAAAGTAGGAAGAACAGCGCGACGAGCGCGACGATGCAATCGACGACGCCGAGCGCGATGAGTGCCCCCTTGCCCCGGGCAGACCCCGCGCCCTTGGCGAAGCGGTCCTCATAGCGCTTGGAGGCCATGAGCGCCCAGGCGTTCCAGCCGCGCATGTAGTCGGACGGGTTGCTCTTGGCCACCTTGCGGAACTCGGAGAGGCGGACCGTGTCGCCCGGCTCATCGTTCTTGAGCGCCACGGTGTCGAAGAGGAAGCGGCTGACCTCGAAGTCGATGGCGAGCGAGTCGCCGGCGCGGCGCGCCTCGGGGCTCACCTTGGTGATGTTCTTGAGCTTCGTCACCTGGTAGTCGGACTTGGTCTTCTCGCCAAGAACGCCGCGCCTGGTGGTCACGATCTTGTCGAGCCGGATGTAGCCGCGGTCGGTCAGGTTCATGAGCGTGGCCGTGAGCTCGTTGGCATCGGGCAGATCGGTGCGGTAGAGGGCGCCCAGGACCGCGGGGTGCTCATCGGCCGGCACGTCACGGAAGTACTCGTCCTGGAACTCGGGCGCGGACAGGACCTTGTAGCGGCGGCGCGTCCCCGCCGTGATCGCGGCCGAGCCGGCCGCGATCACGGCGGGGACGCCGACGGCGAGCGCCTGGTTGCGACGGGCGGCGGCGCGGCGCTCATTGGCCTCGTCGGCCCACTTTTGCTCCTGCGAGAGGATTATCGACGCCTTCGAGATCGACGACTCCTCGCAGGCCGAGATCCACGACGTCGGGAACATAACGCGCATCTCGGCGTATTGGGAGGTGCCGACCCCGGGGACCGAGAAGACGACGTCGTCGCCGGCAAACGAGACCGAGGCGTCGAGCGGGCCGTGGCCCCAGGCGCGCACGTTGTCGCCGGCGGACACGGACTCGCCCGCGGCAACCGGCAAATGCAGCGTGCAGGTGACGTTTTGCGACTCGACGTCCCAGCCGTCCGAGACGAACTTCCAGTAGAGCTCGCCGGTGTCTTTCCAGCGCGTGACGATGCCCGTGGCCTCGTAGACGATGGTGAAGGTGGCGGACTCGTCCTCATGGGCGGAGTAGATCTTGAGCTCGGTGTAGCCCGAATTGTCGGTCACGGTGTAGGTGCCGTCGCTTTCGGAGCCGGTGTCGTCTTTGGTGAACGGCGTTGCCTGCGAGCCGCTGCCCTCGCCCGCGCTCACCACCGCGACGTCGACGCTCTTGCCGTTCGAGCTGTTGTAGCCCGTGGGTATTTTCCAATAGACGCCGTGGAAGCCGCCGTCGAAGTCGAAGGTCCGCGACTCCTCGACGCGCAGCGTGCCGTCCTCGGCCACCGTGGCGTCGATGTCCACCTTGGTGATGGAGTACTCGCGCGCGAGCGCAACCGCGGGAGCGGCCGCAAGGGCGAGGACCACGGCCGCGACCAACGAGAGCCACAGGCCGCAGGAGCGGAAGGTGCGAAGACGAGAAACCATGAAGGGCTCCATCTGTAAGAAAGCTGAGCGGGCGTTTATGCCGAGGATAACAGAGCCTTAGGCGCTTTGAGCCTTAGCGGGGTCGGCGGGCACGACCCTCAGCTCGAGGCCCAGAGCGGCGAACACCTTGCGCACCGTCGAGTAGCTGGGATTGCCGCTTGCCGCGAGGGCCTTGTACAGGCCATCGCGGGTGATCCCGGTCTCTCTCGCAAGCTTCGTCATGCCCTCCGAGCGAGCGATGTCGCCGAGGGCTTCCAGCAACACGTCGTCGTCGCCTTGCTCAAGAAGCCCGTTGATGTAGCCGATGACGTCTTCCTTATCGTTGATGAAGTCGGCTGCGCGCCACTCGCTAACCCTCAGATCCGTCTCGGAAATCATCTTCTCTCCCCTCCAGAAGCAGTGCGTTGATCCTTCGCGCGTTCCCAATGTCTCGGCGTTGCGAGCCCTTGTCCCCTCCGGCCACGAGCAGGATGATCTGTTCGCCGCGGGAGGCGTAGTAGATCCGGTACCCCGGGCCAAAATGGAACCGAGCTTCGTAGATGCCTCGGCCCGTGTATTTGACGTCCATGAAGCCGCCGCAAAGAGAGGCGACCTCGATGGCGGCCACCAGCCGCCGCATGTCGTTCTTGTCGCGAAGCCCCTGCAGCCACTTTCCGAAATACCCTGTCTGTTTGATAACCATGATTGTATACTCCACTATACAGTTGTTCAAGAGGCCTACTCGCAGATGGCGAGCACGGCCCCTCCGAGCTCGACCTCCTCTCCCCAGGCGACCAGCGCCTTATTTGTTATGGCCCGGCCGTTGACGCGCGCGGGGTTCGTGGAACCGAGGTCGCGCACCTCGGCGCCGCCCGCGGCGGGCACGATACGCAGGTGCCTCCTGGATACCGCTTTGTTGTGGAGCACGATGCCGTTGCCCGATCCGCGGCCGACGGAGATGCCGGCGGCGTCGAGCGGGACGAGCACGTCGGCCGCCGGCGTCTTTACCCACACCATGTGCCGGGAGCCTGCCGCCGCGGGCTCGTCGAGCACGGTCGTCAGCTCGTCGTCGGGACGCGAGGCCCTGGCCGCGCCAGCGGAGCCGCCGTCCTTGGCTGCGCCGGCAGCGCCCGGCAGAGCGGTTGCCGAGGCCCTCGATAAGACCTCCGCGCGCTCCTCCCCCGCCCGTCGCCCGTCAGACAATGAGCCATCTATCTGCGCGGCGTCCACCTGTGTAGCCGCAGTCTCAGACGGGCCGTTGTTCTTTCTCGTGAAGTCGTAGAGGCACCCGTAGCACACGGTCATATCCTCGTAGAGCTGCTGCCCACACCTTGGGCAGGTCTTCTTGCCGAATGATCTTGCCATCGCGCTCTCCAATCTCTCCGTGCGGGGCGCCCTCGCCCCACAAGGCGCTTGTCCACAGGTGCTCGCCGGCTTCAAGCCATGCGCCGCCCGCCGCCGGCCGCTCAAACACGCACGAGGCCGAGGGCGATGAGACGACCCGGCCGGGCGGCAAGGCACGGACCACCTCGACGATCTCGCCCGATGCGTCCACGAACGCCACGTCCAGGTCGTACGCCATGCCGAAGGTATGCACCGACGAACAGCGCGTGAGCACCACGGGCCCAGCCTCGGGGCCCGTTCCCAGAAGGCCCCGAAGCCTTTGCGCCCAGGTATTGAGCACCTTGACCTCCACGGCCGCCCCCGGCCGCTCGTCCACCCCGAACCTCGCCATCGTCATCAGACCACCACCCCCGGTCGATACCTGTCCACCACGATCGAGCGCTCGTGGCTGAGCGCCAGCGGCGCATCCAGCGTGATCCCGGGCATGCGCACCGAGCTCGGCCACGGCTTGTACGTGAGCCTGCAGACGAACCGCCTGAGCAGCGGCGAGACCACGAACGCACTCGACGACTCGCCCGAGCCCACATCCTCGACGCTCACGCTCACCTCGCAGGTCCCCTCGCGCCCGAGGGCCGAGGCGATGGCCGCCTGCACCTCCGAGGCGCCCGTCGCCTCCGTCTGCGTGCCCGACGGCGCAACCCCGTGCGCCACCACGGCGTCGAGGCTCAGGCGGTCGAACGCCGCGCATGCGTCGATAAAGCCCATGAGGTTGAACACGATAAGCGCGACGATGATCGCCGGCGGAATGAGCACCGCGAGCTCGACCGTCATCTGTCCCTTTCCATCGGTGAGCAGCCTCACCGCCCCCCGTGCGCTACCGGCACTCCGCGTACGCCCCGCCCTCTGCAGGCGCCCCGCCCTCATAGCGAGCTCACCAGCTTCTTCACGTCTACCTTGAGCGGAATCTTGATCTTCGTCCCCGGCACGGTGAGCTCAGCCACCGTGTACTCGTCCTCCGCGAAGGTGTCGACCGCCCACACGCCGAGCGCACGCACGTAGTCGCTGGCGCTGCCGGAATCGGGAATCGCGTTGATGAGCGAGCGGACTGTCGACGCCCGGTCGTAGCCGGCCTTGGCCAGCACATCGCCCGTGTTCGCAAGGACCGGTTTTCGCAGGCGCATGTCGGCAGGCTCGAGGCCCGTCGCGCCCATGATCTCCGACAGCTTGCCTTTGAGCCAGGAGCCGACCGACCCGCCGAGCACGCCGTCGAGCTTATCCAGAAGCCCATCGCCCGCTTCGGCAAGAGACCCATAAGCCGACCCGTAGCCCACCAAAAGCTTGCCCCAAAGCGTCGCCACGCCATCAAGCATCCCTCCTACCAGCGAATTATTTGCCGCAAGGCCATCAAAGAAACTCGCCAGGATGTTGTTCTCGGCAGTGGATGAGTCGGGGGCGAGCGCCGCCGCGGACACGGCGGCCCCCGCAGGCAGCTCGGCCGAGGAGATGAACGCGGCCGTGAGCTCGGAGGGGACGGCCGTGCCCGGGCCGCGCACCACCACGGCGACGCAGCCGTAGGCCCCCGGCGGGCAGAGCTTGGGCCTCACGACGCTCAGCGCCTCCATCGCCTTCTTGAAGAGGTCGGCGCCCTCCGACGCCTTCTGTTTCAGGCTCTTCTTGGCCGCCACCTCTCGGTTTCTGGCCTCTTGATAGTCCTTCGACGCCTCGACGACCTCGCGCCACCAGTGCTCGAAGCCGTTCCCGATGGAGGTCGAGGCAGCGGCAGCTCGCCCCATGTTGCCCACGCTCATGCGGCATTCCTCACACAGCAGCACACCCCCTGCGTCCAGGTCGGCAAGAGACGCGTCCCCGTCGTAGGCGCCCTGCGCCCCGGGGCACGACATCGACGAATGCAGCACGCGGCCTGACCCCTCTGCCGTGCAGGGCCAAACGCGGTCCGTGAAGAGCTCGGTCTCGCGCGTCTCGGCGGTGTCGTGCGGCAAGCTCGGCAAATCGATGCTCACCGCGCCGTCGGCGTCCTCCGAGTACGAGCCCTGCCGGACCTTATTGAGCGCGTAGCCGAAAAACGCCCGCAGGCACGCCGAGTCGGTGAGCTCCTCGCCGTTCGACCCCGTGACCTCACAGGCCCGCAACCTCGCCGCGTAGTAGTTGCGCGCACGCAAGAGCGCCGCGCCGAAGTTCCACGAGTCGCGCGTGGGGTACATCGGGTTCTCGTCGCCGCCGAGCCCCGCCAGCGTGCTTGTGCGCTGGTACATGCAGTACGAGGGGTTGTTTCCGCAGTCCGCGCGCCAGCCGCGGTCCTTCGCGTCGTCGGCGGCCTTCTTCGCGGCCTTCTCCTCGGCGGCGAGCGAGCGCATCTGCTCGGCCAGGCCCTCAGCCGCCGAATCGTCCACGTCAGCGTCGAGCGCCGAGAAGTCCGACTGCGATTTTTGCGGGTAGGGCACCGCGCAGCCGCCGTAGCCCAGGCCCTCCTCGGAATTGGCCAGCACGCAGGAGGCGGAGTTGGCCACCACGATGGCCGGCAGAGCCGACTCGAGTTTCTGCAGGCCGGAGGCCGCGCTCTTTGCGAAGTCCCTCCGGGCGTCGAGGATCTGGGCCCCTGACGCCGTGAGCTTCGCGCCCGCGGCGGCAAGGGGCGGTACGCACGAGGCGACGAACCCGGCGCCGGTGACGACGATGCCCGTGAGGCCCATCGAGAGCACGCAGGCATCGAGGGCCTGGGCGATCGTTGCGTAGGCGGCCACGGCATTGGCGCCGGCCATCGCCGCGGCATCGGCCACCTCCTGGACCTCGGCCGAGCGCGACGAGACCCACTGGGCCGAAGCCGCCGAGAAGACGAGCGTGAGGCTCACGAGCAGGGCGACCGCCATGGCGACCGTGGTGTAGCCGCCCTCGTCGTCGATGAACGCCCCTATGCTGAGAAGGGCCGGCCCAGCCGCGCGGCCGACCCGCGCCGCGGCCTTCTCACTTCCAGATCCCGACCCAGTCCGAGTATTTGCCCGAAACCCAACTTGCACGCGCGCTCACCTCCTTCGACACCTTCAGCACGACGCCCGATCCGTCCGAGCCCGCTATAGCCCCGCTGATGGCGGCCATGAGCGGCAGCGGCTTGGCGTGCCCCGTTATCTCAACCTTCGGCTTGGCCGTGCCCGCGCCGCTGACGGAAACCGACCAGTCGCTCTCCCCACCCGAGTGGAAGACGTTCACCTCGGGCACGGCCTTGAGGCGCCGCTTGACGAAGGCCGTCACGTCTTCCGACGAGGAGGATGTGGCGGCGAGACGCGCGGCCTCAGCCGCCGCGGCCGACATGACCGACCTCGTGTACAGCAGGCACGCCGGCTGCACGAGCAGCGCCACGACGACCAGAAGCGACGGGATCAGAAGCGCCGCCTCGACGCTCGCCTGGCCGCGAATATCCGAAACCAGCCATTTTACGTGCGGATTCTCAGCCTGGGCGCTCATGTTCAGTACCCCACAACGTCCTTGAGAAGGGCGACCACGCCCGACTCGGAGCTGTGTGAGGCGGCGGCCATCGCCAGTTGGAGCAGCCTTCCCGACTCGGCGGCGCGCCACATGGCCGCGAGCCCCGCCGCCATGGCGACGAGCGCCATCGCGACAAGCAAAAACTCGGTCGTCGACTGGCCCGACTCGCCCATCACCCGTCGCCCAGCGCCTCGACCTCCGCGCTCGTGATCCTCCATGTCCTGACCTCGCTTCCCCCGTCCTCGGCACCCGTCACCAGGCACACCTCCGACCAATCGCCGCCGTACGACAAGCAGCCCCACGACCCCGCGAAGAGCCCGAGGTAGCCGGCACGGGCAAGAACGCAGTCCTGGCGGCCCTCGTAGCCCTCCAACACCTCGACGGCGGCGTCGGCCACCTCCTTGTCGCTTTTGCGCACATCCGCCTCGGCTGAGCCCAGGATGCGTGCGGCATCGTCCGCGGACTCGGCATCCGCTTGGGGCGCCGAGCCAAGCTGTTCGCAAAGCTCCTGCTCAAGGGCAGCGTTTCGCTCATTTGTGCCGCTCCTCGACCGCACCGCAGCCGCAAAGAGCGCGAGCACCGCCGCCGCACACATGAGCAGCGCGACGGCGAGCGTGCGCGCCGTATGTCTTCGCGGGCTCACAGCGAGTTGATGCCGTCGCTGATAGCGCTCCAGAGCTCGCTCACCTTGCCCCTAAAGGCCACGATGGCCACGATGGCGATAACGACGAGCACCCCTACGAGGATCGCGTACTCCGTCGTGCCCTGGCCCCGCTCGTCCGCAAGCAGGTCGCGAAGCCTCCAATCGAGTTCGAGGCCCGCTCGCAGCGTCTTGTTGCCGTGTTCCATAACCGCATCCTTTCTCTTTGTGCATGCATCGCCGCCAAGACGGCGCTTACCCCAATACCAGCGCGGACCCCAGAAGCGGGCCCAGAATAGCGAGCAGCATCGCCGGCACGATGAGCGTCCCTAGGGGGATCAGCATCTTCACCGGCACCCGCTCTATCTCCTCCTCGACGCGGCTTCGCTGCTCGTCGCGGATCACCTGCGCCTGCCGCTCGAGCGACTCGGCGAGGGGCGACCCGAACGCCAACGCCTCGCAGACTACCGAGCCGAAACGCGAAAGCGACTCCAGCCCGAGGTCTCGCGCCGCCTTTTCCAGCGCCTCCCCCCTCGTGGCCGCGCCGACGCGCCACGAGAGCATGGCCTGGGAGAGCGCCTCGGCAAGGGCATCGTCGTATCGCTCGCAGTAGAGCGCGAGCGACGCGTCGAACGAGAGGCCCGCCGCGAGGCCAAGCGTCACGACGTCGATCATCACGGGCATGAGCTCGGCGCATTGCTTCTTCGCGCGCGCCTTGGCCTCCCCCTCCTTGATGCGCCGCACCGCGTCGGACGACACGACGGCACGCGCCAGCTCATCCAGGCGGTCACGGCGCAGCGGGTCGCGTCCATCGCCGCGCAGAAACGCCGCGCACGCGCACCCCGCCGAGAGGGCCGCCCCGACGGCGAGGGCGAGCGTCGCTGCACTCATCACAACACCTGCGCCACGAGCCGCCGGATGATGAAGACGGCGAGGCCGTCCAGGAGCGCTGCCGCGCACACGCACCCCATCCCCACGGGCGTCCCGACGCCCTTCTGGAAGTCGGGCGAGATGGTCGCGAGAATGGCCACCATCACCGCGGGAAGAAGGCACACTACCCTCACCGAGAGCCTGACCTGCGCCGTTTTGACGGCCAATAACCGCTCGAACTCGCCTTGACGCTCGACGAGCCGCGCCGAGCGCTGGAAGAGCCCGCGCAACGGGCTGCCCGTCCGGTGCGAGATGGTCAGCGCCACGGCAAGAAGCCCGACACCCGGCGCCGGCAGCTCCTCGGTCAGCGCCTCGAGGGCGGATTCGGTCGCCGTGCCGCACCGCAGGCGCAGGCCGAGCCGCGCGAACGCCTCGCCCACCGCGCCGCCGACGTGCGCCCCGGTGTACTCCGCCGCCTGGACGAGCGTCATGCCGGCGCCCATCGCGACCGCGAGCGTGCGAAACACCATAGGCATCGCCTCGGCCGTCTTCTTTCTTTGCACGTCGCGCATATGCGCCGCGGCGGCCGGCACGCCGAACGCGAGAGCGCCCGCGCACAGCGGCAAGCAGAGCCACGTGTCGAAGAGCACTCCGAGCACAAGCCCGCACACAGGTGTTGCCACGAGCAACGCGGTGCAGGTCAAAGACTCGTCGGTCTCGATTTGAGCCGAGGCAGCCTTACGTGTCAGCGCACTTGTGCACTCACGCCAGTCGTCGTTTGCAAGCAGCCACGAGACAAAGCGGCTCGCTGCCAGACGCCCCAGAGCATCGCCGCACGCCCGTACGCAGAGCCTCGCCGCGCGCAGGTGCGCCACCTTAGACGACTCGTCTTCGCTGCCAAGCAGCTCGTATGCAGCCGCAGCCGAGCAAGCGCCTACCGTAGCGAGCAGGATCGCCTCCATGTCTCCACCTCCTCTTTGCCAAGAAACCCGCAGTCCATGGCCTCCGCCAAGAAACCCGGCTCGCGAACCAGGTGCCACGTGCGGTCGCGCAGCCGGTACTCGACGCATACGGTCAGTCCCACGCGACCGTCCTCGCGTCGGCTCACCTCGGCCAGCTCCGTGATCGCGCGCCGCCCGTCCTTGAGCCTGCGCGACATCACGATGAGGTCGAGGGCCGTCGCCACCTGCTCCTCGATGAGCTCCGGCGGCAGGTCCATGCCGAAGCGCGCCATCAGAACCAGGCGCATCACCGTCTCCTCCGGCGTGCCCGCGTGCAGCGTGGTGAGCGACCCGTCGTGGCCCGTGTTCATGGCCTGCAGCATGTCGATGGCCTCCTCGCCGCGCACCTCGCCCACGACGATGCGGTCGGGGCGCATACGCAGCGCGTTCTTTACCAGGTCGCGGATACTCACCGCGCCGAGCCCCTCGATGGAGGCGTCCTGGGCCTCGAGCCTCACCACGTTGGGGTGCGCGTCGAAGCGAAGCTCGGCAGAGTCCTCGATGGTCACGATGCGCTCCCCCACCGGGATCTCGCACGAAAGGGCATTGAGTAGGGTCGTCTTGCCCGAGCCCGTGCCTCCTGAGACCGCGATGCTCTTGCGGCAAGAGACCGCCCAACTCAGCAGCTGCGCGTACCAATGCGGCAAGGCGCCCAGCTCCTCGAGCTTGCCCAGCGAGCGGATCGAGTCGGTAAACTTTCTGATGGTCACCGAGGGCCCGTCGATGGCGACGGGCCGCGCCACAGCGTTCACGCGGTCACCGTTTGCCAGGCGCGCGTTGACGAGCGGGCTCGAGCGGTCGAGGCGTCGCCCCAGAGGCGCCAGGATGCGGTCGATGGTTATGGTTATCTGCTCGGGCGAGTCGAACGACACATCCGATTGCACGAGCTCGCCTCCCTTCTCGAAGAAAAGCGACGCGGTGCCGTTGATCATGACCTCCGTCACCTCGGGGTCGTCGAGAAGCCCTTGGATGGGCCCGAGCCCGCAGACCTCGTCGACGACCTCGCGCACGAGCCGCCGGCGGTCATCGGGCGCGAGTCCCTCGTAGCCGCCTGTGTTCAGGATGGCCTCGAGCGCGACCGTCAGCTCCGAACGCGGCCGGTCGGAGTCGCCCTCGCCGAGCATGCCGGCGATGGTCGCCAGGCCCAGGCGCTCGATCAGGTCGCGTTTGAGCTGCTCGCGGGCATGCCGCAAGTCAGAGGTGCGCTGCTCGCCGGCGCTATCCGCGACGCCTTGGGCCGCCTCGGCCTCCTGTACCCTCTCAAGGACGCTCATGCGCTTCTCACCTCCCGTTTCCTGCCGAAGAACGATCGCTTGCGCGGCGAAGCCGCCTCAAGCGCGTGCCGGGCCGCGTCGCAGTCGGGCAGCCGCCCCAGCTCGGCCATTACCTGGGCAAGCACGGACGCCGCCGAGTCCGCGAGCGGCAACCCGAGCTCGAAGAGCTCCGACGCCCGGCCGGCCGCGAAGAGCTCGCGCGCCTCGTCGCCGCCCTCCACCACCGAAAAGGTCCGCGCAGCCTCGAGGCCCGTCTCGATGCCCACGCCGGCCACCCGCCCGCGCGGGCTCGCGTGGTTCTCGAGCCGCGCGAGCCTCGTCCTGGCAACGCCCAGCCTCACCGCAAGGCCGCTCGTCCGCGCCGTCGCGGCGGCCGACCCTGGCCCGCCGTCCGAGACGATGAGCACCCGGTCCGCGAGCTGCACCGCCTGCGCCACGCCATCGGTAAAGGTCGTCGAGGTGTCCACGACCACGAGGTCACTCGCCGACGACGCGGCACAGATCAGCCCCTCAACGGCGGGCATCACATTCTCGGAGAGCTCCGGCCGCGAGCACGGCCCGAGCAGCCGCACGTGCTCGCACGCCGCGGCCCCGGCCCGCTCGAATGCGGCCGCGCCGCCTTCCGCGACGAACCGAGCGAGGTCGTAGCCATCCGGCAGCCCGAAACAGCTGAAGAGGTTCCCGCACGAGAGGTCGAGGTCGAGCGCGCACACCTTGAGCCCCCAACCCGCGGCAGCAACGGCGAGCGCCGCCACAAGGCACGTCTTGCCCACACCGCCCCTGCCGGAGCACAGGACGATCACGGGGGCACGCCCTTTTACCTGCGGCGGCGTCGGCAGAACATGAGGCTGTCGACAGGCGCCGTCAAGAGGCTTGTCCACACTCAGCGGCTTTTTCGACGATACGCCCTTGGCAAGAGGCGCCGGCTCGGGCGCCGAGGGCCCTGCATCCGTCGCATCCGCCGCCGCGGTCCCGCCTGTCGGCGCCGAAACGCCCCCGGCACCCAGGGGCAGCGCGTCCGTCGTCGCCACAATGGGCACCTCGCGGGCACCGGCCGCCGGCAAATCCCCCGGGTCCACCACGACATCGATCCCCGCACGGGCCGCGCGCGACCGCAGCGACCCCGAGGCCCCTCGCTCGATCAGCGCGACCTGGAGAAAATCACCGTCGTGCGCAAGCGCTGCCGCCAGGTTCACGGCCGAGACCCCCTCAAGACCCGCGCCTACCGCGGCCGAGTAGCGTCCGGGGTCCTGCGATGCAATGCGCCGCAGGTCATCGGGGTTCCTTACGAACTCGGCGCCATTGGTTGCGCCCAAGGCAACCAGTGTGGGCCCCAGGTCAGCTCGCGCCTCTTCACCGCAGCAGACGAGCCACTTGTCGCTCATTTGGCGTCACCGCCCTCGGCAGGCGCGGCGCCCGCTTCCGCCGCGGCCTCCACCTGCGCCGGCGCCTGGGCCGTCTCGCCCGACTCGACGTCGTCCGCCGGCAAGACGAGCCGCAGGCTTCCCTCGGCGCTCGCCGTAAGGATCGCGGCCACGAAGTCCGGCTTCACCGCAACACTGAGCGAACCGCGCGACATCGCCGACGACGAGGCGCTGGCAGCAAGAAGCACGCGGATATCGGCCGAAACCACCTTCGTCCCGTCGTCGGACACCTCGTACGCGACGAGCCTCGAGCCCGCGGGCACCGCGTCGGGCAGGCCGAGCTTCTCGGTCACCGGCACCTGCACGGCAATATACCCCGCGGGCACCTCGGGCATCTGGGCCTCGTCGCGGAAGTTCAGCTCCGTCAGCGGCGCGCCCGCAACCACTGGCACCGTTACCTTACGGTCCACGGCGCCATCGAGGCTGGTCAGCGCACCTTCAGGCGCCAAGTCGGCCACCCATTCCTTCTCGGACACGTTCTGCCGGCTCACCGTATCGCCGGCCTCAAGGGAGTCGGTGGCCACGATGAGCCGCACCGTCTCGCCCCCAAACCGTTCGAGTACCTCGGAGCGCTGCCGCTCGGCGTCGGCCCGGACCTCCTGCCCGTAGAGCAGGCAAAGCCCCGCGGTCAAAACCGCGAACGCCCCCGAAAGCAAGATCTTGAATCTGCGGCTCACCGGCTGCTCCTCTCCTCCGCGCGCAATCGCGCCGCCTTTGGTAGGAGAGAAGTCTTGTGCAAAAACGCTTCGCTGACCTGCGAGAATTCTGACGAATCTAACCGCAAACTAACCGGAATCTAACCGGAATCTAACTGAATTCTTCCCGTGCGCCAACGCGCCGCAGCGCAAGGCCGCCGACATGCTGGTATTAAAACTGGTGTTAGAAAGAAGAGAACTCCACAGTTCCTTCACGCAAATATTGCCCACCGCAACGCCTGCAATTTGGGGACAGTCCCCTTTTTGCACACGCATGGTCGCCGCGGGCTCGTCGCCGAACCATTGGGCGAATTACTCGAAAAGGCGGTTCGTGTGCAAAAAGGGGACTGTCCCCAAACCGCGGGCGGACGCCACGCGCCCTACAGCGTCACGTCCGGGTCGAGCGACGCAGCGGAGACCCGCATCTCGTCGGCGAGGCTCCGGAAGGTCTCCCAGCGCACCTGGGACACCTCGCCGGCCTCCACAGCCTCACGGACGGCACACCCCGGCTCATGCGTGTGCGTGCAGTCGTTGAAGCGGCACTCACGCGCAGCGGCCACAATCTCGGGAAACATCTTGGCGAGGCCGCGCTCGTGGCCCACCAAAGGCAGGCTGCGAAGCCCCGGCACATCGGCCACCACGCCGGCCTGCGGCAAGGATATGAGCACGCGCGAAACCGTCGTGTGGCGCCCCGCATCGTCCTTCTCGCGCACCCCGCCCGTGGCCATCGCCTCGTGGCCGAGCAGGGCGTTGAGCAGCGTCGACTTGCCGGCGCCGGATTCCCCGAGGATCATCGAGCAGGTACCGGCCGGCACGCAGGCGCGCACCTCGTCGAGGCCCTCGCCCTCCGCAGACGACGTCACCACGACCCGCACGCCCTCGACCACGAGCTCGCGCACGCGCGAAAGCTCCCGCTCGAGCTCATCAGCTCCGCAGCGATCCGCCTTGGTCAGCACGACCACCGGCTCCGCCCCGCAGTCGAGCGCGAGCACCATGGAGCGCGCGATGCGGTCGAGCAGCACCTCGCCCGCGCCCAGCGCCTGCACGATGAGGATGGTATCCACGTTAGCCGCGAGCACCTGGCGCTCGCCGCGCGCACGGCCGCGCCAGCGCTCGAAGGACGTCCGCCGCGGCAGTACGTGCTCGATCACGCCCATGTCGTGCCCAGGAGCCACCCGCACGGCCACGCGGTCGCCCGCTGCCGGCAGCAACACCTCTTCGTCGCCCCGCGCCTTGGCAAAGCCGACGGCATGCTCCGCTCGGAACAGGTCATCGGCCGTGAGCACCAGGGGAAAACCGCGGTCGAGCCTCACGACGCACCCCATGCGCATCTGCTCGGGCTCCTCAGCCTCGCCAAGAAGCGCCTCGTAGGCGGCCATCTGCACATCGTCGGGCACGACCTCGGCAAACGTCGGCACATCCTTCAGCGAATCGACGGCGGGCACGCTCGCAAGAACGGCCTCGGCGCTCGTCTCCGTGGCGGCGCGACGGCGCTTGTCCCGCTTCGCCCTTGCCCCGGTCGTCTTTTTCGCTTTGGCCTTGCCCACGCGCACCCCCGACTCAAATCGCAGAACCACCTGCAGTTTATCGCAAAGCCGAGTCGCGCACCCAATTACGACCCGCGACACCCCGCGTTAGGTCGCCTCAGGTCGGCCTGATGCAAAAAATCAGGGATGGCGGCAGTTTTTCGCGACCCCCTTGAGTATCCCACGCTCTATGCTCAACAAAACCGCAGGTAGACAAGCTGC
This sequence comes from Paratractidigestivibacter sp., assembly GCF_963660155.1. Lineage (GTDB taxonomy): Bacteria > Actinomycetota > Coriobacteriia > Coriobacteriales > Atopobiaceae > Paratractidigestivibacter. Next base: position 75 of record NZ_CAVKWG010000015.1, on the reverse strand, counting down.
CCGAAATTCGACTACTCGGGCCGCGCGGGAAAAACTGCCGCTATCCCGGCTTTTGTGCGCAAAGGGCCGCGTCGA
>NZ_CAVKWG010000014.1:0-10534 GCF_963660155.1 Paratractidigestivibacter sp. | reverse complement strand
TCGCGGAGTTGGTGCCGTTCATGGTGCCGGTGGAGACCATGTCGCTCGTCGGCAGAGCCCAGTAGGAGATCATGAGGGTCTTCGCGCCACCGGTGAGCTTGGTGTAGTCGATTTTGAAGGTGAGTTTCTGCGTGTGCGTGTTGGCATCGTAGGCGCCGGCCTCCACGGTGACATCCTTAAATTCCGTGCCGGTGTCCTGGCTCGTGCCAGCGTAAGCCTTCACGGGGTGGGCATCGTCGCCCTGGACGAACTGCAGGTTGGTGAGCGTGTCGTCCACAGTAACGTTGAGGTTAAAGGCGATGCCAGAGTAGTCGGGCAGCGTAATCTGCAGACCATACTGCACGTACTCGCCCATGGAGACAGTCTTGGTCTTGGCCCAGCTGCCATCGGCGCGCGCGATGCTCTTGGAAAGCGTGGCGCCCTTTGCGCTCTTAACGTCAACCGCATACGTGTTGTTCGTAGGATTCACAACGCTGCCGTTGCTGTAGACAAGCAGGGCGTCGTTGCCGTTGTAGCGCACGAACAGCGAAGAGGCGCTGTAGACGGTGGTGTGGCCCTCGGCCGTGGTCACGGAGATGACGTAGTAGCCCGGCGTAAAGGCCTGGGTCGCAGTGTTGCCCGAGCCGGCCACAACGGTGTAGGCCGGCTTCATGCTCGAGATACCGTCGTAGTCGATAAAGCCATTAATAAGGGTCCTGAGCTCGGTGGAGTTGTAGCTCATGGCCTCAAAGGCATCGACGGAGACGTTCTTCGAGTTGAGATAGGAAGTAAACGTGGAATCGTAGCTGTACACGTTGTTGTTCTGCGTAGCGTCAAAGCTCACGACGCGATAGGCCTTGAGCGTGTCGCCCTGCCCAATGCCGTTGTACGTCACGCTTGCCGTGGGCTCGGCCGCCAGCGCAGAGCTCGGTGCTACGAGCCCCACTACCAGTGCGAGTATGGCTGCAAACATCGCACCCATCCTCTTAAACGTTGCGGTCATGGTAGGTACCTTCCTTTCTCGCGCCCGCCTGCTACGGGCCTTATTAGAAGCAAAGCTCTGTGCGCTGCGCATGCCTCAGACCTCCTCAGTCTGGTGTTTGCGAAGCCACACGCACACCGCGGCAAGCATGAAGCCAAAACCTGCGGCGATAAAACCAAAGATGCCAACGCCGCCTGTGGTAGGCAGCTGCTTGAGCGGGGTATTGCGCACCGTGAGGGTGTAGGCAATGTTGGAGTCGGTGGAGACATCATCCCAGGCAGCAAGGGTGCTACTGGGATCGATATCGGTGCCTTCTGCCAGCGTGAACGTGGTCTTGCCCGTCTCGTCGGTATCCACAGTAAAGGTGACCGAAATCGGAGAAGTCGAGGCCTCATAGCCCGCAGGGTTTGTAACCTCGGTGAGGGTATAGGTGCCAAGGTCAACACCCGTAAAGCTCAGGTAGCCATTGGAGCCGGTGGTGAGCGTCTGAGCCTCGGCCCAGTCGCCCGTGCCGTTCTCCTTGGTCAGCGTGAACGTGGCGCCCGAGACGCCGACCGCCGTGTCGATGCTCCCGTCGCCGATCTTCTTCACGTTGAAGCCGGCGCCGAACTTGTTGTAGACGGAGGTCACAGCCGTCTTAGACGCGTCGCCGACCTTGGTGATGGTAGGTGTGCCGTTGGAGACGACAGCCTGGTAGATGCCCGAAGCATCGAAGGAGTAGCCCGCCGGTGCCTTCGTCTCCTTGAAGTAATAGGTGCCCGCCGGCTGCTTGGCAAAAGCGGCCACGCCATTTGCGCCCGTGGACACGGTCTCGATCTCGGCCGTGCAGGCGGCGTCTGAGTACAGCGTGAAGATGGCGCCCGCAAGCGGCTTGCCGTCGAGTCCCGCGCGGTCCTTCTTGGTAAAGGAAATGACGCCCTTGACCTCGGCGTTATCGATCATGAGCAGGGCGTGCTTGGCGTAGGCCGTGGTGCCGTCGGCCACCTGCCACGTGGGATCCTCGTGCGGGTAGAGTGTGCGCGGATCGGTGCCGCCGCTCCAGGTGGGCACGGTGTCGCCGTCCACGTAGATGGCGTTTTCGGTAGTAACGGCGTAGTCGGCGTAGCCATCCTCGGGGTCGGCCGAAGCGTCGTAGGCCACCGAGTCGCTTGCCGTGGGGTTGCCGATCCAGATCTCGCGCAGCGAATAGGTGACCTGCTGGTTGTTGATGAAGAGCGGCAGGTTGCCCCAGCTAAACGTCCAATTGTTAATCGCCGAGAGCACCTGCTCGTTGCTCACGTACTTGCCGTTCACATCTTGCAGAATCCGCGCGCCGTCGGCGCCGGTGTCTGGCACCTTTTCCTTCACGTTGCCGTACGCGCGCCAGAGCTCCACCGTTACCTGCTTGGCGTCTGTAGTGCCCTCGGCCCACTCCTTGCAGGCAGTAACAGAGGTGTAGGAGCTCGAACGGTTGTAGATATTCAGGATGAACTTGTTCTCGCCGGTCTGCGCCCAATTAACATCCGAGGAGCCGCCTTCCCAAGAGAGGTCGCCGGCGGCGATGCCGTTTTTGTACGTCATGGTGAAGGTGATGAAATCGGGGCCCTCGTAGCCCTTGACCGTATCCTTCACCTCGGAAAGCTTGTAGGTCGCCGTGACGTCGGACGATTCATCGGGCGCAGCCAAGGCAAGGTAGAACACGCCGTTTGCGTTGGTCGTCGCCTGTCCGTTGTCGACCTTCTCGTACTTACCCGGGTACTGCGAGAGCACGGTGGAGTCGGTGGTGTACTCGTTGGTGAGCTTGCCTGTGGTGGCGTCCTTCTTGCAATAGAGCGCCGTGGCTCCGCCCGAGCCCTGCTGCTCCACCGTAAAAGCAACGTCTCCCATGGCAGCACCCGTGGTCTTGTCGTTCTTGAACACAGCCAGCGTGCCCTTGTGCACGTAGGCATTGCGGAAGCCGACCGTCTGCCACGAGGTGCTCGGCACGTCGGTGGGATACGCGGCGGCCAGTACCTTCACGCTAGCGCCCGTGTACGCGTCGTACTCGGTCCAACCGTCGGTGTTGTAGGTGGAGCTGGAGTTGTGCACCTCGTACCAGGTGAGGTTGTTCCAGCTGTTGGTGTCCAAATAATAGTTGTTTTCCTTCACCGTGTACTCGCGGCTCTGGCGGGTCTCGATCTCCCAGGTGTAGGTGTCGGTAGCCGCGTCATAGCTGGTGTAGCCGTAGCGGCGGTCGGTTGCGTCGGTGTGCGTCAGGTCGGAATCGGGCACCAGCAGCAGCTGGTAGTCCGTCACGTCCATGGTGGAGCCGTCCACCGTGGCCTTATGGGTCACGTCGATGTGGAAGTCGCTCGTAGCGTCGTACTCGGCAAGCGAGCTGTAGCCGTGAGCCTCGGCAAACGCCGCCTTGGCGTCCGTCTCGCCCTCGAAGGTCTTGGTCACCACCAGGCGCGCCTTCTTGGCAACCAGCACGCCATCGATGTGCCAGCCGTCCGTTACTTCGTACTTCAACACGTACCATCGCACGGTGAAGTTGGCCGAAGTGATGTTCTCCTTGGGGATGTCCTCGCCGTCGATCTTGATGACGCTGGAGCTTGCGCGCACCGCGGCGAGAACCTCCTCGTCGGTGGGGAACTTCTCCAGGCGCACGCCGTCGGGATCGGTGTAGTTGGTCCAACTCGACGGCGGGAAGATACCGCCGCTCACGTTGGCGGAATTGCGGATCTTGGCATCTACCTCGTAGGCGTTGTCGGAGCTATTAGAGTCGAGCAGCACGAAGTTGCCGCCGCCGAAGGTGTCGGTGCCGGACACACGCGTGGAGTAGATGGATTGGGTGAACTCATCTTTCGGCTGCGAGCCGGAGTTGCCGGTGACGTCCAGAATCTCGCAGGCGAGGTTGAGGTAGAAGTTCACCGAGCGGATGTGTGGGTTGCTCGTGTTGTTGTCCACGCCCTGCCAAACGGACTTGAAGGTGACGGTGCCGCTTGCGTCGGCCAGGACGTCGAGGTCGGCCAGGCTGATCTGGTCGCCCGCGGTGTAGATGGTGTCCGAACCTTCGACCTTCCAGCCCAAGAAGCTATAGATGAACTTGCAGCTGGAGTTCTGCGTCCAGTAGACGGTGGCGATGTCGGAATCCGGCGAGAGGACCGTGTGGCCGCCTGCGCTCTCGGCGGGCTCTACGTTGATGGTCTTTGTCGCCGCGTCCTCGATAGTGGTGTTCCCGCAGATCACCTGGTTTCCGGCGGCGGCGTTTCCAAGCTGCGTACGGTCGGCGTCGGTCATCTCGGCCCGGTAGACGATGGTGACCTGGCCGGGAGGGCGCGGGGCGACGGTAAAGATCACAGCGCCGGTGACGTTGGCGAGAAGGTAGGTCAAGGTGTCGTCGCCGTTGTCGGTGATGCTCGAGACGTCGGCGCCGGTGACGACCCACTTGGCGGTGGTTTTGGGCTTCTTGACGGTGACCTGGCGGCGAGCGGTGGCGATGTTGGTGTTGACGTAGGTGGTGGCGGGAAGGTCGGCGGCGGAGGCATAGATGAGGCTGTCGGGGTCCAAGAACGTTACCGTGTGGAAGCTGTTGTCCGCGAGCAGCTGCTCGTCGGAAGCCGATTTGCTGGTCTCGCCGAAGAAGGAACTGGGGCGGTTGAAGGCACCGTCGTTGCGGTTGGCCGGCATGTAATACAGATCGAGGGCCTTCTTGCCAGCGGAATCCGTGGCGACCCACTGATAGCCCTTGGTGAAGGCGTACCAGCCGTAACCCGTAACCTTCTGCGGAGTTACGTCGTTGTAGATGACTGAGCCACCGGCATCGGTGTAGCCAAAGATCCAGTTGCCCCAGTCGGCAGAATCGGACTGGTCGGCGCGCTTGAATTCGTCGGTAGTGAAGCCCACCGAGGCCAGCGCCTTGGCAAGCGAGGTCTGCCCGATGATCACTCGGTCGCCGCCGGCGCGGTTGGCCTCGTGCGTGGAGGTGAGCGCGTTGTAGCCCTCGGCGTCGGCGGAATCGTAGAGCTTGCCGTCGGCACCGGCGTACTTCCAGACGCCGTCCACCGCCACGCGCACATGGATGGTCGCCACGCCGCTGCCGGCGATTACGGTGCCGTACTCGTCGGCGTCGTTATCCGCGGCGAAGGTCACCGCGGCTTCGGCCTCTACGAGCTGCTCCTTAAGCACGTCCGAGGCCTCGGTTGCCGCGGTCTCGGCAGGCTCAATAGGCTTGGCGGCTTCGGCAGTCGTCTCGGGTCCCGCGGAGTTCTCGCCTGTGGTTTGCTCGTTCGAGACCTGCTCGTCATCGATCACGACGTTCGTTGCAGAGGTATCGGCCGCCGCCAGCCCCTCGATCGCGGCCTCCGCAGCATAGACAGCATTCGAGGGCACCGCCACGCAAATGGCGAGCAAAATGGCTATAAATCGACCAAAGCGATTCACGGCCACCCCCCTGTCGATGCCCCGAATTAAGTACGTGTAGTGACTCGTAAGGAGTAATTATACTCCCATTCGCCGTCCGGCCCGCCACTGGCGGCGCGGCCTGCAGTTTGGGGACAGTCCCCTTTTTGCACACGACGGCCTGCAGTTTGGGGACAGTCCCCTTTTTGCACACGAACCGCCGTTCCAAGCAACTCGCCAAATGGTTCGGAGACGGGGCCGCAGCGGCCATTCGCGTGCAAAAAGGGGACTGTCCCCAAATTGCAGGCGGGGCAGCCGACGTAGGCCTGCCACTCAGACAAATGATGGCCTAAAGCAGGCGACCGTAGTCGTTCCACTCGCCGTAGAGGTTGCCCTTGCGGGTCCCCTCAATCAGATGGGCGAGAGCACACTTATAGGCCGCGGCATCCCTTCCCTTGTAGAAGGCCACGTTGTACGCGCGAATTCGCCGGTAGAGCGGCGGAAACGTCTTGAACTTGGAGTAGACGCGCGCATCCTTGAGAGCTCGGTCCACAGGCACCCCTTGCGGCGCGGCGAGAAGCGCTGCATCGTCACCCCGTCTACCTTGGCAAACGTGGAGTCGATCCACCCAAAGCAGAGAGCCTCCTCCACGGCGTCCAGGTAGTAGAGGCACGGCTCGTCGCCCGGCCGACCACGCCCGCCCGCATTTAGAGGGCGGGCCCCAATGTAGGCGGACGATCACCGCGTTTCGGGCCTGTCCCGCACCGTTCGTTCAGTTTTTCGATGGTTAAATTCAAATCCCCGAGTAGCCCCGACTCGCCAACAGGGCAAACGCGGCCAATTTCGGCCCCTTATACTCACCGATTCCAATTTAACCATCGAAAAACTGAACGAACGCAGATCGTGGCCACAGAATAAGACGAGGGGGCAGCCCCCTCGTCTTATGCGCGGGCGCGGGCGAGCCGCAGGATGGTCCGCACCACGACCGCGAGGTCGAGCGGCTTGGCGATGTGCTCGTCCATGCCGGCCTCGCGCGCGGCGATTCTATCCTCAACGAACGCATTGGCCGTCATTGCAATAATGGGCAGGTCACGCACGTCGTCGCGGTCCAGTGCGCGGATGGCGTGGGCCGCTGCATGGCCGTCCATCACGGGCATCATCACGTCCATGAGCACCGCGTCGATGGTCCCCGGCGCCGACGCGGCCACGGCGTCGACCGCCTCCTGGCCGTTCTCGGCCGTCATCACGCTCGCACCAGCCTCGCTCAAGAGGAACTCGGCGATCTCCAAGTTGAGCTCGTTGTCCTCCACGAGCAGGACGCTCAGCCCCGCGAGGGCGTTTTCCGGCAGCTCGGCGGCCGTGTTGCTCACCGCGACGCCGCCCTCCCCCGCCTCGGCGATTTCCATGGGAAGCACCACGTCGAACGTCGTGCCCACGCCCGGCGCGCTCTCGAAGGTGATGAGCCCGCCCATCTTCTCCACGATGTTCTTGGTAATGGCCATGCCGAGGCCGGTCCCGTTGTATCTCGAGCGCGAGGCGCCGTCTTCCTGCGCAAACGGCTCGAAGACGCGCGCCTGGAACTCGGGCGACATGCCGATGCCGGTGTCTTGCACCTTGAACTCGATGGTCGCCACGCCGTCCGCGCACGAGATCTCGCGGCACGTCACGAACACGCGGCCGTACTCGCGGTTGTACTTGATGGCGTTGCTCATGATGTTCATCATCAGGCGCTTCAGGTGCGTGGGGCTGCCGATGAGCCGCCGGTGCGGCGTGCGACAGTCCTTCTGCACGATTTGAACACCGCGCTCCTCGGCCTGGCGAGAAACGGCCGTGTGCACCTCGCGCGAGACCTCAATCAGGTCGAACGGCACGTGGTCGAGCACGACCTCGCCGCTCTCGAGCTTGCTCATGTCGAGCACCTCGTTGATAAGCTCCAGCAAAAGGTTCGAGGAGGCGCGCACCTTCTGGCGGCAATCGACCTGCTTGGCAGCGTCGTCCGGGAACTTCTCGGCGATGTCCAGCATGCCGCGGATGCCGTTCAGTGGCGTGCGGACGTCGTGGCTCATGCGCTGCAGGAACTCGGTCTTGGCGTGGTTCGCCCGCTCGGCCTCGTCCTTTGCGGCCTGGAGCAGCGCCTTTTGCCGCTCCTGCTCCTCCACAATGTGGTCCACGAAGTGGGTGCCGATGACCACCTTGAAGCCCTCGTCGGACGGCACGCGCACGAAGCGCGTCTCGGCGTATTGGCGACCCCGGGCGTCGGGCCTGAGCTGGTAGCCGATTGAGTACTCGCCGGCCGCGGCCAGGCGGGCGCGCAAGGCCTTGCGGCTCAGGCGCTCGAGCATGTCGGGCGCGCTGTCCATCACGACCTTATTGCCAAAGAAGAGACGGCCGATCTGGGAATACTGTCCTACCGTTTCCGTGGGCGTGCCGTCGGAAGCCTTAATAGCGCGCAGCTCATCGGTATCGAGGTCGCAGATATACACGTCGTCGTAGTCGGCGGAGAGCGCCGTGAGCACCGACTCGCGCTCGCGGAGTTTCTCGTAGGCGTCGTCGAGGGCTTTCTCCTTGTCGATACAGCGGGCGATGCTGATGCCCTCGGCCTTCCGGTCGGTGCACTCGAGGCAGATGACCTTGGTCTCCATCCAGTGGATCTTGCCGTCCTCGCCCCACTGCGGGTGGCGCAGCGTGAGCTCGGTTTTGCCCGCGCGGAACGCCGCGAGGGCGGGCTCGCGTCCAAAGAGCTCCGCAAACTGCCGCGCGATGGCCTCGTCGGGAATGGTGGAGGCGCCCGCCGCTATAAGCTCGTCGATGGTGCCCGTCCACTTCGCCGTCTTGTTTATAAAGTTCGCGTACTCGATCATGTGGTACTCGTTGGCCACGTAGTCCAGCGAGATGGCGAGCGGATACACGATGCCCATGGCCGAGGCATAGCGCCTGACCTGCTCGTTTGCGCGGCGCTCGCGCTCGAGCTCTTCGACGGTGCGGGCAAGCTCGCGGGTGCGGCGCTCGCGCTCGAGAACCTCTTGCTTGGTGTCGCGAAAAACCGCCACGCAGACGCCGGCCTCGTCGGTGGGAAAGACCTCGACCTGCAGATAGCGGTCGACCTCAGCGGAAATAACGTCGAACGTAGAGGACTTGCCCTTATAGGCGGCGGCGTAGAAGGCCGGGAGGTTGTCGCGGTCGCTTGTGGGATACAGGTCGTAGAAGCGGCGGCCGATAAGCTCGTCTTTGGGGTAGGTACCTATCTTGACCAGCGCTTCGTTGCAAGAAAGGAAAGTGAAGTCGCAAGGCTCGCCGGCGGCGTCGAGCTCAACGCGCATCACGCACCAAGCGTGCGGGTACCCGTCGTCGAACCTGATCGAGATCTTGTCTGCCATCCGCTCCCCCTCTCGTTGCTTAAAGAATAAGACAAGGGGACAGCCCTTTGTCCTATTTTCCGCAGGCGGCAGCGCGAGAGCTCATTGGAGAAATTTGGCGACACGTGCGGCTGCAATTTGGGGACAGACACCTTTTCGCACACGCGTCACGGCTGCAAGTTCGTTGCCGAATCTTTGGGCAAAGTCGTCGATGCCAAGGTTCGTGTGCGAAAAGGTGTCTGTCCCCAAATCGCAGTCGCGTGTGCGAAAAGGTGTCTGTCCCCAAATCGCAGGCGCGCGTGCGAAAAGGTGTCTGTCCCCAAATCGCAGGCGCGCCTAGGAGAAGACCTCGTCGAGGACGGCGGCGATGGCGTCGATGCTGATCGGCTTGATGATGTGGCCCACCATGCCGGCGGCGAAGGCCTTGCGGCGGTCCTCGTCAAAGGCGTTGGCCGTCATGGCCACGATGGGCACGTTGGCCTTCTGGTTGTCCGGCAGCGTGCGGATCTCGCGCGTGGCGGTATATCCGTCCATGCGCGGCATCTGGATGTCCATCAGCACCAGGTCGTAGGTCCCGGCGGGCGCCTCTGCCACCGCGGCCACGGCCTCGTCGCCGTCGTTCACGGTGTCGATGACCATGCCCGTCTCCTCGAGGATCGCGCACGCGATCTCGCGGTTGAGCTCGTTGTCCTCGGCGAGAAGCACGCGGCGGCCGCCGTAGTCGTAGCGGCGCCCGCCGCCCGCGCCCGCCGTCGCGGCGCCGCCGCCCGCGTCGACGGCGCCGGCCGGCCGCGTGAGCACCTGCCTCAGCTCGGACATGAAGATCGGCTTGGACACGAACGCCGTCACGCCCGCCTCGCGCGCCTCCGCCTCGAGGTCGCCCCAGTCGTAGGCCGTCAGGACGATGATCGGCACGTCGTCGCTTATCACCCTGCGGATGCGGCGCACGGTCTCGATGCCGTTCATGTCCGGCATCAAATAATCAATGATATAGACCTTGTACTCATCGCCGGAATCCGCCGCCTCGCGGGCGCGCACGATGGCCTCGCGGCCGGACGCCGTCCAGTCGGGGCGCATCTGGATCTCGCGCAGCATCTTGCTCAGGCTGAGGCAGGTGTCCACGTCGTCGTCCACCACAAGCGCACGGGCGCTCAAAAGCGCAGGTATCGGCTCGTACGCAACCGCCTCCCCGGCCAAGCGCAGGTCGAGCGTGACGGTAAAGGTGGACCCCTTCCCCTCCTCGCTCTGGACGTCGATGGTTCCGCCCATCATGTCCACGATGTTCTTTGTGATGGCCATGCCGAGGCCCGTGCCCTGCACGCCGCTCACCGTAACGGAGCGCTCACGCGTAAACGTGTCGAAGATGTGCTCCAAGAACTTCTTGGACATGCCGCAGCCGTTATCCTTGACGCTAAACACCAGGGTGGTGTGATCTTTTATGCCGCAGGGCTTCTCGGCGAGGCGGATGATGATGTCGCCGCCGACCGGCGTGAACTTGTTCGCGTTGCCCACGATGTTGATCAGCACCTGGTTGAGGCGCAGCTTGTCGCAGACGACGTCCTCGTGCACGACGTCCTGTGTGTCGATGAAGAGGTTCTGATTCTTGGCGTTGACGAGCCCCTGGACCATGGTGCGCAGGTCGCGCATGAGGTCGGGGATGTGCACCGGCCGCTCTTCGAGCTTCACGGTGCCGGACTCGATGCGGCTCATGTCGAGGATGTCGTTGATCAGGCTGAGCAGGTGCGTGCCCGACGTGCTGATCTTTCCCAGGTAGTCCTGCACGAGCGCCGTATCGTCGATGTGCGTCTGCGCCAGCGCCGTGAAGCCGATGATGGCGTTCATGGGCGTGCGGATG
>NZ_CAVKWG010000013.1:0-51898 GCF_963660155.1 Paratractidigestivibacter sp. | reverse complement strand
GTCCCCTTTCTGCAGCGGTTTGGGGACAGTCCCCTTTCTGCAGCGGTTTGGGGACGGGCCTGTTTGCGCGGCTAGATAAGGCCGAAGTGCTCCAAGGCGGTTGCCACGCCGTCGTCCTCCACGGCGTCGGTCACGTAGTCGGCGAGCTCCTTCACGTTGTCGTGCGCGTTGCCCATCACCACGGCCACGTCGGCCGCCTCAAGCACGGCGAGGTCGTTCTCGGAGTCGCCGAAGGCATACACGCGCGACGGCTCAAACGGCAGCGCGTCGATGAACGCCCGCGCCCCCACCGCCTTGCTCGTGCCGGGGATGGCCAGCTCGTGGAAGCCGCCGCCCACGTTCATGTAGTGGTAGTTGGACATGAGGAACTCGCTCGACTGCACGACCTCGAGGCTCGTGTCGTCGAAGTCGATCTTGCCGAAGGACTGCTCGCCGCCGCGGGCGACGTAGTCCTCGAAGAACTCGAGGCCATGCAGGATACGGCAGAAGCTCGAGTCGCGGTCGCCGCTCACGATGACGCAGCCATACGTGCCCTCTACCAGCGCTTCCATGCCGATGCGCCGCATCTCGGCAAGCGACGCCTCCCACAGCTCGGGCTCGATCACGCGATCGTAGACGACCCTGTCGCCGTACACGACGTGCGTGCCGTCGAGCGTAACCGCCCCGGCGAAGGGCGCGGCCGCCATGAGCTCGCCGATGCCGAGGATGCTGCGCCCCGTGCAGAGCGCCGCCACGTTGCCCGCCGCGACGAAGCGCCGCAGCGCATCGGCCACGCGCGGCGTCGGCACGCTGGTCGGCCCCGTCACGGGATCGCGATACGTCAGGGTTCCGTCGACATCAAAGAACGCCACCACGGGCGCCGAAGCAGGCTCAGCCATTTCTTCTCCCTTAAACCCCATCCATGGGAAACCTTACTAATACGTCAATCCAAACGCCCAGAGTGGCACGACGTTGCCGTGCCCATACTCGATGTCATCCTTAACCACATAGCCACGCTCGACGTCTTTGAGCTGGTCCTGGGTCTTGCTCTTGCCGCCGACCTCAAACGTCGCTCCCTGAATCTCAAAATCCGACTGCCCGGATGCCGTCACGGGATACTTCACGCGCATCTGATTGAAGAAGAACGTCTCGCGCACATTGCCGATGTCCAGGTTTTCGCCCCCCAGAACATACATGATGTTTGGGTTGTCCAGGTAGATCTTCTCGACCTTACCAAGAGCCCCCAGTCCAGAAGCGCCCGTACGCAGCTGAGCAATCATACCGGCCTTCTCCATGTACAGGAGATAGTCCTCCATGCTGTTGCGGCTTGCTTGAATCTGGCTTGCCAGCTTCGTCATGTTGGGTTTGAACGGCGCAAGCGTGCTGACGATGGACATCAGCTTGAGGAGCTTTCTCCCCGTTGCCGCGGTCATCTCCGCAAACTGGGGAATATCGGACTCGAGCGTGCGCACAATGACCTGTTCGAGCTCGGTCTCAAAATCCAGATCGGTACCGAACGGATAATAGCCTCGACGAAGATAGTCTTTGAACAGAGGGAGCGGGTGCTCGACCTCGGGAAGAAGCCGACCGCCGGCCAAGATCTGGTCAAGCGAGAGGCACGGGCCCTGGAGTCCATAGACAATCGCCAAATACTCGCGAAACGAGAGGCCCTGGAGCACGTATTTGGGCGCACGGCGGCTCAGATCGGCCTGGCCCTTCTCGATATCTAGGACCGACGAGCCGGTAAAGTACACGTGAAGCCCGGGCAGAGAGTCGTACATGGCCTTGAGCTCGCGAGACCATTCGGGATACTTGTGCACCTCGTCGATATAGAAGTACCGGCCCCCATTTCGCACCAAGTCCTCGGCGACATCAAACAGGGAATGGTCGGTAAAGTACATGTTGTCGGCCGAGACGTACAGGGCCTCGTCGGTCGCATGCGATTCACGCAGATGCTGCAACATCAGGGTCGTCTTGCCAACACCCCGCGGGCCGACGATTCCCAGCATGCGGTTGTCCCACTTGATCTGGTCGTATAGATACCGATGGAACTCAACAGGCATCTGATCAAGTAGGCGATACATAGCCTCGTATAGGCGTTGCATACAAACTCCTGTCTGGATAAATACAAAAACGCACTGTCACAGTGCGATTTTAACAAGAAAACGCACTGTCACAGTGCGTTTTTCTCGATAAATCGCACTGTGACAGTGCGTTTTTACATCAATGCAGGTAGACAACGCAACTCTACGCGCTGCGCTGCGCCAGGAAGGCGCGAGTGCGCTCCTCGCGCGGGTTGTCGATGACCTCGCGGGCCGGTCCCTGCTCCACGATGACGCCGCCGTCCATAAAGACGATCCGGTCCGCGACCTCGCGCGCAAAGCTCATCTCGTGCGTGACGATGACCATCGTCATGTTCTCGGCGGCCAAGCCCTTGATCACCTTGAGGACCTCAGCCGTGAGCTCGGGGTCAAGGGCGCTCGTGGGCTCGTCAAAATAGACGATCTGCGGATTCATGGCGAGCGCCCGGGCAATGCTCGCGCGCTGCTGCTGGCCGCCGGAGAGCTGGCAGGGGACCTTCACCTCGTTGCCGGTGAGCCCCATCTTGGCAAGAAGCGCGCGGGCCTGCTCCTCCACCTCGGCGCGGTCGCGCTTCTGGACGCAGATGGGGGCGTCCATCACGTTGCGCAGCACGCTGAAGTGCGGAAACAGGTTGTAGTTCTGGAACACGAGGCCGAAGCGCAGGCGGGCCTCGGCAAGGATCTTCTTGTCGCCATAGACGCCGTCGCGGCACACGGCGAGGTCGCCGTAGGAAAGGTCGCCGGCGTCCTGCTGCTCGAGCAGCGTCATGCAGCGCAGCAGCGTGGACTTGCCGCCGCCGGACGGGCCGATGATGGCCACGACCTCGCCGGGGTTGACCTCCATGTTGATGTCGCGCAGGACCTCGACGTCGCCGAAGCACTTCTTGAGGTGGTCGACCTTGACCACAGGCGCGTTGTTCTCAGCCATTCTTTCCTCCAAAAACTGCAAAGGGGACAGTCCCTTTTTCAGGTGTCGCAAACCTGCAAAAGGGACTGTCCCCTTTGCAGGTTTAGCCGGCTAGTCGTGGTAGTAGTCGAGGCGACGCTCGAGGCGACCGGCCACGAGGTCGATGACGAAGTTGGCCACCCAGTAAAACGCGGCGGCAATGACAAACGGCACCATGCTTACCTGCGAGGCCACGAGTTGCTTGGCCACGGTGAACATCTCGATGACGCCGATGGAGAACGCGAGCGACGTGTCCTTGACCAGCGTGATGACCTCGTTGGTCACGCTCGGCAAGATACGCTTGACGACCTGCGGGAGCACGATGCGCACGAAGGTCTGCGCAAGCGAATAGCCCAAGATCTCGGCCGCCTCGTATTGGCCGCGCGGGATGGACTGAATGCCGGAGCGGTAGATCTCGGCGAAGTAGGCGGCGTAGTTGATGATGAACGCCACGATGGTCGCGTACCACTTGCTGTCGGTGGTCAGGCTGATACCGAACACGTAGTATGGCGCGAAGTAGATTGCGAACATCTGCAGCATGAGCGGGGTGCCGCGCATGATGGAGATGTACGCGCGGGCCACGAGCGCCAGCGGCTTGAACTTGCTCATGCGCGCGAAGGCCACGAGCATGCCGAGCGGCAGCGAGCCCACGAGCGTGAAGGCGAAAATCTGCAGGCTGACCAGAAAGCCCTGGCCGAGCATGCCCGTCATGGTGGCGAAGTCCAACGCACTCCCCTTTCAAAAGCGCAAAGGCACCGTCGCCCGGGCGGGGCGGCGGTGCCGGCGCGAACTAACGTGACGCGGCTACGCGAGGCACCAGTTGCTGTAAGAAATACCCTGGTCGGCGTACTTGTCGCAGAGGGTCTTGACGAAGCCCTCCTGGTCGAGGAGCGCGAGCGTCGCGTTGACGGCGTCGGCGGTGTCCTCGTCGCCCTTCTTGAAGCCCACGGCGTAGTGCTCGCTGGAGAGGGTCTCGGTGAGCTGCTCATAGGCGTCGGGCTTGGCCGCGATCTGGTAGGCGGCGATAGAGAGGTCGCAGGCCACGGCGTCGACGGCGCCGGACTCGAGCTGCATGAAGGCGGTGTTGTAGTCGCTGATGGTCTCCAGCTTGGCGAAGGTCGCGTTGAGCTCGGCCTGGGTGGCCTCCTCACCGGCGAGTACGTTGTAGGCAGCGGAGTCGACCTGGGTGATGACGGTCTTGCCCGCCAGGTCGGCGAAGGCGGAGAGGCCCGCGCCCTTCTTTACCACGACGACCTGCGCGTTGATCATGTAGTTCTGCGAGAAGGTGTAGTCGTTCTCGCGGCCCTCGACGGTGAAGCCGTTCCAGATGCAGTTGATTGCGCCGGAGTCCATGAGGGTGTCCTTGGCGTCCCAATCGATGGGCTCGAGCTGGATCTCCCACCCCATGCGCTTAGCGACTTCCTGGGCGAGCTCCAGGTCGAAGCCGGTGTAGGAGCCGTCATTGCCCACGTAACCGTAGGGCGGATAGGCAGAGTCGAAACCGACGATGAGATTGCCCGTTGCGACGGCGCACTTGTCGTCGCCGGCGCCGGTCTGGTTGCTGCTGCTCGCGGTGGAGCCGGAGGTGCTGCTACCGCAGCCGGCCAGGACGGCGGAGGCGGCGACGGTGCCGAAGGCCGCGAGGAACTCGCGACGGTTCATGTTGAGCTTCATAACGTATGTTCCCTTCCCTGGGAGCCCGGGACGCCGGCTTCCGGCTGCCGCGCGGGCGCTTTACTCTGCTAAAGTGCAATGAAGAGGACTATACGCTTTAGCGCACTAAAGCACAAGGCGCCTGCCGAGCGTTTCCAAGGCCGAAACACGGGGCGCGGCCCCTTCTCGGCGGGTGCGCCGCGGTCGCCGAGTATCAAACCCTGCAGTTGGGGTCAAAATCGCGCCCAATTTTGACCCCAACTGCAGGGTTTGACGCCATGGCCCCGCGCGCAACAAGTTCAAGCTGGGCTGGAAGCAGCTCAAAGAAGGCCTCAACAAGCGCTACGGCGCCCTGCTCCTAGCCGAGGACTAGCCAGGCGGCGCAAAGCTCACTTGCCGCGCGCGCCCCAGTCGTGCTACCCTGCCAAACGTACTTGAGGGAGTAGTCGCAGCCGGCAGGATCGGTTGCGGCAAGTCAACATACTGGTGGCGGTTCGTTCGCCTACCTGGCTTGCCTTAATGAACGAGACTCGTATATCGCGCAGGGGGCGCGGTGGCGGGTCTTTTTTGTTGGCCAGGATCGCGGGGGATGAGGCTCCCGGCGACCCGGCCCGAGCGAGAGGGACATCATGGATCTGTGGGAGCTTTTACTGTTGGCCGTCGGGCTTTCGATGGACGCGTTCGCCGTCTCCGTCTGTAAGGGCCTCGGCATGAAGAAGATCGACGTCAAGGTAGCCGTGGTCCTCGGCCTGTTCTTCGGCGGGTTCCAGGCGCTCATGCCCATCATCGGCTGGGCGCTCGGCAGCCAGTTCATGTGGCTCATCGCGCCCATCGACCACTGGATCGCCTTCGTGCTTCTCGCCTACATCGGCGGAAAGATGCTCTGGGACGCCACCCACCCCGACGGCGAGGAAGAAGAGGGCGAGAAGGGCGACGTGCGCATCGACCTCAAGGAGTTCTTCATGCTCGCCGTGGCGACGTCCATCGACGCGCTGGCCGTGGGCATCTCCCTTGCGGCGCTCTCCGTGGACATCGTCCCGGCGGCATCGCTCATCGGCGTCATCACGTTCTCGCTCACCATCGTGGGCGTCGTCGTGGGCCACTACTTTGGCTCGCGCTACGAGAAGCCCGCCTCCATCGTCGGCGGCTGCGTGCTCATCTTCATCGGCCTCAAGGTCCTCGTGCAGCACCTGTTCTTCTAGCGGCGCGCAGACTGGCAGGCCCAGCGCGAGGGGCCGCAACGAATGACCCGCGAGATAAAAACTCAAGGAAAAAACTGCCCGCCGGTCCTGGACCGACGGGCAGGCGTGTCAGACGCGCAGCTAGTTAGCGAAAAGCGCCTAGTGGTGGAAGAGCCTCATGTGGGTGAAGGCCATGGCCATGCCGTACTTGTCGGCGGTCTCGATCACGTTGTCGTCACGCACCGAGCCGCCGGGCTGGGCGATGTAGGCCACGCCGGACTTGTGGGCGCGCTCGACGTTGTCGCCAAAGGGGAAGAAGGCGTCGGAGCCCAGCGCCACGCCGGTCTGCGTGGCCACCCAGGCGGCCTTCTCCTCGCGGGTGAGGGCCTCGGGCTTCTCGGCAAACCACTTCTGCCACTCGCCCTCGGCCAGCACGTCGTCGTGCTCGTCGGAGATGTAGACGTCGATGGCGTTGTCGCGGTTGGCGCGACGGATGCCGTCGACGAACTTCAGGCCGAGCACCTTGGGGTGCTGGCGCAGGTACCAGGTATCGGCCTTGTTGCCGGCAAGGCGGGTGCAGTGCACGCGGCTCTGCTGGCCAGCGCCCACACCGATGGCCTGGCCGTCCTTGACGTAGCAGACCGAGTTGGACTGCGTGTACTTGAGGGTGATGAGGGAGACGATCATGTCGCGACGGGCAGCCTCGGGGATGTCCTTGTTGGCAGTGACGACATCGCTGAGCAGCTCTTCGTTGATCTGGAAGAAGTTGTGGCCCTGCTCGAAGCTGATGCCAAAGACGTCCTTGGTCTCGGTTGCGGGGCAGACGTAGTCGGGGTCGATCTGCACGACGTTGTACTTGCCGCCCTTCTTGGCGGAGAGGATGGCCAGCGCCTCGGGGGTGTAGCCAGGGGCGATGATGCCGTCGGAGACCTCGTGCTTGAGGTAGAGGGCGGTGCGCTCGTCGCAGACGTCGGAGAGTGCCGCCCAGTCGCCGTAGGAGCTCATGCGGTCGGCGCCGCGGGCGCGGATGTAGGCGCAGGCGATTGCGGAAAGCTCGCCCTCGTCGTCAACGAAGTAGATCTGCTTGTCGGTCTCGGACAGCGGCAGGCCCACGGCCGCACCGGCAGGCGAAACGTGCTTGAAGGACGCGGCGGCGGGAAGGCCCGTGGCCTCCTTGAGCTCGCGCACGAGCTGCCAGGAGTTCAGGGCGTCCAGGAAGTTGATGTAGCCGGGCTTGCCTGCAAGCACGGTGACGGGCAGCTCGGAGCCGTCCTTCATGTAGATGCGGGAGGGCTTCTGGTTGGGGTTGCAGCCGTACTTGAGCTCGAGCTCAGATGCCATGGGGTTCTCCTTTACGGATTTGCGGGGGATGGGACCTGCAAAAGGGACTGTCCCTTTTGCAGGTTAGTCGCCGAGGTGCTTGTTGAAGAGGGTGACGGTGCCGGACACGTTGGCGTACATGCTCACCTTGTTGTCGGCGTTGAGCGCGGCCCAGGCGTCCGCGGGCTCGGCGGGAAGCGCGACCTCCAGCGGCTCGCCGGCAAAGGTGGGCAGCGGGTTGCCGTCGCCTTGGTAGGTGGAGATGAAGTAGCCCACGCCCTCGTCGGCGCCCTCGTAGGCAAAAAACTCGCGCAGGCACCGGCCGTTTGCCTGGTGCTTCAGGATGGAGATCTGGAAGGAGCCGTCCTCGTTGATGACGGCGCTGATGCGCGGGGTGAAGTTGGGGTCGTCGGGCTCGAACTCGCGGGCCATGCAGCCGGCGACAAAGTCGCCCTTCTCCACAATGGTGTCGGTCTGATCACCGTTGGTGACCACGAGCTTGTTGCCCATGGTACGGACCGGGTGGTAGATGATGAGGCTCGGGTCCTCCAGAAGCGCCGGGTCGTGGGCCTGGGTCTGGATGCCGTCCTCGGTGGCCACAAAGACGCGGTTGCGAGAGTTCGTGCTGCGGCCCATGATCCAGTAGTAGACCACGTCCTTGCCCACCACGATGCCGCGGCCGGGGTACGGGTTGTTGCTCAGGAGCTCAGTCAGTTCTTGCATCGGCGCATCCTTTCGGTAAGGAACCGCTCATGGCGTCGGGACTTGCCGTCAAAAAAGAAGGCAAGCCACCCCTCGTGCGGAGAACGGCTTGCCCAGACGGTCGGCATGATATTGGTCGCGCTGCTCCCCCGCGGTCTCCCGCGCTTACCCGTCAGTCACAGCGTGCTATATACGGGCTGCATTGTAGCAGGGAGCATGCGTGCCGCGCGCCCGGCAAGCCGCCTATTTACCGACGATTCGCAAGTATTCCACGCAGTAGACGCGAGGCGCGCTCCTCGGCTACACGCCTGCTGTTTGGGGACAGTCCCCAAACAGCAGGCGGGCCATCCCCTACTCCGCGGACTTGAGGGCACCGACCATGTCGATGCAGCCGAGTCTGCGGTTAGTCAGCGCGTTCACCGCGACGGTAAAGGCAAAGGCGGGCGCCGCAGCGATGATATACGTCGGCCACGCCACCACCGTGTCGAAATACAGCGACGGTATCTTGAGCGCGGCGGTCAGCCCACGTGTGAGGAAGTACCCGGCCGGCAAGCCCACAAGAACGCCGACGCCGGTAAGAATCAACGTCTCTTTGTTGATGTAGGCATGGACCCCGCGGCACAAGAACGCGAGCGCCGCGGCAAGAATAATGACCACGTAGACCACGGTGTTTATAAGGGTAGGGGCGCTCGAGAAGGCCGTTTTGCTCCGCAGCCTTGCTAAAGGCGGCCTTGTAGGCGAACTCGCTCATATAGATAAAGTCGCCCAGGTAGCTCATGGCGACGCCCGTTGCCTCGGCCTCGGCCAGGGTCGCGTCCTGCACGTGGATCGCGTCGCCCACGGCAAGGCCCATGAGCTGCTCGGCGCTCTTTGTGATGATGCAGCCGGCCTCGCCGATCGAAAGCTGCGCGCCCGAATCGTCGGCGAGCCCGATGTAATCGGGGAGGTCGCAGCCATCGGGCACCACATAGAGCGCCACGGGCTCCGACGATTGCCCGAAGCTCGCGGTAAGGCTGTCGACGCAGATGCGCTGGAGCTCCGCGACGCGAGCATCGGCCGCGAGCTCGCCGGAAACGGCGTCGAGGTCGTCGTAGTTGGTCACGGCCAGGACGTCGTAGCGCTGCACGCCGGCGTCGCCGTATTGGCGCCCCGAAAGTGAGAGCACCGTGTCGCGGATGCCGAAACCGCAGATCAACAGGGCCACGCAGCCGGCGATGCCGAAGACCGTCATGAGGGAGCGGCGCTTATAGCGGAAGATGTTGCGCGCCGTGACCTTGTTGAGGAAGCCCATGCGGCGCCAAACGAGGCAGATGCTCTCGAGCAGGATGCGGCTGCCGGCCTTTGGTGCCTTCGGGCGCATGAGGAAGGCCGGCGACTCGCGCAGCCCGAAGGCGCAGGTAGCGATAGTTGCGCCCATGATGCCGGCCGCGAGAAGCACGATGGCCGCAGCCGAATAAACCATGTCGACGTGGTAGGTAAACGCCGGCAGCGCGTACATGGTCGAGAAGATGGTGAAGATAATGGCCGGAAGCACGATGAAGCCGAAGAAATCGCCGATAAGGCCGCCGGTCAGGCACGCCGCGCCCACATAGACCGCGTAGTTGGAGAGGATCCGCCCGCGCGAGTAGCCGAGCGCCTTGTACAGGCCGATGAGGCCGCGGTCCTGCACGTACCACGTGGCGTCCTCGACGTCTGCCACCTCGACACGCGCACCGGCGATCTTGCCCGCGCCTCGGAGCTCTTTGAGTCGAGCGTGGACTGCGCGTCGGCGAGCTCGGCGATGCCGTCGTCGACCTGCTGCGCGATCGACTCGGACTGCTCGCTCCAGACCTGCGCTTTGGCAAGAGCCTCGGCATCCTCGGAAAGACCAGCCAAAGCTCCCTAGAGCTCCGCCTTCTTCGTGGCATAGTCCTCGGCTGCGGGGTCGAGGGCGGCCAGTGCACTCTGTGCCTCGGCCCGGCCCTGCGCGAACTGCTGGGCAACGGCGTCCTCGACCTTCTGCTTGGCCGCAGCGACCTGACCGTCGCGGGCGCCCTGCGCCTGCGCGATGCCGTCCTCGAGCTGGGCCATACCGTCAAGGAGCTGGGCTTCGTTGGCGTCATGCTCCGCTTGCGCGTCGTCTATTTCCTTTTGGCCGTCGGCGATCTTTTGGTTGGCCGTGGCCTCGGCCTCGTCGATGGTCGCGTTGGCGTCCGCGCGGATGCCGTCGCCGCGGGCCGCCCGGCGCTCCTCGCGCACACCCTCGGCGCGCTGCTTCACGGCGTCAACCATGCCCTCATGCTCGTCCGAATAGCACAGCGGGGCGTCGGCACCAGAAACAGCCAGGTAAACCACGGTGTAAACGTCGGTCTCAACGTTGTCGTCGGTCACGAAGAAGGCATACTGAGCGCCGCCGCTCGACCGAAACGAGATCGTGCCCTCGCCCGCGTTGACGTCCTGGCGGTCGAGCACGATGGCCGAGATCTTGTATTCCTTGCGCGCAAAGATCGTGGTACCGGCCGCATCGGCGTCGGTGTCGACGTCCACGTCGATGGCGTCGTCCTCGGCGTCGTCCTCGGCGTCGCTCGAGGCCGCGTTCGTCTCGCCGCTCGTCGCTCGGTCCATGCCCCCGAGGATGTTCAGCGCCGTGGTCTTGCCGGCGCCGGACTAGCCGAGAATGACGGCGAGCTCGCCTTTCTCGATGCAAAACGTCGCGCCGTCCAGAGCGTTGATTTTTGTCGCGCCCTCGCCGTAGCTGCGCACGACGTCGCAAAACTCGATGTAGGACATAACGAACCCCTATCTCACCAGCGTTTATCCAAAGTATAAGGGTGTCGCCGCAAATAATGGGACGAAGGGACTGTCCCCTTGTCTTGTTAAGTAATTTATGCTCGCGGATTTGATGCGCTATTGATTCGCTTGGGTGCGCACAATAGCCCTGCGTTAGTCGCCACAATCAAAAGGAGGTCCGCAATGAGCACCAACAACGAGCAGGTCAGGCAGCTGAACGAGAACGAGCTTGAGCAGGTCAACGGTGGTCACAAGGAGTACCAGTACGCGGACAAGACCGGCAAGTACTACAAGGCCGTCGGCGCCCGCTGCGCACTAGACTGGAACAATGCTTACCTGTGCCCGAGGTGCGGCAACCCTGTTCACAGAGGCATGTTCAACAAGTTCTACTGCGATCCGTGCGACTGCAACTGGTACTTCGAGTACCACTTCGCCAACAGCCTCAACCTCTCGAACGGCTTCTGGAAAGAGATTGCCGCCGAGGAGTACTACAGGGTCTATCCCGAGGTCGATGAATCCAACTGACCCAACTAACGGCGGCGAACAGCGGCGAACCAAAAACGAGGCGGAGGGACAGCCCCTCCGCCTCGTTTATTGTTTTATGCAAGAAGCGGCGCTACGACACGAGGAAGTAGACCACGAAGGCAGCGGCGGCAACCCACATGAGCGGCTTGATCTGCTTGCCGTTGCCCATAAAGAGGGCGACGACCACGTAGGAGATGAAGCCGAGGCCGATGCCGGCCGAGATGGAGTAGGTAAACGCCACGCCGATGCAAATCATGAAGGCCGGGAAGCCCTGGGAGATGTCGGACCAGTCGATGTCGGCAACCTCGGCCATCATGAGGTAGCCCACGTAGACCAATGCGCCGCAGGTCGCGGCGCTGGAAACGCAGGCGACGACCGGCGAGAAGAACGCGGCGAGGATGAAGAGCACGCCTGTTGAGACCGAGGCGAGGCCGGTGCGGGCGCCATCGGCGGCGCCGGAGGACGCCTCGACGAAGGTCGTGATGGACGAGACGCCAAAGAGGCCGCCGGCAGCCGCGGCGGCAGAGTCGACGAGCAGGATCTCGCGGATGTCCTCGACGTTGCCGTCCTCAGTGAGGAAGTCGCCTTGGTTGGCGACGGCCATCGCGGTGCCCATGGTGTCGAAGAAGTCGCTCATCAGAAGCGAGAACGCCACGACGAGCAGGGTCGGGTCGGTGAGCACCTTGACGATGGCGATGCTGCCGTCGGAGGTGGCTGCGAAGGGCGCGCCGAAAGTGGAGATGTTAAGCGGGGCTACGAGCGCGGTCGGGGTCTGCGTCACGCCCAGGGGGATGCCCAAGATCACGGCCACGATGATGCCGATGAGCAGGGCGCCCTTGGTCTCGTTGGCGGCCAGCGCAACCGTCACGAGGATGGAGATGACGCCGACGATGAACGAGGGCGAGGTCACATCGCCGATGCTGACGAGGGTTCCGTTGCCGGTGACGATGATGCCGGCGTCGACGAGACCGATCAGGGCAATGAAGAAGCCGAGGCCAACAGAGATGGCGCGGCGCAGCACGACCGGGATGGCGTCCATGATGGCCTCGCGCAGTCCGCAGACAACGAGCAGCAGGATGACGATGCCCTCGAGGAAGATGACGCCCATGGCGATGTGCCAGTCTCCGCCGCACAGCGTGGTGGTGATGCCGGCGACCATAGCGTTGATGCCGAGGCCGGACGCACAGGCGAGCGGGCGGTTGGCGAAGAGGCCCATGCAAATGGTCATGATACCGGCGCCCAGACAGGTCGTGCACGCCAAGGCCGCGGCGTCAATGCCCGCGGCGGAGAGCACCGACGGGTTGACGGCGATGATGTAGGCCATCGCGAGGAACGTGGTCAGGCCGGCGCGGAGCTCCGTGCCCACCGACGAGCCGCGCTCGCTAATGTGGAAGAACTTGTCCATGAACCCTCTTTTCGAACGGAATGCAAAACGCAGAACGGTCCAGAAGTTAATCACAATGCCATTAATCAATTGAATGCGCAGCGCAAAAAGTACCCAGATTGCAACCTGCGGGAAAAGTAGAAGATTGCTGTTCGTAGAACTCGAGCTCTCTCGGCGAATTTGGCCTTGCCATTGGCGTTGCGCGCCGCAAATCAGCGGCAATGGCCCTCGATCCCCTGCATAACATCGCCCTCCAGCGACGTGCGGCCGCCGTCCGCGGGCCCAGCGCGGCCCCGCGCGCACAAAACCGGGGATGGCGGCAGTTTTCCAGGAGCCGCCCGAGTACACGAATTTCGGGCAGCCCGTCTACCTGCGGTTTTATTGAGCGCAAAACACGGCATACTCAGAAGGTCCGCGGAAAACTGCCGCCATCCCCGATTTTTTGCAGCAGTCGGACCGCAGACGCCATTATGCGGGCGGTCGTTGGCCACATTACTGGCGTTTCTCGAGATTCGCGGAGGGACGCGGGCGTTTTTGACCGCGGCCGGCTCGCCTAAGCCTTAAAGAACGCCAGCGCCACGGCGCCGGGGCCCACGTGCGTGCCGATGGTGGCCCCGACGGTGTGGACGGGCAGGTCGCCCTCCGGGAAACCCGCCTCCCAGATGCCGCGCGAGTCGTCGATGTATTTGCGCAGCAGCTTGTCGGAGAGGCCCGCGTAGGCAAGCGCCACCGGCATGTCGAAATTGATGCCGCCTGCAGCCATGACCTGCTGGTTCAGCAGGTTTCGGCCGTTCTTAGAGCCGCGGGCCTGCCCGAGCAGCTTGACCGCACCGTTCTCGACGGTAATTACGGGTTTGACGGAAAGAAGCGACCCCACGCCGGCGGCCGCGGCGCCGATGCGCCCGCCGCGCCGCAGGTACTCGAGGGTGTCGAGCAGCCCGACGACGCAGATACGGCTGCGCGCGGCCGTAAGCTCGTCGGCAATCTGCACGGCCGTGAGGCCCTCGGCAGCCAGATGCAGCGCATACTCCACGAGCACCCGCTCGCCCACGCAGACGCTCATGCTGTCCACCACGCGCACGACGACCTTGGCCTCGGCGGCGGCGGTTATCGCCGACTGGTTCGTGCCCGAGAGCGCTGACGACAGCGTGACGCACACGACGTCGTCGCCCGCGGCGTAGGCCTCCTCGAACGCCTGGATAAACGCATAGGGGTTAACCTGCCCGGTCCGGGGCAGCTCGTCGCCCTCGACCAGCAGCTCGTAGAAGCGCTCGTGGGAAAGGTCGACGCCGTCGGAGTAGTTCTTCTCGCCGAAGCTCACGGAGAGCGGCAAGACGACGAGACCCTCGTGCTCGCCGGGCAGGATGTCGGAGGCGGAATCGGTGATGATGCGTACAGACATGGGTATCCCTTCTGCTCCGGGCATAGCGGTGACGCGGCTGGGTTTTTGCAGGTAGATGGGCTGTTGGGGCGCGGTGCGCCTTACACGGAGATGTTCTTCAGCTGCTCGAGGACCGACGAGAGGGACTTATACATCGCCTCGCGGTTCTCCGCCGAAAGGCCGCTGCCGGCCGCGGAGACCACGTTGCGGATGATGTCGTCGACCTCAACCATGACGGCGTGGCCCTTCTCGGTGAGGCGCAGCGGCGCGCGATATCGGCCGTTGGAGGGACCGTCGTCCTCCCCCACTTCGATGAAACCCTCGGCAGAAAGACGGCACACCACGCGCGAGACGGCTGCGCGGTCGATGCCAGCGAGACGCGCGAGCTCGGCCGAGGTCAGGCCCTCGGGGTGCTTCTGGAGGTTGTAGACGCACATCAGGTCGCCCGCGCGAAGCCCGAAACGGGCCAGCTCGGCGGTCTTGATGCGCTGGATCTCCTTCTCGATGGTGGCGATCAGGCCGACGAAATCCTCGAAACGTTCCTCGAACATGGTCCTCTCCTCGCGGCGGCGCGGCATAGGGTTGCTACATGACTTGTTGACCTCTCAACAATAAAGGCACGCCCGTTGATTGGTCAACAGGCGCATCTTTTATACACATATGAGTGGACAAAGGGACAGTCCCTTTGTCCACTTCGTAAGCGAAAGGTTTGTGGAGATGCGCCTCTACCTGCAGCGCATTTGCGTTATAGTTTCGAGATGTTCGCGGCTCGAGCGCACGGGCCGACGGACGCACCGCCACATACGCGCCGCGAGACATTAAATGTCGCCCCTCCACTGTCGGACGGAGGGGCGGCATTTCTTTATGCGGGCCCGTGGCGCCGAGAAAAGCATGGCCGAAAGGAGCCGCCCTTTATGCAGTACAAGTGCATGCCGCAAAGCAGAATCGAGTCCATCGTCTTCACCGCCATCACCGCGTTTTTCATGGTCTACTTCATGACCTTGTACAACACGGTGCTTGCGACCGGCGAGTTCTACAACCGCACGTTCCTCATCGCGCTGCAGAGCATGTGGCTCGAGTACGTGCTCATCTTCCTGTGCGCGTACTTTATTTCGGGGCCCGTGGCCAAGCGCTTCGCGTTCCAGGTGGTGCGCCCCGGAGACCGACAGATCTACGTCATCATGGCCATCCAGACGTTCACTGTGATCTGCCAGGTAGCGCTCGCGTCGATCCTAGGCGTTTGGCACGGCTACGGCTTCACGCGCCAGCTCCTGCCTGACTACATCATGACCTACTGCAAGAACTTCATCATGGCCCTGCCGCTGCAGCTCATCATCGTGGGGCCGCTCTCACGCGTCGTCTTCCGCGCCATCTACGGCCGCGCCAAGCAGAAGCGTCTGGACGCCGAGGACGAGGCGGCCCGCAAGCACACCGCCTAAGTGGACAAAGGGACTGTCCCTTTGTCCGCTTCGTTGCCCGTTCACAAAGCGTTAACGCAATGTGGGTTGCGTCAACGCGCGGGGACGCGCTATGGTGGCCACACGCGCAAGCACACGACGACCAAAAGAGAGGAGCGCCAACATGTTCAAGTCCCAGAACAACAACTGGTGGTGGCGCAACTCGATTTCGGTCGGTCGATCGTGAGTCTTCTCGCGCCATAATTTCGCGAACACAGAAGGGCTCCCGGTTTGACCGGGGGCCTTTTTTGTTCACCAATCACCCAGTTAGGAGAAACACCATGTCCGAGAACGCCAACCAGCAGCAGGCCCGCACCATCGAGACCGTCGACCACGGCAAGCTCGACCTCAAGGCGCTCACCCTCTACGCCATCCTTCTTGCCGCGGGCTTCGTCCTGAACCTGACCGTCTCCAAGTTCTTCAGCGGCCTCACCGGCGGCATCCTCTCCCCCGAGTTCATTATCGCGGCCTTCTGCCTGGAGATTCTGCTCATCAAACCCAACGTCGGACAGGCCGCCGTCATCGGCCTTCTCGCCGGCGTCGTGATCCAGATCACCGCCTCCGTCAAGGGCCCCGACCTCATCGCTGAACCCGTCGCCGCCGTGGTCATGGCCCTTCTCGTCTCGACCCTCGGCAAGACCGGCGCCAAGGCGGGGCTCCCGCTCGTCGGCACCTTCGTGGTCACCTTCATCTCCGGCATGATCTACGCCGTCATCTTCGCCTGCTTCGTGCAGCGCAACCCCGCCCTCATCGGCGTCATGGCCCCCGTCGTGGCCGCGACCGGCGTCTGCAACGGCATCATCGTCGCCGCGCTCTACCTGCCCGTCCGAAGCGCGCTCAAGCTGGGCGAGTAGTTTTTGCGGAGCCTGGGCCCGCAACTGGTGACAGGTTGCCTGCGGTTTGGGGACAGTCCCCTTCTTGCACACGCCTGCTTGCTGCGGCCTCGTCGCCGAATCGTTGGACAAATTACTTGCAACGACGGTTCGTGTGCAAAAAGGGGACTGTCCCCAAACCGCAGGCGCACGGCATCTACGAAGAAAGGCGCGCAATGAGCGCAGACCAAGCACCTATCATCGAGCTCCGCGACGTGAGCTTCTCCTATAGCGCCGAGGGCGCCCCCGCCCTCTCCCACGTGAGCCTCGCCATCAACGAAGGCGAGTTCGTGGGGGTTATCGGCCCCTCGGGTGCCGGCAAGTCGACGCTCGCCGCCGCGCTCTCGGGCGCCATCCCCCACCACTTTGCGGGCAAGCTCTACGGTGCCGTGCTGGTGGGCGGCCGCGACACCTGCGAGGTCTCTCTCACCGACATCTCCGCCGTCGTCGGCAGCGTGCTGCAGGACATCGACGCCCAGATGGTGGCCTCGGTCGTCGAGGACGAGATGCTCTTTGGCCTCGAGAACTTCGGCGTTCCGCACGACCAGATCGAGTCCCGCATCGAGGGCGCCCTGCAGACCGTCGGCATCGCCCACCTGCGCGACCGCGAGATCGCTACGCTCTCCGGCGGCCAGAAGCAGAAGGTGGCCATCGCGGCCATCCTGGCGCTGGCCCCGCGGGTGCTCGTGCTCGACGAGCCCACGGCGGCCCTTGACCCCGCGAGCTCCACGATGGTCTTCGAGACCCTGCGGCAGGTGAACCGCCTGGGCGGCATCACCGTGGTGGTCATCGAGCAGAAGGTCGCGCTGCTGTGCAAGTACTGCAAGCGCGTCCTTGTCGTCTCCGAGGGCGAGCTCGCCTTTGACGGGGAGCCGCACGAGGTCTTCGGCCACCCCCGCGAGCTGCGCGCCCTGGGCGTTGACAGCCCCCGCGTGGCGAGAATCGCCAACAGCCTGCTGGAGCACGGCGCCATCGAGCGCGTCGAGCGCCCGTGCCTGAACGTGGAAGAGTGCGTGGAGCTTATCGCGAGGACCGTAAGCGGCCTGCCAAGGGTGACAGTCATTGGTGGCAGGCAAAGCGTACCTGCCACCAATGACTGTCACCCTTGGCAGGCAGCCGATGCCGTGGTGGACGTCCGCGACGTCTGCTTTGCCTATCCCAACCAGGGAGACTCCGTCTCTGGCCTGAACCTTCAGGTCTACCCCGGCGAGCTCGTGGGCATCATCGGCCAGAACGGCGCCGGCAAGACCACGTTCACCAAGCTCCTGAACGGCCTTCTGCAGCCCAAGTCCGGCAGCATCCGCATTGTCGGCATGGACACGCGAGAAGTGCCGACGAGTGCCATCGCCGCCCAGTGCGCCACGCTCTTCCAGAACCCGGACCGCCAGCTCTGCAAGGACACCGTGCTCGAGGAGGTGGCCTTCGGCCTCACGCTGCACGGCACGCCCGAGGCCGAGGCCCGCGAGCGCGCGGCCGAGGTCATCAGGCGCTTCGACCTGCCGGCCGACGAGTCGCCCTTCTCGCTTTCCCGCGGCCAGCGCCAGATGGTTGCCTTGGCCAGCGTCGTCGTGCTCGACCCCGAGGTCGTTCTGCTCGACGAGCCCACGAGCGGCCTTGACTACCGAGAGTGCATGACCGTCATGGAGACCGTCCGCGAGATGGCCGAGCGCGGCTGCGCCGTCATCATGGTCTGCCACGACATGGAGGTCGTGAGCGACTTCGCCGAGCGGGTGGTGGTGATGACCAAGGGCAAGATCGCGGGCGCCGGCGACGCCGACGCCATGTTTGCCGACGACGAGCTCATGGCCGCCGCCTACGTGGAGCCCCCGCAGGTAAACGCCCTCTCAAAGAAGCTTGCGGCCACGGTCAGCCCCGCGTTTGCGGGCGTGACCCAGGTCTCCGGCATCGTCGACATCGTGGAGGAGATGATCAAGCGTGGGTAGCGTCATCGACTACATCCCCGGCAACTCCCTGCTGCACCGCCTGAATCCCGTGACCAAGCTCGCGCTGGCCGCGGCCATCATCATCGCGACCTTCCTGGGCGACACCTACGCCCTGCTGCTCGCGCTTCTCGTCCTGACGTTTGCGCTGGGCGCCTACGCCAAGGCCTCGCGCGGGCTGGTCTCGCTGGCAAAGCTCATGGTGCCGCTGGCGATGGTGATGCTGGTGCTGCAGACGGCCTTCATCCGCACCGGACAACCGGTCTTTGCGTGGGCCACCATGGACGGCCTGGTCACGGGCAGCAAGGCGGGTCTGCGACTTCTGGGCGTGGCGCTGCCGCTGATCCTGATGCTCAGCGTGACCAAGCTGAACGACCTGGCAAACGCCGTGGTCGAGGTACTCCACGTGCCGTACCGTTACGCCTTTACCTTTACGACGGCGCTGCGCTTCGTGCCCGTATTCAGTCAGGAGATGAACGCGATCATGGAGGCACAGACGGCCCGCGGCGTGGAGTACGACACCAAGAACCCCATCAAGAAACTGCAGCTCATGCTGCCTTTGTTCGTGCCGTTGCTTGTAAGCTCCGTCGGCAAGACGGACGCGACGGCCTTGGCCGCCGAGCAGCGCGGCTTCTACCTGCGCACGCGCGAGAGCAGCTACAAGCGCTATCCGCTGCGCGCCGCCGACTTCGCCGTTCTGGCCTGCTGCGCAGGGCTCATCGCGCTCGGCGTGCTGTTTTAGGGGTTCCGGCGCCGCGACGAAGGGCTTTCGCGACGTCTAAGGAACCAAAAGTCGTCGAGTGCGCACCTTAATTTGAGCCGTATGAGTAGCCCGGCGATATGCGCCCGCATTTCCGCAGGTCACCGCATCGTCATATTCCGAGATACTCGAAGGGCCGCAATTAAGGTGCGCACTCGACGAGTTTTGTGCGATTCCGTCGCCGATCGCGGCTCAAAACCACTGGGCAGCGCAAAAATCTCAACATGCGCGGCAAAGTGAGAGGACCGTCGCCTAGCTGAGCACCTCGCAGAGGCTCACCGCGAGCAGATGCCTTCCGCCTGAGCGCAGCGGTATTCTGCGGTTCCTGATTAAATGATTTGGAAGTGTTGACGCAGCAGCAGCCATCTGCTCACCAGCGGAAGCCCCTCGTCGAGCTGGGGCTCGGCCTCCAAATCCAGCTGTTCCTTGGCGACTTTCGCGCGGACGCGCGAGAGCGTGACGGGGGTCATGCCGAGAAACGACGCGACTTGATAGTGACGGACCTTGTAGATTGCGCCAGGGTAACTCTTAAGAAACCACAGGTAGCGACCCCTGTTGTCGCAAACCTGGAGAACGTTGCGGTACTCCATCTGGAACTCCAAGGTCGCAAGGACGATATCGTTCCATGCCTTCATGACCGAGGCGTTGCTGGACGCGGCGCAGAGAAGGTCGGAGGCCTCGCAGCAGAGGAACTCGGAGTCGCCTAGCACCTCAGTAGAGCATACCGACGGCGCACCAAGATTCACATTGGCCGCGGCAGGCGTCCCGCGCCAAAAGCTAAAGCACTCGGTCGTCTTCTCGCCATCCGACGAGAGGGAGAACATGCGATAGCCGCCACTGACGAGCAGGTAAGCCTCGCTGAACGGCTTATCTTACTCATAAATAAGCGTGCCATCGGGAACCTTCTTGAGGGTAAAGATCTTGGCAAGAATCTCGCGAGCCTCGTCGCCATCGACCTTGATAACGCTTGCGATTAGACCTGAATCGATCAAGAGCCCCCCGTTTACGCACGTGTGCGCTTCAGCCAACTTTGTAATTTTGCCTCCCGCGAAAGACCTGCTTCAATATCAAATGTTAATAATGGCGACTCAATTCGCAGGTCAGCCGGGGGGATGAACAATCGGTCGGTGCGCCTCTTGCCTAGTCGATGGCCGGCACGAATTCGCAGGTCTCGGGGTCGAATCCGTCGCCCAAGCGGCCGGCGCAGAAGTCGACGCACCAGGCGCGCGAGAAGCCCGAGCAGCCGGTGTCGTTGCGGATGGCGTTGGCGGCGGCGAGGTCTTCGGTGTAGTCAACGAGCTTATACGTGGTGAGGCCGGGGCCGTAGATCTTGTGCGTGACGAGCGGCGTCAGACGCGCCTCCTCGACCTCGACGTCACCGTCCGAGAAATCGATGATCACGCGGGCCAGGCCGCCGATCATCGAGTCCATGCGCGACATCGTTGACACGAAGTTGCCGAGCGACCAGTACACGGGAACGACGCGGCCGTCGGAAGCCTCAAGCCACTCGCAGGTCTGCATGACATGCGGGTGGTTGCCGAAGATGACCGTCGCGCCGAGGTCGATGAAGCGCTGGGCCCATTCGCGCTGGAAGTCGTTGGGGCCCTCGGTGTACTCCTCGCCCCAGTGCGGGCAGACGATGATGGCCTCGGCGCCGGCCGCCTTGGCCGCGGCAAAGTCGGAGTCTACCTGCTCGTCGGTGAGCATGCGCGTGCACCACGGCGCGTCGGAGGGCAGATCGATGCCATTCGTGTCCTGCGTGAAGTTGAGGACGGCGACCTTGTGGCCGGCGAGCTCGATGACTGGCACGACGGCAGCGGCCTCCGCCGAGTCGGCGATGCCCGTGACCACGGTGTCCGGGAAGTGCTCGCGCCAGTACGAGAGCTCGGACTCGATGCCGGTCATGCCGCGGTCGAGCACGTGGTTGTTGGCGTGGAGAATAATGTCGAAACCGGCCGCGACCTCGGCGTCCGCGAACTCCTGCGGGCTGTTGAAGCTGGGGTAGCCGGAGAACTCGAGGCTCTCGCCGCCGAGGATGGTCTCTTGGTCGAGCATCGAGAGGTCGAGGGCCTGGATGTCGTCGCGGACGTGGTCGAACAGGGCATCGTAGTTGCGCGTGCCGTCGTCCTGGACGCCGCTTTTCCACACGTAGGTGTGCACGAGGATGTCGCCGACCATGCCGATGGTCACGGTGGCGTCGGGAGCCGTCGTCGCGGTGTCGACGCCGTTGGCTGCCGCGGCCTCGGGGGTGCCGCGGTCGTAGACGACCTCCTTGGACGCCGAGGCGTCGGTCTCGGTTGAGGCGTTCTTGGCAGCCGAGCAGCCGGCAAGAAGCCCGCAGCCCAGGGCGGCCACGAACGAGCGGCGAGTCAGATTTGCGTTTGTCATCTGGTGCTCCATTGTCCTCGTGCTTCTTGCTGATTGAGGGCGCCGCAAAAGTTGGCGCGCGGCTTGCGGCTGCGCGGCTTGCGGCTGCGCGTCGCGACGACTCGCCACGGCCTAGAAGTCCGCGTTGCCCACGGTGCGCGGGTGCGGCAGGACGTCGCGGATGTTGTCCACGCCCGTGAGGTACATGACCAGGCGCTCGAAGCCCAGGCCAAAGCCAGCGTGCTGGCAGCCGCCATAACGGCGCAGGTCAAGGTAGTACTTGTACTGCTCGGGGTCCATGCCAAGCTCGCGGATGCGAGACTCCAGCACGTCCAGGCGCTCCTCGCGCTGGGAGCCGCCGATGATCTCGCCGATGCCCGGGACCAGGCAGTCCGCGGCGGCCACGGTCTTGCCGTCGTCGTTCAGGCGCATGTAGAAGGCCTTGATGGCGGCCGGGTAGTCCGTGACGAAGGTCGGGCGGCGGAAGTACTCCTCGGTGAGGTAGCGCTCGTGCTCGGTCTGCAGGTCGGCGCCCCAGCTCACGGGGTACTCGAACTGCTTGCCGGCGGCCTGCGCGTCTTCCAGGATCTTGATGGCCTCGGTGTAGGTCACGCGCGCAAAGTCGGAGCTGGCCACGTGGTTCAGGCGCTCGAGCAGGCCCTTGTCCACGAACTTGTTGAAGAAGTCCATCTCATCCGGGCACATCTCCAGCACGTAGTTGATGGCGTACTTGAGCATCTCTTCGGCGCAGGCCATGTCGCCGGCCAGGTCGCAGAAGGCAAGCTCGGGCTCGACCATCCAGAACTCGGCGGCGTGGCGGCGGGTGTTGGAGTTCTCGGCGCGGAAGGTGGGGCCGAAGGTATAGACGTCGCCGAACGAGAGAGCGAAGTTCTCGGCCTGGAGCTGACCGGACACCGTGAGGTTTGCGGCGTGGCCAAAGAAGTCCTGGGAGAAGTCAATCTCGCCCTTCTCGGTGCGCGGCAGGTTGTTGAGGTCAAGGGTGGTCACGCGGAACATCTCGCCTGCGCCCTCGGCGTCGGAGGTGGTGATGATCGGCGTGTTGACGTAGACGAAGCCGCGCTCCTGGAAAAAGCGGTGGATGGCGAAGGCGGCCACGCTGCGCACGCGGAAGACGGCGCGGAAGAGGTTGGTGCGGCTGCGCAGGTGCTGCTGGGTGCGCAGGAACTCGCGGGTCTGGCGCTTCTTCTGCATGGGGTAGTCCGGAGCGGAGGCGCCCTCTACCTCGATCTTCTCGGCTTGCAGCTCAAAGGGCTGCGGGCGGTCCGGGGTGAGGCAGAGCTCACCGGTGAAGGAGAGCGCGGCGCCCACGGACTGGGCAATGGTGGAGTCGTAGAGCTCGTCGCCGAGCTTCTCGCGGTTGACGACGACCTGCAGGTCCTTGAAGCAGCTGCCGTCGTTTAAGGTGACGAAGCCGAAGTTCTTCATGTCGCGGATGGAGCGGACCCAACCGGCGACGGTGACGGTCTGGCCGCCCAGCGCGTCGGCGTCGGCGTACAAGCTGGCAATGGTGTTGCGGTCCATGGAACCCTCCTGGGTTGCTTTGATATTTGACTTGTCTACGGTACCCCAAAGGCGCGCGAGCGGCTAGAATCGATGCAGCATAAGACCCTGAACGGCAGGAGGCCGCCCATGGAACAGTACAAGCGCGAGTTCATCGACTTCATGGTCGAGAGCAATGTCCTCAAGTTCGGCGAGTTCACCCTGAAGAGCGGTCGCAAGTCGCCGTTTTTCATGAACGCCGGCGCCTATGTGACCGGCTATCAGCTTAAGAAGCTCGGCGAGTACTACGCGCAGGCCATCCACGACAACTTTGGTGACGACTTTGATGTCCTCTTCGGGCCGGCGTACAAGGGCATCCCCCTGGCCGTCGTGACCGCCATCGCCTACAGCGAGCTGTACGGCAAGGAGGTCAAGTACTGCTGCGACCGCAAGGAGGCCAAGGACCACGGCGCCGACAAGGGCAACCTGCTGGGCTACCAGCTGCAGGACGGGGACCGCGTGGTCATGGTCGAGGACGTGACAACCTCCGGCAAGTCCATCGACGAGACCTACCCCAAGGTTATGGCAGCCGCAAACGTCGAGGTCAAGGGGCTTATCGTCAGCCTCAACCGCATGGAGGTCGGCAAGGGCGGCGTCGTGACCGCCCAGCAGGAGATCCAGGAGAAGTACGGCTTCCCGGTGGCGAGCATCGTGAGCATGGCCGAGGTAGTCGAGGCGCTTGACGGCAGCCTCATCACGCCCGAGCTGCACGCCGCCATCGACGAGTACTACGCCCAGTACGGCGTGAAGTAGCCTCAGGCACGTCCACAAAACGCAATCGGGCGCCCGTCGGTCCAACCGGCGGGCGCCCGATTGCGCTCCGTTGGCACCGTCTTAAACATCTCTGCGTTTTAATTCGGAATGCCTGGGTATAACTAGCTATCCAGCAAAGCTGACCTGCGGTTTTTCCAACTCAATTTGGGCTTCTACTCATGTTATCCAAATTAAAACGCAGAGATGTTAATTCAGATGTCCATGGAGGCTTCGTCGAAGGGAGAAACGCGTGGATACGCTCATCTGCAGCGTCTCTGCCTTCCGTTTTTGGAGGGTACCGCCCATAGTTCTTCTGCTTGCCATCGGTTCCGTCGACGATCCGAACCTGCGCGGCAAGATCGACTCGACTAAGCTCGAGCAATTACAGCTCAAGCTTGCCACGGCATCGCCGTTCAGCTCCAGCATCAATTATGGGTCGTCTTGGCGCAGGGCCGGCTCCGATGCACGCCGCGTCAAAGAGGCGCTGCCGCTGTTTGCCCCATGGGCGCAATCCCCTATCGACGTGCTCGTGAAGCAACATCGCAACTGCCACAGCTCCGGGCTCATCCATCCATGCCTCTGGAGCGCCGACCTGCCGTCGGGCTCGACCATGGAGCTAACCGAGGACATCTCCGTCACGCGCCCGGAATTCACCATGCTTCAACTCGCAAGCCAGGTAGACCTCATATCGACAGTCCTTCTGGCCTCCGAACTCTGCGGCTCGTTCTCGGTTTACCGCGCACCAACGTGCATCGCAAATGCTCTGCAGGCGCTTCTTAACCGTGGGGAGCTCCCCATAATCGATGGTTGGCAGCCGTCGCTCAGCAACGGCAAGCTCACCGACCTCTGGATGAGACCCCCGCTCATCCACCCTACTGACCTCGCCTTGGTTGCAAGCAGGTCCGACTCCCGCCGCGGGTGCCGTCGTCTCGCAAAGGCTGCGTCGCTCGTACTGCCCGGAGCTGCCTCGCCGTTCGAAGTCCAAACAGGAATGTTGTTGGGGCTCCCAAGAAACCTCGGTGGAGAGGGCCACAAAGACATCCGGCACAACGAGAGGATAGACCTCTCGGCCGAAGCCAGGCTGTTGGCGGGGCGCGATTATTGCTTGTGCGACCTGTATTGGGAGAGCGGACTGGACGTCGAGTGCCAAAGCGCCCAACACCATGACAACGCAGATAGCTTCATATCGGACTCCGACCGAACCGCAGCTCTAAAGCTGATGGGGATCGAGGTGCTGCCCGTCACCTTCGGGCAGCTCAAAAGCGCGCGACGATTTAAGGCGCTCTCCCACGCAGTGGGATACAGCCTCGAAACCAAACAGCGCCCCAAGACCCAAAAGGAACTTGAAGCGGCTGAATCGCTCAGAAACAGGGTCCTAATTGACTGGGGACAGCTTCCAGATCTAGTTTTTGCGGACTGAATACGACATCTCTGCGTTTTAATCTCAACTTGCAGAGTAGCACCGTACATTGCCCCTCAACCAACTGGGAAAACTTCCTCCGCTCCAAGCGTCCTACTTGGTAAGTCCGAATTAGAACGCAGAGATGTTTAACAAGGCAACGTTTTAGCAGCTATAAAGGCCGAAAAAGGCCCGGCAACCGGTAGGTTGCCGGGCTTTTGGCGCGCTTTTGGCGGGCTATTGCGGGCGGGGCTTACGCCTGGGTGGCGTAGTCGACCTCGCCGCGGCGAGCGGTAGCCTGGTTCCAGTCCTTCGTGCCCTCAAAGACGTCCTGCTTGTACGGGTTGCGGCCAAGCTTCTTGGCGCGGTAGCCGATGTAAGCGATCGCGGCGATGTTGGCAACAAGCGCCAGCACGGAAACCACGGTGGCGGCAGTCGGGTTGAGGTTGGAGTGCGTCACAAAGACGGACTCCTCCTGGAAGTACGGGAACACCTGCGCGAACATGCACCAGATGGCCAGCGTGAAGGCGCGGTTCTGGATCCAGCCGCCCTTGTTCCAGAAGAAGTTGGCCACGGTCGGGGCAAGCAGCAGGGCAAAGCCGCAGTACCAGGAGTGGTTGGGCAGGCAGTTGTAGGTGTAGCAGAAGTTCCAGATGTCATAGGCCACGATGTAGACCCAGGTCATATCGGGCCACAGCATGTCGGACTCGTCCTTGGAGGCGTAGACGCTCCACCAGCCGGTCATGCAAAAGATGTTGATCAGGCCGGCGATGCCGTTGAACACGTTGTTCCAGCCGGCAAGCTGCGTGGCGCCTTCGGAGGTCACCCACGTGCTCTCGCCAAGCGCCAGGAAGTGATAGGCGCTCTCAAAGTCGGACACCACGGCGATCAGGATGTTGATGGCCACGATGAGGAACGGGAAGGCGCGGAACCACTTGGCCTTGCCGATCTTGCCCCACTGGTACTTGATGGCGATGAAGCCCCAGCAGCCGGTCAGCGCCGCGTAGACCTTGGCGTAGTGAAACCAGCTGTTCTGGTACACGTGCGTCGGGTTGGCCAGCGCCCACTCGGCGCCCTGTCCGACGCCAATCGCGATGGCCAGGCAGTAGATGGTCATCGCCAGTGGGCAGACGCCGAAGATAAGCGCCGCGCCGATCTTGGTGCGGCGGCCGATCTCGTTGGCCACGATTAGGCCCACGAAAACCATGGCCCATCCGAGCCAGTGATACAGAGTATTGGAATCCCAAACGTCAAACAGCATATGAACCTTCTTTCCATGCTTTGGGCGCAGCTTCATGCCGCGCACGTTAATTCCCGTGCGCCTCGGACAGATCGAGGTGCAGCGTATCGGCGATGAGGTCGGCGAGAAGTTCGTCGGAGGCCTCTGGGTGCTGGCGAACGTAGCCGATGAGCCCAAAGGTCAGCAGGTAGAAGCTCTCGTAAACGCGCTTAATCTCCAGCGTGTGGAACTTTGCGTAGTCAACGGCGGTGGTGTCTGTCAGGTAGTGCGCCACAGCCTCGGACACCCGCTGAGCAAACCGCAGGTAAAGCGAGGCGTTCTCGTCCTTGAGCAGCATGAGGCGAAGCGAATCGCGCTCGAGCAGCAGGCCGCGCAGGAGCTTGACCGCCGAGCGCAGGGCGCCAGCGACGTCGCGCTCGACGCGCAGCTCGTTCCAGATGCGTACCTCGGCCACGAAGCCCTCGACGTAGCGATCGAGCACCGCATCGGTCACCTCGTCCTTGCTAGAAAAGTAGTGATAAAAGAGGCTGCGCGTGATGCCGACGGCATCGGTCATGTCCTTGACTGAGGTGCGGTCGATGCCCTTGTGCTCATAGAGGGAGCAGGCGGCGCTCACGATCTGCTCGCGGCGCTTTCCCGCAACCGAAGGCTCTTCCATGTATCCTCTCCGTGCTCAGGGCGTTGACGGTGTGTCAACTTTCTTAGCATAGCGCAATTGTGGAGGAAAAATGGCGGAAAGCTCCGGGACATGCAACGGGCCCGCCTGTAGAAAGGGACAGCCGCTTGTGGACAAAGGGACTGTCCCTTCGTCCACAAGCGGGTGCCCCTTTTTGCAGGTTAGATGCGGTCGACGAGGTCGGCAAGGGGCTTGCGGGTAGCGTGCATGGGCGCAGGCTGCGCGTCATCTGCTGGGTAGCCAATGGGGAAGATGGCGATGAGGTCGTAATCCGCCATCTGCGGGAACATCTCCTTGAGCGCCGGCGCGTCGAAATGGCCGACCCAGGTGGTCCCCAGGCCCAGGTCCTGAACCTCGAGCATGATCTGCGTGGCCACGATGCTCGCGTCGACGTCGGCGAAGTTGCGGCCGTCGAATTTGCGCACCCAAGCCGCATCGGCGGCGGCGCCCACAACGATGAAAACCTGCGCGCCGAACCCGAAGCGCGTCGTCTCGTTGACGCGGGCGACGGCGTCGGCGTCGGTGACGACCCACGCGTGCCACGGCTGCTTGTTCACCGCGGTGGGCGCGCAAATGGCGGCGGCCAGGATCTGCTCGATCTTCTCGGGCTCGATGGGCTTATCGCTGAGCATGCGGCAAGAGTAGCGAGACTGCGCGAGCGAGAGGAAATCGGACATGGCGGGGCCTTTCTTCCCAAGAAACGACTGCTGATGGGCTGAGTATACCGCCGTGCCGGGGCATGTCGCCGCGCTAGAATGGAAGGCCGAAAACAAGCAGCAACGACGCAAAGGCCACCCATGGCAGAACACGACGCGACGCGAATCGCAACCGCGGACTCAAACGAAGACCAGCTCATCGACGATGGCCCCAACGGCCACGGCTCGCTCGGCCGTCTCATCCCCTGGCCAGACGACGAGACCTACCCCAACATCCCCGCCGACGAGGCCCTCGAGATTTTCCTCGGCTGGGTCGAGTCGCGCGGCATCAAGCTGTGGGACCACCAGGAGGAGGCGCTGCTCGACCTCGCGGCCGGCGACCACCTGATCCTCGGCACCCCGACCGGCTCCGGCAAGTCCATGGTGGCTCTCGGCCTCGCCTTCATGAGCGTATGCACCGATCGGCGCAGCTACTACACGGCGCCCATTAAAGCCCTGGTCAGCGAGAAGTTCTTCGACTTCGTGGAGCTCTTCGGCAAGGAGAACGTGGGCATGATCACGGGCGACGCGTCCATCAACGCCGACGCGCCCATCATCTGCTGCACGGCCGAGATCCTGGCCAACCAGGCCCTGCGCGAGGGGGAGCACTGCGACGTGGGCTGCGTTGCCATGGACGAATTCCACTTCTACGCCGACCACGACCGCGGCTGGGCCTGGCAGGTCCCGCTGCTCACCCTCCCCCACACGCAATTCCTCCTGATGAGCGCCACGCTGGGCGACACGGCGGGCATCGAGAAAACCTTGGCCGACCACACCGACCGAGCCGTGGACGTGCTGGCAGACGCCCCGCGCCCGGTGCCGCTCTCGTACGAGTTCGTGGACACGGCGCTCGAGGGCACGGTCGAGCTCGCCCTGCGCGCGGGCGACGCGCCGCTCTACATCGTGCACTTCTCGCAGGACGCGGCGCTCAAGTCGGCGCAGTCGCTCGCAAGTTACGGCGTCAGCACCAAGGAGCAGCGCGAGGCCGTCAAGGCCGCCATCAAGGGCACGCGCTTTACCACGACCTTCGGCAAGACCCTCCAGCGCCTGCTCGGCTGCGGCGTGGGCGTCCACCACGCAGGTATGCTGCCGCGCTACCGCCTGCTCGTCGAGAAGCTCGCCCAACAGGGGCTTCTTCCCGTCATCTGCGGCACGGACACGCTGGGTGTGGGCATCAACGTGCCCATCCACACCGTGGTGCTCACGGCCCTCTCCAAGTTCGACGGCCGGCGCATGCGGCACTTGAACGCGCGCGAGTTCCACCAGATCGTCGGCCGCGCAGGTCGTTCAGGTTTTGATACCGAGGGGCGCGTTATCGCCGAGGCCACCGAGTTCGACATCGAAAACGCCCGCGCGCTGCGCAAGGCCGGCGGCGACCCCAAGAAGGCCAAGCAGAAATCGAAAGCCAAAAAGCCGCCCGAGGGCTACGTGGGTTGGGACAAGAAGACCTTCGAGCGCCTGGAAGTAGCAGTCCCCGAGCCCCTGCGCCCCCGCATGAAGGTTTCGCATTCTATGGTGCTCGCCGAGGTTGAGCAGGGCGGCGATGCCATGGCGCGCGTACACAAACTGGTCGACGACTCCGCTCAGCCGGACACCGAGAAGGCGGTGCTGCACCAGCGGGCCGACGAGATCATCGCCACCCTTATGGACGCTAGCGTGGTTACGCGCGAAGAGGAGACGGACGACGACGGGCAGACCCGCGCGGTCTTCTCGACGACCGTCGATTTGCCCGACGACTTCGCGCTCGACCAGCCGCTCTCGCCCTTCTTGCTCGCGGCACTCGAGCTGCTGGACCCCGAGTCGGAGACCTACGCCCTCGACGTCATTTCCATGGCCGAAGCCACGCTCGAGGACCCGGGGCAGATCCTTCGCGCCCAGCAGCGCGTCGCCCGCGACCGCGCGATGTCCGAGATGAAGGCCGACGGCGTGGAGTACGACGAGCGCATCGAGCGCCTGCAGGAGGTCACCTGGCCAAAACCGCTGGAAGAGCTGCTCGAGCCCGCCTTCGCCGAGTACTGCGACAAGGTGCCGTGGGCGCGCGACTTCGCGCTCTCGCCTAAGTCCGTGCTGCGCGACATGGTGGAGACAGCCAGCGACTTCAAGGAGTACGTGGGCCGCTACGGAATCTCGCGCTCGGAGGGCACGCTGCTTCGCTACCTCTCCGAGGCCTACCGCTCGCTCGACCGCACCGTGCCCATGGACAAGCGCGACGAGCGCCTCGAGGACATCATCAGCTGGCTCGGGCTCGTTGTGCGCAGCGTCGACTCGTCGCTCGTGGACGAGTGGAGCGCCGCCGGCAGCGCGGAGGGCGTCGATGCGGCACCGCCCGAGGCCGCAGACGAGGTCGTCCACGACCGCCGCGCGCTCACGCTGCTGGTACGCAACGCGCTGTTTGCCCGCGTGCGCCTGGCAGCGTTCGACTCGACCGAGGAGCTCGGCCGTCTCGACGCCGATTGGGGCTACCGCAAGCCGGTGTGGGACCAGGCGCTCGCGCGCTTCCGCGACGAGCACGACGAGATCCTGCTCGACGGCGACGCGCGCTCGGCCGCGTACTACACCATCGACGAGGCCGACGAGAAGCGCGCCCGCGAGGACGGTGGGCACGTTTGGCACATTCACCAGGTGTTCCGCGACTCCGACGACGACCGCGACTTCGGCATCTGGGGCGACGTGGACCTCGACGCCACGCAGGAAGAGGGCGCCGTCGTCTTTAGCAAGTACCGCGTCGGCTTCGTGGACGACTAGCCACCGCCGCGCCTGCAGCTGGTAACAGGCTCCCCGTGCAGCAGCAGCCAACCTGTCGCCCCGTGCAGGTTAGCTGGCACAGGTCTGTCCCCAAACCGCTGCAGAAAGGGGACTGTCCCCAAACCGCTGCAGAAAGGGGACTGTCCCCAAATGGCAGGGGTGAACCTGTCATTTCGTGCAGCAGCAGGAACCTGTCACCAGCTGCAGGTCCGGCGGCGAGAAACCGCGCGCCACGCGCCGAACGCGGCGACGCTCACCGCGCTGATCGCGCAGCCGGCAACAAGCCCCGGCGTCTCGTCCTCATCGGCCGAGAAATTAATCACCACATGCCCATCTTCATAGTTCTCTACCTGCACCTCATTTGAATCGAGCAGGACAAGCTGCCGCTGCATCTCGTCCAAATCCAGCGTTTGGCGACGACCAGGTCGCATACCGAGGAGCTGAGAAGGACGCGTACCGAGTGTCTGCAGCTCGGCCCGGCGTAGGCGATAAGACCGAACCTCGCGCTCTCCCCCACCTTACGCTCGCCGAGGTAGATGACGCCGCTGTTGAAGTTATCGCCCACGGAGTATTAAAGCTGCTGGTCGACGCAGACGCTGTACGGACAGCGCAGCGTGGTCATTATGGGAATGTGCACGTAGGGCGGCCCGTCCTGCAGCAGGAGCCCGAGACGCTGCTGGCGATATATCGCGAGCTCATGGCTAATCCTGTGCTCGATTGCGTAGCCGCCTACCAGGCCAAACGCCACGAAGGCGCGGCTCAGGCGTTTCTCAAGCGCATGTTCTACCGCACCTTTAAGGCCGCGACCGAGGACTGCGACGACATGATCCCCGGCGCCTCCTACTTCCGCGTGTTCCGTCGCGACGTCGCCGCGCGCGGCCGGCACGAGCAAGTGGTCGATCCGCAAGCTAACGGCCTGCGCAACATGCCCGACGACTACCCCACCATCGGCGGGCTCATCCTGCTCATCGG
Source organism: Paratractidigestivibacter sp. (assembly GCF_963660155.1). Taxonomy (GTDB): domain Bacteria; phylum Actinomycetota; class Coriobacteriia; order Coriobacteriales; family Atopobiaceae; genus Paratractidigestivibacter. The sequence continues at coordinate 20,541 of NZ_CAVKWG010000013.1, read as the reverse complement.
CGGGCTCATCCTGCTCACGCTGGGCATTATCGACGAGTACCTGGCCCGCATTTACATGGAGGGCAAGGGGCGGCCGGTCCACAAACTGCCGGCGGCCCGCCACGCAAAACCCTGCAATTGGGGTCACTTTCGCCCCTCAAACTGACCCCGATTGCAGGGTTTAATCCGCATGCCCAAATGTCGTACGATAAGAAACTCAAAATATCGCGCGAACGGCAGGAGCAAAGCATGTCCGACGAGCTCGAACAGACGAACGACCCCATCTTCCAGCAGGAGCAGGAACATCTCTCCAAGCTTTACGCCAAGCTGCTGCAGATGCGCGACGCCATCGGCGAGGACCTCGAGACCAACCACAAAGGCGCACGCCAGGACCTTATCGACATGTCCGAGGAGGTCCGCCTAGACTTCGGCGGCGCCGACGAGACCATCGAGACGCTCGCTTCCATCGAGACCCTGAACTCCGTCATCGACGCGTACAACCAGTACCACGACTTCAACGTGGACAAGCTCCGCCGCGTCGTCTTGCTGCTCATGCAGCCCTACTTTGCCAAGGTCCGCCTGCAGATGCGCCCCGGCCGCCCCGCGCGCGACGTCTACATCGGCGCCGCCGGCATGACCGACGAGCACTCCATCCCGCTCGTCGTGGACTGGCGAAGCCCCGTGGCCGAAACCTATTACAACCAGCAGATGGGCGAGACCAGCTACAACGTCGACGGCAAGAAGCGCACCGTGAACCTCGAGCTCCGCCGCCAGTTCGACATCGTGCGCGACAAGCTCAACATGTACTTCGACACGACGGTGGCCATCGAGGATTCGCTGCTGCTCGGCGCGCTCAAGAAGCACCACTCCGAGAAGCTGCAGGCCATCACCGCCACCATCCAGCGCGAGCAGAACACCATCGTGCGGCACGAGGATGTACCGGCGCTGCTGGTCAACGGCATCGCGGGCTCGGGCAAGACGTCGGTGCTGCTGCAGCGCATCGCGTTTTTGCTCTACCGCGAGCGCAAGACGCTCGACCCCGACCAGGTCTACCTCTTTACGCCGAACAACGTGTTCGAGCGCTACATCGACACGGTGCTGCCCTCCATGGGCGAGTCCAACCCGCAGGTCTTCACGTGGCGAGACTTCGTGGAGGCCCAAGGCGCGGGCCAGCGCAGCGGCGGCGAGAAGACCGACCCCGCTGAGCTGCGGCGCATTGAGGCGGCGGTAAAGGACCTGTCCATCGAGACAGGCGATCTGCGCGAGATCCGCGTGGACGACGCGGTCCTGCTCAAGCCCTCGCAGATCGAGGGCGCGGTGCGCAAGTTCGAGCGCTTCGGCGTGGGCTCGCGCTTCTGCGCCCTTGTGACCGACGAGCTGCACGAGCGCCTGGAGCGCCGCTTCACCGCCATGTCCAAGGACGAGGAGCTGCAGGAGAAGGTCCTCGGCTTCGACCTCGACGAGCAGGTCCACTGGTTCGGCGAGACGGTGAGCCCCGAAAACGAGGAGGAGAGCGCGGGCCTTGCGCGCCGCTACGTTGAGCAGGCGTACGCCGAGGCGCACGAGCGCATCGACGACCTCAGCTGGCTGCGCTTCGACCGCATCGGCATGAGGCTGCTGGGCACGCAGGCCCTCACGGCCACCGAGTGGCTCTACCTGCGGCTTTGCATCACCGGCTCCGGCGACAAGAACGCACGCTACGTGATGATCGACGAAGTGCAGGACTACACCGTGGCGCAGCTCATGGTGCTCGCGCGGCACTTCTCGCGGGCGCATTTCCTGCTGCTGGGCGACGAGCACCAGGCGATCTTTGAGGGAACGGCGAGCTTCGCGCAGATCGCGGAGGTCTTCGGCGAGACGCACGGGCAGGTCGAGGAGTGCCGCCTGCTCACGAGCTACCGCTCGAGCCCCGAGATCACGGCCATGTTCACGGGCCTGCTCGACTCCGACGAGCAGCTCACCTTGACGAGCGTCCAGCGCGCGGGCGTGGCGCCCGTGGTGCGCGAGATGGACGCCGATGATGTGGACGCCTACGTGTCTGAGCTGCGGCGCATTGCCGAGGAGGCCGCGGCCGAGGAGGGCCTTACCGCCATCGTGGCCGAGAGCGATTCTCGCGTGAGCTGGCTGGCCAAGCAGCTGGGCGAGGCGGTGACGGTGCTCGGCAAGGACTCGGACCTGCCGGCCGCGGGCGTCGTGCTGCTCCCCCTGCGCGTGGCGAAGGGCCTCGAGTTCGACCATGTCGTTATACCCGACGCGCAGGCCGAGGTCTACCCGGACACGCCGCTTTGCCGCCGCCGCCTGTACACCGCCATAAGCCGCGCCATGCACCGCGTGACGATCCTCGCCCAAGGCCCCCTAACCCCCCTCGCCCGCACCTGGTGACAGGTTCCCCTGCAATTTGGGGACAGACACCTTTGCGCACACGCACCTCGGTTTTGGCAAATTGGCCCAAAGGTTCGGCATCTACCTCGCAACCACGACGCGTGTGCGCAAAGGTGTCTGTCCCCAAATTGCAGGGGAGGTGGGCGAGAGCAAGGGTTATGCGGTGGCGAGGGCGCGGACGCGGGTGAGGAAGCCGAAGTGGTCGTTGGCAAAGTTGACGACGTTGCCGGTGATGAAGACCGTAGCGATGGTGCCCACCCCCACTCCACGCAGCTCGCCGAAGAGCACGAGACTCAGCGTGACGGACGACGCCACGAGCACAAGGTCAAAGATCACCTTGACCGACCCGAGCTTCTTGCCGATGGCCTCGGCAATGGCGTAGACGATGCCCTCGCCGGGAACAAACACCAGGTCAGGGGCACATTCGATGGCAATTCCGCACCCAAGCACGCAGCATCCGGCCAGAAGCGTCGCGATCTGCAGCGGCAAAAACGTCGGGTTCACGCAGCCGAGCGCCTCCATGGCCACGCCGAGGCACGAGCTGAAGACGATGTTCACCGGGATCTGCAGCAACTGGACCGGGAAGAAGCGCCGCCCCATGAGCACGATCTGCACCACGATGAACACGAGGTTCATGATGAAGGTGCCCACGGCAAACGGCAGCCACGTGAACTGGAACGACAACACGTACGGGATGCTCGAGATCTGCGACGTGCCGAGCCCCGCCTTTGTAATTAATGCAATGCCAAACGAGTTGACAGCAAGCCCTAAACAGAACCAAAAGAGCCGCTTACCAAGGTTGTTCGTGTTGAATCCATCCATGCGTGTATAATTCACCTGCATAATCTATTTAATTGACTCGGGATGTGCGCGCAAAGAGGCGCCCTTGCATCTTACAGCCGTTTGCCAGCAGGCCGGATGCCGCGGGCGCCCCCGCGATACAATTAATTCACGCAACTTCCCGCACAAGGGAGAACCAATGGGGGACGACCAGAATTACCATCGCCCCAGCAGAAGATCTGGGGCCAGGCGATATTCTGCGACGGAACAACAGGCGCGCAGCCAAGCACGCGCCAAAGCGCGAGCCGAGGCACGCGAGCATGCGCGGGAACGCGCGCGCGTCGATGACGCCGCCCGCCGCGAGCCCGCCGCGCACCGCGCCGCAAGCACCCGAACCTCCGCCGACACCATGCGCCGCCCCGTGAGCGATCAGCGCCGCCGCATGGACCACAAGGAGCCGCAGGCGTGCCCGCGCCCCCTTGCACCTGCGCTTATCGCCATCGCAGTGCTCTTTGCGCTCGCGTTCGGCAGCATCGTCTCGTCGTGCTTCACGCCGGCGGTGAGCCCCGCCGAGAGCAGCAGCAGCAGCGAGACCCAGGCCGCGCCCTCCCCCGCCACCGTCCACTTCGTTGCCGTGGGCGACAACCTGCCCGAAGAGCAGATCGGAGCCTACGCCGACGCCCAGGCCGGCACAACCGGCGACGGCAACTACGACTACACGAGCATCTACGAGAACATCAAACCTTATATTGAATCAGCCGACCTCGCCTACGTAAAGGAAGAGACCCACTGCGGCGGAGACGACATCGGCCCAAAGGGCTACCCCTCCTTCAACACCACCGATTCCATGGCGGACGCCCTGGTAGATACTGGTTTCGACCTAGTGGCCTCCGCCTCCAACCACTCCTACGACTGGGGCTACTTCGGCGCGAACGACCACTCCTGCGAACTGTGGAAGACCAAGGACGTCGTGTTTACCGGTACTGCCGACAACGCGGATGACGCCAACAAAATCGCAACCATCGAGCGCAACGGAATCACCTTCGCGCTGCTCGACTACACCTACGGCGTCAACGGCTACGAGCAGCCCGACCTGCCGAGCTACGCCGTCAACTTCATGGACAAGGACCGCATCGCCTCCGACGTGGCCCGCGCGCGCGAGGCCGCCGACGTCGTGCTCGTCGCCATGCACTGGGGCACCGAGAACCTCATGGAGGCCGACGAGACGCAGGTTGAGTACGCGCAGTACCTCGCCGACCTGGGGGTCGACGTGGTCCTCGGCTCGCACCCACATGTCATCGGCCCTATGCAGTGGGTCGAGGGCACGAGCGGCAAGAAGACCCTGGTGGCCTATTCGCTGGGCAACTTCCTTTCTCGCCATGAGTCCCCGAAGCCCAGAAACGAACTCGAGGGCATGCTGAGCTGCGACTTCGTGCGCGGAGACGACGGCGCGGTCACGGTGCAGAACGTGGTCTGGACCCCGCTTGTCAACCACACCGACGGCGAGACCTACCGCATCTACGCCCTCAAGGACTACACGAACGAGCTCGCGGCGCAGGACTCGATCTTCAGCGGCCTCGAGGACCCCGTGGCTTGGCTCAAGCAGACAAGCATTGAGGTCGTGGGCAGCAACTTCCAGATTGACGCATAAGCAATAAGAAGCAGCTAGATGAGCGATTTTCTTTCCGACTACACCAGTGGCGGCAAGGCCGGCAGCAACACCTCATCGGGCACCGGGCCTGCGCCCAAGCGCCGCCACCGCATCGCCTTCAACGCTCCGGTGATCCTTGCCTTCACGGCACTCAGCTTTGCGGCGATGCTCTCCAATTACCTTACGGGAGGCATCGCCAACAGGCTCTTGTTCATCACGCGCCACGGCTCGATGCTTAACCCCTTGATGTGGCTTCGCATGTTTACCTACGTGCTCGGCCACTCGAGCTTCGAGCACTGGCTCTCCAACTTCCTCATCATCCTCATCGTCGGCCCTATGATCGAGGAGAAGTACGGCAGCCGCCGCACGCTGGTCCTCATCCTGGTCACGACCTTTGCCACCGCCGCGGTGAACAACCTGCTATTCCACACGGGGCTCATCGGCGCGTCGGGTGTCGCCTTCGCGCTGATACTGCTCTCGAGCTTTGCCAGCTACCAAGAAGGCACCGTACCGGCCACTCTCATCCTCGTGGCCGTGCTCTACATCGGCCGCGAGGTCGTGAACGGCCTCACCGCCGACAGCATCTCGCAGTTCGCGCACATCGTGGGCGGCTTCATCGGCTGCGCGGCGGGTTTTGCCCTCAACCAGGCCAAAGCGCACGACGCCAAGTAACGCCTGCGATTTGGGGACAGTCCCCAAATTGCAGGCGCGCCCGCGGCAAGAGACGCGACGCCCATGAAGCCGAGCGGGTCGCCCGTCGCCGGCGTCCCGCGGCCGAAATGTTTAGCCGCGTCGTCGCTGCTATCGGAGCCGTCGTCGCTGCTATCGGAGCCGCCGATCATAATCTCCGAGACGTCAACGGCCCCCGAATCATCCGCCCCGGTCGTCGCCCATAGCGTGGCAGTCGCGGCCCTCATAAGCGCTCTGGACCTGGGCTTTTTGTCCTCGGAGTCCGTGCCTCGGTCCGCGGAGTCGACGACGTTCGCGCTGCTGAACTCGATCTCGAGGTCGTTGACCAGCACATTCCCCTCGTTGCCCTTCTCGTGGAGCCGGAAGTGGGCGCCCTTGAGCAAGGTGCTGTCGGCGTTTCGGAACTAGCTCACCGTCACCGAGGACGAGGGTGCGGGCGGGGGCGGCGAGCTCTCGATAGACGACGAAGTGCTGACCTCAGACGACGAAACGCTGAGCACGGATCCCGCAACCGAGAGCGCCCAGGCTTATACGGGCACCGCGTTGGTAGCGCTCGAGGCCGATGCCGCATCCGAGACGTCCGAGACGTCGGCCCGGGTCGTGGCCGGCATCGTGGCCGCGCAGACCAACGACTATGGCGTCAGCGGATACGTGAACGGGGCGAAGACCATCGCCGTGCGCGCCTCCAACGAGGACACGACGTTCGAGAAGGCAGCGATTATCCGCGGCTTTGACGCGCCCGCCGGCCGTCTGAGCCTTTCCCCTGATTCCGTGCTCAACGCCAAGAACACGGCGGCTTCGGGCACCAGGAGCTTGGTCTCGCTCGATGTGCCCGTCGACGCAAGAAAGCTGAGCGAGTCGAGCATGGTCGGCTGCTCGCTCAAGCTTACCGGCGGCGGCGTCAACGCGAACAAATTCAGCAACGGCTACCCACGCTGCCGGTGAGCGTGCTGGACACGATTGCCGGCGATGACGATACGCAGGGCGCCGGGGCCGGGGCCGGCGACGAAGAGGACGCGACGCAGGCAAGCAGCGCCGCCTCAGGCGCTCGGCGAGTAAGCCGCAAACCCGCCATTTTGCGCAGCTGCAGGCAACAGGTTTATCGTGCAGCACATCGAACCTGTCACCACGTGCAGGTCTGTCCCAAAAGCGCTGCAGAAAGGGGACTGTCCCCAAATGGCAGGCGCGAACCTGTCGCCCGGTGCAGGCGAGTATCCTATTTAAGGGTTGTTTGGACACGGAGAAAGGCGCTCGCATGGCATTGCGGACCGCGCAGATCAAAAACATCGTCTTCGATATGGGCAACGTGCTCATGCGCTTCGACGGGCCGCACTTCGCGGCGCAGTTCACCGACTGCGAGGCGGACGCACATGCGCTTCACCGCGCGCTTTTTGGCAGCACTACCTGGGCTTTGTTGGACTCCGGCACCGTGGGCTACGACACCGCGCTGCGCGTCGCCAAGGCACACCTCGAGAAGCGCCTCTGGCCGAACCTCGATGCGTGCTTTGCCGGCTGGGCCGCCTACTCCTCCCCCATCGACCAGACGAACGCCTTGGCAGCCGAGCTCAAGCGCGAGGGGTACGGCATCTACCTGCTCTCCAACGCCGGCACGCGCATCCACGAGCAACTCGACCACATGCCCGCATGGGGGCTCATGGACGGCGCCGTGGTCTCGGGCTGTGAGCGGATGATGAAACCCGACCCCGCCATCTACCAGCTGCTTTGCGAGCGATACGACCTCGAGCCCGGCGAGTGCCTCTTTGTGGACGACAACGCCGACAACTGCGAGGGCGCCCGCGTGGCCGGCATGCGCGCCGTGCAATACACAGGAGACGTCGCGGCCATTCTCGCCGCATTGGAGGACTAAGCATGCAAAGCGTTACCGAGAAGCTCAAAGGAATGGCACTCTGCTTCGCCATCGCCGCCGTCGCGTGGGTGTGCGGCACGCAGGTGGAGGTCGTCGGCGGGCCGGTCTTCGGCATCCTGTTCGGCATGCTGCTCGCCGTCGCCTTGCGCGGCCGCGACACCGCGACGCTTCAGCCCGGCGTCAAGTTCACGTCGAAGTACGTGCTGCAGGCCGCCGTTGTCTTTTTGGGCTTCGGACTCAACCTTTCGCAGGTCGCGAAGGTCGGCGTGACGAGCCTGCCCATTATCGCATCGACGATCGCCACGTCGCTTATAGTTGCCTTTGTGATGTGCCGTGTTCTCAAGGTGCCGGGAAAGATCGCAACGCTCATCGGCGTCGGCTCCTCCATCTGCGGCGGCTCGGCCATCGCGGCCACCGCGCCCGTGATCCACGCGAACGACGAAGACGTGGCGCAGGCCATCTCGGTCATCTTCCTGTTCAACGTGGTCGCCGCGCTTATCTTCCCGACGCTCGGCGGCATGCTCGGGCTTACCAACGAGGGCTTCGGGCTCTTTGCGGGCACGGCCGTCAACGACACGTCCTCCGTGACCGCTGCGGCTGCGGCCTGGGACGGCATGCACCCCGGGGCCAACACGCTCGACGCCGCGACCATCGTCAAGCTCACGCGCACGCTGGCCATCATCCCTATCACGCTGGTCCTCGCCGTGTGGCAGATGCGCGCCGACCGCCGCGCCGGCGGCGAGGGCGGCAACACCTTCAGCCTGCGCCGCGCCTTCCCTGCGTTCGTCGGCCTCTTTGTGCTGGCAAGCGTGGCGACCACGGTGTTCGCGCTGCCCGCCGCCGTGACGGCGCCGCTCAAGACCCTCTCGAAGTTCCTCATCGTCATGGCCATGAGCGCCATCGGCCTCAACACTGACATCGTCAAGCTCGTGCGCAGCGGCGGAAAGCCGATCGCGCTGGGAGCGTGCTGCTGGGTCGCCATCGCGCTCGTGAGCCTGGGTGGCCAGCGCGTGCTCGGCATCTGGTAGCGGGCTGCGGGCTCCGGGCTGCGGCGCCACGCCGGCGGGTGGCGCCGCCCCGGCGTGAGCGCGACACCGACAGGCGGCTCCGGCGCCCGAAACACTGCCGCAACCGAACGTAACCAACATCTGTTGCGAGACGCAAAAATGCCTTAACACTCGGCTCCTACGATTAGGCAGTAAAACTGTTGCCGAAACGTTCGAGGGGCCAAATGGAGACGACGAGGACCAAGGCACCGTTCGACCGCCGGGTCCGCAGGACCCGCGCCGCCATCAAAGAGAGCTTTCTCTCGCTGAGCCGCGAGAAGGGCGCCGACCAGATCACCGTCAAAGAGGTCATGTCGCTCGCCAACGTGAACCGCGCGACCTTCTACGCGCACTTCGCGAACCTCGACGAGCTGGCGGCGGCGATCGAGTCCGACGTCGCCGGCGCCATCGCCGCTCGCTGCGAAGAAGCGCTGGCAAGGACCCTGACGACCACCGTGCCCGAGGCCTGCACCATCCTTTGCGACGCCCTGCTCGAGGACCGCGAATCGCTGGCGTGGATCGCGGGGCCGAAGGCGACCGGCTGCGGCCGCGAACAGCTCCGCGAGCTTGCCCGCGCCCACTGGGAACAAGTGGCGTGCCCCGGGTCCGACGGCCTCGTGTTCGACCTGCTCTTCGACGGCTGCATCGGCCTTGCCGGGCAGTGGTGCGAGGACCCCGAGAGCCTCACCAAGGACGAAGTGAAGGCCGCAATCTGTTCCGCCGCCGAAAAACTGACCACTTGACGCTCATTTGGGCCAGATTCGGCACGGTGTGCGAGGTCCGAAAACCATTCGCGCGACTTTTCCGGGACTAAATTGGCGATTGCCGAGTAGCAGGGGCTATTTCCGCTACGTTTTCCCAGTTGAGCGAATGAGTCTACCGAGACATTTCAAATTTAGTCCCGGAAAAGTCGGTCGACATGTTCAAAGTGCCCCGCGAATGGGCTGAGTCGTCAAAAGCCGCGTCATCAAGAAGCAAAAACGGCGGACCCCACAGCTGCGGGCCCGCCGTTATTACTTCGATGCGCCTACTTAAGATCGCGCTTGGTCAAAATCTCCTGCGGAACGAGGCCGCAACCCACGATGACGGCGCGCGCGTAGTCGGCGGCCTCGGGCGTGAGGCCACCGCAGATCACCGAGGTGTCCCCCACCTCGATGTTGATCTGCCCCGTGCGCTCGTTGCTCTGCGGGTCTGGGAAGCGCTCCATCGCGCGGTCGCACATGAGCTGGTAGGCCGGCGTAAACGGCTTGACCTCGAATTTTCCGTCCAGAAGGGCCTGCAGTTTGATGAGGATATCGAGGCCCGCGCGATCGATGTCGCCCCAGTACAGGACCTCGTAGCTGTCGGCGCCAAGGGTGTCGAGCAGCAGGTGCAGGCGATTCTGCTCGAGCACGGGCATGCCGCCGCCGAGCACAACCGCGTGGATGCGCTCCCCCAGGATCTGCGAAACACCGTCCTCATACATAAGGTCGTGCACGTCAAGCCAGGGGTCCAGGTTCTCGGTAACAAGGACGCGCATGTGCTTGCGCCGGCGCGGCGCGTGGAAGACCAGGTCGGCCTTGGGCATGGGGCGATGGCGGATCAGATCCTCGACACCCATGGAGCGCAGCAGCTTAAAGCCGTCGGAACCGTACTCGAAGAACTTCTCGTCGCCGCCCATCTGGTAGGCGAGTTGACGGCGCGTGACGTCGCCGATCATGGTGCCGCTGACCACGAACTCATTGAGCGCGAGAAGCTCCTTCTCATAGAGCTGAAAGGCGCCGGGGTGCGAGAGCAGCCAGCCGTTCATCCAGAAGCGCTGGCCGAGCTGCACGATGCGGGCGCGCAGGTCGGCCTCGGTCTGGCCGCCGCGACGGATATAGGGGACCTCGGCGAGGGTTTTTCCCTGCTGCTTCGGGTTGCCGTTCTGCGAGCGGCCAGCGCCGCCGCGACGACCGCGGCCGCGAGAGACGCTCTGCGCGGGGACGGCAGGCTCGGGAGCCGAGGGGGCTTCGGGCTCGGCGGGGGGCTCGGAGGTAGAATCCGCGTCGGAGACGACGTCCGGGTCGGCGGCGACGTCCACGGCTACGGACTCAGGCTCGGCAGCGGGCTCGGGGGCGGGCGCCTCGGCCTCGGGCGCGGCGGCGGTACCCGCCCCAGCAAGAGGCTTCTCGGTGGCAACCGAAACCTCGGCCGCAGCGTCTATCTGCGGCTCATTCTGCTCTTCTGCCGGGGCGGCCTTCTTGCGAGAGCGACGCGTGCGACGGCGCTTCGGCTTCGCCTCGGGCTCGTCCGCAGGGGCCTCGGCCGGCGCGGCAATCGCGGCCGGCGCGGCAATCGCGGCCGGCGCGGTCTCCTCAACCGCAACCGCGGCCTCGACAGTCTCGACAGGCGCAGACTCGTGAGCCGCGACTTCTTCCGCGTGCGCGGCGGCGGTCTCCGCAACCGGCTCATCGGCCTCCGGAATCCGCAGCATAAACTGCTCGCCGGTGCCGTTCTCGGCCTCGACCGGCTCGAGCGCCAGCTCGCGAATCGCGGCTCTGAGCTCGTCTTTTTGCTTCGCATCTTCACCGCAGCGGCCGACGATGCGGTTCACGTCGGCTGGTTTGATGGTCTCGCGCGGGATGCGCACGAGCGAGCTCGCGATGGCGCTCGCGTGGCTGCGCAGGTGCGACGGCAGCGCCGCCACAAACGCGGCGGTAAGAAGGTTGATGTTATTACGCTCCTCTTCGGTGAGCTTGCGAGCCATAAAGAGGGTCCTTTCAATGAAATATACGGCCGAATCAGTGTACGCTATTGCGCCCCTGCGGCCTAATCGACCACACAATGCGCAGGCCATTCCCAAACGTTCAAATCATCCACTTAAATCGAATCTCAGCATTTTGGCAGCTTACCCGCGGTCCGCGGGCCTTTTTTGCCGAGCTACACAACGGCTTCCCTGCGCAACCGACCGCCGACGATTTGCCGTCGCACACCAAATCGTTGCGACCCGAGGCGCCGCCAGCGCCCATACTCGCCTCTAACGCACGCCATCCATCGCGGCCCCCAGCCGCGCCCAACTAAGGGGGATTACATGAGCAACCCGCAGGTTCAGAAGCTCGCCATCGCCTATGAGGCCCTGGCCAACGCGCTCGACGGCTTCGATTGGGGCGAGCCCCAGCGCTGCGTCCTCGGCAGCTTTACCGTCGACGGCCGCCCCGGCGAGGACGTCCACTCCGAGCTCGTCGGCAATGTTTGGATCGACCTTCCCGCCAACACCCTGGGTCGCAGCCCGGTCGAGGCCGAGGTCTGCCACATCGTCGTCCCCGAGACCCGCCACGAGGGCTTCGTTGCCCTGGCCCCGATGGACATCGACGACGGAGACGGCACCTGGGCCTGGGTCGTCATGGAGTAAGAACGCGACAGCACCGGACCGAACTGTCAGCGGGCACCTCGTGTGCCCGCTTTTTTCTTGACCAGAGGGCGTGAGACGCTCGACGCGGGCCGGAGCGCGCAAAAAAACAGGGATGGCGGCAGTTTTTTGCGAACCGTCCAAGTAGACGAATTTCGAGCAACCCGTCTACCTGCGGTTTTGTCGGATGCAAAGCGCAGGATACTCGGAGGGTTCCCGAAAAACTGCCGCCATCCCCGATTTTTTGCAGCCGAGTGGCCTGAGGCTGCCGTTTCGCGCATAATCGTGGGCCATATTTGCGCTCATTTGCATCGCGATAACCCCGCGCCCAAGAAAGAAAGCCCGCGCCGCGGGAACAAGGGCCTCAAACACCACAGGACTCGAGCGCAAAAGGAGCAGCGATGACGCACATGAGCAGAAGGTCATTTATCGGCGGCACGGCAGCAATACTCGGCGGCCTCAGACTGGCGGGCTGCGCAGCCGGCGACTCGGGCAAGAACGTCGCCGAGACCTGGGCCGCCACGCAAGACGACAGCCTCGCCGTCCTTACCATGCGGGTCGCGGGCGGCAGCGTCATTGCCATGCCGGGCGACGGTTGGGCCCCGCGCGACGACTACATCCAGCTGCAGCTCTCCGGCGGCTCCATCCCCGGCCAAGAGATCGACACCGTGACCCGCAACGGCAAGAAGCTCTCCGTCAAGCTCAAGTCGCAGGACGGCGCGGCAAGCCTCGATCTGGTCCTCACCGAGTACCGCCTCGAGGGCGGCAACGTGTCCGCCGTGGAGTCCGTCTTGGTCGACTACGGTAACGGCACCGTCGCCGACCTGCAGAAAGCCTACGAATAAGTCGCGACCTGCGGTTTGGGGACAGTCCCCTTTTTGCACACGAACCGCAGCTTCAAGCAATTCGCCCAACGATTCGGCGACGAGTCCGCAGCAAGCACGCGTGTGCAAAAAGGGGGCTGTCCCCAAACCGCAGGCAACGAACCTGTCACCCGGTGCAGCTCGGGCGGGTCTAGAAGACGCCCTCGGGCAGGACACCCGTGAGGTAGAGCGCGAAGCGGACCATGGTGAGCGCAAAGAAGATGCCCACGGCATAGCGGTTGCGCACCACGAGCGCGATGTACTCGCGGAAAAACGCTGCCGGGTAGTAGAACAGCGCCGTGCGCCCGCCAACGCAGCTCGCACGGATCCCGGCGCGGCGCGCGCACATGGCCGCGCGCAGGCAGTGATAGGAGTTCGTGGCGATGGTACAGTGGCTTGCCCCGCCGCACTCGTCGATAATGGCTCGACTGAAGCGCAGGTTCTCCTCGGTGGTCGTGGACTTGTCCTCCAGCAGAACGTCGCGCTCGGGAATACCCTGCTCAACAAGGTAGTTGGCCATGGCACGCGCCTCGGAGACGATCTCGTCGGCCCCCTGCCCGCCCGAGCAGATAATCTTCGCCTCTTGCCCGCCTTCCTCGTAGGCGCGGATGGCGGCGTCGAGGCGCCCGCGCAGAAGTGGCGTCACGCTGCCGTCGGGGCGCAGGCCGCACCCCAGCACGATGACGTACTCGCGCTCGGGCGGCCGGCGCGACCGGTAGCAGATTTCGTTGGAGATCCACACGCCAAAGAGCGCGATCGGAATGTAGCTCGCGAGCATCCTGACCATGGAGATCAAATTCTCGGCCCATTCTATAAGCCCTTGAGAATCACCCGTTCCCGGCCCCAGCGTAATCAAATACGCAACCGCCAGCATAACGACGCCAAGCCCAAAAGGCAGCAGGTGCGCGAGCGAGAACCCCTCTCGCCTCACCAGGTAGGCCCCGTCGGCAAGAAGCGCGACGCCGATGAGCGCGTACAGGATCCCGCGCCCGAAGATCACCCCGATGAACACCACTTCCATAAGCGGCGTGACCTCGACGACGCCGTCGAGCACGGCGCCCCAGAGCATATCGACCGCCCCGCCCGCGACCAGCAGAAACCCAAGCTCGAACCCGAAGCCGGTCGAGATGAGGTTCGCGCGGCGCCTCATGCGCAAATACGTTACGAGGCCGAGCACGACCCCCAAAACGCAGCAGACAGCACCCTTTAGAAACATACGGTTCCTTTCGAGTTTTAACCCAACCTCCCCATGGTAGCGCTACGATGTCTCTTGCAAACTCCGCCCCATCGCTTCCCTGCGCAAATAAGAAGGACCGCCATGCCCAAGCACCTCAGTCAAGCTCCCGCCAGCAGCCAAGCCCCCGCCGGCAGCCCCGCCCCCGCCGCCACGCCCGCCGCCGGGCAGGCCAGCCAAAACCCCCTGCTCGCCGCAGCCCAGAAGCTCTTCGGCGGCCTCAAGATGAACTGGCCCGCCGTCATCATCTTTGCCCTTGCCGCCGGCCTCTACACCGGCATCATGGGCTCCATCCCCGCGCTGGCGCCCACGTCCTTCCACGACATCTGCGTCTCCTACGAGTGCTGGGTCATCCTCGCCTTTATCATCGCCGCGAACTGCGGGAAGGGCTGGGAGGCTGCGCTCAAGATCTTCGTGTTCTTCCTGATCAGCCAGCCTTTGGTCTACGCCATCGAGGTCCTCACCGGCAACCTACAGCTGGACATGGCCATCTACTACTACCGCACCATCTGGGGCCCGGCCACCCTGTTCACGCTGCCCGGCGGCTTTGTCGCGCACCTCATCAAGCGCCAGGACCCCTTGGGCGCCATCGTCCTGGGCCTCGGCAACGCCATCTTGGCTGTCATGGCAATCAACTACGCGGCGCAGGTGCTGAGAACCCCGCCCTTCCACCTGCTCACCGTCATTGTGTGCGTGGCCACCATCTTTGTGATGACCTTCGCCATCCAGAAGACCCGCAAAGACCGCCTCATCTGCTTCGCGACCGTCGCGGCGGCGCTCGGCGCAGTCGTGGCCTACGCCCTCGTCAACCACCTCATGCTGTTTTAGCGCAGGCCCGCCGTCCGACCACGCAGCACCTGCCCGCGCAACCACCCCTCACGTATAATCTCCGCTATCTGTGAAAGGTGGGCAAATGAGCTCTGAAAACATCACCGGCGTTGACGTCAACGCCGTCATCTCGGGACTCGCTGGCAAAAACGAGGGCTCCGGCATCATCGGCGGCTACTGCGAGGAGGGCTTCCCGCTCTTCCACGCAAACGAGGCCATGGTCAGGATGCTCGGCTACGACGACCTCGACGACCTCAGGCGCGGCATCGACGGCTTGGTGGCAAACACCATCCACCCCGACGACATGGACCACGTAACGGCAGACCTCGGCTCCGACTGGCACGAGGGCATGACCTATGTGACCCAGTACCGCATGCCCCGCAAGGACGGCACCTGGTTTTGGACCGTCGACCGCGGCGAGTTCGTGCGCGCCGAGGACGGGCGACTGGCCATTCTCAGCGTCTGCACGGACATGACCAACTTCATGCAACGCCAGGCCGAACTCGAGAAGAAGACCGTCCTCACCGAGTCCATGTTCGCCAGCCTGCCCGGCGGCTACCACCGCTGCGCGGACGACCCCTACTACACCTTCCTCTATATCGGCCAGCGCTTCCTGGACATCCTGGGCTGGACCGAGGAGGAGATTCGCACCAAGTTCGACAACCGCTTCATCAACCTGGTGCACCCGGACGACCGCAAGCTCACGACAAGCTACGTGGAGCGTATCGAGTCCACGCAGGGCGAAACTCCACAGGACGAGGTCTACCGCCTGGCAGCAAAGCAAGGCGGCTGGCGTTGGGTCACCGACTCCACGATGAAGATCAGCGTGGACGGCACCACGTTCTACCAGGGATTTATTACCGACATTACCGAGTTCATAGCCGACCGCAACAAGCAGGAAAGGCAGCTGCGCGAGAACTTTGGCATCATCAACGCCCTGGGCAGCGAGTTCGAGAACCTCTTCCTGGTGCGCATCGCCGACGAGACCTACCTGGACCTTCGCCTCGACGAGACCGGCATGCACAAGGGCGCCCTGGACGCCGTCTTGCCGCACAGCAACTACATCGAGGCTTTTGGCGTCTACTTCGACAACTTCGTCGCGCCCGAGGACCGCGAGCGCTTGCACAGCCTGGTGGACAGCGGGGCCCTCGTGCGCGACACGCCCGAGCAAGGCATCCACACCATCACTTACAATCGCATCTGGAACGGCGAGACCTACCACTACCAGCTGATCTCCGCCAAGTTCACCGACGAGGACGGCCAGCCGTTCTTGGTTATCGGTTTCCGCAACATCACCAGCATCGTGGAGGAGGAGCAGCGCAAGAACGCCGAGCTTTCCACCATGCACGCCATCATCGAGGCGGCCGAGATGGGCACTTGGCGCATCGAGCTCGTTGAGGGCCAACCCGGGCGGATGTACCCGGACCGCCGCATGCTCGAGCTTCTCGGCCTTGCTGACATAAGCGACAACATGTCGCCCGAAGAGATTTACGACGCCTGGTACAGCCGCATCAAGCCCGAAACCGCGCAGTCGGTGCTGGACAGCGCGACCGCCATGGAGGCCGGCAAGCGCGATGAGAACACCTACCTGTATATGCACCCCACCCTGGGCGAGCGCTGGGTGCGCTGCGGCAGCACGAGTCGGTCGATCGAGGGCGGCTATGAGCTGCGCGGCTACCACTACGACGTCGACGACATCATGCGCGAGCAGCTTCGCCAGGAGCAGCTGCTCAAGGACGCGCTCGCCGCCGCCGAGCACGCCAGCCACGCCAAGACCACCTTCCTGAACAACATGAGCCACGACATCCGCACGCCGATGAACGCCATCATGGGCTACACTGCGCTCGCGGCCGCGCACCTGGACAACAAAGAGCAGGTCAGCGACTACCTCAGCAAGATTTCCGTCTCGAGCAGCCACCTGCTGAGCCTGATCAACGACGTGCTGGACATGAGCCGCATCGAGTCGGGCAAGGTGAGCATCGAGGAGAAGGAGACGAGCCTGCCCGACGTCATGCACGACATCCGCACGATCATGCAGGCCAACGTGAGCGCCAAACAGCTCAACTTCCTTATCGACACCGTGGACGTAGTGCACGAGAACGTGATCTGCGACAGCCTGCGTCTACAGCAGGTGCTTCTCAACATGCTGAGCAACGCGGTCAAGTTCACCGAGGTGGGCGGCACCGTGGGTCTGCGCGTCACCGAGAAGCCCGGAACCAGCTCGAGCTACGCGCGCTACGAGTTCAGCGTGCGCGATACGGGCATCGGCATGAGCCGCGAGTTCCAGCAACATATCTTCGAGCCGTTTACCAGGGAGCAGAGCTCCACGGTGAGCGGCATACAGGGCACGGGCCTCGGCATGGCCATCACCAAGAATATCGTGGATATGATGGGCGGCGAGATCTCGGTGTCGAGCCAGCTGGGCCGCGGGTCCACCTTCGTGGTGACGCTGGACTGCCGCACGGCGGACGCCCCCGTGGAGATCGGCGAGATCGAGGAGCTGCGTGGCATTCGCGCGCTCGTGGCCGACGACGACTCCGACACCGCCGTCAACGTGAGCAACATGCTGAAGAGCGTGGGCATGCGCTGCGACTGGACGCTTTCGGGCAAGGAAGCCGTGCTGCGCTCGCGCGTGGCCGTCGACGAGGGCGACGCGTACGGCGCCTACATCATCGATTGGCTCATGCCCGACATGAACGGCATCGAAACCGTGCGCCAGATCCGCCGCCACATCGGAAACGACTCTGTGCCCATCGTGATCCTTACGGCATACGACTGGGCCGACATCGAGGATGAGGCGCGTGCGGCCGGCGTGACGGCGTTCGTGTCAAAGCCGATCTTTATGTCTGAGCTGCGCGGAGTTCTTTGCCGCGAGGCCAGCGGTGAGGGGGCGGATAAGACTGCGGCAACGGAGGCTTTGGAAGCCGAAGCGGCGTGCGATGACTCTGACGTTGCCGGCACGCGCGTGCTTCTCGTCGAGGACAACACCATGAACCAGGAGATCGCTGAGGCGATTCTCTCGCAGCGCGGGATTGTGGTTGACGTGGTGGATGACGGCGAGGTAGCCGTCAGAGTACTGAGCAAGGCCAAAGCCGGCGATTATGACCTGGTGTTCATGGACATCCAGATGCCGCGCATGAACGGATACGACGCCACGCGCGCCATCCGCTCGCTGGGCAAAGCGGGCGTGGCCGAAATTCCGATTGTGGCCATGTCGGCGAACGCGTTTGACGAGGACCGCGCCCTGGCCGAGCAGGCCGGCATGAACGACTACATTACCAAGCCCATCGACATCGAGAAGACCATCGATGTCATCCGCAAGTACGCCGCCAAGTAACGCAACCGGCCTGCAGTTTGGGGACAGTCCCCTTTTTGCACACGAACCGCTGTTTCAAGCAATTCGCCGAATGGTTCGGCGACGAGGCCGCAGCGGCCACACGTGTGCAAAAAGGGGACTGTCCCCAAATTGCAGGCAAAGCGCTAGCTGCGGCGGAGCCGAGACGCGGCCATAAAGGCGATGCCAACAAGGGCAAAACCGGCGGCGACGCTAACGGCCATGGTCTCGCCGGTGGTGGCGACGCGGCCGGAGCCGGAACGCGCGGCCGCGCCCGAGGCGCCGTTGGCCAGAGAAGCGCCTGAGCCGTCGCCGGAATCGGCGTCCCCACCAGGCCTGTTCTTCCAATCGCTATCGCCATTCACGTCACTGTTGTCGGCAGCTTTTTCGAGCTTCGGCTCCACGGTCACGGCGTAGGCCGCGCTCCCGTCGGCGTCCTGGCCGGGCAGCGCGACGAGAAACGCCGAGCTCACGTAGCCCTCCCCCGCCGCGGTCTTGACCGTGGCGGCAGGCGCCAGGTACAAGCCCGGCTCGAGCCCCGCGAACGTGGCCACACCGTCGGCGCCGGTGACGCCGAAAGCAACGGCCTCGGCGCCCTGTGCCTTCGCGAACGCGGCAAGTTCCTCGGCAGCCTTGCCCCACTCGCTCGCGAGCGCGCATCCCGCAAGGTCGACGCCCGCGCCGGCAAACTCTTCGGTCAACCCGAAGGCGCCGTCCTCCCCCACGTCACCGACGCGATACAGGAAGAACCCCGCCTCCGCCACCGCGGCTCCGGAGACCTCGCACTCGACGGAAAGCGAGCAGGCGCCCGCAGCCCACGCGCGCGCCGGCGCCGCGAGCACGCACACAACGGCGAGAAGCGCCGCGAGCAGCGCGCGCACCTTACGGTTCTTGCTGATCAAGGCCTTCTCGCCTCCTTTCTTTGTTGGCCACCCCGCGGGAAAGCCAGATCACGAACGCCAAGAACACCAAGGCGCCCAGGAGCACGACCACCTGCCACCAGGCAAAGCTTTGCGCCACCTGGCCCGCGACGGTGACCTCGCCGGCGTCGCCCATGGAGTCCACGCGGTGCCCGCGCACGAGCAGCCGCTGGGTGTTCACGCCATACGGCGTGCAGGTCACGAGCGTCACGTAGTCTTCGCCGGCCTGGACCGTGAGGCTCGAGACATCGGTGGGGTCGACCACCAGGATCTGGTCCACCTCGTAGGCCAGGGTCACCCCCAACACGTGCAGGGCAAACCGGTCGCCCACCTCAAGCTGGTCCAGGTCCGTGAACAGCAGCGCCGAGGGCAGGCCTCGGTGCGCGGAGAGGACCGCGTGCGTGCCCTCGCCGCCCACGGGAAGCGAGGTCCCGTACAGGTGCCCCACGCCGGTCTGAAGCGCCTCCTCGTCGCTGCCGTGGTAGATGGACAGGCGCACCTGGATCTTGGGGATCTCGATGTAGCCCATCACCCCGTTGCCGGCGACGTTCAGAAGCGACCAGTACTCGTCGTCGGCGGGGATCTCCGCGTCCGTAAAAGCGTCGGTGAACGTCGGGCTCAGCGCCGCGTTGTAGGCCTCGGCGGCGGCGAGCACCTCGGAGTAGTCCTCGGTGCTCAGCTGCTGGACGGCCGTCTCGTAGTCGCCCAGCAGCTGGTCCTGCCGCCACTGGTTGTACAGGTTGCTGACGGCTGGGTAAAGCAGGATCGCCAGCCCCAGCAGGAAAACAAGTGCGATCAGAGCATTCGACAGCACACGACCCGCGCGAGAATGACGTTTTGCCATGTGTGCCGGCATGCCCTGCCCCCAGGCATGCGCCTACTGGCGACGACGGCGGACGACCACGAAGGCGCCCGCGGCGGCAGCCATCAGCGCGACGCCGACAACGGCGAAGAGCACCGTGCCCATGCCGCCCGTGGTGGGCAGCACGTGGGTGTTGGCGTTGTTCAGCTCGACGTCGAGCTGCCACAGATTGGCGTCATCAACGGAAACCTTCTGTACCAGCGGCGTGTCGGCAGCCTGCTGCGCAGTAAAGGAAGACATGTTGGACAGCTTGCCATTGTGCTCGCCGTCCGTGGCACTCTTATCGGAAGCTAGCGTTGCCGCGAATCGGCCGGAAGGAACCTTGTAGCCCGCGGGCGCCACGGTCTCCTGGATGTAGAGCGACTTGTTGCTCGCGGCGTCGATGCCGCGAATTTGGAAGGTGCCGTCATCGCCGGTTTCAATCTCGGTTACCGCACCGCTGGCGTTGGCGTCGGTCGTGTACTGGTAGTAGATGATGTTGCCGGAAGTATCCTTCAACGGGATGAAGCTCATCGCATCCGTTGACACGGCATCGGCGAAGACCTGGAACTTAGCGCCGGCCAGCTTCTCGTCGGAAAGCGAGCCGAACTTGGTCAGCTTGAGGCCGTAGGTGTACACGGTGGTATTCGAGGCGGTGGTGGTGAACCGAGTGTCCGCAGCGCTGGTGTTGTAGGAGAGCGTCGCGGAGTTGGTGCCGTTCATGGTGCCGGTGGAGACCATGTCGCTCGTCGGCAG
>NZ_CAVKWG010000012.1:0-36498 GCF_963660155.1 Paratractidigestivibacter sp. | reverse complement strand
GAAGGGCCTGACGTGCGACGATGTCGTCACCCTAACGGGCGAGTCGTCGGCCAAGCGCACGAGCTTTGACGTGTACTAGGGGAGGGGGTCGTGAGGTTGGCGGGCAATGGGCACTAAGGGCGAGCGTGAGTACATCTGCCGCGATTGCGGTGGGCGCTACGCCGTTAAGAACTAGAAGTCGGCGAGGCTTTATACCGTTCGTCATCACGTGGCATATGCAGCCTGATTCTGGCTTAGTGTGGCGATGCGGGTTACCTGTCATAGCGCTCGCGATACCGCACACTTGCCTAATCCAATTGCTGCTCGGGAGTGGGAATACAATTAGGAATGATTCAGGAAGATGAGGTCGATTAGGCCCCTTTGAGGATTCTGCTCGACTTTGACGACTCGCTTGACCGCCGGACGCGAATAACTGAAAGGGCATGGCCCATGGACAAGATCGAGCTAGATCCGAGCCCATCAATCCTCATTGAGAGTATGAGGGATATCGGATACTCCTTTGAGACGGCCGTGGCCGATATCATCGACAACTCCATCTCTGCGAGAGCCACAAGCATTCGTATTCAAACGAGGACTGCCCCCAAGCCAATACTCGCTGTCGTAGACGATGGCGAGGGACTTGGCAGAGATGAGCTCCTGCAGGCCATGCGCATGGGAAGCACGGATCCCCGAAAGGTGAGAGACTCCCAGGATCTCGGGCGCTTCGGCCTTGGGCTTAAGACCGCATCATTCTCCCAGTGTCGCAAGCTAACCGTAGTTTCTAAGTGTGATGGGGCCATGTCTGCGTTCTACTGGGACTTGGATGACGTTGCCGAGACCAACAATTGGCAAGTGACTGAAATCCAAGGTGATGATGAAATTCTTAGCAAGGTTGCCTTTTCTGATTTGTTGGTCAGCGATCACGGCACTTTGATTGTCTGGGAAAAGATTGACCGAGTCGTGGGTGTTGAGGGAAACAGGGACAACGACACAACGGCCGTTTTCAATCGAAATGTCAGCGATATGCTGGAGCATCTCTCGCTCGTATTCCACCGCTTCCTCAAGGCAGAGAGGGGCTACAAGCGCGTCTCTATGAGCTGCAATGGCCGTGAAATCGAGCCGATTGACCCGTTCAACTCAGCAAGCGAGGCGACTATTTCTCAGCAGGTTGAACGCCTGTCCGGTGGCGTGACGATCCAGAGTTATACCCTGCCTCATGCATCGAAGTACGAAGACGCCGCCGATTACGAGTATTACGGGCTCAGGGGCGGATACATTAAGAACCAGGGCATCTACCTCTACCGGGCCCGCCGCTTGATAATCCATGGCACTTGGTTCGGACTAGCAAAGAAGAAGCCGCTAACTCAGCTATGCCGAGTAAGGATCGACATCGACAACCAGCACGATGAAGATTGGAAAATCGACGTAAAGAAGGCCTCCGCGCAGCTGCCAGAAAACGTGCGCCTGTCGATAAAGTCTTTACTCAATACGTTGTACTCGCCCTCTCGTAGGGTTTATCAGCGTCGCGGGGCTAAGCAGGTCGCCGAGACAAACTTCCCCCTTTGGAATGCAATCAAGGACAACGGGAACATCAACTACCTAATCAATGATGAACACCCCCTTATTGCCGACTTCAAAAGGGAGCTGTCCACTGATGCTACAAAGCAGTTCGACCTGATATTGAAGATGCTTTCGACGGGCTTCCCGATTGACTCGATCAGGTTCGAAATTAGCAACGACCCAGATTCGGTTGCTGCTCCTAAAACGAGCACCGAGGAGACGCGTGAGAACGCCGTCGCGTTTTTCCGTGCCATGAAAGGCTCGGGCCTGGACGATTTGACGATTCTTAATGCTATGCGTACACAGGAGATATTTGCGCATTGCTGGGGCGATGTCCTGTCCGCACTTGGAATTGAGGAGCGTTAAGCATGGCGGCTGTGGAGACTAATGCTGAGCTCTTGCGGACAATCGAAGACGCCCTCTGGAACACCTTTAAGGACAAGCTTCCGACCAAGGAGGAAGTCGAGAAGCTCGTGAGTGGATTCGTTGATGTTTACGTTGACACCATGGGTTGTGTGCCAGAGCTAAAAGATATGAAGATGCGCGAGCAGTTCGTCAAGCTTATATGCATCAGGTATCACAAGCAGCAATCCGTGAAGCAGCAAAAGGGTGTTTGCCTCGTGGACGATAGTTCTGACGACAACACGCCTTGGCTTCAGGCCCGCGAGGGTGATATCAGTTGGTATTACTGGCGTCGTTACAAAAAGTACCTTGGAACAAAGCTGCATTGGGGCAATGAGGTGGTGCAGGCCATCGACAGAGACTCAAAGGACGTTCTTAGGCTGTGCGGTGACCCTGCTGCTGAGGAGGGGTATAGCAAGAAAGGGCTTGTCGTCGGCAATGTGCAGTCCGGAAAGACTGCCAACTATACGGGCCTCATCTGCCGCGCTGCGGATGCTGGGTACCGCTACATTCTCGTTTTGGCTGCGACCACTAACGACCTACGTGCACAGACGCAGCAGCGTATCGAGGAAGGTTTTGTCGGCAGGGACGTCAGCAGAATGGCTGGAAATCAGCCAGTTCGAGTCGGGGTCGGCGAACTTCGAGATTCGGCGCCTAGATATCCAAACCCAGGGACTACGCGCATCGATGACTTCAAGAAGGCAAAGATGAAGACTTTGATGCAGATTCAGGCCAGCAATGTCGCGGAACCTTGGGTGTTTGTACTTAAGAAGAACACCAGCACCCTTAAGAATATCGTCACTTGGCTAAAGTCAAACGTCGCTGCAGACTCGTCTTTGCTACTTATCGATGATGAGGCGGACAACGCCTCCATCAACACAAAGAAAAGCAAAGAAGAGATTTCAAAAATCAATTCACAGATCAGGGAACTCTTAGGCCTCTTTGCGAAGAGCACCTATGTGGGATACACGGCAACGCCCTATGCCAACATTCTTATCGACAAGGACGAAATTGACGAGGAGTTCCACAAGGATCTGTTCCCAAGGAATTTCATCTATACCCTCAATGCCGCTGACTCCTACTTCGGAGCCGACAAGGTGTTTGGAGACATTGACCCCGAGGAATATCAGGTAATCGGCAAGCCCAAATACATCCGGTTTATTGATGACATATTCCTCATGCCGCCATCCGCCAAGGAGCTGAAGATCGGGGAACTGCCCGAGTCTCTCAAGCGAGCGATCAGGACGTTCGTCCTTGCCAGCGTAATTCGGGTTAATAGGGCAGGGGACACCCACACCTCAATGCTCGTTAACTCAAGTCCCTACAACGCGGTCCAGAAGAAACTTCAAGGGCTTGTCGACAGGTATCTCGACGATGTGCTCAAGCCGCAGATAAGGGTCTATTCCTCCCTGAGCCCCGATGAGGCGACGTCGAATTCTGCAGAGATTAAAGAGCTGGCGGAAATTTGGAAGGATGAATTTGCTGGCGACAGTCTCTCTTGGGAGTCCGCTCTCAAGCAGATGAACGGTATTGTTGGCAGGATCAATACGAAACTTGTCAATTCGAAGTCGAAAGACGGGCTCGATTATAACGGCGGAGTCCAGCACGTTATTGCCATTGGTGGCTACCGGCTGTCTCGTGGTCTCACTCTTGAGGGGCTTCTGGTCTCGTACTACTCGCGCAACTCACGCGCCTATGACACCCTGATGCAGATGAGCAGATGGTTCGGACATAGAGTGGGCTATGAGGACATCTGCAGGGTGTGGATGACGGAGGAGTCGGCTGGCTGGTGCCGCTATGTGGCTGATGCCACCGACGAGCTGATGGGCGAGTTGGTCAGGATGCAGCAGATGCATCGTACGCCGCTTGATTTCGGCCTTGCCGTCAGGTCGCACCCTAGTGCCCTTATGGTCACCGCCAGGAACAAGATGGGGGCCGGCGAGCTAAGAAGAGAGGTCAGACTGAGCGGCAAGACGGTTGAGACCACTGCGCTGACTCGCTCGCAAGAAGCGATAAGCCATAACATGGCGTCTGCCAATTCTCTGATGACTTCGCTCGAAGCGACTGACCACGTGGGTGCGTTTTGGGGAAACGACGAGGATGAGTTGGGTGGAAGAGGAGTTCTCTACCACAATGTCCCTACAGCTCAAATCAGGGCATTTGTCCAGATGTTCAACAATTGTCCCGAGTCGCTGCTAACCAAGACCGATCCGATTCTTACGCAAATCGCGTATTGCGAAGAGGATGGGATGGACAAGTGGGATGTGATGTTTGCTGGAGCAACTTCTGCAAGCTGCGAGAGCGTGCTTGAGTTCGAGTGCTCCGAATTCAAATTGCGCTATCAAAGGCGTCAACCGGGCGCAAGGACAAACGAGCAAACAGTTTACGTTGGCAATAGGTCAAAGGTGTCAACCAAGTACATCGAGTGTGTCGGCATGTCGAAGCAAGAGAGATCTGACGCTGAAGAGAAGGCGCAGTCTGATAAGAGGCTCGGCGTTCGGGCTTCCTTCGGCAAGTGCTGTCTCGACAGACGTCGAACACCGCTGTTGGTGGTGCACTTTCTCGATATGCGTTTTAAGAACGAGAAGGAGTACAACAAAGCCGTGACTGATGGCGACAAGAGACTTGGGGCTCTCGAAAGCCGTTATTGGCACTCATTCGACTATTCGGAGCCTAATGTCGCGTACAGCATCTGCTTCCCGCGGCTCAACCACGATCGTGCCGTCGACTACGTCTTCAATAAGACCGCTTTGGAGTCCATGAGCTTCGGCGATGACGTTGCCGACGAGGACAGTGATATCGAGGATGAGTATGGCGACTGACCGATGGAAGGGCATCAAGGTACCAGAACAGGCGGAGGCGCTAAGCACGCGTCTTATCCCGCGCTCTAACGATGATGCCGATTTTGATATTTTGAGCGCCAAAACTGCGGAGGGGAGGCTGGCCCTCTTGATAGAGCTTCCCTCTTCCGCGCCGAATGTCGTCTTTCCACATTTCGAGGCTATCGAAATCCAGAAGTGGTCATCGGGGGAGGACAAGAGCTCAATCCTTATCGTGTTGCTCGATAACAAGGTCGCTGATCTATTCTCAAGTCTGTGCGATGACATAATCGACGCGTCGAAGGCTGCCACGGGCCTTACTATGCCTCAACACTTGAAGAGGCGCCTGGAGAAATGGCGATATCTGCTCAGACGGGGGGAGGGAATGTCTGCCGAGCAAGAGCGTGGGCTGTTTGCTGAGCTGCTCCTGCTGAGGAGGCTGATACCGGTGGTCGGCGCTTATGCCGCCGTAACCTCTTGGTCTGGGCCACAGAAGGCGCCGAGGGACTTTTCGTTCGGGTCCGTGTTCATTGAGGTCAAATCTAACGGAGGGCCCCAAAATCCCTATGTGGTCATTAGCTCGGAGAACCAACTAAACTCCAGCGCTCAGGAAAAACTATTTCTTTTTGTCGCAGGATTGGGCTCGGGGGCGGCTGATGGCTCGAGTATCGACGACCTCGTTGAGGAAATATTTAAGACCATCGGCGCCGATGTCGTTGCCTTGGAAGAGTTTGAGCTTCGCCTCGCCGCTGCTGGCTACGTCGCGTCACAAAATCACGGCACCTATGATTGCCTGGGTACGGCCTTCTATGAGGTTGATGAGAACTTCCCACGGCTGACGCCTTCTCAATTGCCGCCCGGGGTGATGAGAACGAAGTACTCGGTTGACCTGTCGTATTGTGAGGATTGCTCGGCCGATGAGTCCGAGGTAATCACGGCTTTGGGAGGCGTTGACGGTGAGCGAGGTTAGTCTTGAGACATACCAACAGGAGCTTTTCCAAGATGTCGCTTTGACCTCGAGCTCGGCAGGAATCTACAAGGAAGAGGCGTTCTTCGACGTTGTCACCGACCGTTTGGTCGAGGCGGGCGAGTTCGACGTGGCTCGCTATTCGTACTATCGCCCGTCCCGCGGCGGTATTAGGGTCGATGGCAATTGCGGCGATCCGCTTCTCGATTACCCCGAGGGCGGCTCCGGCTCACACAGCTTGGGGTTGATAATTCTGGACTTCGAGGCCGATGAAAGCCCGAAGAACCTTACTCAGAAGGAGATGGACGCCGACTTCGGAAGGGTCCTCAAATTCGCCCTCGAGGCGTGCAGGGGGCGTTTCTGGGAGGAGATGGAGGAGACCGACCCGGGCTATGAGCTGGCGGACATGGTCTCAAAGCGCTGGAACTCCATTGACCAAATCAAGTTCTACCTGATTACCAATCGCCGCCTCAGCAAGAACGTCACCGGCAAGGACGCGTCCTCATACGATGGCAAGAAGATTGTATTTGACGTATGGGACGCGACGCGCCTATGGAAGCTGGAGCTGTCGGGCCGAGAGCGCGAGGAGCTTCATGTTCGTTTTGATAAGCTTCCCCATGGGCCGTTGAGGGCGCTCGAGGCGGGGACCGTGCAAGGCGGCTCCGTGTTTCTCGCCGCAATTCCAGGACAGGACCTTGCAGAGATTTACGACAGGTGGGGAACGCGTTTGCTTGAGCAAAACGTGCGAGTCTTCCTGCAGGCCAGAAGCAATGTCAACAAGGGTATCAGGCGCACTATCGAGAACCGTCCCGACCTCTTCTTCTCGTTCAACAACGGCATTACCGCCACCGCCGAGGATGTCGTAACAGATAGTTCCGACTCCGGGACGCTCATCACCGAACTCAGGAACCTGCAGATTGTGAACGGCGGTCAGACGACTGCCTCAATTTATTCGGCATTTAAGGACGGCAAGGATCTCTCTAAGGTGTACGTCCAGATGAAGCTGAGCGTGCTTCCGCCCGACAAGGCTAAGGAGCTGGTGCCCGAGATATCGCGCTACGCAAACAGCCAGAACAAGGTCTCTGACGCCGACTTCTTCTCAAACCACGAGTTCCATGTTGAGATGGAGCGCTTCTCCCGTCGCGTTCTCTCCCCGGCGATGGAGGGCAGCTTCATCCAGACCAAATGGTTCTACGAAAGGGCTCGCGGCCAGTACCGAGATGCGCAGGCCTACCTTACTCCCGCGAACAAGAGGAAGTTCGTCGCAGAGTGCCCGAAGGCCCAGTATTTCAACAAGACGGACCTTGCAAAGTATCTGATGGTTTGGACCGACAAGCCTTATATCGTAAACAGGGGAGCGCAGAAGAACTTCAAGCAGTTTGCGGAGATCATATCTGCGAAGTGGGAGAGCGATCGTTCGAGTTTTAATGAGAGGTACTTCAAGGCGTGTATCGCCAAGAAGATCATCTTCAACCAGACCGAATCTATTGTGACGCAGCGAGAGTGGTACAGGCCGGGTCTTTATCGCTCCCAGCACGTTGTCCTGACAATTGGCTATCTCGCCCATGCCGTGCGTAGAATGGGCAAGTCGGTTAACTTCGATAGCATCTGGAACGATCAGGGCATCTCCCTTGCGCTGCGTCGCGCGCTTGAAACCGCGGCAGACGTTGCCCATGAGGTTCTGATGGATCCCCAGACGGGCTCGGGCAACATCTCCGAGTGGGCCAAGCAGACGGGTTGCTGGGACAGGCTTAGCGTCAAAAAGGCCTCTTGGAACGAAGATTTTTTGGATGAGCTTGTCGACTTGGCAGAGGAAAAGGATGCGAGCCGCGAGGCAAAAAACGACCAGAGGGTGGTCATTGGCATCGAATGCCAGACTGAGGTCGTCAAAGCGGGGGCTGATTTTTGGAAACAGCTTCTTAACTGGTGCATTAAGGAAGGGGAGGGCTCTGAGAAGGAAATCGGCATTCTCAGGTGCGCCGCTTCTATCCCGCGCAAGATGCCTACTGATAAACAGTGCGAGGCGCTCATAAAGTTTTATCAGCGGCTGAAGACCGAGGGTTGCCCGCTAAAAATCGAAGAGAACAAAAAGCGTCTCGGACGCCATCACGAATGGTAGGGGATGCTTAAGAGAGCTCGTTGGGGGACGCCCGTCAGAAATTATCCGGGCGTCCCTCGATTGCCTAGTTGCTGGCGGGTGGCTCATCGTGACGTACTACGCCACCTACAAACGGCTTCGCCTCAACTTCGAGAGCATCTGCGACCACCGCGGCAATCTGCTGAGAGAGCATGGGGGGCACGGCGTTTCCAACCTGGGTGTACTGAGCTGTCCGATTCCCCTCAAACAAATAGTCGTCGGGGAAGGTCTGGAGCCGCGCTGCCTCTCGAACAGTCAAGCTGCGGCATTGTGCTGGGTCGGGGTGGATGTAATAGTGACCGTCCTTGGCGATATGTGAAGTAATGGTTGTTGATGGCCTATCCCACATCTGCACCCTGAAGCGATCGCTGAATTTGTACTCGCTGTTGTTGTTCTCTCGGACGTTCTTGTGGTTGGGAAGAAGGCGGCTGGGAAAGTCCTCGAGGTGCGCGGGGTGTCCGTACTTTTCTGCGTAGGCCGCACAGAAGAGGTATCTATCAAGGTCAGATGCCTGATGACTGCGAGCGTCATGATCAGTTAGCAGGGCACTTTTCCCGAAGCGTCTCCTGTACCAGCTGTTGTATTTTCCGCTGACCGCGGTGATATGCTCGGAGCTCGATGTCATGGGATGACCGCACTCGCTTGCTTTCTCAAAGACGCTGGCAAGGCACGTGCCTTCATCGGTCTCGAGAATTTGAGTCGCAGCGCAGTCTACGTATTTCTCCCAATCGGAGTCTCCAAGTTCGCGAGTTCTCCTCGAGAAAGAGCTGCGCAGCCTTGGAATGCCGGTCAGAGCGTCTCTGAGGGTTGCCGTCTTGCTTGCTTCGAGAGTGCCCGTTTTGATGCCCGACCCTTGCTTTACTCCAAGAAGGATGACCCTGTGACGCATTTGGGGTACGCCATACTTCTCTGCCTTGACGATATAGTCCCTAGGCGCCTCGGGGTGCTCTGTGACCAAGGATCGGACTTCGTATCCGGCCTCCTCCATATCGTGGATGATGCGCTTGAAGACGCCGTGCCCCTGATGGGTTGCGGACAGTAGGCCTTTGACGTTTTCCATCACGAAGATATCGGGTTGCAGTGATTGAATAAAGGCCAGGTAGCACTTGTAGAGCGTGTGCTTAACATCCTTGTCAAAGTCCTCGTCGTGGGCGCGACGGGAACGTCCAACGAGCGAATATGCCTGACACGGAGGCCCGCCGATGAGCACGAAGGGGCTATTCGGGTGACTTGCTCGCCACTTTCTTAGACGTTCTGCTCCCAGTTCTACAAGTGTGTTATCACCGTCGCGAAGCTCCGCACACAGCGCCTCCTCGCAAGCAGCCTCCCATTCGTCTGGTGCATAGGCCTTGAGCTTCTCGAGAGAGTCGTTATTCCTGTTTCTCATGTAGTCGAGGTAAATCTCGGGGACGCTGCCGTCGGGGTTGAGAATTCTCCTAACATACGCGCGCAAGCGCAGGGTCTCATGGATTTGCTGGTCACGCTCGATGGACATGATCGTCTCGAAGACTGGCTCTCCCGATGAGTCCCTAAGAGAGGAGAAGCCCTCCCCGAGACCGCCGGCTCCGGCAAACAAATCGATGACTGCAATCACTTTGAACTCCAAACGCTGGCTGTTGATTCCAGGATACCAGGACAAGGTTGCCTTCGCCAGATTGTCGAAGTTGGATAGTCGGCGATCTTGATCCGCGATGCAAAACTCACCAGAATTGGTCGTAAGACCTTCTGAGGAGGATCCATGTCCGGTTTCATTCGCGAGTGCGAGGTGATGAACCTTTCGCTGGAGAGGGCGTTCCGCCTGATACCAGAGAAAGCCCCGTCGGTGCTCGAGTGGTACCGGGACAACGAGGGGCAGCATTGCTCGGCCCTGCCTCTTGCCTCGAAGACGAGGACAAAAGACGGGCTTCCGCTGTGCAGACAATCCGGGATTTACGCGCCCTCAAGCAGCTCAGTCAGGTATAAGAAGGGGCGTAAGTACGCCTTGGCCGTTCACTCTAGCCGTAGGGATAGGTATGCTGACAAGCAGCTAATCCACCTCGGTGACGGCACCTGGATTTTCGAGTACGCGAGGTATGACGGGCCGGACACGAAGCAAGGCTACAACGAGGCCCTGATGAACTGCCTCGAAGACGGCGTGCCGGTTGGCGTGATCGTCCCCAGCAAGGCGGGGGGCTATACCATACTCGGGCTCGCATACGTCGAGCACTACAACAGCGTCTCGGGCATGTTCACGTTGCATGGCCCGGTTAACCCCCGGACCGAGTCGCAAGGCTGCTTCTGCTTCCGGGGCGCCGACTCGCTGACCAAGGTCGAGCAGAAGAAGATCGCACAGGTCGAGATCTCCAACGATGACATGCGGCGCATCGTTACTATCGCCCAAGTGCGCAGGGAGCAGCAGGACCGCTTCCGCAAAAAGCTGCTGAGCGCATACGGCGAGAGCTGCGCGATAACGGAAACCAAGGTGCCCGAGGTCCTGCAGGCGGCGCATATCAAGCCCTACCGCGGCAAGCACAGCCAGATTGTGAACAACGGAATTCTGCTTCGTGCCGACGTGCACCTGTTGTTCGACGCTCATCTCATCTCGATCAACCCGGACAACATGAAGGTTCAGCTCTCGGGACGCCTAGCGGGGAGCAACTATCGCGATTATCTGGGGCGCCCGATTTCCGTCCCGCTGAACAGCGCCGATGCTCCCAGTACCGATCTCATCGGCAACCACTACGAGCAGTTCCTCATTGAGAACAGGGAGCTTGTGCTCGCGTAGGCGGCCGGAATCGATGTGCCTTTCGCCTTTCCCCTCCCCGTCGTTGTTAGGCGTACCTGACGCACGCGAGGGCGGCCGCGGGAGGGCTTGGCTGCGGTCGCGGCGGGCACGGTGAGGGCCACCCGTGAAATCCCCGGCGGCTCTTATTCGCCCGTGAGCGGCTATGCCCTTGACCTGCATTTCGTTAGTCGATCCTCCCAGATGTAGGCGTCGATGAGGCGGCGCAGGCGGCTGGTGCGGTCGTGCGTGACGACGAGACTCACCACGTCGGCGCGGCCCTCCTCGCGCTCGGGGTACTCGGCGGCGCAGCGTAGGCAGCGGGCGCGCATGCGGTCGTGGTCGCCCTCCGCCACCTACAGGACGAGGTCGGGGAAGCGCAAGCCCCCGCATCGCTCCCGCTACTCTCCCGCCGCCCCTGCCCCCTCAGCATCCGTCTGCACGCGCTGCGGCAGCTGGGGCTGCAGAAGCTCGTCTCGCCGCCGTGCATGTTGGCGAAGACGGTCCTTCCGCAGAAGCGGCAGCTCATGATGTAGAGGTTCTCGTGGCTGCGGACGTTGCCCCACATGGCCTCGGGGAGGCTCGCGGGATTGGCCGCGACCACGAACCCGTCGGACTTGGTGCCGTCGCACGAGATGGTCTCGGTGCCAAAGATGCCCTGCATGCCGCGCAGGAAGGCGTTCGCGGACGCCTCCTGCCCCCTGTCGTCGGCGGCGATCGCCATATAGAGCCAGGTGTCGCTGGGGCCGTTGCCGGCGTCCCTCAGGTGGAGCGACGCCTTCGCCTGGTCGACCTGGACCGAGGTCAGGAACGCGACGCCCCCCGTGCCCTTGAGGCGCCGGGGGGCGGCCGGCGCCCGCATACGCGCGAACGCCCGCCTCGCGGGCGGCCGGCGCCCGCATACGAGCGAGCGCTCGCCTCGCGGTTGTCCGCCGCCTCGCCGCCGGCTGGAAAGCCGAGGGCATCAGCTGGTACGGCGTGAAGTAATCAGCTGCCGGCAAACGAGATCCTGTCACAATCGGTACGGAATTTTTTCAAAAAACGTACCGATTGTGACAGGATCCGCCGACGCCCTCCCGCAATCGCCCGCGGGAGGGCGTTTTTCGCCCAATCGGCGTCGCAGCCCCGGGCCCCCGGACCCCGGGCCCCGTCGGCCTGCACGAAAAAAGCCCCGGCCCCGAAACGTGTCCGGGACCGGGGCCAAGCCATGACCTACAGGCTCCAGGCGGCGGAGTCGCGCTGAAGCTCGACCATGCGGGCAAACTCGCCGCCGGCGGCCTTGAGCTCGGCGGGCGTGCCCTGCTCGGCAACCAGGCCGTCGCGCAGAACCACGATCTTGTCTGCGCTCTCCACCGTGCGCATGCGGTGGGCGATCACGATGACGGTCTTGCCGGCAAGCAGGCGGGAGAGCGCCTCCTGCACGCGGGTCTCGTTCTCAACGTCCAGGCTCGCGGTGGCCTCGTCGAGAAGCACGATCGGCGCGTCCTTAAGAAGCGCGCGGGCAATGCTGATGCGCTGACGCTCGCCGCCGGAGAGCTTGGAGCCGTTCTCGCCGATCATCGTCTGGTAGCCATCTGGCATGCGGCTCACAAACTCGTCGCAGTTGGCGGCACGTGCGGCAGCCAGCACCTCCTCGTCGGTGGCGTCGCGGCGGCCCAGGCGGATGTTGCCCATCACCGTGTCGTCAAAGAGCAGCACGTCCTGGAAGACCACGGCGTAGTCGCGCAGCAGCACCTCGGGGTCAACGCTTGCCACGTTCACGCCGCCCACGGTGACGGTACCCGCCGTGGCGTCCCAGAAGCGCGCAGCCAGGCGGCTGACGGTGGACTTGCCTGAACCGGACGGACCCACCAGCGCCGTGACCTCGCCCTCGCGGGCCGTAAAGCTCACGTCGCGCAGCACCTGATCGCCGGCGCGGCCGTCGTCGCCCGCGCCGTAGCTGAAGGCCACATGGCTGAACTCAACGTCGTGGCCCGCGGGCTCGAACTCCTGTGCGCCCTCGGCGAGCGGCTCCTCCATGACCGCTCGCATGCGCTTTGCGGAGGCCTCGGCCGCAAACAGCTCGGAGATCATGCTAATGGCCTGGTCAAACGGACCGTAGATGCGGCTCACCATCAGCAGGTAGGCAAACATCACCATGAAGTCGATCTGGCCCGCGGCCACCATGCCGGCGCCCGCGATCAGCGTGGTGGCGATGCCCAGGCGCAGCACCACGAAGGCGGAGTTCACGAGCAGGCCGTTCAGAAGCTCGCCTGCGGCCGTGAAGCGCTCCTGCTCGTCGATCGTGGCGTCGAGGCCCTCAAGATAGTGCGCCTCCTGGTTGGTGGCGCGGATCTCGCGGACGCACTCGAGCGTCTCTTGGATGCCCTCGGTCACCTTGACCTTGGCGGCGCGAACGCCGTCGAAAACGGGCGCCATGGGCCTGCGCGTCGCGAAGATGATGCCAAAGGCAACCGGCACGCTCCAGAACGCGGCGAGGCTCAGCTGCCAGCAGAAGAAGAGCGACCCCACAAACACGACGCACGTGGAGACGACGGCGCCGAAGAGCTCGCCGAGCACGT
The DNA here is from genome assembly GCF_963660155.1 of Paratractidigestivibacter sp. GTDB lineage: Bacteria > Actinomycetota > Coriobacteriia > Coriobacteriales > Atopobiaceae > Paratractidigestivibacter. The sequence continues at coordinate 23,312 of NZ_CAVKWG010000012.1, read as the reverse complement.
GGCTGTAGGCGTGCTCCATGGTCTGGGCGTCGCCCATGATGGTCTCGGTAAGATCGGCCAGGTCGCGGCGGCCAAAGAAGCTCAGGGGCAGCTTGCGCAGGTGCTCGCCGATGGCGATGCGCTGGTTGCCGCACTCCTCGTAGAAGATGCAGTAGGTGTAGTAGTACTGCTGCCAGTTGCCGGCCATGAGCGCCACAAAGAAGAGCGCCAGGGCACCGACGATCGGCAGCGCGGCGGGAAGCTCCGCACCCGAGGTCAGGTGCGCGACAAACGCCCCCATCACCAGATAGAGAAAGACCATGCCGGCCATGGTGATGAGGTTGGTCACGGCCGTCCAGAAGATGCCGCGCTTGACGCCGGCCATGGCCTTGTCGGACAGGAAATACTTTTGCTGCAGTGAGGCGAACATCTAAGCCTCACCCCCTTCCATGGCCACGGCGGGCGTGGCCGCGGCCTTCTCGCCCTCGATGCGCCAGCTGGCCGCCTTCTCGTAGTCGGCCCACATGCGGGCGTAGAGGCCGCCGGCGGCGAGAAGCTCCTCGTGCTTGCCGCTCTCGGCAACATGGCCCTGGTCGAGCACCACGATCTTGTCGGCGCCGACCACGGTGGAGAGGCGGTGGGCGATCATGATCACGGTGCGGCCGGCGGCCAGACGCGTGAAGGCGCGCTGGATGAGGGCCTCGTTCTCCGGGTCGGCAAAGGCCGTGGCCTCGTCGAGAACCACGATGGGGGCGTCCTTCAGGATGGCGCGGGCCAGCGCCACGCGCTGCACCTCTCCGCCGGAGAGATAGGCCCCACCGGCGCCGAGCATGGTGTTTGCGCCCTGCGGCAGCTTGGCCACGATGTCGTCGCACTGCGCTGCGGAAAGCGCGGCCAGGACCTCGTCGTCGGTTGCGTCCGGGCGCGCGGCGCGCACGTTGTCGGCAAGGGTCTGATGGAAGAGCTGGTTTGTCTGGAAGACGAAGGCCACCTGGTCCATGAGCTCGTGCGGGTCCATCTGGCGCACGTCGACGCCGCCCACCATCACGCTGCCGGAATCGACGTCCCAGAAGCGAGGGATCAACGCCGCGCAGGTGGACTTGCCGCCGCCGGACGGGCCGACGAGCGCCAGCGTGCTGCCGGCGGGGGCCTCAAAGCTCACGTGCTCCACGGCGGGCTTCTCGGCGCCCTCGTAGGTAAAGGTCACGTCGTCAAAGCGCACGTCGTTGCCGGACGGGTGCTCCGGCGTCTTCGACACCGGGAGCGGCTTGGCCTCGAGCACGCTGCGCACGCGCTTCTGGGCGTCGTCCGCCTTCTGGAAGGCCTCGGTCGAGAACATCAGCTTGTTCATGGCCGTTGGCACCACCGCGCTGAAGATGGCATAGAACGCGAAGTTGGTCACGAAGTGCGCGAAGTCGCCCTCGCCGGGGGCCAGCAGCAGCGCCACCGGCAGCAGGAAGACCACAACGCCGTTCAAGGCCGAGAGGTTCACGACCTGCGGGCCGCGGCAGATCTTGTCGGTGTAGTCCCGAGCGCGCTCGGAGTACTCGTTGATGGCGTCGTGGAAGGCCTTGAACGAGTGGACCGTCTGCTGGAAGACCTTGACCACGGGAATGCCGCGCACGTACTCGGTGCCGGCCTTGCTCATGTTGGTGCTGGCGTCGATGTATTGCTTGATGAACTCAACGCCCTCGCCGACCATGACCTTCATGAGGGCCAAGAGGCTCACGACGACGCTCGCCAGGCACGCGAGGCCAAGCCGCCAGTCAAAGACGAAGAGCAGCACCAGCATGCCCAGCACCATGGTCACGGAGCCCGCGACATCGGGCAGGGAGTGGGCCAGCAGCGTCTCCGTGGAGGCCGCGCAGCCGTCGACGATGCGGCGCAGCTCGCCGGTGGCGTGGTTGTCAAAGTAGCCGAGCGGTAGCTTCATGAGGTGAGCGGAGACCTGCTTGCGCATGTTGGAGGCGCAATGGAAGGCCGCCATGTGTGTGCAGCACAGCGCCACGTAGTAGAGCACGATGCTCGCCGCGGCAAAACCGACGGCCCACCAGCCGTACGTCGCGATGCCCGTGGCCGCCGTCCAGTCGGGCGCCACGGCGATAAGGTCGCGCGCCACGAGCCAGATGCAGACGTAGGGGCCAAAGCCCAGCAGTTGTGCGGCGGCGGAGAGCGCGCAGCCGAGGTAGGTCAGCCACTTGCGCTCCCCCGCAAAGTCGAGAAGCACGGCGATGCCGGACTTCTCCTTCTGTTCCTTTGTCATGCAATTCCCTTCTGAATAGCGTGAGAGTTAGCCACAGGTAACTTATCAGAAGGGCGCAAAGTTAGCCAGTTCTTACTTAGGAGGCCTGCAAGTGGAGACAGGCTCGGGCTGCGTGCGCGGGGCCTCGCTGCCAAGAAAACGCGGCGAGTTGGTGCGCGCGGGGCCTCGCCGCCAAGAAAACCGCTTCACTTGGTCCGATTTGAGCCGCGCTGCCAAGAAAACGCGGCGAGTTGGTGCGATTGGGACCAACTCGCCCCGTTTTCTTGGCAGACGGGCCCCGAACCGACCAACTCGGCGCGTTTTCTTTGCAAACGGACCACAACCCGACCAACTCGCCGCGTTTTCTCGGCAGGCGGGCCCCAACTCGACCAACTCGGCGCGTTTTCTTTGCAGACGGGCCCCGGGCCGGACAACCCGCAACAGAGCCGCCGACCTGACCCTTCGGTCCGCTAGTTGATGCTGATGGTCCTGAACTCGTAGCCGTTCGGGTGGCGCGAGATGGAGTATTCGAAGGCCGTGCCGTCGTCGAGGTATCCTACCTGCTCGACCTCAAGCATGGGGGAGTCTCTCGAAATGTTTAGCCATTCCGTCTCGTCTTTTGTGGGGAGCACGGCACGTACAATGCGGTGTCCGCTTGCCACCTTGAGACCAAGGTCGTTCTCGATGTAGTTGTAGATGGAGTCTTCGAGCGTCTTTACGCGAAGACCCGGAATGATGTTGATGGGCATGTAGGTGTACTCGACCGTGCGCGGCTCGTCGTCCGCGATGCGGATGCGAACGATGTGGTAGCAGAACTGGTCCTCGTCGATGTTGAGCATCGAGGCGATCTCGGGCGGGGGAGTGACGACGCCAAACTCCTTCACCATGCTCTGGACCGTCTGGCCGAGGGACTTGTGCTCGTTCATGAAGCCAGCCATCTGACCGCTTGTCTCGAAGTGGCCGATGCGGCCGCCGAGCAGGGGTTTGATGTTCTTCACGAACGAGCCGGAACCGCGCCTGCGCGAGATGAGGCCGGACGATTCGAGTTCGTCGAGTGCTTTCTTAACAGTGATTTTGCTCACAGAGTAGAGCTCACAAAGGTGCTCGATGGAGGGGAGCTGATCTCCGGGACGATAGGCACCGGTCCGAATCTTTTTTCTCAGGCTGTCTGCTACGGCCTCGTATTTCATAGCCATGATGCCTCCGAACAATATTGTTAGCCACAGTAATTATTGCGGGCTAGCTCCAGAAATGCAGGTATTCATAGCTAATTATTTACCTATACCGCTTACCTATTAATTCCGACCGCTCGGTTGTGGACACCATTACTGAATATTGCAATAAGAAAGCCTATATACAAAATAAATCTGACATACCTAATTCTAATTATCAGTATGCCGGCATGTACGTAATGTATTTGGCAAAAGGAGCACGCATGGCTGAGCAGAAGCTCGCGCTTCCCAAGGACTTCTTCATTGGTGCAGCTCTCTCTGGTCCGCAGACCGAGGGAGAGTGGAACAAAGGCGGCAAGCTCGAGAACCTCTGGGACACCTGGTCCATGGAGAACCTCGACGACTTCTATAATCGCGTGGGCTCCTACGGCGGTAACGACTTCATGGCCAAGTACAAGGAAGACCTTGTCCTCATGAAGGAGCTCGGTCTCGACAACTACCGCACCTCCATTCAGTGGAGCCGCCTGCTCGACGAGAACGGCAACCTCAACCCCGAAGGTGCTGCTTGGTATCACGAGCTTTTCCGCGCCTCTGCCAAGGCTGGTCTCGATGTCTTTGTGAACCTCTATCACTTCGACATGCCGACCTACCTCTTCCGTCGTGGTGGCTGGGAGAGCCGTGAGGTTGTCGAGGCTTACGCCCACTACACCGATGTCGCCTTCCGCGAATTTGGCTCCGAGATCAAGTACTGGTTCACCTTCAATGAGCCGATCGTAGAGCCGGAGCAGCGCTACCAGGAGGGCGTCTGGTACCCGAAGCTTCACGACTACGGCCGTGCCCGCACTGTGCAGTACCACATCTCGCTCGCTCACTCACTCGGTGTTGCGAACTTCCGTGCCGCCCAGGCCGAGGGCGCCGTTCGTGCTGATGCAAAGATTGGTATGATCAACTGCTTCACTCCGACCTACACCAAGGAGAACCCCTCCGAGGCTGATCTCGAGGCTGTTCGCATGACCAGTGGCATCAATAACCGTTGGTGGCTTGACCTCATTACTAAGGGCGCTCTGCCCCAGGATGTGCTCGACTCGCTGGAGGAGGGCGGCGTCCGCCTGCCCGTCCGCGCTGGCGACGCAGAGATTCTCGCCCAGGGCGTGGTCGACTGGCTTGGTTGCAACTACTACCACCCCACCCGCGTCCAGGCTCCGGCCAGCAAGGTCGATCAGTATGGCTTGCCGCACTTCGCCGACGAGTACGTCTGGCCCGATGCTGTCATGAACGAGAGCCGTGGCTGGGAGATTTATCCCGAGGGTCTCTACGACTTCGGCATGGACTGTGCCAAGAACTACCCCGAGCTCGAGTGGTTTGTCTCCGAGAACGGCATCGGCATCATGGACGAGTACAAGAATCGCGACGAGCAGGGCCGCGTCATTGACCCGTACCGCGTCGATTTCGTGCGTTCTCACCTTGAGGCGGTCTCCCGCGCCATTGCCGACGGCGCCAAGTGCCGCGGCTACCACTACTGGGGCCTCATCGATAACTGGTCTTGGTCGAACGCCTTCAAGAACCGCTACGGATTTGTGGAGGTCGACCTCATGGACGGCTACAAGCGCCGCCCGAAGCAGTCGGCCGAGTGGCTCACGAAGGTCGCGACGTCGCACGTCATCGAGTAACTAGTGCACGACCTGCGGGCCGGGGAAACGAACAACTCGCAGGATAACAAGGAAATGGCCAACACATACAGATTGGAGAACAATCATGGCCAATGAGAAGGGGCGGGCATTCCTCGACAAATTTGCCGCGGTGTCCGCAAAGGTAGGCAATCAGGTGCACCTCAGGTCGCTCCGTGATGCCTTCGCGACGATTACGCCGCTCTACATTCTGGCTGGCATCGCCGTCCTCGTGAACAACGTCATCTTCCCGCTGTTCCCGCTCGACGAGACGACGCTTGCCAACCTCCAGACCTGGGGCTCCCAGCTTACGCTTGGCACCCTCAACGTCTCGGCTCTGATCCTCGCTGGCCTTATCGGTTACAGCCTGGCTACGAACAAGCGCTTCGAGAACCCGCTCTCCTGCGTGGTTGTCGGCATTGCTTCGTTTGTCATCATGATGCCGCAGACCATCACCGCTAGCCTCGCTGCCACCAGCGAGCTGCTCACCGATGATGTCACCTCCGCTGCCGTTACCGGCGCTCTTTCCACCAGCAACACGGGCACCAACGGCCTGTTCGGCGCCATCATCATCGGCCTTCTTGCTGTCACGCTCTTCATCAAGATCAGCGGCGTCGAGAAGCTCAAGGTGAACCTCGGCGAGGGCGTGCCCCCCGCGGTCTCCAAGTCCTTCAACGTGATGATCCCGATGCTGCTCACCCTTTCGGTCTTCGGCATCGTGGCCGCCCTGCTCAGCGTCTGCGCTGGCACCGACCTACTCACGATCATCTCCACCTTCATCGCCACCCCGCTTAAGAGCATCATGAACGCTGGTCCGTGGGCTGTTGTGTTCATCTACACGCTCGCCAACCTGCTCTTCTGCGTCGGCATCCACCAGTCCACCATCTCTGGTGCTACGGTCGAGCCGATCCTGACGATGCTCATTGTCGACAACATGGCCACCTACGCCGCCGGCGGTGCCATCCCGACCGACCACTACATGAACATGCAGATCATCAACAGCTTCGCCCTTATGGGTGGCTCTGGCTGCACCTTCATGCTCCTGCTCGACACCTTCCTGTTCTCGAAGTCCAAGACGAGCAAGACCGTTGCTTCCATGTCCATCCTTCCGGGCCTTTTCAACATCAACGAGCCGGTCATCTACGGTTACCCCGTCGTTTACAACCTGCCGCTGATGATCCCGTTCGTGCTTCTCCCGGATCTGTTCATCATCGCCACCTATGGCCTGACCTGCGCCGGCATCATCTCCCCCTGCATCGCTCAGGTGCCCTGGACCACGCCTCCCGTGCTGTCCGCTCTGCTGGCCACCGGCTTCGACTGGCGTGCCGCTGTGTGGCAGGTCGTCGAGATTGCTATCGGTATGGCTGTCTACCTGCCCTTCATGCGTATCTCTGAGCGCGCGACCGCTCAGCAGGCCGAGGAGTCCCAGGCTCTTGAGGCCTAAGCGAAAGCCTTAGGATCAAGACGGGGCCGGGAAGCGTCCCGGCCCCGCTCATTGCCCTGTAGGGGCGAAAAAACAAAGGAGTGCACTATGAAGAAGATCATGCTTTGCTGCAACGCCGGTATGTCTACCAGCCTTCTCGTGCAGAAGATGCAGAACGACGCCAAGACCCGCGGTCTTGACGTCGAGATCGAGGCTCGTCCGCTGAACGAGGCCATGGACAAGATCGGCGAGGCCGACGTTGTCCTTCTTGGCCCCCAGATTGGCTACACCAAGGGTGATTTCGAGAAGGCTACCGACAAGCCGGTCGAGGTTATCCCGATGATCGACTACGGCCGCATGAACGCTACTGGTATCAACGACTTTGCGTGCAAGCTGATGGGGGAGTAAAGATGGCCGAGAGCGATAACGAGGTCCTCGAGGCTTCCGGTGACGGTGCTCAGAGCAGCATGGATTTGCTCATTGCCGACTGCTTCCAGATCATCGCTAGCGTCGGTGTTGCCAAGTCGAGCTACATCGGCGCTGTGCAGCTTGCCAAGGAAGGCAAGTTCGACGAGGCTGCTCAGTCTATCGCCGACGGCGACCAGGCCTTCAAGGAGGGCCACGATGTTCACCTGAGCCTTCTTCAGCGCACTGCCGCTGGCGAGTCCATCCCCTTCACGCTCATTTTGCTCCACGCCGAGGATCAGATGGCTGCTGCGGAGACATTCCGCGTCGTTGCCAACGACTTTATCGACGTCCACAAGGAGCTGGCCGAGCTCAAGGGCAAGCTCTCCTAGGAAGTGAGCAAAGCAATGGCTGCAGCGGATATAAGACTCGGCGCGCTTGAGGCCGGCGGTACCAAGATGGTCTGTGCGGTTGGCACGGCCGACGGTACTGTTCTTGAGCGCGAATCATTTCCGACGCTCACCCCTGGCGAGACCCTTCCGGGCTTGGTCGAGTGGTTTGAGAGTCGTGGCGTTGCTGCCCTGGGCATTGGCGCTTTTGGCCCGACACGCGTCGATCCCAAGGCCGCGGATTTCGGCGCCATTCTCGAAACGCCTAAGGTTGCGTGGCGCGGCTGCCAGCTGAGAGATGCGTTTGCCGAGAAGCTCGGCGTGCCGGTCGGCTACGACACCGATGTCAACGTCGCGTGTCTTGGCGAAGCTACCTTCGGTAGCTGCAAGGGCCTCGATGACTGCGTGTACGTGACGATTGGTACCGGCATCGGCGCCGGCGTCATGTGTGGCGGAAACCTGCTGCATGGCATGCTTCACCCCGAGGCCGGCCACATGCTCGTGACGCGCGTTGCGGGCGATGAGGGTCCGTGCAAGTGCCCGAGCCACGCGAGCTGTCTTGAGGGTATGGCTGCGGGTCCTTCCATTGAGTTGCGCTGGGGCAAGCCCGCTGCGGAGCTTGTTGAGCGCAACGAGGTGTGGGAGCTCGAGGGCGACTATCTTGCACAGATGTGCATGAATCTTATTCTGTGCTATTCGCCAAAGCGCATTGTTCTTGGCGGAGGCGTAATGCACCAAGAGCAGCTGTTCCCCATCGTGAGGAAAAAGACGCTCGAATACCTTGGAGGCTATATCTCGGCTCCCGAGCTCGAGGATATCGACTCCTACATAGTGCCTGCGGGATGCGGAGGCGACCAAGGAATACTTGGATGCCTAGAACTCGCAAGACGCGCACTCTAGCAAAATACGGCGGCGACAACCCCCAGTCGTTGCCGTTTTTTGTGCCGCGCCGCCAAGAAAACGCGCCGAGTTGGTGCGCGCGGGGCCGCGCCGCCAAGAAAACCGCTTCAGTTGGTGCGCGCGGGGCCGCGGCGCAAAGAAAACGCGCCGAGTTGGTGCGATTGGGACCAACTCGGCGCGTTTTCTTTGCAAACGGGCCCCAACCCGACCAACTCGCCCCGTTTTCTTTGCAAACGGCCCCCAAACCGACCAACTCGCCCCGTTTTCTTTGCAGCTAGCGGAGGCCTGCAAGTGGTGACTGGCTCGGGGTGCATGCGCGGGAACGCGGCGAGAAGGACGGCGAGTCATGAAGCCGGCGACCCGCCGCCCAGGATGATGTGCGGCCCGTGCCTGTCACCAATTGCTGGCCGGACATCCGGCGACGCAGACCTGTCACCAATTGCTGGCCGGACAACCCGCAACAGAGCCGCCAACCGAATGCCCCTAACATCGCGAAGGGCGCCCACGGGGGCGCCCTCCAAGCGGCCTTTGCGTTGCCGTGATTTGTGTTGCCCTACCTGCGGCGCCTGATCGCCTTCGCGCCTGCGAGGGCCGAGCCGCCGGCGAGCAGTGCCGCGGCGGTCGTCGTGGTCACGTCGGCCTCGCCCGTGGCGGGGACGGAGGGCTTCTTCTTGCTGGGCTCCGCTTTCTTGTCGTCGCCGCCGGCGGGCACGGGTGCGACGACCTTCTCCCACTGGGCGACGAGCACGATGTCCGCGTCGTTGGGCGAGAGCTCGGCGCAGGTGGCCTCGGCGGTCACGTCCGTGTCGCCGCACTTCCAGCCGAGGAACCTGTAGCCCGCGCGGGTCGGCGCCTCGACGCCCTCGAGCACCTTGGAGTCGGAGCTCAGACCCGTCTTGGCTGCGATGACCGAGTCGCCGGTCTCGGCGAAGGTGACGCTGTAGGAGAGCGCCTCCCACTGCGCGGTTAGCTTGACGTTCGTGTCGTTGGGCGAGAGCTGCGCGAGGGTCATGTCGGCGGTCACGTCCACGTCGCCGCACTTCCAGCCGAGGAACCTGTAGCCCGCGCGGGTGGGCGCCTCGACGCCCTCGAGCACCCTCGCGTCGGGTCCCAGGCCCGTCTTCCCGCGCACGTCCGTGCCACCGGCGGAGTCGAAGGTGACGCTGTAGGAGAGATCCTCCCACTGCGCGTAAAGGGTCACTTCGCCGTCTTCTTCGCTGCTTAGATTAATAGCCTCCTGCGCGTCGGTGAATTCCTCATCGCTCCCGTCGCGGGCAAGCGTCCAGCACTTGAACTTCGCGCCGGCCTTCGTGAGTGTGTTTGGAGAAAGCTTCTGCGGCGAGTCGTAGGTGAACTCCTGCGCCGCCATGGTTCCGGTGCCGCCGTTGGGGTCGAACGTGACTGTGTAGAGGTTCGCGGCGCTGTGCGCGGTAATGGACGTCTTCCCGTTTACCGTGATGGCCTGCGAGCCCAGCGCGGCGTCGCCGCCTTGCCAGGTTGGGTCGGTGCCCGTGGCGGTGTATTTCGAGAAGTGATACCCGGTGTCGTGCTTGGAGACCGCTATGTCGCGCGTTGAGCCCACGGGCACGTCTGTGAGTACCGCGGTCGAGCCGCTACTGCTCGTAAACGCAGACTCGCAGTGCTCGTCGCCCACGACCTGCACGTCGCAGTATTCGAGCCATGCAATACCGGTGCCGTCGCTTTCCACATCGATGGTCTTGCCCGTGGTGTCGAACCCCACAAGCGAGACGTCGTATACACCCGAGGGAATATCGCTCACGGTGTACACACCGGGCGTCTGCGCATCTTCGTCGAAGTAGCCGAAGATGCCCTCACTGTCAGAGAGCATCAAGTCGTTGGCAAGCCCCGATGCCGGCACGCCGTTTCGCGTGACCACAATGCTCACGTGGCCCAGGCCGGCCCACATGGCCGTGAGGCTGTCGCCCGTGGGCTTGCCGTCCGCGCTAAGCGTGCACAGGTTGGTCACCATCGCGCCGTCTCGCCACATGTTGGGAATCGCTAGGTCGTTCGTCCAGCCAAGGAACGTCTTGCCAGCGGGCGCCATGAACGTCGACGCGGTGAGGGTCGCCGGCTCGTCAAACGTCATCTTTTGCGTGTACGAACTGCCGCCGGCCTCGCCGCCAACAAACGTCACCGTGTACTCGAGAGGTTTCCAGGTGGCATACAGCGTCGCGACGCCGGGGCTGCTTTCCTCGAGGTCGCTCACCGGGGCACCCGCCTCGATGCGCGTGCCGGTGCCGTCGGCCTTGGTGTTCCACGCGACAAACTCGTATCCGGGCAGCGAATATCCGCAGGTAGGCGTCTCGAACCAGTTGCCGTGCTTGAGGTCGGCCATGGTTTCGGTGCTGCCCGCCATTGCGGTGCTGGCGTCCGCGGGCTTGTTCGAGTCGAACTTCAAATCGTAGGAGTTCGGGATCCAGTTCGCGTACAGCGAGACGCTTTCCATGCCGCCTTGGGCCCACTTGCCGTCAGCGTCGGTGATATAGCTGCACGAGGGCAGCAGGGTCCCGTCGGCTTCCGCGATTTTTGCCGCTTTAAGTGCTGTGAGGGGGGACGCGTCGTAATAGCCCTCCAGCACATTGTTCGCACGCGTCGGCGCAACAAGGATCGTGAGCGAGGTATCGCCCTTGCATACGGTGGCCATGCCGTCGGTGCCGCCCTGGCCGTCTATCGTTACGAGGCAAGATCTAGCGCCGGCGTTATTCGAGGTTCCCTCTACGCCGGCAAGCGCTGCCGTCGGAATGATGAGTGCCAGCAGGAACGTGGCGACGAGCGCAGGGAGCTCGTGCGACAGGAGCTTGCTGGCATGAGCATGAACCTCGCGCCGGTGGAGGACCGTGTTGACCTCTCGCGCGCCAGGAAGGTGTCCTTCGGGCAGATCGCAACGCTGGGCGCGGGCCTCGCGAGCGTCCCCGAGACGTTCAGGACCGTCACGAAGACCACCACGGTCGACGGCGGCGGCACGCTGCTGAGGGCGCTCGACGCGTCCAACAGGCCCATAGATATCTCGAGCCTCTTCATGCGCAAGAGCGGCGCGCTCGCCGGCACCCACTTCGGCAGCTACTACGACAAGGGCCTCCACCAGGCCACCCTCGTCAAGGCGGGCCCCCAGGTCGCAACCGTCACGACCACCGTCCCCGTCGACCCGATGACGCTGGCCATCGCCGTCGCCATGGCCGAGATCAACCAGAAGCTCGACGACATCCAGAGGACCGTCGACGACATGTTCGACTACATGAAGCAGCGCGACAAATCCAAGATGCGCGCCAACCTGAAGACCCTCTCCGGCTACATCAACGACTACGCGCAGAACTGGGATAACCAGCGCTATCTGGATAGCGCGCGCAACGACGTGCTGAACATCCTAAGGGAATCCCGCGCCAACATGGACTTCTACCGCGGCCAGGTCAGGAAGAAGCTCGCCGACAAGGCTCCGGTTGAGCTGCGCAGCATGGTCGAGGCGCGCCTGGATGGCGTGCTGGACAGCCTGAAGGACTATCAGCTCGCCTGTTACACCTACGCGTTTTCTTCGTTCATGGACCCGATGCTTTCCGAGAACTTCAGCCGTGAGAAGCTCGAGGGCGTGGCGGGCAACATCGAGGCGATGTCCATCGAGTACCGAGAGCTTTACACGCGCTGCTACAACGCGCTCGAGGAAGGCGCCAAGGGTTCTGTTGACGCCAATGTGCTGGGCGGCCTTTCGAAGGCCGGCAAGCTTCTCAGCGGCGCCATAAAGTCAACGCCCCTTGGCGACGCCACCCTAATCGACGAGGCGCTCGATGATGGTGCTGAGGCTCTTGGGGACTTTAACAGGGCCGAGAACAGCCGCCTGCTCAAAAAGCTCCACCAGGCCAAGTCCCCTGACGTGGAGCCCTTCCGCGAGAACGCCCTGACGGTCTGCTCGATCTACAACGATTCCAGCCAGCTTCTGACCGATGGTGAGAACATCTATCTGTTGCCGGAGGACGGGGAGTAGCGATGGGTGCCGGGAGTGCGGAACGGTGCGCAACCAATTTTTAGGAGGAACATATGAGTGAAGAAGAGAGAAATAGCACGGGGCGCTATTTTGCCACCAAGGGAGTGGTGTGTCGCAAGCTGACCGCTTTGGGTATGCCGTTTGTGGTATTCATTACGGCGCTTGCTACGGCCGGCGTTATTTTCGGCGGTCTCCGATTTTATAACTGGCTTACTGCGGACCACACGGTCATCGGTAATGACTCGATACGTGAGGAGGTCCGCAACACGGAGATCCTCCAGCCGTCTGAGTACAACTTCACTCAGATCCTTTATCTGTCGGATTCCGGAAACCCGTTCAATTGGAATAACCCGATCACGTCAAAGCTGTACATCGCCACAATCGATGGATCGATCCCCATTTTGTGTGACCTCAGTCAGGTTGAGCCAGAGGTAACAAGGGACTTGGACGATAAGCCCACTGAGGTGAAGCTCAGCGTTCCCTATTGCTATGTTGGCGACGTGTCCCTTGATGAGGCGACTGTCAAGAAGTACGTCGAGCAGAACGGCGCGCTGAACATAAATCCGGTGACAGCTGATGACGTGACTAACTTGAGGAAGCAGGCACAGGAGGAACAGGTTGCCAAGCTGAGGGCCAGCGGCTATCTGGAGACTGCGGATGCCCACGTGGAAGAGCTGCTCGCGAGCAGGGTCAAGAGCCTTTGTGGTGCCAACGTTAAGGTGAGTTTCACTCGCACCGGCGAGTCCGAGAGCACCTATGGCATGGAGGCTCAGACGGCGGGCGCTCAGTAGCAGCATCCTTGCTCAGATGCACACGAACCGCCCTGGTTGAACCCGGGGCGGTTATTTGTATCCCATCCTGATCGACGCTCGACCGTCGTCATTGAATGTTGTTCAAGCGTTGAACGATGGGGCCGTACGCGCTCCCCATAAGTTGAATTTAGCGGCCCAAGCGCGAGGTCGCTTCCTGCTGCCTCACGCTGGCTGAGTGTTACCATAAAACAAGCATTCCGCTCTGTAGTGTGCCGGCGATTTGCAAGAAAGTTCATTTCCTGTCAGCTATGGCTTTCGGTGCGCCGTGGGCCCGGTTGAGGCCCTGCGAACTGGAGGTCTTATGGAGCATATATCCACGTTGTCGCTCCACCTTGAACCGCCGAAGGATTTCGACGTGAGAAGGCTGGACGCATGCTCTTTGGGTCCCATGCTGCAAAGCGTTCTTTTGGATAACGCGGACGCAGCGTATGCCGCACACATGCACGAGACGGGGTTCAATCCGTATAGCCAGTACTGCTACAAAGACGTCGACGGCGGCATCGTCTGGCGCGTGAGCACCCTCAACGACGAGGCGTCCCTGCGCTTGATCGTACCGGCAAGAAGAATCGAGGGCTTTAGGCTGCGGAACCTCGATACTGTATTTACGGTCTCGAAGCAGGTATGCGAAACCGAGAGTCTGTCTTGCCTGCTCGGGAAGCTTGAGGGCGGCGAAGACTCTTCGTTTCGCGTGCAACTCGTCACGCCGACGGCTTTCAAGAGCAAGAATCGCTACGTCATCATGCCCGATGTGCGCCTAATCTTCCAGAACCTGCTCATGCGATACAACCAGGTCTATTCTGGCGAAGGCGAGGCGGATCCCGAGACGATCTCGTATATAGCCGAGCACACGTCCATTACCTCGTATAACCTGCGCTCCCACTATTTCCCCCGCACGATGGGGGCGCGGGACAAGATCCCCGCCTTCGAGGGAACCATGACGATTCATATCTCGGGCCCGCAGTCGCTGCGGGGGCTTGTGTCCATGCTGCTCTCGTTCGGCGAGGTGGCCGGTGTGGGCATCAAAACGGCTATGGGCATGGGAGGCATGCGCCTGTTGCCGACCGGGCAAAGGCGGGGGACGACAAAGCTAGGAGGGTCTGTTGGATAACAAGACGGTTCTATATTTCGGGTCGCTCCTGCACGACGTCGGCAAGGTCGTATACCGCGGCATGTCGGCCCAGGGTACCCACTCGCGCCTTGGCGCGGAGTTTGTGGGTAGGGAGGTGGCCGCGCTTAACGATGCCTTCGAGACGCCCGAGGGCAAGGCGGTCGTCGAACAGATTCGCTATCACCATGCGAGGGAAATGGCCTCCTCGGCGTCCCTAGGTGCCGATTCACTCGCCTACATAACGTACTTTGCCGACAACATCTCCGCTGGCATGGACAGGAAAAACGAGGGCGATGAGGACGCCGCTGCGCGCTTCGACCGTAACGTCAACTTGCGGAAGATCTTCAACATTCTCAACGGGCGCCACGGTGACGCCGAGATTCCGCATCGCGACTACAACGAGATCCGCGAGCTGCTGAAGAAGCACCTCTCAGGCATCCAGATCGCCCAGCAGGAGGTAAACTCACTCCTCAACGTCCTCGAGGCGACGACAAGCGACGTCCCGTCGTCGACGAACATCTCAGAGCTGGTCGACGTCTCGCTGTACGACCACGCCAAGACGACGGCCGGGCTCGCCGCTTGCATCTACGACAGCTTCGAGGAGAAGGGCGTGAGCGATTACCGGGCCGCGCTCTTTGGCGGCAGCGCTTCGAAGCCGTATTACGACGAGGAGCTGTTCCTGCTCACGACGTGCGACATGAGCGGCATCCAGGACTTCATTTACAACATCAGCGGCTCGGGCGCTCTGAAGCAGCTCCGCGCGCGCAGCCTCTACCTGGAGCTCATGATGGAGCACGTCGTCGACGAGCTGCTGGAGCGGCTCGACCTGTGCAGGGCGAACGCCCTCTACATCGGCGGGGGCCATGCGTATCTGCTGCTCCCCAACACGCGGCGCACGCTTGAGGCGCTGCAGAAGTTCCAGGAAGGGCTGAAACGCTGGTTCATCGACGAGCACGGTACGGAGCTTTTCGTTGCGTTTGCCAGCATGCCGTGCAGCGCGAATGACCTTGCGAACGAAGGTGCCGACAAGCAGCGCTTCTCGCGTCTGTTTACGGGGCTTTCCGCGAAGCTCTCTGATGCCAAGGCCGCCAGGTACGCTGCGGCCGATATTAGGCAGCTGAATTTTGGGGGAGCACTTCTCGACACGGGCAGAGAGTGCCGCGAGTGCCACCGGTCGGGCACCCTGGTCAAAGACGGCGAGATGTGCGCAACGTGCAAGTCACTTCACGACATCTCGGCCGAACTCGTCCGCAAGGACGTGTTCGCCGTGTTCGACGAGCGGCCCGAGGGGGCGGCATCAAACGCCGCACAGCTCGCGTTGCCTTTTGGCAGGACGCTGGTCCTGTACGACCGCGACACATACCTCAAGAAGAGCCCCGAGGTTAAGCGCCTGTACACCAAGAACTCGTGGGATGCGGGCCTGAGCCTGTCCACCCATATCTGGCTAGGCGACTACACAGCCGACATGCAGGGGAAGGGCTTCTCCTCCTACGCCGAGCAAGGCGAGACCTTGGAGGAGGGGTGCGGCATCAAGCGCCTGGGCGTGCTCCGAGCCGACGTTGACAACCTCGGCGCGGCTTTTGCGAGCGGCATCCCGGCCGATAAGGCCTCCATCAGCCGCACGGCAACGCTCAGCCGTGCCCTGAGCTACTTCTTCAAGCACAAGATCAACGACATCCTGGCCGCGGGGAATTACAGGGCGCAGGTCATCTACTCGGGCGGCGACGACCTGTTCATCGTGGGTAACTGGAGCGACATCCTGTACGCCGCACTGGACATTCGCAAGGCCCTGCGCGAGTTCACGGACAACGACTCGCTGACCATCAGCGCGGGAATCGGCATGTTCGACGAAAAGTACCCCATCGCGCGCATGGCCGCGGAAACGGGCGAGCTCGAGGACGCGGCGAAGATGCATGCCGAGACGGACGGGCAGGGCAACGTGCGCCTAAAGGACGCGGTCGCGCTCTGGCGTGCCGATTCTGTGTTCAGCTGGGCCGACCTGGCGGACGTCATCGAGCCGCGCATGCGTGAGGTGTCCGAGGTTTTCCAAGCCCAAGACAGGGGCAAGGCTTTCGTGTACAAGATGGTTTCGTTGCTGCGTAACTACGACCAGGTGGTCTCGGCTCCTCGGCTTGCCTACCTGCTCGCGCGTAGCTTTGAGAACGACAAGCAGAACAGGGACGCCCTCTGCAGCAAGTTCTACGCATGGGCGGCCGACGAAAAGCAGCGCCGATGCCTTATCGCGGCGCTTGAGTGGCACGTGTACGGCATTAGGGAAAGGTGATGAAGAGCATGGTGAACAGTAGCGTGACGCTGCATCTTGCCCCCAAGACCGCAATCAGCGGGGGAAACTACGTGCAAGCTGCCGAGGTGATAGTCTCGAGCGCGAAGAACGGAGGGCAGGACTCGTGGTTTAAAAGCCTGTCTATGTCGAAGCTCCGCGGCATCTACGGCCTCATCACCAACGTGTACACGCGCGTCAACAAGCCCGAGGACCTCGAGGCCAACATGGGCGATCTCCAGTACATCAAGGTGAAGATGGCCTATGAGGCGGGCCGCGAGAAGGCGGTCAAGGACTTCCTCAGCTCTACGGGCCTCATGAATGCGCTCGACGACGTGAAAACATACGATCAGTTCATCCTGTACTGCCGCTATGCGGAGAGCTTGGTCGCGTACTTTAAGTTCTACGGTGGCAGGGAGTACGGAGGCAGGGAGTAGTCATGGCATACACGAAGATTAAGATCCAGGGCACCATCGAAGTGAAGACCGGCCTCCACATCGGCGGCGACGACTCCTTCAGCGCAATCGGCGCCATCGACTCGCCCGTCGTCCGCGACCCGCTCACGCGTGACCCCGTAATCCCCGGCTCCACGCTCAAGGGAAAGATGCGCGCCCTGTTGGCGCGCGAGATGGGCACCGTACCGGCTGGGGGTAGAGGGGGTTTCGAGAACGACTGCCGGGAGATCAAGCGTCTCTTCGGCTCCAGCCAGAAGGGCAGCGACGCTGCGGGCGCTGGCATGCAGATGTCGCGCCTGCAGTTCAGCGATTGCTTCATGCGGAACAAGGACGACCTGCCCCAGATTTTTGAGAACAAGTTCGAGAACACCATCGACCGTCTGACCTCGATTCCTAACCCGCGCCAAATCGAGCGCGTCGTGCGCGGGGCAAAGTTCGGCTTCGAGATTATTTACAACGTCGAGAACCCCGACGAGGTCGCTGAAGACTTTAAGAACATCGCGACTGCCATGAACCTGCTCGAGAACGATTACCTCGGCGGTGGCGGCACACGCGGCAACGGACGCGTCTGCTTCACCGACGTGGCCGCCGCCGTTGTGACGGGCGACGCAGATTTCCCGGTCCCGGAGCTGAGGTAGGCCATGGCCGAGCGAATCATAAAGCTGTCGTTCGCCGGTCCCGTGCACTTCGGCTCGCGGCGCCTGAGCGACGGTACGTACACTTGCGATGCCGCGACCTTGTTCAGCGCCCTGTACGTCGAGGCGATGCGAGCGGGCTGCGCCGACGAGCTGCTGCATGCTGCCAAGGTCGGCGATCTTCTGCTGAGCGACGCGTTCCCCTACATTGGCGAGGAGCTATATGTCCCTAAGCCTATGGTGAGCAACGTCCGCTCTGACGCAAAGCAGGCCACGGCATCCGACTCGCGCGAGCGCAAGGCCAACAAGAAGCTTAAGTACATCCCGCTCTCCGCCCTGAATGACTTCCTGTCTGGCGATTTCGACTTCATTGGCGCCCTTGAGCGATTCGAGCTCGGCACATCCTTCGCGCGCACGAAGGTGAACCTCACCAGGGAGACAAGCGACGACGCCGAGCCGTACCACGTCGGGGCCTTCTCATTCAACCCCGGCTGTGGCATCTACTTCGTGGTCCGCGGCGTCTACGACGCAGCCCCGCTGTTCGAGCAACTCGGTTACTCGGGTATCGGCGGCAAGAGGACGAGCGGTTACGGGCGCTTCTCGGCTCGCGTGGAGAATGCCGGGGGCTTTCGGTTCGCAGACGCTCCTTCGGGAAGGGCGATGCTCCTCTCGTCGAGCTGCCCCAAGGAACGCGAGCTCACCGACGAGCTGGTTGACGGCGCCAAGTATCACCTGGCCCGCAAGGGTGGTTTCGTCCAGTCCACAACTCATGCCGATAGCTTCAGGAAGAAGCGCGACATGTGGGCGTTCACCCCGGGTTCGGTGTTTCCCCACGGCTTCGATGGCGACGTGTTCGACGTCAATGCGACGCCCGGCTCGCATCCGGTATACCGCTATGCCCGCGCGATGTGGATGGAGGTGTAGTCATGGCTGTCCGTCACTACCGCCTCGAGTTCGAAACCGCAGGCCCCGTGCACATCGGTAACGGCAACCGCTATGGCAAGAAGGACTACTACGCGAGCGGCAACGACATCGTCGTCCTAGATACGCGCAAGTTCACATCGCTGCTCGATGCCCGTCAGATTGACAGGTATTGTGAATTCCTTGGGAACGGCAGGGACGAGTTGCAGGACTTCCTGCAGGGAAACCCCGACATGCGGAAACTCGCTGAGAAATCCGTCGCGTACAAGGTCGACTCTCCCTTGGCCCAAGCGCCGGGAGGCTCCGGGCATCGCCACGACGTATGGGAGTTCGTTAAGGACCCGTACGGCAACCCCTACGTGCCCGGCTCGAGCGTGAAGGGAATGCTGCGTACCGCCATCCTGCTGAACATGCTGCTAGACGACAGAAGCTATCGCGCGCTCTACGACCCCGTGATCGAGCAGAGCCCGAGGAGCATCCGCAGGCCGGACGCGAGCATCATGAAGCGCGCGTTCTTCAAGGAGCGTCCCAGCAAGGACGACCCGAACATTGCAAACGACATCATGAAGTACGTGTCGGTTGCGGACTCCGAGCCCCTCTTGACCGCCGACCTGGTGTTCGCGAAGAAGTACGACCTTTTCTCAAAGGACGATCTCGTCGACCATAAGCGTGATATGGGTCGGCTTACGCGACGTGAGGGCAACGGGCTCGATGTCTACCGCGAGTGCCTGCGCCCCGGCACTAAGGTCTTGGTCGAAATCACGGTCGACGATCGCATAGACGGCTACCTCGACGGCATCACGCTCGACGCACAGGGCATCAGCTCTGTGCTGCAGAGGGCGTTCGACTTCTACTCCGAGAGCTTTCTCAGCCACTTCAACCAACTGGAAGAGAGCGACTCCAAGGCGTCCCCTGTGGCTTCCGACGGCCTCTGCCAATATGTCGTGCAGTCCGGCCCGCTCGCCGGCAGGCGTTGCCGCAACCAGGCCATCGACGGCACGGGGTACTGCAGGACGCACCAGGAGTATGCGGGCAAGCAATCGGCATCTGCGGAAGTTGTCTGCTATCTGGGCGGCGGCGTCGACTTTATGAACAAAACCGTGGTGAGCGCCCTGTTTGGAACCGAGGACGAGAGGCTGCACGCCGTATCGCGAATCCTCTACAAACAGTTCCCCTCCAGGATCGACCGGTCGAGGCACGAAGCCCTGTGGAGAGAGGTCGAGCAGGCGGGGTTCCAGCCCAGACCCTTTAGCGCGCGGTTCAAGAAAAACGGGCGCCTGGCCAAGGCAAAGGACGACCACCGCCACTGGCAAGACGAGCAGCTGGGTGTTGCGCCTCATACCATGAAGTACTGCATCGTCGGCAATAAGAAATATCCCATGGGCAAGTGCACACTGCGCATCAAGGAGGTATAAGTGACGACCCTGTTTTCTCCCGTCGGTACCGCCGACCCCATCACCATCCTCGGCGACGGGCCGATGCTGCACATAGTGCGGATGAGGCGACCGGAGAAGGTCGTGCTGTTCCTGTCCCCGAAAATGGCCGGCTACCAGGAGAGGGACCAGCGCTACACGCGTGCGATCGAGTTGCTTTCGTCGAGCGAAGGCCTCGCCGTGCCCGAGATCCATCTCATCGAGTCGGATAACCAGGAGGTGCATCGCTTCGACCTGTTCATGGACGAGTTCGAGGACATCCTGAGGGACCTTGTGGCTAGTGGAGAGCGCGTCCTGGTGAATACGAGCTCCGGCACCGCTGGGATGGCGCAGGCTCTGGTCGCGCTGGGGTCTTTTGGTCGCTTGGATATCGAGCTGCTGCAGGTGACGACCCCTCGCAACGACACGAACGAGAAAGACGACAGGGAAGACCCCGACAACTACGACCTGGAGTCGCTGTGGGACCTCGATTGCGATTCTGCGGACGGCTCGACCAACAGAGTCTCAACCGTGCAGACGCCGAACTTTGCTGAGCGCCTTCTGCGCGAGAACGTGAGCTCGCTGTGCCACAGCTATGAATTCGAGGCGGCCAACGAGCTGGTTCAAAAGATGACCAGCGCAAGCGATAAGACGAAGCAAATGGTTGCCGCGGCCGCAGCACGCCTGAACCTCGACGGCAACTTGTCCGCCAAGGTTTTCGGGGGAACCGAGCTGAGCTACAAGTCCAATGACCTGCTGCTCGAGTACCTCTACGTGATGGAAGCCCGTCTGAAGCAGGGCCACTACGCGGAGTTTGTGCGCGCGCTGTCGCCTGCACTCACGGAGCTCATGAGGAAGTACTTGCAGCCATATCTGCCCGACAAACGTTACATGGTGAAAAAGCGCAGAGGCAGCGACGAGGTGTACGCGTACAACATAGATGCCATTCGCGAAGACAAGAAGCTGTCCGACACTTTGAACATTGCCTATCTTGATAAAAAAGCGCCCTCGTATATCAACAATGTTGCATTCATGAGCCTCGTGAAAGCGTATTGCAAGGATGACGTTGCTGTTCGGAAACTAGAGCAATTGCGTGACGTTGAGTTCGCGGCGCGGAATTCGTTGGCCCATACTCTCCGCGTTTCGTCGCGAAGCTCGATAGAGAAGCAATGCGGTACCCCTCTTGATAGAACAATGGCTCTCCTGTTCGAGCTGCACGGTTCGGCAAATCCCGGCCTGTATGAGCGGATCGCGGATGCCATCGATGCAAGCCTGAACGGCGCAAGGGCATAGCCGTGGCTCACGTCTACTTAATGGAAAACGGCGCGAAGCTCGGGTTTTCGCAGGGCCAACTGGTCGTGAAGCCCGGCGGCGATAAACCCGAGCGCAGATTTCCTTTCTGCAACGTCGAGAGCGTAAACGTGCTCGGGGGCTCGCAGATAACGACGCAGCTTGTGCGCGAGTGCCTCTCGGCCAACGTGCCCATCGCTTATTTCACCGAGGACGGGCATTACTGTGGCATGACCTCTTGTTTGGATCACGTCGATCCGCATCGACAGCGCCAACAAGCCCTGCTCACATGCAATGACGAGTTTTGCCTGAACTGGGCGAAGACCGTGGTGGAGGCAAAAATCAACAACAGCCTGCAGTTTCTTGCGTCCGTGGGCGACCTCTACGTTTTCTCTGAGGACGAGCTCGGCGGCTTACGCCATTCGGAGCACTATGTGCGGCAGGCTTCCACGGTGGACGAGGTGCTAGGGTTCGAGGGCAATGCCGCGAAGTGCTACTTCCAGTGCTACGCAAAATTACTGCATGGAACGGAATTCTCCTTTGGCGGACGCAAGACCCGGCCGCCGAAGGACCCCGTTAACGCGATGCTGTCGTATGGCTACAGTTTTCTCCACCGCAGCATAATCGGCGCCATCGAGCGCCACGGGCTCCATCCGTATTTTGGCTTCATGCACAAAATGAAGCGCGGCCACGCAACCTTGGCGTCCGACCTCATCGAGGATTATCGAGCACTTTTGGTCGACAAGATTGTGCTCGGGCTTGCCGGCTCGGGCGAGGTAAGCCCCGCTGATTTTACGGTTGCGGCTACCGGGGCGGTCTACTTGCCGCGGCCTGTTATGGAGAAGCTGACTAACCTACTCTCTTCGGCTTTGGCAGACAAGGCCCGGTACTGCCAGGCATACGGCGACGGCTACCAGTATGGCTTCCAGGCGGCGCTCGACAAGAAGCTCTGCACGGTCATTGCCGCGATCGATTCTGCGGATGCATCGCTTTACCAGCCGTTTGTATGGTCGGTTGAGCAATGACGGAGCTTGCTAAAACAGAACGCTCGTTCGGCAAGGTCGCTGGGGTGTCGCCTGCCGAGAACAAGTTTTATGTGCTCGTGATGTTCGACGTGTCGGATCGCAAGAAATACACGCTCCTCGTAAAACATTTGAAGCGCTATGGCTATCGGATCCAGAACTCCGTGTTTGAAGGGCACTTGAAAATGTCCGACTACAAGGCTCTTGTGATCGGCATCGAAAAGCTCATGCGCTCTGAGCGCTATTTCGATGCAAACGATAGGGTAAGGGTTTACAGGGTATCGAGCTCTTGCGATGCGGTGATATTTGGCGACTGCGGATACGAGAGCATCGATCTGAGCGAGAACCTGTTTATCTGACGGTATACTTAACCCATGGGTGCAAATACAGCTGATATGGATAAATTTTATTATTATTGCAGCTAAACTAGCGCAGTGTCCATACCGTTGATCGCCCCTATTCCCCGCGAGGGGACGGAAACGCTCGAATAGCTCGCCTGTAGAGGTTTCCTATCGTTCGATTCAAGTTGATCGCCCCTATTCCCCGCGAGGGGACGGAAACTCTCGCCAATCTTGTGATGCTTCTCAACCTCTGGTTCGAAGTTGATCGCCCCTATTCCCCGCGAGGGGACGGAAACTTGCTGAGTCGAACGCGCGGGGTGCTGAAAACCTGGTATGTGTTGATCGCCCCTATTCCCCGCGAGGGGACGGAAACTTAGAGGACCGTGAAAGTCTCCGACGGCGAGCCAGCTGGTTGATCGCCCCTATTCCCCGCGAGGGGACGGAAACTTGCAGACAAAGTAACGGATCCCATCCGTCTTCATGAGTTGATCGCCCCTATTCCCCGCGAGGGGACGGAAACACGTTCTCGTTGGCGATGCCGAATCCCCTCTTGCGGATGTGTTGATCGCCCCTATTCCCCGCGAGGGGACGGAAACTTGCCCATGTCGAGGTTGAAGTCGTCCGCCTCGTAGGTTGATCGCCCCTATTCCCCGCGAGGGGACGGAAACATGCTCCTGATCGCCTCGTATGCGAGGGTGATCGGTTGATCGCCCCTATTCCCCGCGAGGGGACGGAAACCGAGCGCGTCATACAGAAGGCCGTGACGAGGGCCGGTTGATCGCCCCTATTCCCCGCGAGGGGACGGAAACTTGCTGAGTCGAACGTCATCCCAGACCTCCCCGGTCACGTTGATCGCCCCTA
>NZ_CAVKWG010000011.1:0-53722 GCF_963660155.1 Paratractidigestivibacter sp. | reverse complement strand
AGCACGCCCTCGCCGACGGCGAACTCGTTGTTGCCGGTGCCGGCCACGAGCGGCGTGCCTAGCGGCGTCTCGCCGTCGTCCAGGTACGTGCGCCCGCCGTGGTTCTCGAAGCCAACGATAGGCGTGCATGCCACGGGCGAGTTGATGGCCACGTTGTGGATCAGGCGCCCCTCGCCGCTGCGGGTCTCGGCGCCGATGACGCCCAGGCCCTCCACCTGCGTATTACCCATCATGTAGAAGCGTCCGAGCAGCTGGTATCCGCCGCAGATGGCAAGAAGCGCGCCGTCGGACTCCACGTATGCCGCGAGCTTTTCTTTTTGCGCCAGCAGCTCTTTGCACACGGCGAGCTGGTCGCGGTCCGCGCCGCCGCCCAAAAGCACCACGTCGGCGTCGCTCAGGTCGAGCTCCTCGCCCATGCGCACCTGGTCCACGACCACGGGAATCCCGCGCCACTCGCAGCGCTGGCGCAGCGACGCGATGTTGCCGCCGTCGCCGTAAAGGTTCAGCGCGTCGGGGTAGAGATGCACGATGCGCAGCGGCCGCGCGATCGCGCCCGCCAGCCCGGCGTCGGCAACGCAGCCCAGCTCAACGCGGGCGCAGCCCGCCGCGACGTCCGCCGACCCAGCCGGCCGCTCGGTCCCGTCGAGACGCTTCAGGTCCGCCGTCACGGTGGGAAAGACGGTGTAGTTGGCAACGGAGTGCAGCTCAAGGGCATCGTCGGCGCCAAAGCACCCGCGCACCGCGTCCTCGATGCCGTCGATGAGCCGCGCGTCGATGCCCGCGTACTTGAGGCGCACCTGCAGGTCATTCTTGCGCGTGCCGCCCACAAAGACCCGCTCGAGGTCCAGCTCACAGAGCTTCTCGAAGTCCACGTCCCAGATCCACGAGATGTCGTGCCCGTCGGCGTCGTTGTCGTTGAGGAAGAAGGCCATGAGGCAGCTATCCGCAGCCTTGACCTCAGAGATCATGCGGTCGAAGCCCGCGGGGTTCTTTGCCAGGTTGCTCACCACGTCGCGGCCGAGCACGTGGTAGGTGTGCATGCGCCCGCCCGCCGGCTCGTAGTCGGCGATGACCTGGTCGAGTTTCTCGGTGTCGGCGCCCGCAAACTGCAGCGCCGCCGCCACGGCCGTCACGTTGAACACCATGTAGAGGCCGTTGTAGCGCGTCTTCACGTGCTGAGAGAAGCCGTCCGCGCCGCAGATGTCCCACGAGTAGCCGCCGTCACGGCCGCACTCCAGCGCCACATTGCGCGCGGCGTACGCGAGCTCCGGGCGCTCCCAGCCGCACTTAGGGCAGCGATACTTGCCGAGCTGCCCGTAGTGGACGTAGTCGTAATCCAGCGGCGCGTTGCACTTGGCGCAGAAGCGAGAGTCGCTGATGCGGTCGGCCTCCAGGCCCGTCGGCTCATCAATACCGAAACCGATGCTTGAGTTGGGCACCCGGTCGGCGATGGCCGCGCATAGGGGGTCGTCGGCGTTGTAGATCAGTGTGGTCGTCGGCGACTTCTCCAGCGCCTGCGCGATGACGTCCTGGGTGTGGTCAATCTCGCCGTAGCGGTCAAGCTGGTCGCGGAACAGGTTCAGAAGCACGAGCGCACGGGGCTTGAGCTGCGGCAATACGCGCACGGTGTAGAGCTCGTCGCACTCGAAGGCGCCGAAGCGCTTCTTGCCGGCGGCGGCCCCGGCACCGGCGGCCCCGGCCCCCGTTCCCCGCGACCCACGCCGCCCGGCCACGATGGCCGCCGCGATGCCCGTCTGCATGTTGTTGCCCGCGCGGTTGCACACCACGTCGTAGCCAGCCGCGGCCAGCCCGTCGGCGATCAATCCGTTCGTGGTCGTCTTGCCGTTCGTGCCGGTGACCACGATGGAGCCTTCGAGCGCCGGCGCCAGGTCGGCGATGATCTGCGGGTCGAGCTTCAGCGCAAGGGTACCCGGCACGTTGCCGCCGCCGCGCTTGAGCACGCTCGTGAGCCCCCAGTGAGCCACGTCCGCGGCCGCGCAAGCCAGCCCTGTCTTTACGCCCATGTGTGCCTCCCGTCCGCCAAACCTGCAAAGGGGACAGTCCCTTTTGCAGGTTGCCACGCCATCCGCGAATGTTGCAATCTGCTAACTATGAATAAATCCGAGGTAGGGCGCGCGCTTCGTCCGCCAAACATGGGGGTAATATTATCACTGAGGCGCCCATTGCCCACGACGCCCGCAACCACCGCTTCAGATTGGCCCGGATCTCGCGTGAACCCGCTTATCGTCATACCTTCCTACTGGACCGACGGCGGCCAGCCCGGGCAAGCCGACGAGCTCGGCGAGCGCGGCGCCTACGACTACGCCACCCCCATCAGTAAGCCCCTGCCCGAGCTGGAGAGCTGTCTCTCGTCGCTCGAGCAGGTGCGCGGCGTGCTGCGCGTGGCCGTGCTCGTGGTGGCGGACCAGTCCTGCTACGAGGCCGCCCGCGCCCGCGTCAACTCCATTTGCCGCTCGCACCCCAACCTAAACCCGCTGGTCGTGGGCCGCGAGGAGGCCAAGCGCATTGTCGACGCCGTGAGCAAGGTCGTGCCGAGTGCCAACGGCGAGGTCGCCGGCCTGCGCGGATACGGCGCTATCAAGAACCTCGGCCTGGCCGTCGCCAGCGTCTTCGGCCACGACGTCGCGGTCTTTATCTACGACGATGAGCTCGTGCTCGACCCCGATTTTCTTACCAGCGCGGTCTTCGGCCTGGGCGCCTACACTCGCCAAGACCTCAAGATCCTGGCCAAATCGGGCTTCTACATCGACGAGAACGACTCGCCCTACGCCAAGACCGCCAAGCGCTGGACCGAGAAGGAATGGACCAAGACGGCCCAGTTCAACAAGGTCATGGAGCGCGCGCAGAAGGCCAAAAACCGCATCACCCGCTCCAACCACATGTGCGGCGGCTGCTGCGCCATCCACGCGGAGGCCTTCACTCGCATTCCGTTCGACCCCTACATCACGCGCGGCGACGACCTCGACTACGTGCTTAACCTGCGCAGCTATGGCGTCGACGCGTGGTTCGACAACCAGTGGTGCGTCCGCCAGGTGGTGCCCGAGGAGACCGCCTCGACCGCATCGGTTTTTATGCAGAACATCTACCGCTGGCTCTACGAGTACCGCAAGCTCGATGTGCTCAACTCCCGTCGCGACCTGCGCACCATTACGCTCGAGTCGCTCATGCCCTACCCGGCGCCGTGGCTTTCCGCGGGCGTCGAGAAGCGCATCTTGCACACCGCGCTGCGCCGCCTCGTGGCAGGGCCGCGCCGCCGCGATTACCTGCGCATCCTTACCAAGGGCCGGCGAGAGGCCGATCAGTTCGCGCGCGAGAACGCCTCGCGCTACCTCAGTTTTTCGATGGCCTGGCCGGGCGTCATCGCCGCCATTTGGGACGACCGCTTCCTGCAGAAGGCCATCCTGCGCACGGGCGAGGTCTGCGGACGCGCCGCCCTTGGCAAGAAGCCCGCTGCGGCCTCCGAGCCGCTTTCGGGCATTGCGCTGAAGGTCGCTGACTTCGACGACACCGGCTCCGCAGGGGCGCTCGCGGCGCAGGCCGCCCCCGCCGACCCCGGCTCCACGGGGGCGCTCGCGGCGCAGGCCGCCCCCGCCGCCGCGCCCGCCGACCCCGGCTCCACGGGGGCAATGTAATGTCCCGCAACGGCTCCTCGGCCCTGACGCTGCGCCGCGCCGACGCCATCATCGGCATTGCCGGTGCCCTCACGATGGTGCTTCTTGCCGTCGGGCTCGCCCTCGAGAGCGCGCTCGTCAGCCTTATCGCCGGCGCCCTCATGGCGGGCGTCATCGTCGTCGCGGGTTCGGTCAACCTCGTGCCTGACGACTCCCGCTCCCAAGCGACCGAGCGCACCCTTCGCGTGGCCGCGAACACCTTGGAGCACCTGCACGGCGGTCTCACGCCCCAGAACGCCCAGGCCATCTGCACGCTGCTCCTCCCCGAGACCAATGCCGTCGGCGTGGCCATCACCGACGCCGAGCGCGTCCTCGCCTACGAGGGCAGTCTCGCCGTGGCCTTCCAGCCCGGCGACGCCAACTCACGCCCCACCATGGAGGTCCTGCGCAGCCGCCGCACCGAGACGTTTTACGCCATGGAACAGGACATGAAGCGCCCCCGCCGCCTCTCCGCGGGTGCCCGCTCCGATGGCGCCTCGTTCGGCGCCGTCGTGCCGCTCGTGGTCCAGGGCGAGTCCGTGGGCACCATCAAGCTCTACTACACGCGCGACCGCGACATGGACCGCACCCAGCTCGCCATCGCACGCGGCTTAGGCCAGCTCCTATCGACCCAGCTCTCGGCCTACAAGCTCGACACGCAGGCCGAGCTCGTCGCACGCGCCGAGGTCAAGGCCCTGCAGGCGCAGATCAACCCGCACTTCCTCTTCAATACGCTCAACACCATCGCGAGCCTGTGCCGCACAGACCCCATGCGTGCTCGCACGGTGCTGCGCGAGTTCTCGGCGTTCTATCGCTACACCCTCGAGAGCTCCGAGAGCGGCCTCATCCCGCTCTCGCGCGAGCTCGAGCAGACCCGCCGCTACCTCGTCATCGAGAAGGCCCGCTTCGGCGAGGACCGCATCATCGAGGTGGAGCACGTTTCCGCCGTGGTCGCGCAGGTCATGGTGCCGTCGTTCGTCGTGCAGCCCATCGTCGAGAACGCGGTGCGCCACGCCATGCGCGACTCCGAGCCGCTCCACATCGACATCCATTCCGGCACCGACGGCGACGACGTGCTTATAGCCGTCACAGACGACGGCCTTGGCATGACGAGCGAGGCCGCGGCGCGCCTTCTTGACAAGGACGACGAGGCCGCGGAGCCCGCGCCGGTGGGTAGCGGACGCAAACGCGGCGCAGGTATGGCGCTCAAAAACGTCATGGAGCGCCTCGAGCGATTCTATGGCCCGGGGTCCGGCGTGGAGGTCGTTTCAAAGCCCGGCGAGGGCACCTGCGTCACCCTACGGTTGAGCGGCGCGGCGAAAAAACTTGCCCAAATCGGCGACGAAGAATAACATTTAAACATTTGCATGGGCCTGTTTTTGCAGACCACTGAATCACAAGGAGTTGCTGCATGCGCGCGATGATCGTTGACGATGAGGCCCCCGCCCGTTCTGAGCTGCGGTTTATTCTTGAGGAGACCGGCCGCATCGAGTCCATCACCGAGGCTACGAGTGCCCGCGAGGCCGTCGAGAAACTCATGGAGGCAAAGGCCGACGTGATGTTCCTCGACATCTCGATGCCCAAGACCAGCGGCATGCAGCTCGCCGAGGCGCTGCACAAGCTCAAGAGCCCGCCCGCTATCGTGTTCGTCACCGCGTACAGCGAGTACGCGCTCGACGCCTTCAACGTGGACGCGGTCGACTACCTCATGAAGCCTGTCGAGTCCGACCGCCTCGTGCAGGCGCTCGACAAGGTGGAGGCCCGCAGCGCCAAGGCCGAGCCCGCCCCGGTCCAGAGCCACGGCAGCGTGGAGCGCATCCCGGTGGTCAAGAGCGGCCGCAAGGTCCTCGTGCCCATCGACCAGATCCGCTACATCGAGGCCAAGGACGACTACTCTTGCATCTATACGGACAACGACCGCTTCCTCTCCACCATCAGCCTGGCCAAGCTCGAGGAGAAGCTCGCCCCGCACGGATTTTTCCGCGTGCACCGCGGCTATATCGTCAACCTGGAGTTTGTTGAGGACGTCGAGGTCATCTCGTCCGGCATCCTGCAGCTCGGCATCAATGGCATCGAGGGCAAGAAGATCTCCGTCTCCCGCCGCCGCGTCGTCGCGCTCAAGCGCGCGCTCGGCCTGTAGGGGGAGGGGGGAGACGTGGCAACCATCCGCTACGACATCATCTCCGACACACACGGGCACCTTTCGCCGGAGCTGCTCGAGGCCTTGGCCGGCGCCGACGTCATCGTGCACGCCGGCGACTGCTGCTCGGTCTCCGACTACAACCGCCTCCAGAACATAGCGCCCGTGCAGATGTGCCTGGGCAACAACGACTGGGCGGGCGACTACGGCCCCACCGTCAAGGCGCGCAAGATCTTCTTCGGCAGCGGTTTGCGCTGGCAGGTCGTGCACTACCGCGAGCGCCTGAACCTGCTCAAGTGCGATATCGCCATCTGCGGCCACACGCACTACCCGTTCGTGACGCGCGACGAGTGGACAAACGCGCTGGTCATGAACCCCGGCAGCCCCACGTGCCCCCGCCGCTCCAAGCCCTCCATGGGCCGCATCATCTGCGATGAGGACGCCGGCAAAGTCATCTCCGCCGAGATCATCACCCTGTCCGAGTAACCCCGCCGCGCCCCGCAGCCCCGCCGCCGCCGCGCTTAAGCGCCGCCCCGCTCAACCTACCCTTCAAAGTTCGGAAGGCTTCCAAACTTCGGAAGCCTTCCGAACTTTAGTTAAGAACTATATAACCGCAGGTAAACGGCTTGGGTAAGAAGCGCCTCTTGCCCGAAATAGTTCGGAAGCCTTCCGAACTTCAGGGGGCGGGCGCTAGTGGGTGGCGGCGCTAGGGGCGGCGGCTCCGGGGGCGTCGCCCTCGCGGCCCGCGTTCTCGTCGGCGTCGCTTGCCTCGCGGAGCTCCTGGACCTCGCGCTTGGCTTCGGCAAGAAACGCCGGCGCGATGACGTGGGTGTAGAACGCGAGCCAGATGACGCTTACGCAGAAGCCCGCGAGCACGTCGCTTGCGTAGTGAACGCCCAGGTAGATGCGGCTTACGCCCACCATCACGATGACGAGCGAGAACGCGACGCACAAGAAGTTGCGCAGGCGCCGGTCGCGCTCGTAGGTCCAGATCATCCACACAATGAGGCCGAAGAACGCCATCGAGATCATCGAGTGGCCGGACGGGAAGCTGTATCCCGTCTCGGAGATGAGGCGAAACCCGTCCGGGCGCGGCCGCTGCACGATCTCCTTGAGCACCACGTTGAGCACGAGCGCGCCCACGAGGTTGACGGCGACGCAGCGGCCCGGCGCGCGGCCGGGCGCGAACGCGGTGATGAGGAGGGTCATCAGGAGCAGGACAGGGATCTCGAGCAGGCCGGTGAAGCCCTCCATGACGGCGGTCACGGAGTCGGAACGGAGCTTCTCGACAAAGAGGCGGTAGGCCAGCGTATCGAGCTTCAAGATCTCGCCCTCGCCGACCTCGCCGAGCAGGTAGATAAAGACGACGGCCGCCACAAGCGCCACGACGAGGCGGGTGTTCTCGCGGGCCAGCTTGACGATGCTGCGCCAAAGGCGCTTGACGGGGCTTGCGGCGGGCGTGCTGTCGGGGGTTGCCAAAACGACTCCTATCGCGAGTTTGCTGCGTGGGTTTAGCCCTATCCTACCAGCGCCAGCTGCGTCGGCGTTCTGCAAGAGGCGCGCGGGGCGCGGGATCCGTTGCCCCGCCGCGAGCCCCGAAAACGCGCCATCCAGCAACGCCGCCCCGCCGCGAGCCCCGAAAACGCGCCATCCAGCAACGCCGCCCCGCCGCGAGCCCCGAAAACGCGCCATCCAGCAACGCCCGGTTACTGGACGGCGCGTTTTCGGGGCGCATCAGCCCTTCTCGTTACTGGATGGCGATAATCCGGGGCTCGGCGAACCCCGCCGTTGCTGGATGGCGCAATTTCAGGGCTCGAAGTGTGTGCGGGGGCTCGAGCGGGGCTTCTTGCCGCCGCCGTTCGCAGCCGCGCCCGCGCCGCCGCTAGATGTGCGCGCGAACCTCGGCCACAAGCGGCTCCTTGGGCATCGCGCCCACCATGCGGTGCACGCACACGCCTCCCTTGAACACCATGAGCGTGGGGATCGACACGATCTTGTTCTGCATGGCGAAGTCGTAGTTGTCGTCGACGTTCATCTTGTAAACGTCCAGCTCAGAGGCCATTTCGCCCGCGACTTCCTCGACGATCGGGCCAAGCGCGCGGCACGGCCCGCACCACGGCGCCCAAAAATCGACGAGCACGGCCTTCGTCGCGTCGGAAAGGATCTGCGAGAGCTCCTCGGCCTCGATCTGCTTGACTGCCATGCATCCTCCTGGGCATAAAACGTGCGGGTGGCCAGCGCCCGCGAGTCTGGGTTACCTTCGACTTATACCCGTTCTAAACTGTGATGTGTCCAACTCAGAGGGAAGAGGCCCCATGCCGACCATAGCCGACGACCGCCGCGAGGCGTGCGCACAAAAGACGACCGCCGAGCTCGACGCGCTCGCAGCGCGCGGGGTGCGCGCCGGGGGCAACGCGTATTCGCCGATTCTGGTGGCAAAAGGCGAGCTCACGACCGAGGAGGCCGGCGGCGTCGAGCCGTTCTCGGGCGCGGACGGAGCCGCCCTGCGCGCGTCGCTGAAGGCGCTCGGCTACGCGCCGGAGCACTGGGAGTGGCTGCTGACCTGCGACAACGCGGGGGCGCCTCTTGCCGCGGGGCTGTTCCGCGAGGCCATGTGCGCGCTGGACCCCGCCACGCTCGTGTGCTGCGACGACGCGGCCGCGGCCGCGGTGCGCGAGGCCTACGCCGACGACCTCACCATCCTCGAGAGCTTCGAGGAGGCCATGCTGGAGCCCGGCTATGTGGTCCAGGTCTGCGGCATCCGCGTCCTTAACCTGGGCGGATTCGCCGCGTCTCTTGCCGACCCGAAGGCCAAGCAGCAGATGTGGGCCCGCCTCAAGCGCCTCCCGCCCCTCGCCGAGCCCTACTAGCCCCGCCAAACGCCCCTGTCAAAAGGGGACAGTCCCCAAACCGCTGCGGAAAGGGGACAGTCCCCAAACGGCGGGGCCACCGGGTCCTCTTCGGGCGTAGAATGACTACGTCCGCGGATTATTCACCCAAGGAGGACCAGGCATGGCTACCATCCCCGCCCCGATCGACGCGACCCAGACCCCCGAGTGGAAGGCCCTTGCCGACCACGCGGCCGACCTCAAGGCCAACTTCACGCTGAAGGAGGCGTTCGCGTCCGACCCCGAGCGCGTCGCCAAGCTCTCCTTCGACATGGACGACCTGCATTTCGATCTCTCCAAGAACCTCATCGACGATAAGACCGTCGGCCTTCTTGCCGACCTGGCCCGCGCCGTCAAGCTCGAGGAACGCCGCGACGCCATGTACGCCGGCGAGCACATCAACACCACCGAGGACCGCGCCGTCCTCCACACCGCGCTGCGCCGCCCCGCCTCCGACGCCGGCAAGTTTATCGTCGACGGCCAGGACACCGTGGCCGACGTCCACGAGGTTCTCGACCGCATGTACGCCTTCGCTGAGCGCGTTCGCTCCGGCGAGTGGAAGGGCGTCTCCGGCAAGAAGATCGAGCACCTCGTTTCCATCGGCATCGGTGGCTCTGACCTGGGCCCGGTTATGGTTTACGAGGCCCTGAAGCCCATGGCCGACGCCGGCATCGACTGCCGCTACATCTCCAACATCGACCCCAACGACGCCGCCGAGAAGCTCTACGGCCTCGACGCCGAGACCACGCTCGTCATCGTCGTCTCCAAGACCTTCACCACGCTCGAGACCCTGACCAACGCGCGCGAGGTCAAGGCCTGGATGCTCGAGCAGCTCACCGCCGCCGGCGCCATCGACGGCTCCAAGGCGCAGGTCGCCGACGCCATCAAGAAGCACTTCGTAGCCGTCTCCACCAACCTCGAGCTCGTCGCCGAGTTCGGCATCGACCCCGCCAACGCCTTCGGCTTCTGGAACTGGGTCGGCGGCCGCTACTCCGTCGACTCCGCCGTGGGCCTCTCGCTCATCGTCGTCTTTGGCCCGAAGGTCTTCCAGCAGTTCCTCGAGGGCTTCCACGACCTCGACATGTACTTCCAGAACACCCCGCTCGAGCAGAACGTCGTCGCCCTTATGGGCCTGCTCAACGTCTGGTACGTCAACTTCTACGGCCTCGGCTCCCACGCCGTGTTGCCCTACAACCAGTACCTACACCGCTTCCCGGCCTATCTGCAGCAGCTGACCATGGAGTCCAACGGCAAGTCTACGCGTTGGGACGGCACCGATGTGACCTGCGGCACCGGCGAGGTCTTCTGGGGCGAGCCGGGCACCAACGGCCAGCACGCCTTCTACCAGCTCATCCACCAGGGCACCAACGTGATCCCGGCCGACTTCATCGCCTTTGTCAACACGCCGAACCCGGCCGTCGACGGCGACCAGGACGTCCACGAGCTCTTCCTCGGCAACTTCCTCGCCCAGACCAAGGCCCTCGCATTTGGCAAGACGGCCGACGAGGTCCGCGCCGAGGGCACCGCGGAGTGGATGATCCCGGCCCGCGTCTTTGAGGGCAACCGCCCGACCACTTCGGTCTTCGGCGTCGAGCTGACCCCGCACGCGCTGGGCGAGCTCATCGCGCTCTACGAGCACATCACCTTCGTCGAGGGCACCGTCTGGGGCCTCGACTCCTACGACCAGTGGGGCGTCGAGCTCGGCAAGCAGCTCGCCAAGCAGATCACCCCGGCCTTCCACGACGACGAGGCCCTGTCCGCCCAGGACGCCAGCACCAAGGCGCTCATCGAGTACTACCGCGCCCACCGCAAGTAGTTAGTTGGCAAGAAGCGCTGACTCGGCGAGAAACCGAGCCGGCTGGCAAGGGGACCGCAGCCAGGGCAAGCGAGCCTCCGTTTCTAAAAATAGTCCAAATGGTGAAAAACCAAAATTTGTACCCCCCCCGTATCGTGAAATTGCGCTATAGTATCCTAAGGTTATAGCTAGTTGCCTGTCTTGGGTGACTAAGCTGGGGCTTTAAAAGAAACCAAGAAAGGAATTAAGTCATGATCAAGAAGAAGCTCATCGCACTGGCTACGGCTCTTGCCGTCGTCGCTGCCCCCGTCAGCGCCTTCGCTGCTCCCAGCCCTAACACTACCTCCGGCAATGCCACCTCCACTTTTGGTTCCGTTAGCGTTGAGGTTTCCGTTAGCGCTAACGGCGGTGGCTCTATCGCGGTTGACGCTGCCGACCCCTCCACTACCGTCGCCTCCAACGTGCCTGACGGCGTCAAGGCCATCGCAAGTTTCGTCATCAGTGCGAATGGCACCACTGGTCCCTACACCTTTACTTACACCCTTGGTTCTGGGTATGCCAACGCCAAACTCGCCGTCTACATCCAGCACGAGGATAACAGCACCGAGACCGTGACGAAGGACGCCGATGCAAGCGGCACCATTACCTTCACCCAGGACAAGCTCAGCATCCACACCATTGCTCTCGCCCCGTCCACTTCCGCCACTGAGGATACTTCCGCGGTTGCCGGCTCGGCCTCTTCCGCCACTAAGGACACTTCCGCGCGCTCCCCTCAGACCGGCGTGAACACCACCGCCATTGCCGGCGTCTCTGCTGCCGCTGTTGTGGCTGCTGCCGCTGTGATCGTCTCCCTTCGCAAGAAGGTCAACGAGTAGGGCTATCTTTGCCTCTCGATCACTCTTTTGAGTAAACAGAGCGGGAGCCGCCTTAAGGGCGCTCCCGCTCATCATGTTGTGGAGGGAATCTGAATGGCTTCTCACTTTGCGTCTGACCCGCAGTGGAACGACGGTAAGCAGGGCGGCGCGGAATCCGCTTCGAAGGCCGACCCGGTCGCGGAGCCGACGACCGATGCGACTTATGTGAAAGGGGCTGCGGGAAACGACGCTTTTGAGCGGCTCGGGGATGATGCTTCTGATACCGTGCCCTCGTTGACGGACCCGGCGCCGTGCGCTACCCCCGAGCCGCCGGCAAAGAAGAAGCGCATCTGGCCGCTCGTCGTGCTGCTCGTCGTGCTCCTGGGCATCGCGACGGCGGGAATTACGTTCCTTGTGCATTACAGCGCCAAGGAGAACGAGGCGGTGGCGGTGTCGACGACCGAGGAGAAGCCCGTCACCCCACAGGAGATCTCCGTGGATGATAGCGCCCAGGTCGTCGAGAATCCCGTCGACTTCGCAACTCTCAAGTCCGAGAATTCCGACATCTTTGCGTGGCTTTACATGCCGGGCTGCGACATCAACACACCAATTTTCCAAAGCCTTACCGACGACCTCTTCTATCTCTGGCGTAACAAAGACAAGGAAGAGGACCTTATCGGGGTGCCCTTTATCCAACTCTGTAACTCAACCGACCTCAACGACCCTGTCACCGTGGTCTACGGCCACAGGAACAAGGGAATCTTCGAGGCGCTGCTGCAGTACCAGGACAGCGACTTCTTTGACGCCAACCTCGAGTTTTACGTGTATACCCCCGGCCATATCTACACGTACACTGTTGTCTCCGCATATATCTACGACACGCGCCACATCATGAATTCGTTCGACTTCTCCAAGCAGAGCGTAGTTGACGAGTACTTCAGCTTCGTTCAGGACCCAGACTCTATCGCGCGGAACGTGAACGCCAACGTCTCGCTCTCGTCGGACTCCAAGCTTCTTCAGCTTTCTACGTGCTCCACGACGCATACGGAGAGTGACGGGCGGTTTATCGTCTCGGCCGTCCGTTCTTCCGACCAGCCGACGAACTAATATTGAGAAGGATCGGGCGTAGATTCCCCAGGCGTTGATCCCATAAGGAGGGTTTGTGAACGATAGCGAAAACGTGGGCATGCACTTCAGGGCTGCGGGTGATGTCTCTCCGATCGATGCCCCTGTTTCTGTTTCGGGCGAGGGCGCTGCAGCCCATGGTCGGGCTACGGATCAGTCGCAAGCCCAAGCCGCGACTCAGCCGCGGCGGACGGCGACCGCGATGCCGGTTTCGGCTCGGCCCCGTCCCGCAGCTTCGTTTAACGAATCCGCCTCGCCATCCCGGGCCGAGGCCCGTGCCGCAGCTTCCGTGGGCAACGCCGAAGAGGAGGAGTGGCCGGAGCTTCCGGAGGTCCACAAGCACTATATGGGCAGGGACGGCCACCGCGCCGACGGCAGGCGCCGCAAGAAAAAGAAGAAGAGCCCAGCCCGCACTGTGCTCACGGTGCTTTGTGTGGTTCTCGCCGTGCTTATCGTGGGTGCCGGCGCTGCCTTCGCCTGG
Source organism: Paratractidigestivibacter sp. (assembly GCF_963660155.1). Lineage (GTDB taxonomy): Bacteria > Actinomycetota > Coriobacteriia > Coriobacteriales > Atopobiaceae > Paratractidigestivibacter. The sequence goes on along the minus strand of NZ_CAVKWG010000011.1, from coordinate 40,768 downwards.
TGGCGCCACTCCGTCGACCAGGGCGAGAAGGCCATGACCGAGGAAGTCGTCAAGCAGGCCTCCACCGAGGACGGCGTCATCGACTACAACGGCAAGAAGTACCGCCTCAACGAGAACGTCGTCACTGTCTGCTTTATCGGCTACGATGATACGGGCGAGGAGAACACACTTAAGGGCGGCCAGTCCGACGCCATCATGGTTCTGGCCTTCGATACCTCCACGGGCAAGGTCAAGGTCATCAGTGTCCCCCGCGACTCGATGGTCACCGTTGACGTCTACGCCGGCGAGTCCTACGGCGGCCAGGTCACCGAGCAGCTTTGCCTTCAGTACTCTTACGGCGACGCGGCGAACCGCAGCTCCGAGCTCACCGCCAACGCGGTCTCCCGCCTCTTCTACAATGTGCCGATCAGCTACTACTACACGCTTAACATCCGCGGGGTCTCCGCGCTCAACGACTCTATTGGCGGCGTGACGCTCACCGCCCTGCAGACACTTCCCAACTCGAACATCGTCGAGGGCCAGCAGATCATGCTGTTGGGCAAGGACGCGCGCACATACGTACAGTACCGCGACACCCAGAGCACCATCTATACTTCCCTCGACCGCCAGGAGCGCCAGAAGCAGTATGTAAAGGCTTTCGTGTCCGAGGTGCTCGAGATCGCGAAGACCGATCCCGGCAAGCTTATTGACCTCTACAACGAGGCTTCTGAGTTCACGTATACGAACCTCGGTTTGAGCGAGTACACCTATCTCGTGGATACGGTGCTCGCAAACGGTATTTCTGAATTCGAGATCACCTCGCTGGACGGCGAGATGCAGCAGGGCGATATCTTCGCGGAGTTTTACCTTGACAAGGACGCGCTGCGCCAGGAGATCATCGACACGTTCTATACCGAGGTTCAGTAGGCACATGCGGGCTCGCGGGCGACGCGCTGTGTACTTTAGGGGATTGCTCGCTAAGGAGTCGGCCGGACCCCCCCCGATACGCTAGAATCAAATATACTGTGTGCAACCAGAGAGTAGAAGCAGAAAGGGAACGAAAAGCCGCATGACACTCCTAGAACTCATTGAACTTTTGAAGAAGCGGCTGGGACTCGTGATCGCCCTGCCGCTTATCTTCGCCCTGGCCATGGGCGCCTACAGCTTCCTGCTGATGAAGAACACCTATACGGCGAGCACGAGCATGTACGTCCTCGTCAAGGGCGGCAGCGAAAGCTCCTCGACGCTCGCCTCGGACCTCTCCGCCTCGCAGATGGTCACGAACGACGTGGCCAATCTGCTCAGCTCCGATCGTGTCACCAACGAGGCCGCTGCGGAGCTCGGGCTCTCTAGTCTCAAAGATTATAAAGTGAGCGTCACCTCTGAGACCACCTCCCGCGTGGTTACGCTGGAGGTTACGTCCACGGACGCCGATGGCGCTGCTCGCGTGGCCAACTCTATCGCAGACAATGTCTCCGCCATCGCGCAGCAGGTCATGAATATCCAGTCCGTCAACGTCATTGACCAAGCGCAGACTCCCACCCAGCCGAGCGGCCCCAACCGCGTGCTTTACGTGGCGGTCGCGTTTTTGGCCGGCCTTTTCGTGGCCGTGGCGCTCGTCGTCCTCGCGGACATGCTCAACACCAAGATCAGGAGCCAGGAGGAGCTCGAGGAGCTTCTGGGCGTCCCTGTCATCGGCCGCATCCCCGTCTCTTCAGGAAGGCGTAACTAACGTGTTTGCTAGCAACAAGAGCCAAAAGATGGGTAAGGGCGACCGCGTTTATCTCCAGAACTCGGTGAAGACCCTCGTGGCGAACATCCGCTTCGCCTCGGTTGACAACCCTGTGCACACGCTTGTCGTCACCTCTGCGGTGCCCAATGAGGGCAAGACCGCGATTTCTGTCGCGCTCGGTCAGGCGATTGCCGCCGGTGGCAAGGACGTAATCATCGTCGATTGCGACCTGCGCCGCCGGTCCATCGCCAACGAGATGGGTATCCACACGCAGCACGGCCTCTATGCCGTTCTTGCCAACCAGGTGACCCTGGAGGAGGCCGTCGTCGAGACCGACACCCCGGGCCTTCACTTCCTTGACGTCGAGCCTCACATTCCCAACCCGGTCGACATCCTCGCCTCCAAGCGCTTCGGCAAACTTGTGGCGCGCCTGCGCAGGGAGTATGCGTTCGTGATCATCGACACGCCGCCCGTGTCCGCCTTCGTCGATGCTGCCATTATCTCGCAGGTCGCGGACGCGACCCTGCTCGTCGTGCGTCAGGGCTTTACCAAGCGGGCCGACATTCTGGCTGCCTACGACCAGCTCAAGAAGGCCGATGCGAACGTGATCGGCACCGTAATGAACTTCTGCGACTCCGAGCGCAGCGAGTACTACTACAACTACTACAACAAGGACGGTAAGCGGGTCCGGCGCAGCGGCGGGTCCGACAGCTCTTCCCCTGCCCCAAAGCTTCCCGACGTGCCTCTTTCCCAGGGTGTGCATACGGCTACCGATGACGTCGCCGATTCCATGGCCAGCGCGGAGGATATTGCGGCCGCGCCTGCCGCCCTCGACGCTGATGCCACGAATGCGGGGACCTCTGCTGTTCAGCAGGGCTCGGTTCCCGGCCCGAAGTCGCTCCCGAACATCAACTTCGATGGCGCCGCGGACAGCACGATGGCGTTTCTTGCCCAGTCGGGGTACAAGCCAAAGACCTCGTTCGACGACTAGCTCGGTCCTGAGCTGAGCGGATTTGTTGTATGCGCGACCTGCACTGCCACATACTGCCCGGCGTCGACGACGGCGCGGCCGACCTTGAGATGAGCCTTCGGATGCTCGAGGCCGCCCGCGCCGTCGGCGTGACCTCTATGGTCTGCACGCCGCACGCACGCAGCCCCTACTTCGATTACGAGAAGATGGTGGCTGCCTTCGGCGTGTTCCGCGACGCTGCCGCCGAGCACGCGCCCGAGGTCCACGTGTCCATGGGTTTTGAGGTCGCTTACCGTAAGCTCGTGCAGCTCGGCGTTGAAGACTGGGCGCCCTACCTGCGCTTTGCCGAGACGCCCGAGTTCCTGCTCGAGCTCGATACCCATTGCGACGCCGCTGACTTCCGCGAGTACGAGCGCACCATCTATACCTTGCAGGGCATGGGCTACACCGTGATCATCGCCCACCCCGAGCGCTATCGTGCCATCCAGAAGGACATCCAGATCGCGCGCGACCTCGTGCGCATGGGGTGTAAGCTGCAGGCATCTGCCGACTTTATCGCCGGCGGTCGCTTCGGGCGCGAGAAGAGGCCTGCCCGCAAGATGTTCGCTGAGGGGCTCTACACCTACATCGCGAGTGACGCCCACAGTCCTGAGCACTATGGCTACCTGGCCCGCGCCTGCCGCGACTACGCCGTGCACAGCCGTCACTTCAAGTAGTCAAGCCGTTAAGGGCGGCACTGCTGTCATGGTCGGCTTGTCGCCAGCTTGTCTTCAGCTTGGAAACCTTAAAATTCTTACGGGATTATCTAGATTTCCAAACCGCTGCGGGGAGAGAATCCCTCTCCTCAAACTAGGTTCACATATAGACGGAGGCCCTGCGGAGCCTTAGCTCCGGGGCCTCCACTTTGGCAGCTGCCAAGCATTGGATCGCTTTACAGCGCGGGGGCACGTGCCTTGCGTTTGTGCTGCGTTGCAACCGTGCCGCCGCTCCCTGCACATCCATAGCATCCCCTCCCGCGGTGTTCGCTATACAGATTCGCGCGTCCTCGCGGGTCTTACATAAACCTTTTGTTAGGCCTGATGCGCCCATACGCATGTCGTGTACAATAACGATTTGATTTGACCAAGTCCAAAGAGAAGGGTCCGCATGAAACCTCGACCTGCTAGTCGATGACCTGCGGCGTGCTCGATCGCGCGCCGTCAAGGCGTGAAGTCCGCAACCGCGCGGCCAAGCACGGCCACGCCAGCGCAAAGGAGCACGAATGATCTACCTGTCCCAGCTCATGGGCAACCCGGTCTATGCCGCCGACGGCGAGAAGATCGGTACCGTTTCCGACCTCGGTATCGCTACGGGCGAGGTCTTTCCCCGCGTCACCGCGCTGGCCTTCAAGGGCCCTGGCCGCACCCCCTTCATGATCAGCTGGCGCAAGTACGTCGACAGCTACGACGAGAGCGAGATCCGCCTCAAGGTAAACTCGACCGACATCCGCTTCTCTTACCTGCAGCCGGACGAGGTCCTCATCGCGCGCGACATCCTGAACAAGCAGATTGTGGACACCCGCGGCATGCGCGTCGTCCGCGTGAACGACCTCAAGCTCTCCGACACCAACTCTACGCAGCTGCGCCTGCTTGGCGCCGAGGTGGGCGCCCGCGGCATCCTGCGCTCGCTGCACCCCGCCCTCGAGCGCGGCGTTATGCGCGTGGCCCGCGCCCTCGGCAAGCAGATTCCCGAGCGCATCATCGCCTGGTCCTACATGGACCTCGTTGAACGCGACCTCTCCAACGTCAAGCTGAGCGTCTCTCACAAGACCCTCGACGACATGCACCCCGCCGACATCGCCGACATCATCGAGCGTCTCGACCCACGCCTGCGCGGGCAGGTCTTCGCGCAGCTCGACGACGAGCAGCGAGCCGGCGCCATGGCCGAGTTCGACGACGACGCGATGGCCGCCGAGCTCATGGGCAACATGAACGAGACCGACGCCTCGCGCATGTTGTCCGAGATGGACCCGGACGACGCCGCCGAGCTCGTTTCCGAGCTGGACTACGACAAGGCCGAGAAGCTCCTGCGCCTCATGGGCGTCCAAGAGCAGCGTGCCGTCCGCCAGCTGCTGGGCTACCGCGAGGACACCGCGGGCCGCATCATGACCTCCGAGTTCGCCTCGATGCCCGAGGAGGGCACCACCGTGGCCGATGCGGTCCAGATGCTGCGTGGTCTCGACGAGGACTTTGAGGCCGTGCGCTACGTCTACCTCATCGACGAGGACAACAAACTCTCCGGCGTCGTCACGCTCAACCAGCTCATCGTGTCAGAGCCCGAGACGCGCCTCAAGGACGTCTGCACCGAAGAACTCATCACCGCGAGCCCGGAGGACGACCAGGAGGACGTGGCCGAGAACATCGCCAAGTACAACCTGCTGGCCATGCCGGTCGTGGCCGACGACGGCCACATGCTGGGCATCGTAACCGTCGACGACGCGCTTGACGTCCTGGAGGAGGAGCATGCCGAGGACCTGCAGATCGCCGGCGGCGCCCCGTCCGACGACGACTCCTCGCACGGCGGCGACCTCGTGTGGATGCTGCGCCGCAACGCGTGGTTCTTCCTGTGGTTCGCAGGTGTGGTGGTGCTCGCCGCCCTGGCCCCGCGCGTGCTCGGCGAGAACAGCCTCATGATGTTTCTGACCTGCGCCGCATTGCCCGCAGCGCTCGTGCTCTCGGACGACGCGCTGAGCTACGTGGCCAACTTCTTCCTGCAAAACGACCCCAATGATGATGGCTCGCCGTCCGCCTTCGGCTTCGCGGTAAAGAGCATCGGTCTCGGCATCGTGCTGGCGGGTGTCGTGTTCCTCGCGAGCCTCGCGCTGCGCAGCGTTCGCTTTGCCGAGCCGTTGCACGCCTACATGCCCGGGCTTGCGCTGGGCCTCGCCGCCGCGTCGGTCGCCGTGCTGCTCACGTTTGTGGCCTGTCCTATCTACCTGGCCATTCTTCGCACGCGCGAAGAGAAGAACCTGGATACCTCGGGCTTCACGATGTCATTGACCGCCATGGTGGTCGCGCTCGCCGTGTTCGTCGCGGCGGTGGCGCTGCTGGCCCCGGCAATGCTGGGGGCGTAGCGTGGTGGGCGAGAAGCAAGTGACGAAGCGCAAGCTCGACCCCAAGCGCGTGCTCGCCGCCCTCGGCCCCGGCATGGTCGCGGCTCTCGCCGGCGCGGACGCCGGCGGCGTAGCCACCTACTCCAGCGCCGGCGCCTCCTTCGGCTTCGGCCAGCTCTGGACCGTCCCCGTCATGTGCGTACTTCTCATCGTCGCGCAAGAAACCGCAGCTCGCATGGGGTGCGTGACGGGCAAAGGCTTCGCGTCGCTCATTCGCGAACAGTTCGGCGTGCGCCTCTCGACGCTCGCCATGCTGGCGCTGCTCGTGTCCAACACGACCGTCACGCTCTCCGAGTTCGCGGGCATCGCGTCGGGCCTCGCGCTTTTCGGCGTGCCCGCCCTGGTCAGTGTGCCCGTCGCCGCGCTCGCCATCTGGCTTCTCACCATGAGCGGCTCTTACCACCGCATCGAGAAGATCCTGCTGGCCATCAGCTGTGTTTTTGTCACGTACGTGGTCGCCGGCGTCATGGTCGGGCCCGACTGGGGCGACGCGCTCAACGCCACTGTGATCCCGCGCTTCTCGACCGACCCGACGTACTTCTCGGTCCTCGTGGCAAACATCGGCACCACCATCGCGCCGTGGATGATCTTCCTCGCGCAGTCCAACGTCGTCGAGAAAAACGCGCGCGCCGAGGACCTGCCCTACCAGCGCATCGATACCGTCACCGGCTCCGTTGTGGCGAGCATCATCAGCTGGTTCATCATCCTTACCACGGGCGCGGTGCTGTTTCCGGCGGGCATTGCGGTCTCCAGCGCCGAGGACGCGGCGCTCGCGCTGCAGCCGCTCGTCGGCGATTACGCCACGCTGCTGTTCGGCGCGGGCCTCGTCGGCGCGTCGTTCCTCGCCGCGTGCGTGCTGCCCGGCATCACGTCGAGCGCCATCTGCGAGGCCTTCGGCTGGGAGCGCGGCAGCGACCGCAACTGGCAAGAAGCGCCTGTGTACCGCGGCATCATCACCGCCGTCATCTTCGTGTCGGCCGTTATCGTGGTGATCCCGAACGTCGACCTCTTTGGCATCATGATGCTCGCGCAGGTCATCAACGGTGTGCTGCTGCCGGTGCTGCTCGTCTTCATGGTGCTTATCGCCAGCGACCGGCACGTGATGGGGGAGAACCGCAACTCGCGCGCGTGGAATGCGTTGACGTGGTTTACCATCGTCGCGGTCGTGATCCTGACGATTGTTATGTTCGTTCTGCAGGCTGTGGGGGTTTAGCGGCACGGTCGCCGCCATCGCGGGCCCGCGCATGGTACAGTTTGTGGCAGAGCGCGTTCGATGGGTGCGGGTGACGCCACACCTCGAACCTGGTCAGGGCCGGGAGGCAGCAGCCATAAGGGGCCTCTGGCGGGCACCCGTTCCCATCGAGCGCACTTGCGCACTTGATCAACCCCGTGACGTTTGCCGCGGGGTTGTGTTGTGTCCAGGCGTGTTTTTGACCCGCGACCAAAAAGGAGTTCTCGACCCATGGGCTTTGTCAACTTCATCGCTGAGCTGCTTAAAGACCCGCGCACGGCCATTGCGGGCTGGATCGCCGCCGGCCCCGTGATGGCGTACGGCTGCGTGTTCCTCATCATCTTCATCGAGACCGGCGTCGTGTTCTTCCCGTTTTTGCCGGGCGACTCGCTGTTGTTTGCGTCGGGCTTCTTTGCGGCGGACGGCGGGTTCAACATCGTGGCGCTGCTTGCCGTGGCGTGGGTCGCGGCCATCCTGGGCGACCAGTGCAACTTCATGATTGGCCACTTCTTTGGGCGCAAGATCATCGATTCCGGCAAGGTCAAGGCCATGACGCCCGAGCGCATGGCCAAGTCCGAGGCGTTTCTCGACAAGTGGGGCCACCTGGCCATCTTCCTGGGGCGCTTCTTCCCGTTCATCCGCACCTTCGTGCCGTTCATTGCCGGCATGGGCGGCATGAAGTGGCACAGCTTCGTGCTGTTCAACGTGCTCGGCGGCATCACGTGGTCCACGGTGTTCACGCTGCTCGGCTACTTCTTCGGCGGGATCCCGTTCGTGCAGGAGCACTTTGAGCTGCTCATCGTCGGCATCGTGCTGGTCAGCATCATCCCGACCGTCGCCGGCCTCATCAAGGCCCGCCTCGCCAAAAAGCAGGCGTAAATTCGCGCCCGGGCGTCGAACGCGGTCGCAGCCGCTATCCGCGCCCGCTTCACTCGCTTAAAAACGGCCCCTCCGGGGCCGATTTTCTTGCCGCGCAATTCAAACTCCGGCTTTTCGCACATTAAACCTGGAATTCTTCGGTGTATCCGATCTAATACCTGCAGCTTTAGGCTGAATCCACCCTTAGATACCGAACGAATCCAGATTTAAACTGCGAAAAGTCAGAGGTAAGCTTCGTGCCGGCCTTAAACGTCGGGAAGCCTAAGCCAGTCGACCTTTAAAACCTCTTTCCATAGGCGATTCGCCGCCGCCTGGGACGTCTTGGTCTTGGCGGGCTGTTTGCGCCCAAGCTTGGAGGTGATAATTCGGACGATTGCGTCGAATTGCCGCGGTGAAGACAGCTGCTCATAGGTAATCGGGAGCACTTCGATGCCCATGAGCTCCAGCGCAGTCTCTCGTGCAAAATCGGACAACTGACTGTCTCGCTCCGCATGCCATGTGATGCTGTGGCATTCGACGTCCAGCCCCTCGTCCCAGTACAAGTCACATGAGCAGCTTCCCCGTTTGGAGAGAAGCGCCGCATCAGGGGTAAGCCAGACTTTATGGTTGAATTTGAAGCCGTCGAGGCCCGCACCGCCGCGTCGTGCCGACAAGCCGAGCAAGATGCCCGCCTGCACCTCAAACGGCGATGCGGCGTCCGGCGTCACAAGGTCAGCGACTAGGGAAAGACGCGCCCTCCCGCGAGACGAGTCGCTTGTCTCCGCCAGGTGCTTCAGATCGCTCGGTGTCGTAAGTGGAGGTCGCTTCCACAGGTCGGTGAGCTTTCCGCTGCCGCTGAGACAAGGCTCCCATCCTCCGATTTTGGGTAAGACTCCCCTGTTGCAGAGACGTTGAATCACGCCCGCGATCTCGGCGGGCGGGCGGAACACAGAGAACCCGCCGCAGAGCTCGCTTGCCAGAAGGAGCGTTCTCTCGAGGCTCGCGCGTGCCGCGAGCTGCTGCAACGTAAACTCTGGCGATGTGACGCCGAACAGCTCGGTGGCCTCACGCGTTCCGCCGACAGGCGCCCCTGCGCTCCAGACCTTGGGTTCAACGAGGCTTGACCTTCGAACGTCGCGGTTGTCTTTACTTAGCAAATCAAAGGGCCCATCTCCGCAAAGGCTCAAAAGGGGGACGGCATCCAGCATTGTTCGATAGAGCTCTCCAGCGTTGCCGCAATGAGGCTTGGCGAACTTCTCGCAGGCCCTAAGTGCTCGGGCGGACAGCAGCTCAAGGTCATTGCCGCTCAAAACCTTGGCCAAGCGGATATCGGCCTCCGGCGCTGCCGCCAGAAGCTGCGCTATGGGAGGGATTCTCCAATAGCGGAAGGCTGTTGAATCGCAGATGAGCACGTCCATAGCCCAACTATAGAGACAACTCTGACATTTCGCATAATAAAAAGCTGCTGAGCGGAGTAAACGGCTCGACAAACGCTGTATTTGGCCTGATAAATCACATTGCGAGACGCCCTGTACTCTGTATTTCACAATTTAAAGTGCGATAAGTCAGAGGTGTTTATTCGAAGGCCCGTCGCGGTACGATTGGAGCGCCAAAAAATCGCCCGAATCGCAGGGGAGAAGCCATGAAACTCGTCATCGCATCCGACATCCACGGCGCGGCCGACTGGTGCGCCAAGCTCATGGGCGCCGTGGAGGACGAGCAGCCCGACCGCGTCGTGCTCCTCGGCGACATGCTCTACCACGGCCCGCGCAACGACCTGCCCGCCGACTACGCGCCTAAGCGAGTGATCGAAATGCTCAACGGTATCGCCGATCGCATCATCGCCGTGCGAGGCAACTGCGAGGCCGAGGTCGACCAGATGGTCCTCGACTTCCCCTGCATGGCCGATCACGACATTCTGCTCGACGGCGGCCGCTCGTTTTTCCTCACGCACGGTCACATCTACGGCCCCGGCCTGCACAATAGCGTCGACAAATGGCCGACCCTGCCCGCCGGCTCCGCCCTCGTCTACGGCCACACCCACAAGAAGGTCCTGCAGCAGGTCGATGGTCACTCCGACATCACCGTGTTCAACCCTGGCTCGGTCGGCATCCCCAAGGACGGCACCCACAGCTTCGGCATCTACGAGGACGGCCGTTTCGAGCACCGGATCCTCGAGTAGGGGGCCGCGCACAATCCGCGACCTGCCAAGAAGCGCCGGGCGTTCACAACCCGCCCGGCGCTTCTTCCCAGCTCAGGCCCTAAATCGCGACCAGCAAAAAATCTAATGTGAAGAGACTTAGATTATGTATAGAATCAATACGCAACGGGCATAAACTCAACCGTACAACGCAGATAAAGGCGCGCGGCCCGAAGGAAAGCCGACGCGCAAACAGAAAGGATCGCACAATGGGCAAGATTCTGGGCATCGACCTTGGCACCACCAACTCCGCCATGGCCGTTCTCGAGGGTGGTCAGCCGACCATCATCGTCAACGCCGAGGGCGAGCGCACCACACCGTCCGTAATCGGCTTCCGCGCCGACGGCGACCGCATCGTCGGCAAGGCGGCCAAGAACCAGGCCGTCACCAACCCGACCAATACCGTTTTCTCCATCAAGCGTTTCATGGGCCGCAAGTACTCCGAGGTTGCCTCCGAGCTCAAGACCGTCCCGTACAAGGTCAAGGAGGGCCAGGGCGGCCGCGCCGTCGTCGAGATCGACGGCCAGGACTACACCCCCGAGCAGATCTCCGCGATGACCCTCTCCAAGATGAAGGCCGACGCCGAGAAGTACCTCGGCGAGCCCGTCACCGACGCCGTCATCACCGTCCCGGCCTACTTCAACGACGCCCAGCGCCAGGCCACCAAGGACGCCGGCAAGATCGCCGGCCTCAACGTCCAGCGCATCGTCAACGAGCCGACCGCCGCGGCCCTCGCCTACGGCCTCGACAAGAAGGACATCGACCAGAAGGTCCTCGTCTTCGACCTCGGCGGCGGCACCTTCGACGTCTCGCTGCTCGACCTCGCCGACGGCGTCGTTGAGGTTCTTGCCACCAACGGCGACAACCACCTGGGCGGCGACGACTGGGACCAGCGCGTCATCGACTGGATGGCCGAGAAGTTCCAGTCCGACAACGGCATCGACCTTCGCAAGGACCCCATGGCCCTGCAGCGCCTGAAGGAGGCCGCCGAGAACGCCAAGAAGGAGCTCTCGAGCGCCCAGCAGACCCAGATCAACCTGCCCTTCATCACTGCCGACGCCTCCGGCCCCAAGCACCTCGACTACACCCTGACCCGCGCTGAGTTCGAGAAGATCACCCGCGACCTGCTCGACCGCTGCAAGACCCCGGTGACCAAGGCCCTCCAGGACGCCGGCCTGCAGATCTCGCAGGTCAACGAGGTCATTCTCGTCGGCGGCTCTACCCGCATGCCCGCTGTCCAGGACCTCGTCAAGTCGATGACCGGCAAGCAGCCCAACATGTCCGTCAACCCGGACGAGGTCGTCGCCGACGGCGCGGCCGTCCAGGGCGGCGTCCTCACCGGCGACGTCTCCGGCATCCTGCTGCTCGACGTCACCCCGCTGTCCCTCGGCGTCGAGACCATGGGCGGCGTCATGACCAAGATGATCGACCGCAACACCACCATCCCGACCTCTAAGACCGAGGTCTACTCCACCGCCGCCGACAACCAGACCTCCGTCGAGATCAACGTCCTGCAGGGCGAGCGCAACATGGCCGCCGACAACAAGTCGCTCGGCAAGTTCCAGCTCACCGGCATCCCGGCCGCCCGCCGCGGCGTCCCGCAGATCGAGGTCACCTTCGACATCGACGCCAACGGCATCGTGAAGGTCACCGCCAAGGACAAGGCCACCGGCAAGTCCCAGCAGATCACCATCTCCGGCTCCACCGCCCTTTCGGACGACGAGGTCGATCGCATGGTCAAGGACGCCGAGGCCCACGCCGAGGAGGACAAGAAGCAGAAGGACGAGATCGAGGTCCGCAACCAGACCGACTCGCTGTGCTACGGCGCCGAGCAGACCCTGAAGGACCTCGGCGACAAGGTTCCCGCCGACCAGAAGACCGAGGTCGAGGCCGCCATCGCCGACGCCAAGAAGGCGCTGGAGGGCACCGACATCGACGCCATCAAGGCCGCCGGCGAGAAACTCACCGAGGCTTCCCAGAAGCTCGCGCAGATTGTCTACTCCACGACCGACGAGGCTTCCGCCGCTCAGCCGGGCGCCGGCGCGGCCGCTGGCTCCGATGACGTGGTCGACGCCGACTACGAGGTCGTCGACGACAACGAATAAGCCGCCCGCGGCGCACGCCGCACGCAGGTTAGCGCGGCGCGGAATTTAAACGCGCCGCAGGTAGACGACGTATGGGAGGCGGCCCAAACCGGCCGCCTCCTTTTCGATTCAAGTGAGGAGGGTGACGTGAAGGTGCCTATCGACTCTGAGGAGACCATGGACGAGGCGGCCGAGAACGCCGCCGAGACCGTAGAGGGCACGGCCGCCGAGGCCGCAGCCGAGCCCGTGATCGAGGACGCCGAGGTGCTCGACCCCGAGGAGGAGCGCGCCCGCGTCGAGGAGGCCATTCGCCGCGGCGAGGAGGCCGCCGAGAAGGAGCTCGCCGCCGATGCGGGCAAGCTCCGCGAGGAGCGCGACGACCTGGCCAAGCAGCTGGCCGGCGTCCAGGACCAGATCGATGCCGCGCAGGTCAAGGCCAACGAGGCCAACGAGCGCTATATGCGCCTGCAGGCCGACTGGGACAACTTCCGCCGCCGCACCGCCGCCGAGCGCCTGGCCGAGAAGGAGCGCGCCGCCGAGAAGCTTGTCGTCTCGCTGCTCCCCGTGCTTGACGACATGGAGCGCGCCATCGAGCACGCCGGCGACACCGAGAACAACGAGCAGCTCAAGCAGTTCGTCGACGGCATCGGCGCCGTGCACCAGAAGATGCTGGGGGCGCTGCAGAAGGAGGGCGTCGAGGTCATCGACCCCGCCGGCGAGCCGTTCGAGCCTCTTGCCCACCAAGCCGTGGGCCGCGTCGAGGACGCCGAGGCTTACGACGAGACCGTGGCCCAGGTGTATCAGAAGGGCTACAAGATGGGCGACAAGGTCATCCGCAACGCGATGGTCACGGTAACCTTCGGCGGGCCGAAGCGCCCGGCGCCCGAGCCGGCCGACGCGGACGCGGCGCCCGAGGGCGACGGCAACAACTAACGGATTCTCCGCGCCCGGGCATCCGTGCCCGGGCGGTTTTTTAGAGAGGGGGCTCGTGCAGCCATGGCAGACAGAAACTACTACGACATCCTGGGCGTCAAGCGCGACGCCACCGACGACGATATCAAGAAGGCCTTCCGCAGGTTGGCCGCCAAGTACCACCCGGATGCGGGCGGCGACGAGGCCAAGTTCAAGGAGGTCAGCGAGGCGTACACCACGCTTTCCGACAAGCAGAAGCGCAAGGAGTATGACCAACTCTTGATGTTCGGCGGCATACCGGGCGCCGGCGGCTACGGCGGTTATTCCACCAACGTCGGTGGCAACTGGCAAGACATCTTCAGCGGCATGGGCGGCGGAGCCGCGGGCGAGGGCTTCGGCGGGTTCGACTTCTCGTCGATCTTCGGCGGCGGCCGCGCGAACCGTCCGGCCAAGGGCACCGACCTCACCATCTCCATCGATGTCACGTTCGACGAGGCCTTTAGCGGCGGCACGCGCAAGGTGAGCTACCGCGTCCCGTCCACCGGCGCCGAGCAGGGCCTTACGGTAAAGATCCCAGCGGGCGCCATCGACGGCGGCAAGCTGCGCTATCGCGGCCGCGGCGAGGCCGGCGTCAACGGCGGCCCGGCCGGCGACCTGGTCATCACCACGCACGTGGCCGAGCACCCGCTCTTTAAGCGCGACGGCGCCGACGTGACCATGGACCTGCCGCTCTCCATCTACGAGGCGGCGCTGGGCGCCACGGTCGACGTCCCCACGCCCTCCGGCAAGACGGTGCGTCTCAAGGTCCCCGCCGGCACACAGTCTGGCAAGAAGTTCCGATTCAAGGACCTGGGCGCCCCCAACGTTAAGCGCAAGGGCGTGACCGGCGCGCTCTACGTAACGGTGCAGGTCCAGGTCCCGACACTTCTTTCCGACAAGGAGCGCAAGGCGCTCGAGGCGCTGCGTGATGCCGACGAGCGCGGCTATCGCGAGGAGGTCGAGCGCTATGGCGCGTAACAACGCGGACGGGCGCAACAAGCCGCTCTACATGATTAGCGTGGCGGCCGAGCTCACCGGCATGCACCCGCAGACCCTGCGCGTCTACGAGCAGAAAGGCCTGGTCAATCCGGGCCGTTCTCGCGGCAATACGCGCCTGTACTCGCAGGCCGACATCGACCGGCTGAACCTTATCTCCAAGCTTACCGACGAGGGCATCAACCTGGCCGGCGTCGTGCGCATCATCGACATGCGCGAGCGCGAGCTCGAGCTGCAAGACGAGGTCGAGCAGCTCCGCGAGAAGGTCCGAAAGATGGAGGACGAGCTTCGCGAGTATCGCGTGCAGGAGCGCATCACGTCGCTGACACGCTATGAGAGCGCGAATCCCGAACAGGTCATGCGCAAGCTACTGGGAGGCGGCACAAGCGGCGAATAGGCGCTTTGCGCGATGTGTCGCCGCCGGTTGTGCAAGGTTTGGCCGCTCGTGTGACGTAAAACGAAATCGCTGCAAGGTTTGGCCGCTCGTGCGACCTAAAACGAAATCGCTGCAAGGTTTTGCCGCTCGTGCGACGTGATTTGGCCCTCAACCCCCGGTTTGCCTTTGACAAACCGGGGGTTTTGCTATTCTAGACGCCCTTTTGGCCCTCTTTTACGTCGCACGAGCGGCAAAACCTTGCAACGGTATGTCCCCAACGTCGCACGAGCGGCTAAACCTTGCAATTTCGGCGCAGCGCTGTGATGCAGCTTTGCAGAATCTAATATATAGACACTTAGATTATGTATAGCGTCCACCATCACAGGGAAGACTGTAGGCGATAAATACGAGAGCCCAGAAAGGGTGAGCACTATGCGATTTGAAAAATGGGCCGTTACGGCACAAGAGGCGCTCCAGGCCGCAATCGGCATCGCCACGGACGCCAACGCAGGACAGGTGGAGCCCATCCACCTGCTCAAGGCCCTCTTGAGTTCCGGCGAGCACAACCTTTCCGCTATCATCGAGCGCGTCGGCGCCGACCCGAAGTCCATTGAGGCGCAGGTAGATGATGTAATCGCTCGCCAGCCGCGCGTGTCCGGCTCCAACTCGCAGCTCGGCTGCGGCGACGCCCTCGTGCGCGTGGCCAATGCCGCCGAGAAGCTCGCGTCCAAGCTGGGCGACGCCTACGTGACGACCGAGCACCTGCTCTGCGCCCTCGCCGACGACAAGACCGACGCTGGCAGCATCCTCAAGTCCGCCGGCGTCACTGGCAAGCGCGTCGAGTCCGCCTACGCCGACCTGCGCGGCGACAACCGCGTGACCAGCCAAGACGCGAAGGCAGAGCTCGAGGCCCTCTCCAAGTACGGCCGCAACGTCTGCGATCTCGCGCGCCAGGGCAAGCTCGATCCCGTCATCGGCCGCACCGAGGAGATCCGCCGTACCATCCAGGTCCTCAGCCGCCGCACTAAGAACAACCCGGTGCTCATCGGCGAGCCGGGCGTCGGCAAGACCGCCATCGTCGAGGGGCTGGCACAGCGCATCGTCAACGGCGACGTGCCCTCCACCCTTCGCGACAAGGACCTCGTCGAGCTCGACATGTCCGCGCTGGTCGCGGGCGCAAAGTACCGCGGCGAGTTCGAGGAGCGCCTCAAGTCCGTGCTCAAGGAGGTCGAGAAGGCCGACGGCCGCATCATCCTCTTTATCGACGAGCTCCACACCATCGTGGGCGCGGGCGCGACCGAGGGCTCCATGGACGCCGGCAACATCCTGAAGCCGGCCCTCGCCCGCGGTGAGCTGCACGCCATTGGCGCGACCACCCTCGACGAGTACCGCAAGTACATCGAGAAGGACCAGGCGCTGGCCCGCCGCTTCCAGACCGTTATGGTGGGGGAGCCCACGGTTGAGGACACCATCAGCATCCTGCGCGGCCTCAAGGATCGCTATGAGCAGCACCACCGCGTGCGCATCACCGATGCGGCGCTGGTCTCCGCGGCCGATCTCTCCAACCGCTACATCTCCGACCGCTTCCTGCCCGACAAGGCCATCGACCTGGTGGACGAGGCCGCGAGCCGCCTGCGTATGGAGCTTGACTCGATGCCCTCCGACATCGACGCCGTCGATCGCCAGCTCACCCAGATGCAGATTGAGGAGCAGGCGCTTCTTAAGGAAGAGGACGCCGCCAGCAAGGAGCGCCTCGAGACCCTGCGCGCGGAGATCGCCGTTACCCGCGAGAAACTCGACGGCATGAAGGCCGACTGGCAAAACGAGAAGGGCGCCATCGATCGTGTCCAGGACCTCAAGGGGCAGATCGAGGACGCGAAGACCGAGATGGAGCGCGCCACCCGCGAGGGCGACCTGGCCCGCGCCTCGGAGCTGCGCTACTCAACGATCCCCTCGCTGCAGGCCGACTACGATGCCGCTGAGCAGGCGCTTATTGCCAAGCAGGAGTCCGGCGGCCTGCTCAAGGAGGAGGTCACGAGCGAGGAGATCGCCGAGGTCGTGTCCGCTTGGACCGGCGTGCCCGTGTCCAAGATGATGCAGGGCGAGATGGACAAGCTGAAGAACCTCGAGGCCGAGCTGCACCGCCGCGTCATCGGCCAGGACGAGGCCGTCAGCGCCGTGGCCGCGGCCGTGCGCCGCAGCCGCGCCGGGCTCTCCGACCCCGACCGCCCGCTCGGCAGCTTCTTCTTCCTCGGGCCCACCGGCGTCGGCAAGACCGAGCTCGCCAAGGCGCTCGCCGAGTGTCTGTTCGACGACGAGCGCTCCCTTGTGCGCATCGACATGTCCGAGTACATGGAGAAGTTCAGCGTGCAGCGCCTCATCGGCGCCCCTCCGGGATACGTGGGCTACGAGGAGGGCGGCCAGCTCACCGAGGCCGTCCGTCGCCACCCGTACAGCGTCATCCTGCTGGACGAGATGGAGAAGGCGCACCCCGACGTCTTCAACGTGCTGCTGCAGGTGCTCGACGACGGTCGCCTGACCGACGGCCAGGGGCGCCAGGTGAGTTTTAAGAACACGATCATCATCATGACGTCAAACGTGGGCAGCCAGTTCATCGCGGGCGCCGAGGCCGCGGGCGATGCCTGCCGGGGCCGCGAGCAGGCCATGGAGGCCCTGCGCGAGCACTTCCGGCCCGAGTTCCTCAACCGCATCGACGACATCGTGGTCTTCCAGCCGCTCGGCCTCGAGGACATCGAGAAGATCGTGGACATTCAGCTCAGGGACGTGCGCGAGCGCCTGGAGCGCGACCGCATCAAGCTCGAGCTCACGCCGGCCGCGGTGCAGTCGCTGGCCATCGACGGCCTCGACCCGGTCTACGGCGCGCGCCCGCTGAAGCGCCTCGTCCAGCGCCAGGTCGTGGACAACATCGCGAACCTGATTATCGCCGGCGAGCTGCGCGAGGGCGACACGGTGAAGGTCGATTGCGGCGACGACCAGCGCCTCTTTGCCGCCCGCGCCGCCGTCGCGGGCGACGCCGTGGAACCCGACGCCGTCGAGTAGCGCGCCCCTGCAGTTTGGGGACAGTCCCCTTTCTGCAGCGGTTTGGGGACAGACTTTCCGGTTGATTGCGCGGCCGGGCCGGCCTTCCGCGTGCGGAGGGGCGGCCCGGCTGCTTTATTATGAGAGGAGCCTAGACGAACCCGCGACCAGGAGGCCGTCATGGATACGCAAGACCCGATAAATAACGCCGATGCCACGCAGCTGATGGGTGCCGCCGACGCCGAGCCCGCTGAGCCCGCCGACGCCACGCAGCTGATGGGCGCCGAGCCCGCTGAGCCCGACTTCGACGTCACCCAGCTCGTCGGCGCCGCCCCCACGACCGTCCTGCCTGTCGACGGCGCCGAGCAGGCCGCCGACGGCATCGACGCCCTCGACGACCCCCTTGCCACCCCCATCGACCTCGAGGGCCTCGCCACGGTCCACACCCCGGTCAGCGTGCAGTCCCCGGTCAAGAGCACAAAGAAGAAGGGACTGCCCGTCTGGGGCGTCGCCCTTATCGTCGTGCTCGTGCTCGGGGCCCTCGGCGGCGCCGGCTGGTACACCTACAAGACCGAGCTCTGGGGCGGTCGCACCGTCCCGCTCGTCGTCGGCCTCGACCAGGCTACCGCGACGACCCAGCTCGACGCCGCCGGCTTCAAGGTGACGGTCGAGCAGACCTTTGCTGATGACGGCATCGGCACCGTCATCTCCTGCTCGCCCGAGCCCGGCTCGCGTGCCGAGGCCTCTGCCGGCGCGACCATCACCGTGGCCGTCGCGCGCACGATTCCGCAGGTCACCGGCCAGCAGATGGACGCAGCGCAGGAAGCGCTCTACGGCATGGGCGCCACGAACATTCGCATCCAGCCTGTGAGCTCCGACTCTGCGAGCGGCACCGTCCTGAGAGTTTCTCCCAGCGAGGGTTCCACCTTCAAGGCCGCCGACGAGGTCGTTCTCTCCGTCGCCACGCCCTACGTCGTGCCCGCCGTCAATGGCCTCGCGGTTGACGCCGCCAAGACCGCTATACAGAAGGCCGGCCTCCAGGCGAAGGTCGAGTACATCAAGTCCGACAAGGCTAGGAACACCGTGGTCGAGTCTAGCCCCGCCGCCGGCACCCAGGCCAAGGAAGGCGACACCGTGACCCTCAAGGTGTCGAGCCCCTTCCCCGATAAGGTCACCTCGCTCATGAGCTACTTCGACTGCACCTCGCAGGAGATCGCCACCTACATGACGCAGGAGAAGTACACGATCACCTACGGCTCGACCTTGACCAACGGCGACGCGCATGCGGTCTACATGGGCACCGACGGCGACACGATCGCCTTCACCGCGTATCCCGAGTCGCCGACCGCCGAGGGCAACGCGCGCGACGACGTGCTCGCCAACGGCGCGCCCGTCGGCGGCGTCTGCTACACCTTCTCGTCGACAAACGTGGTCGTCGGCTCCGAGTACGAGACGACCGACGGCGTCCGCGCCGTTATGGATGAGTGCGGCTTAAGCGGCTATACGAGCAGCTGCACCGCCGCTGACCTCGAGGAACTCGGCTTCAAGGCCGAGGACCGTAGCTTTATTTGCGGCTACGGGCAGATGTCGGACTACTACTGGGCGGTCATCATCGGCAGCGCCGAGGACATCCATGAGGTGAGCGCGATGGTCGTCCCCAAGAGCCACTTCACCTCGATAGACCTGACGCCGTACGGCGGCAGCATCGAGAAGTACATCGCCTATGTATACCTTTACGACGATTCGTCGGTGCTCAAGGCGGGGTTCCCGGCGACCGACACGCCGACCACGGAGCAGAAGGAGGGGGAGTCGAGTGAGCAACAGCCCCAGTCCGGCGACAACTCCGGCAGCCAGTCTGGCGACAAGATCGAGCAGCAGTAGCGCCGAGACCCGCGCGGCCGAGGAAGAGCGCCGCGAGTTTTTGCGCGCCGAGAACGAAGACGACGACGGGTACGATCCGTATTCCGACCGCCGCCCGGTGCCCGAGCCGCTCTTCGAGCGCGACCCCTGGAACTAGCGCGGATGACCCGGCGCCGAGCGCGTCGCGCCCGCCGGCGCCGCCCCTTCGCAACAAATTAGCGCCGCCGCCGAAAACCGATTCGGCGGCGGCGCTTTTCTTGCTGTCTGAGTTGCGCTTAGCTCGTGGCGTCTCAGTTAATCTGTATGTAACTCGACATAAAGCGGAAGGCGAGCGCCAATATGGCGACCACGACCACAATCGCGAGGAAGGCCTTGATGCGCGCGACGCGCTCGTGTTTGACGAAGATGTCGCGGCGGCCCTTGGGGATCTCGAGGTACTGGCCGTAGTGGAGGTCGCGGCGGAGCTTCTGCGCGTCCGCGCGGGAGCGGCGATACGAGTCGCCGCTCATCAGCGAGCCGCGGTTGGTGTAGCCGGAGTCGTGCGTGGTGTTCGCGGAGGTGATCTCGCCCGCGTCGTCGTAGTCGCTTACGGTACCGACATTGCGGTGGGCCGGGCGCCGGCGCACGTAGGGATAGGGCTGTGCGGCCCTTGCGTCAGCTGCGGGGGCGGCCTCAGACACGGCGTCGATTTCGGGCGCGCTTCGTGCGATGTTGGGTTCGAGCTGGTCGTCCATGTCTGGCTCCAGGTTCGTCTACACAGCAATGTTGAAGATTCTAGCGCAGGCACGCGCCGCGGCTGCCTACAACCGCAATTTGGGGACAGTCCCCTTTTTGCACACGAACCGCTGTTTCAAGTGATTTGCCCAACGACTCGACGACGAGCCCGCAACTACGACTCGCGTGCAAAAAGGGGAATGTCTCCAAATTGCGGTTGTCAAACCTAAGTCGGCCACACTTAGATATGGTGAGTATATGACGCGCAGAAAACCTTCGAATCTCGGTTTAGAAGTTGCGCCTTCGGGCATAACTACCACTGTTCAGACACGGTGCCCCACGGCACTACAACCAAAGGAGTGGTACATATGGCAAGCATGGTTCCTTACGTTTCTCGCGGCCTCCGCAACTGGTCCGACCCGTTCGATTACTTCTTCGGCTCCCCGGTTTCTTCGCTGGCAAAGAGCGCCGAGACCGTCGGCGCGTTCAAGATGAACGTCGAGGACGCCGGCGAGAAGTACGTTGTCACCGCCGAGCTGGCCGGCGTTAAGCGCGAGGACATCGACGTCGAGCTCAACGAGGGTCGCCTCTCCATCTCCGTGGACCACAAGGAGCCCGAGGAGGAGAAGGGCAAGAACTATCTGTACAAGGAGACCGGCGAGTGGAGCGCCACGCGCGGCGTCTACCTGAAGGATGCGGCCACCGCGGGCCTTTCGGCCAAGTTCGAGGGCGGTGTCCTCACCATCAACGTCCCCAAGCAGGTCGAGCAGAACAACGTGACCAAGATCACCATCGACTAGCGGTCCGAAACCGGGGCTGCGCTCTCAAAAATCCGAGCAATCCCACGGCTGGGCAACCGGATTGTGGGATTGCTCGATTTTTTGGGAGCGCGGTCGTCGCGGGGAGCGTTTCGCGCGTCGTCGGGGGTCTCGGCGCCGCTTTTTTGCGCCGCGCGTTCGCAAATCGCGAGCAATACCAAAGACGCGGCGCCGAGCGTTGGTATTGCTCGCGATTTGCGAACATTTTGGCCGGAATGTTCGCAAAAATCGAGCAATACCAATCCGCATGCGCGTGGCGTTGGTATTGCTCGCGATTTGCGAACGGGGCGCGGCTCGGGGCGCCTACCAGACCGTTACCGGCCAGTCCTGGCCGGCGGCGCAGATGCTCAGAAGCCCGTCGGGCGTGCGGGCCTCGCTCCAGGCGTCGTTTACGGCCTCGGCGCCGACCGCCGCCGCGAGCGCGCGGACGCAGACGCTCGGTCGGTTGTTCTCTTGCGAGAGGTGCATGGCCACGACGGTCTCGGTGTCCTCGTCCACGAGGTCGCGAAGCGCCTCGGCGGCCTGCTCGTTGGAAAGGTGGCCGCGCTCGCTCGCGACGCGTTCCTTGAGGTAGGCGGGGTAGGGGCCGCTCGCCAGCATGCGCGGGTCGTGGTTGGACTCGATGGCGAGCACGCGCACGCCGAAGAGCAGCGCCATCGCCTCGTCGGTAAGGACGCCCGAGTCGGTGCAGTAGCCCACGGCGTCGTCGTCGGTCTCGAAGCGAAAGCACATCGGGTCGGCCACGTCGTGGCTCGTGGGGAAGCAGCGCACGCGCATGCCTGCGAGGTCCAGCTCACACGAGTGGTCTACCAGCGTAAACGGCAGCCCGACGAGGTCTTTGCGCGCGCCCACGGTGCCGGCCGTCGCGTACATCGGCCCCGAGAAGCGCCGCGACAGCACGGGCAGGCCCTTGGTGTGGTCGCCGTGCTCGTGCGTGACCAGCACGGCGCGCAGCCGGCCGAGGTCGAGCCCGAGCTCCTCGGCGCGCTCGCGCAGCGCCTTGTGAGATATGCCGCAATCCACGAGCACGAAGCCGTCCGGCCCTTCTACCAGGGTCGCGTTTCCCTTCGAGCCGCTGGCGAGCACGTGGAGATGAATCTGCGGGTACATTCGGGTCCTTTCGGCCGCCGGGGCGCCGCCGCGGGGCGTCGGGTGCGCCAGCGACCCGCGGCCATGCCGCGGCGCAGGCGCGTTGTAAACTGGTTCGGTCAAACAGCGTACTCGATGGGGGAGACAAGAATGCCGAGCGTTTCTCGCCGATATGCCGGCTCGGGCCCGCGCTTCGACCGCCCGAGCGGCCGCGACGACGCCGAGCTCTCGGCGCCGGTCGTGCTCATGGTGTCGGGCGGCGCGGACTCCACGGCGCTGCTCGTTCTTGCCGCGACCTCCGCGCTCGACATCGACGACGGCCGCGGAGAGGCTCGCATCGCCCGCGAGCGGCTGCACGTTCTGCATGTGAATCACCAGCTCAGGGGTATCGATGCCGAGGAGGACGAGGAAGCGGTCCGCGAGCTTTGCGACCGCTATGGCATCCCCTGCACCGTGCGCCGCGTCGACGTGGCCGAGCTCGCCGCGCGAACCGACGGCAACGTCGAGAACGCCGGCCGTGTGGCCCGCTACTCGGCCGCCGTCGAGCTGGCCAACGACCTCTGCGCCGAGGTGGGCTGCCCGCGCTCGGCCGCGCGCATCCTCACCGCGCACACCGCCGACGACCGCGCCGAGACCTTCTTTATGAACGCGATCCGCGGCACCGGCGCCGCCGGGCTCTCGTCCATCCCGCGCCGCCGCAACCGCATCGTGCGCCCGCTGCTCGACCGCACCCACGACGAGCTTTGCGAGCTTCTGCGCATGCGCGGCATCGTCTGGCGAGAGGACGCGACCAACGCCGACACCCGCTACCTGCGCGCCTTTGTTCGCCACGAGGTCCTGCCGGTTGCCAAGAAGCGCAACGAGCGCCTGGCCGCGAGCATCGCGAACACCTGCGACATCCTCTCGGACGAGGACGCCTACCTCACCGCCGTGGCCGCCCGCGCCCGCCGCGACCTCACGCGCCGCGAGGACAAGGGGCTCATCGCGCTCGACGCCGCGCGCCTGGCGGCGACCGAGGTGGCCATCGCCCGTCGCGTCGTGCGCGCGGCGATTCTCTCCGTGTGCCCCGAGGCCCGGCTCGAGGCGCGGCACGTGGCCTCTGTCCTGCGGATCGTTGCTGCGCAGGAGGGTTCGGCGACCATCCCGATGGGCGTCGACGCGCGCGTCGCGCACGGCCTGCTCGTGCTGCGGGCAAGAACCGCCGATGCGGAGGCGCCGGCCGCCTGGTTGGAGGTCCCCGGAAAGCTCGAGCTGCCCGGCGGCTGCGTGCTCGCCGCGCGCCTGCGCCCGGTCGACGCGGCAACCGACGTGTGCGCCCTTGCGCGCGCCCACGGCCTCGAGTGGGCTGGCGAGTCGGTGCTTCTTGACGCCGCTGCCTGCGGAATCGATGCCACGAACGGCGGTCAGCTCTGGGTCGACGGGCCCCGCGCGGGCGATGTCTTGTGCCCGCTCGGCATGCACGGCCAGTCCAAGAAGCTCTCCGACCTGCTCGGCGAGGCGCGCGTCCCCGTGCCCGAGCGCCCGGCCGTGCCGGTGGCCCGCACGGCCCCCTCGGGCGCCATCGTGTGGGTCGCGGGCGTCCGCGCCGACGAGCGTTGCCGCTGCGAGCCCTCCACGCGCCTGCTTTTGGAGCTCCGGATGGAGCAGGCGCGCTAAGCCGGCGAGCGGTCACGTCCCGGCGAACCCGCGCAAAACCGTTTCGCGCTCGTCAAAACTAGCCTCTCTGCGTGCGGCAACGCCTCCGCGGTGTATCCTTATGACCTGTATCGGCGCGCCGCCCAAGGCCCGCGCCACCTGTGCAAACATTCCCAGGAAGGGGAACCCATGGAGGCACTGCACCCGGACGTCTCGGAAGTCGTGCTCAGCGAAGAGGACATCAAGGGCATCATCTCGCGCATGGGCGCCGAGATCACCCGCGACTACAAAGACAAGAACCCGCTGGTAGTCGCCGTGCTCAAGGGCGCCGTCGTCTTTACCGCCGACATCATGCGCGCCATCGAGTGCCCCATCGCTGTCGACTTCATGGCCGTCTCCAGCTATGGCGACGGCGTCAAGAGCTCCGGCGTCGTGCGCATCGTCAAGGACCTCGACACAAAGATTGAGGGCCGCGACGTCCTCATCGTCGAGGACATCCTCGACTCCGGCCTCACCCTCTCGTACCTGATCCGCATGCTCGAGGCCCGCAGCGCCAAGTCCGTTAAGGTCGCCGCGTTCCTGGTCAAGGATGTCGAGGGCAAGAAACCCGCCGTCGAGCCCGAGTACGTGGGCGCGCACGTCCCCGACGAGTTCATCGTCGGCTACGGCCTCGACTTCGCCGAGCGCTACCGCAACCTGCCCTACATCGGCATCCTCAAGCCCGAGGTTTATTCCTAAGAAGTAAGTCCGGCAAGAAGGGCGGCCGCGAGCTGCCCTTCTTGCCTCATGTGTTTTAGCAAGGAGCACCGCCATTGTCTGACAAGCCACAAAAGCCCGAAGCGCCCGAGGACCGCAAGGGCGGCCAGAAGCGCGACCGCCTCGACCAGTTGCCCCTGCCCGGCGGCGACGGCGGCAAGAATCCCTACGGTGCCGCCCTGCTCATCGTGCTCGCCGTGGCCATTTACCTCATCGTTTCCATGGGCGGCAACCCGTTTACGTCGCAGTCCGAGACCGAGACCATCGCCACCAACGAGTTCGTGACCGCCGTCAACGAGGACCGCGTCCACGATGTGACGTACAAGACCTCCGACGGCTCCGCGAGCGGCGAGTATTGGCACGGCGACTCCAAAAACGAGTCCGACCTGGTCAAATACAAGACCTACTACATCGGCTCCGACTCGCTGCAGGAGCTCATGGCGGCGCACCCCGGCGTCAAGTTCACCATCGACACCACCGACGGCTCGATGCTCGAGACCCTGCTGCTCAGCGTGCTGCCCACGGTGGTCACCGTCGGCGTCTTCATCTACTTCATGCGCCGCATCGGCGACCAGAACGGCCGCGCCATGCAGTTCGGCAAGACGAAGGCCAAGACGGCCCCCGAGGAGCGCCCGCGCGTCAAGTTCGCCGACGTGGCCGGCATCGATGAGGCCGTCGAGGAGCTGCAGGAGGTCCGCGACTTCCTCTCCGAGCCCGAGCGCTATCGCCGCATGGGTGCCAAGATCCCGCGCGGCGTGCTGCTCGTCGGCCCCCCGGGCACGGGCAAGACGCTCTTGGCCAAGGCCGTCGCCGGCGAGGCGGGCGTGCCGTTCTTCTCCATCTCGGGCTCCGACTTCGTCGAGATGTTCGTCGGCGTGGGTGCCTCCCGCGTGCGTGACCTCTTTAAGCAGGCCAAGGCCGCGGCGCCCTGCATCATCTTCATCGACGAGATCGACGCCGTCGGCCGCCAGCGCGGCGCCGGCCTGGGCGGCGGCCACGACGAGCGCGAGCAGACCCTGAACCAGCTGCTCGTCGAGATGGACGGCTTCGAGGAGAACTCCGCCGTCATCCTAATCGCCGCCACCAACCGCCCGGACATCCTCGACCCCGCCCTGCTGCGCCCCGGCCGCTTCGACCGCCGCGTCACGGTGGACCGCCCCGACGTCAAGGGCCGCGAGCAGATCCTGCGCGTCCACGCCGCCAACAAGCCCTTCTCCGAGTCCGTCGACTTCGAGCGCCTGGCCAAGCTGACGCCGGGCTTTACCGGCGCCGACCTGGCCAACCTGTGCAACGAGGCCGCGCTTCTCGCCGCCCGCCGCCGCCGCGCATCTATTGGCGCCAACGAGGTCGAGGAGGCCATGGAGCGCGTCATGGCCGGCCCCGAGCGCAAGAGCCGCGTCATCACCGAGAAGGAGCGCGCGACCATCGCCTACCACGAGAGCGGCCACGCCCTCGTCGGGCACATCCTCGAGAACTCCGACCCGGTCCACAAGATCTCGATCATCGCGCGCGGCCAGGCGCTCGGCTACACCATGCAGGTGCCCGAGGAGGACCACTTCCTCCAGACCCGCGAGGGCATGCTCGACCAGATCGCCGTGCTGCTCGGCGGGCGCACCGCCGAGGAGATGTTCTGCGACGACATCACCACCGGCGCGAGCAACGACCTCGAGCGCGCGACCAAGATCGCGCACGAGATGGTTACCCGCTACGGTATGAGCGACGACCTCGGCGCGCAGGTCTTCGGCGAGGCGCAGCACGAGGTCTTCCTCGGCCGCGACTATGGCCAGAAGAACGACTTGTCGGCCGAGACCGCCAAGCGCATCGACGACGAGGTCGAGCGCATCATGCGCGAGGCGCACGACCGCGCCCGCGAGGTGCTGGCCGACCGCATGGACCTGATGGACACCATGGCGCGCGTCCTGCTGGAGCGCGAGACCGTCGAGGGCGCGGCCGTCGACGCGCTGCTGAGCGGCACGTGGGACGAGTACGTGGCCGCCGAGCAGGGCGGCGTTGCCGCCGCGCCCGCCGCCACCCCGGCCGCCGAGCCCGCCGCCGAACAAACCAACCCCGAGGAATAGGAGACCCCATGAGCATCAACGAGACGAGCTACGCCTACGGCGCGTCGAAGTCCTCCATCCGCGAGATCGCCGCGTACGGCGGCGCCCGCAAGGCCCAGATCGGCGCCGAGAACGTCTTTGACTTCAGCCTCGGTAACCCGTCGATCCCCGCGCCCGAGGCCGTGCGCGCCTCCATCGAGCGCTCGCTTGAGCTGCCCCCGACCGAGCTCCACGGCTACACCGCCGGCGCCGGCTCCATGGCCGCGCGCGAGGCCGTGGCCGCGAGCCTTAACCGCCGATTCGGCACCGAGTACGCCGGCGGCGACGTGTACATGACCTGCGGCGCCGCGGCGTCTCTTTCCATCACGTTCCACGCGGTGGTCAACGAGGGCGACGAGATCATCGTCATCGCGCCGTACTTTCCGGAGTACCGCGTCTGGATCGAGACCTCGGGCGCCAAGCGCGTCGAGGTCATGGCCGATGCCGAGACCTTCCAGGTCGACGTCGAGGCCGTGGCCGCCGCCATCAACGAGCGCACCAAGGCTGTTATCATCAACTCGCCGAACAACCCGGTCGGCTCCGTTTACTCCGAGCAGAACCTGCGCGACCTTGCCCGTGCGCTCAAGGCCGCCGAGGAGCGCCTGGGCACCCAGATCTACCTCGTGGCCGACGAGCCCTACCGCGAGATCACCTATGGCGCCGACGTGCCTTGGGTCCCGGCCATCTACGACCGCACCATCGTGTGCTACTCCTACTCCAAGAGTCTCTCCCTGCCGGGCGAGCGCATCGGCTGGATCCTTGTGCCGAACACGAACCCCGACCACGATCGCCTGGTCTTCGCCATCGCCGGTGCGGGCCGCAAGCTGGGCTTCGTTTGCGCCCCGGCCCTCTTCCAGCGCGTCGTCGTCGACTGCATCGACGAGCCGTCCGACGTGGAGGCCTACGCCAGGAACCGCGAGGCGCTGACCCGCGGACTCTCCGAGCTGGGTTATGAGTACATCGAGCCCGAGGGCGCCTTCTACCTGTGGGTCAAGGCCCTCGAGCCCGACGCCAACGCGTTCTTCGAGCGCGCCAAGGCCCTCGAGCTGCTGCCCGTTCCGTCCGACAGCTTCGGCTGCCCCGGCTGGGTCCGCGTCGGTTACTGCGTGAGCTACGACACCATCGTGAACTCCATGCCCGCGTGGAAAAAGCTCGCCGAGAGCTACAAGTAGGGCTTAGGCGACCCTCTGACCTCAAAGCGGCCGGCGCGGCTTCACCGCGCCGGCCGCTTTTTGCAAGGTTTGGCCGCTCGTGCGACGTTTCCCCGCACCCGCTGCAAGGTTTGGCCGCTCGTGCGACGTGATTTCGGCTGAAACCGCGGCTTTTCAGAAACCTTACCTGCGGTTTTGTCCGCCCGCTGCGCCTCGCGGCCCAAAACTACGTCGCACGAGCGGCAAAACCTTGCACGGAACCTCGCCGAACGTCGCACGAGCGGCAAAACCTTGCATCGGCGCGACCCTCGCGGCCGGTTCGATGCTGCGTCAGCCTCGCCGCGCGCCCGTGGTATAGTCTTTCCCGACAACTGCATATCGTCCAGGGGAGCTGGGATACATGGCCCGGCTGAGAGGAGCGACCCGTAGCCGCTCGACCCTTGAACCTGATGCGGGTAATTCCGACGAAGGGAGTGCGTATGACGCAGATCGAGGCCGCGCGTCGCGGTGAGATCACCCCACAGATCGAGCAAGTCGCCAAAGACGAGTTCCGTGATCCGGAGTTCGTCCGGGAGCGTGTGGCCGACGGCCGAATCGCCATCCCGGCGAACATCAACCACGCGAACCTGCACGCCCACGGCGTGGGCGAGGGCCTTCGCACGAAGGTCAACGTCAACCTGGGCATCTCGGGCGACATCCAGGACGCGCCGCAGGAGTGGGAGAAGGTGGCCATCGCGCAGAAGTACGGCGCCGATGCCATCATGGACCTCTCCAACTCCGGCAAGACGCGCGTATTCCGCCGCCAGCTCATCGAGAAGACGCCGCTCATGGTCGGGACCGTGCCCATGTACGACGCCATCGGCTATCTCGAGACCCCGCTCGTCCAACTCACGGGCGATGACCTGCTGAGCGTTGTCCAGGCGCACGCCGAGGACGGCGTCGATTTCATGACGATCCACGCCGGCTTCAACCGTCGCGTGCTCGACACCTTCATGGAGACGGGCCGCTTGACGAACATCGTCTCGCGCGGCGGCAGCCTGCTCTTTGGCTGGATGATGACCACCGGCAAAGAGAACCCCTTCTACGAGCGCTTCGACGATCTGCTCGAGATTTGCCGCAAGTACGACGTGACCATCAGCCTGGGCGACGCCTGCCGCGGCGGCTCTACCTACGACGCCACGGACGCCTCCGAGGTCGCCGAGCTCATCGAGCTGGGCAAGCTGACCAAACGCGCGTGGGACGCCGGTGTGCAGGTAGTCGTCGAGGGCCCCGGCCACATGGCGCTCGACGAGGTCGCCGCCAACATGAAGCTCCAGAAGCGCCTGTGCCACGGCGCCCCGTTCTACGTGCTCGGGCCCCTCGTGACCGACATCGCGCCCGGCTACGACCACATCACCGCGGCCATCGGCGGCGCCGTCGCGGCGAGCTCTGGGGCCGACTGGCTCTGCTACGTGACGCCGGCCGAGCACCTCAAGCTGCCGGACGCCAACGACGTGCGCGAGGGGCTTATCGCCACGCGCATCGCCGCGCACGCCGCCGACATCGCCAAGGGCGTGCCGTACGCCCGCGACGTCGACAACAAGATGAGCGACGCCCGCCGCCGCGTCGATTGGGACGGCATGTGGGAGTGTGCCCTGGACCCGGAGCGCGCGCAGGAGATCTTGGCCGAGGCGCCGCCCTCGGAGGAGGGGACCTGCACGATGTGCGGCAAGATGTGCGCCGCCCGAACCGTAAACCGCATCATGGAAGGCTTGACCATCGACCTCGGCGAGGAGAAATAATGAAGAACTTTGATTTTGTTGGCGTTGCACTCGATGAGCTCCGCGCGGCCTGCCCACTCGTGCACTGCATTACCAACTACGTGACGGTCAACGACTGCGCCAACGCGCTTCTTGCCATCGGCGGCAGCCCCATCATGGCCGACGAGCCGGCCGACGCCGCGCAGATCACGCGTATCTGCGGCGGCCTCGACCTGAACATCGGCACCCTGAACTCCCGCTCCATCGAGGGGATGCACGCCGCGGGCAAGGTCGCGGGGGAGCTCGGGCACAAGATCCTGCTCGACCCGGTGGGCGCCGGTGCGTCCGACCTGCGCACGAGCACCGCGAGCGCGCTTCTCGACGAGCTGCCCATCACCGTCGTGCGCGGCAACATGAGCGAGATCCGCGCCGTCGCCGGTGCCGCCGCCGCCACGCGCGGCGTGGATGCCAACCCCGACGACGCCGTTACGGACGCCAACCTCGCCGAGTCCGCGGCCTTCGTGCGCGCGCTTGCCGAGAAGGCCGGCTGCGTCGTTGCCGTTACAGGCGCGATCGACCTTATCGCCGACGCGAGCGCGGCCTACGCCGTGCGCAACGGCCTGCCCGTCATGGGTAAGGTCACGGGCACCGGCTGCATGCTCTCGGCCATTATGCCGGCGTTTCTCGTTGCGCACGACGACGCGCTGGAGGCCGCGGTCGCGGCGGTCGCGGCGATGGGCCTCGCCGGCCAGGTCGCCGGCGCGCGCATGGGCGAGCTCGACGGCAACGCGAGCTTCCGCACGTACCTGATTGACGCGCTCTACAACATGACGGGCGAGCAGCTCGCCGCCGGCGCCCTCGTCGAGAAGGTGGCGTAGATGGGCGCCGGAAGCGTCCCGTGCGGCCGAGGTCGCTGGTCTGCCGAGGATATCCGCAGGTCGATGCTGGTATATGCTGTGACCGACCGCGCTTGGCTGCACGGCCGCTCGCTTGCCGATTGCGTCCGCGAGGCTATTGCCGGTGGCGCGACCTTCGTCCAGCTGCGCGAGAAGAGCGCGGCCCACGACGAGGCCCTTACGCTGGCTCGCGAGCTCAAGGCCGTGTGCGGCGAGGCCGGCGTACCCTTCGTGATCGATGACGACGTGGCCCTTGCCGCCGAGGTCGGCGCCGACGGCGTGCACGTGGGACAGTCCGACATGGCCTGCGTCGAGGCGCGGCGGATTCTGGGCGACGACGCCATCGTCGGCGTGAGCGCCCAAACGGTCGAGGCGGCCCTCGCCGCCGAGGCTGCGGGTGCCGACTACCTCGGCGTGGGCGCGCTGCACCCGACGCCGACCAAGCCCGATGCGGTCGACGTTACCATGGATGAGCTGCGGCGCATTTGCGATGCGGTCTCTATTCCGGTCGTCGGGATCGGCGGCGTGGACGCCCGAACCGCCCACGAGCTCGCGGGGACGGGCGTCGACGGCGGCGCGGTTGTTTCGGCGATCTTTGCGGCTGACGACTGCCGCGAGGCCGCGCGCGAGCTCGCCGGCGCGCTCGGTCGAGCTGTGGGGCGCCGCACCCGCCTGCGCTCCGTTATCAGCATCGCCGGCTCCGACTCGTCCGGCGGCGCGGGCATCCAGGCCGACATCAAGACCATCGAGGCCATGGGCCTCTTTGCCCAAACTGCCGTGACGGCGCTTACCGCCCAGAACACGACCGGCGTCTTTGCCGTCGCGCCGACCGAGCCGCAGATGGTGTCCGCGCAGATAGACGCCGTGTTCGACGACATTACGCCCGACGCCGTGAAGATCGGCATGGTCCCTTCCGGCGACGTTGCCCGCGCAATCGCCGAGCGCCTGCGCGCGCACGGGGCACGCAACATCGTCGTCGACCCCGTGATGGTCGCCACGAGCGGAGCCGCGCTCTCGGACGACGATGCCGTCGGCGTCGAGGCGGCCGAGCTCTTCGGCGCGGCCGCCGTCGTGACGCCGAACATCCCCGAGACCGAGGCGCTCCTCGGGCTTCTCGCCACGCGCGGCGACCTCCCGGCAAAAATCGTTTCCGAGGAAGACACGGCATCGGCAGCCAGCGCACTGGCCGCGCACTTTGGCTGCGCGTTTCTCGTCAAGGGCGGCCACGGCACGCACGACGCAAACGACGTGCTCGCCACGCCTGGCGCCGACGGTGTCGTTGAGCTGCGGTGGTTCCGCTCCGAGCGCATCGACAACCCGAACACGCACGGGACGGGATGTACGCTCTCGTCCGCCATTGCCTCAGGGCTCGCGCTTGGGCTCGACGTTCCCGGTGCCGTCGCCGCGGCGAAGGAATACCTGTGCGGTTGTCTGCGCGCTGGCCTCGACCTTGGTCGCGGGTCCGGACCCCTCGAGCACATGTGGGCCTTCCGCTAAGCAACGCGGCCGGCGCGGCTTCACCGCGCCGGCCGCTTTTTGCAAGGTTTCGCCGCCCGTGCGACGTTTCCCCGCACCCGCTGCAAGGTTTCGCCGCCCGTGCGACGTTTCCCCGCACCCGCTGCAAGGTTTCGCCGCCCGTGCGACGTTTCCCCGCACCCGCTGCAAGGTTTCGCCGCCCGTGCGACGTTTCCCCGCACCCGCTGCAAGGTTTCGCCGCCCGTGCGACGTGATTTCGGCTGAAACCGCGGCTTTTCAGAAACCTTACCTGCGGTTTTGTCCGCCCGCTGCGCCTCGCGGCCCAGAACTACGTCGCACGAGCGGCGAAACCTTGCACGGAACCTCGCCGAACGTCGCACGAGCGGCAAAACCTTGCATTGGCGCGACCCTCGCGACCGGTCTTTTGCATCGAACTGCACCCCGTGCGACTTAGAGGCCTTTTGCTGCGGCCAACTGCGCTCCGTGCGACGTTAAATTGCGTCCAAAAGGCCAAATTGCAAAGGTCTCAGAAACCTTACCTGCGATTTTGTCCGTTCGCCGCGCCTCGCGGGCCAAAATCATGTCGCATGAAATGAGGTTCGATGCACGAAATTCGCTTTATGTCGTACGGAAGGCAGTTCGATGCAAAGGTGACGCCGTGTCGGCCATAAAGCGTTGCCGACGCCGTCGCTTATCAACTCTGTTACATCCCCTCGGTTGTTCAATTCCCACCCCGGCACTAGTATTATTCTGCGCTGGGAACCAACCGAGGGGATTTTTGTTTTGGATTTTGAGGCAATGGCGGAGTACCTTCCGCTGTACAAAGACGCCGCGCTGCTCACGCTGGGCATCGGCTGGGCGGGCATCGCGGGGGCCGTCGTCATCGGCTTGGCCGTGGCGCTTATCGTTCACTTCCGCATCCCGGTCGCGCGCCAGATCTGCCGCGCCTACGTGGAGCTCTTCCGCAATACGCCGCTGCTCATCCAGCTGTTCTTCTTCTACTTTGGCCTGCCGCGCTTCGGCTTCAGCATCTCGCCGGAGTTCTGCGGCGCCTTCGGCCTGGCGCTTCACGGCGGCGCGTACATGGCCGAGTCGTTCCGCTCCGGCTTCGAGTCCGTCGACCGCATCCAGCGCGAGACGTCGCTCGCCTTAGGCCTCACCCCCATGCAGGCGGTCCGCTACGTCATCCTTCCGCAGGCCGTCACGCTCGCCTTCCCGTCCCTCGTGGCCAACGTCATCTTCCTGCTCAAAGAAACGAGCGTCTTTTCGGCCATCTCGCTCATGGACCTCATGTTCGTCACCAAGGACCTCATGGGCCTCTACTACCGCACTACGGAGTGCCTGGTCATGCTCGTCCTGTTCTATCTGGTCATCCTTGTGCCTGTGAGCCTCGCGGGATCTGCCATCGAGAGGAGGCTGCGCTATGGAAGCTTTGGGAATTGATGTTCTCTTCAAGGGCACGAACGCCCTGCGCCTGCTGCAGGGCCTCTGGATCGCCGCGCAGATCAGCGGCATCTCCGTGGCGCTCTCCATCGTCCTCGGCGTGCTTCTGGGCATCTTTATGATGTGGAAGAACCCCGTGGCGCGCGTGATCAGCCGCCTCTACCTCGAGATCGTTCGCATCATGCCGCAGCTCGCGCTGCTCTACATCGTGTTCTTCGGCGCCACCCGCGTGCTGGGCATCAACCTCTCCGCCGAGTTCTCGGCCATCATCGTCTTTACCTTCTGGGGTACCGGCGAGATGGGCGACCTCGTGCGCGGCGCGCTGGTGAGCACCCCGCGCCACCAGTACGAATCCGCCGCCGCGCTCGGCCTCACGCGCGCCCAGACCTACGTCCACGTCATCATCCCGCAGGCGGTTCGGCGCCTCGTGCCCGCCGCCATCAACCTGATCACCCGTATGGTCAAGACCACGTCGCTGCTGCTCATGATCGGCATCATCGAGATGATGAAGGTCGGCCAGCAGATCATCGAGGCCAACCGCATGACCTCGCCCAACGCCGTCTTTGGCATCTACGGCACCATCATGCTCCTGTACTTTGCCGTGTGCTGGCCCATCAGCCTGCTCGCGAATCGCCTTTCGAAGAAGTGGAACTAACAAATGGCAGATACGAACACCGCCGCCACGCCCGCCGCCCCGGCCCAGACGACCGACACGCCTGCCGACGCGCCCGCCGCGAACTCCGGCGAGGCCCTCCTCGAGGTCGACCACCTGCGCAAAGCCTACGGCGACCACGTCGTTCTCGAGGACATCTCGCTTGCCGTCAAGCGCGGCGAGGTCATCGTCATCATCGGCCCCTCCGGCTGCGGCAAGTCGACGTTCCTGCGCTGCCTGAACGGCCTCGAGCCCATCCAGGGCGGCAGCGTCCGCGTGGCCGGCGTCGAGGTCGGCGCCGATAAGCGCCAGCTCGTGGCCTTGCGCCAGAAGGTCGGTATGGTCTTCCAGAGCTATGACCTCTTCCCGCACATGACGGTGCTCGACAACATTACCCTCGCGCCGATGAAGGCCCGCGGCGTTTCTCGCGAGGACGCCGAGTCCCAGGCCCGCGCGCTGCTTGAGCGCGTCGGGCTCTCCGACAAGGCCGGCAGCTTCCCGCGCCAGCTCTCCGGCGGCCAGAAGCAGCGCGTGGCCATCGCCCGCGCGCTCGCCATGGAGCCCGAGCTGCTGCTGCTCGACGAGGTCACCGCCGCGCTCGACCCCGAGATGGTCCGCGAGGTCCTCGACGTCATTCTCGACCTGGCCCGCGAGGGCAAGACCATGGTCATCGTCACGCACGAGATGCAGTTCGCGCGCGCCGTGGCCGACCGCGTGCTCTTCTTCGACGGCGGCGGCATCGTCGAGCAGGATATTCCGGAGCGCTTCTTCGACCACCCGCAGACCGAGCGCGCGCAGCGGTTCCTCCACACCTTCGAGTTCGACGCGGTGCGCACGCACGAGGCGTAAGGCGGGCCGCGACCCCGTCCCGCCCGCTCATCACCTGCGCGAACTAACCTGTCCCCAAAATGCAGCTCCCTGCTGTTTGGGGACAGGTTATTTCCTGCAGCGGTTTGGGGACGCACCTGCCAAAGAGGCCCCGTCAACTGTTCAGATAACTGGTTATCGGATTCGCGAGTACGGGCGCTTCTCGGCTTGCCAAAACGTCGAGAGGGTTGGAGAAGAACGGCGCGGTCTGTTCAGGCGACCAGCCTCGACAGCGCGATGACGAGCGCCAGCATCACAATGCCGCGCGCGCACTCCTGCGCAGCACGTCGCCTCTCGCTCAAAGCGGGGGTGTGCCATTCGAGAAGAGCCGCTAGGGCTTGATAACCGTCGCCCTTCATGATCGGGACTAAGTTCAGCAACATCATCCATGCGATCGCGGCGTTGGCGGTGGATGCGCTCGGAATGAGGAGATTCCCGATAACCATGCTCAATGCGTTTGCGAAGATGCCGGTGAGATGAACCGTCGCCCGCTTTCCTTTTGGCAGCAAATAGGATGCCGTTGCCTTGTCTCAGGACAAGCAACTGCCCCGCAAGGCTTGCCGCTATGGTCAAGCCCATCGCCAGGGGCATAACCGCCGAGTCCTCCACCGTTCGCATCTTTAGTTCCGGACCAAGTTTCTGCTTAACTATTTCATATAAAGCCTCATCGGGCTCGTAGCAGCTGTGGCTGGTCATCACAAGTCTGCGGCCCTCATCGAATTCCGCAAGAAGCACTCCAGGGGCGCTACTGATTCTCATGCTCGAGCGCTTCATGGATTCTCTCTAAGTAACGGCCGCCGGCGAAGAGAAGCTCTCATGCCTCGCAGGGCACCGACAACCTCTTCGGGCATTCTTCGGTGATGCCCGCCGCATCAAGAAAGCCGTCGAGGCCTTCCGTAAAGAGCTTCGCGAGCAGCTTGTTGTGTTCCATATCCTTAACGAGCTCAGCCAACGGATTATCGCGCAGGTTTCCGATCCGCAGGATCGTGTTCTGGGCCACTTGTGAGCAGCAGGGATACAGGTCGAGACGCGACGTGATTAACAGCGATCCTTTGCGAGGGGCGGGGCAGAAGAGCCGGTCCTTTCCGACTTCATAGAGGCGAACGAACCGTTCCTCGCTAAAATCCGAAGCAAGGCCTGTTCGAAACACGGGCTGATAAACGAACCTCGTCTTGTACGCGTACTCGCCGAGCTCGTTGAGGATGTCGCCAGGCTGGATGGAGTCGGCAAAGAAGCACCCGACGATGTCCGTCGTCACAGAGTACGCCTGGGCAATATTCGCGCACCTGGTCAAGGACCAGATCTATGTCGCCGGGCGTTAGGGTTACGGCGCGCTCGCGAGCGTCTTTTCGGCCGGAGCAGCACATCTCGCACCGGGCATTGCAGCAATCCGTGATAACGAGCCCGACGTTGTTAAATACCATTGCGCAGAAACCTCCTTTTTGCGGCGAGAGAGATGAGCGCGCCGACGGCGAGCAGGGTTGCCGCATATGCAAAGCACCCGGCGATTGCTTGTCCCTGGTCAGCCAAGAACGACTCCGAGCCCTGCATGTGGAGAATGGTCTCGGCATACAGGCCGCCGTTCTGGTCAAAGCGCTGGATAAGGGGCGCCAGGCCCGAATCGCCTGCCACGGCGACCGAGGCGCCAAGCCACCAAACGAGATAGACGAAGTAGGCGTTCACGAACTTGCCGATAAGCAGGGCAACGCAGCAGAACACGGAAAGATACGAAACGATTAGCGCGCTTACCTGCAGCAACATGCCGGCCCAGATCGAGAAGTCGCCGTACAAAACACATGCGACGAACGAGCAGAGTGCGTAAGCGACGATGAGGCTGGCCGCCATGACGCCGACTTTTGACGCTGCGCGCCAAATTGAGGCCGACGGGCACCGACGGCTACTTGAAGACGGTGTGGGGCGTCGGGTTCAAACTCGTGCCGCAGGGCGGTGCATAGGATGCCCGCCCTTGAGCTGAGGAATATCAAGGTCGGTTTCCATGGGAGAGAGGTGTTGGCGGGCGCGAGCCTCTCGATCGAGACCGGCGACGTCTACCTTCTTGTGGGAAAACCCGGCTCTGGCAAGACGAGCCTGCTGGGTGTCGCGTCTGGTCAGACGGCGCCTCGCTCCGGAACCGTCCGACTCTTCGGCGCCAAGTATGCCCGGTACGGTCGTCGCGTCGGGGCCGTCGTGGGTCATCCAGCCCTCTTTGTCAGCTTGAGCGTGAAAGACAACCTCATGGTTCGCGCAATCTCGCTCGGGGTGCCGCGGCCCGACGTCGTCGTCGGGGGGCTGCTGGCGCGCTTCGCGCTCGACGCGGACGCCGAGACAAAGATCGGTGTGCTCCCCGCTGGGGCAAAAGCCTGGGCAAGCTTGGCCTGGGGTCTAGTCGGATCTCCCGACCTGCTCATTCTTGACGACATTCTTCTGGGCCTCGATCCGATCGACCGCTCGAGAATGGTCGCTGTGCTTCGACGCCTGGCATCCGAGAACGGCCTTACCTTGCTTATCGCCGTGAGGGAGGCCGGCTCCTTGATGCCGCTCGCAACTCGAATCGGCATACTCGCTGAGGGGCGAGTTCGTCATGAATACACTCCGGATGAGCTTCGCCGCATTTTGAAGCGGCGGGTCCGCGTAAGGACGTCCAATATAGAGACGACCCTTGTTCGCCTGGAAAACGCACTCCCGGACGCCGACATTGCGCTCACCGAACGCGGTTTGCTGGAAGTTGCCGGCAGCAATCTGGATGAGGTCTCCAGGCTGCTCGACCGCTTCCCGGAGCGCATCGTCGAGCTTACGGAGACGAGCGCGCTCGCACCCGATGCTTTGGGAGAGGAGGGGCCAGGATGCTGATTTCGATGCTCTCCGCCGATTTCCTCCGAGCAAGAAGGGCTCCCGAGCTCCTTCTTGCGCCGCTCGTTGTGCTGCTGGCGTCAATATACGGCGGTTTTTCTCTTTATGCGTCGATTTCGGGAAACTCGGCACCTGCCTTCGTTCTGCTTACGCCTGGGTCTGGAATCGTCTCGCTGAGCTCCGCTCCATCCATAACGGCCGCCATCGGCGCGACCTGCCTGTCTGGCGGGCTTGTGCCCGTGGTCAGCTCCGTCGCAGTCGCATACTTCCTGCATCGGGGGATCGCCTCGGGTCATGCGGGAGGGCTTGTCGCTTCCGGCGTCGGTAGACGATAGATTCTCGCCGAGGCTTTCGTCATAAGCGCGCTGACGAGCCTAGCCCTTCTTGCTGTCGGTTCAGCGCCCTATTTGGCCTGCTATGCGTTCGGGTGGATCCATACGTCGCTTCCAACGGGGGCGGATGTCGGGGCGATATGGTTTTCGCTGGCCCTGCTTCATTCGACCTTCTATTTGTTTATGGCAGGGTGCCTCGTCCTGCTTGCACGAAGGCTCTGGGCCGGAGTCGTATCGGCTGCGCTGCTCTCTTCCGGTGCGGCTGACATGCTCGTCTCGGCTGCGCTCGGCGTCGCGGGCCCGGGGTTCTCGGTTGCGGGGACGATCAGGCTGCTGCTTCCCGACTCCATCATGGAGGCCCTATGCGCCGACGTGCTTGACCTGACGGCTAAATACGTCGGGGGCGCGAGCCTGCTCGTGTCGGCCGCCCTTACGTACCTGGTCCTTATCGCCATTGTCGTTGCGGCCGGTATCGCGCCGGTCGGGAGGTGCGGCTTGTTATGTCGGTGCTCGTCGTAATACTCGCGTTTCTCATCGGTTTTGCGCTTGCCTTGGCTTTGATTGCGCGCGAGGCGAGAAGGGCCGCATCCGTGCTCGAGCGGCGCGTGCCCGGAAGCTCCGAAAAACTTGCAATTTACCTGCCGTTTTGCTATTTCAAGCGTCTCGCAACCGCCTTTAATTCGGCCCTTGACGAAGAACGAGGCCTTGCGCTTAAGGAGCGAAAGCGAAGCTCCGATCTCCTCAGGATGCTCTCCGACCTTTCCCACGACATTCGGACCCCTCTTGCTGCGGCTAGAGGCCACCTTCAGCTTGCCGTGCTTGAGGATGGGGCCGGCGAATCCGGCGGGGTCGTCGGCGCGGTCGATCATATCAACGCGGCCCTGGGCCGTATCGGCGCCACCTCAGCGATCCTCGACCAGATGCTCGACCTTACGCGCGCCTCGGACCCGGATAAGACCTACGACCTTGCGCCGACTCCTCTCCTGCCTGCGCTTCTTGGCGTGTTGGACAATCATGAGGCGGAGCTCTTGTCCTTGGAGCCGGCGGTTTCCTTCGAGGATGAAGCCGTTCAGGTCGAAGCGGACGCCTCCGCTCTTGAGCGAATCCTCGAGAACCTGGTCACCAATGCGATTCGGCATGGTCGATCGGCCTTGAGGTGCGTCGAGCGGTGGGAGGGTGCCAAAGTTCTTCTGGCCATGTCGAACGAGGTCGCCGATCCCCGGTCAATCGATCCTTCGGCGCTGTTCGACCGATTCTATCGGGCGGACTCTTCGCGTTCCGGTAACGGAACGGGCTTGGGCCTGGCGATAGCCAAAGCTCTTGCCGATGGAATGGGGATGGAGCTTACCACCGACCTGCAAGGGAACGTCATCACTTTTACGCTGGCCATGAATGCAACCCGCACGCACGAGGCGTAAGGCAGGCCGCGGCGGCGCTTCGGGCGGGGCTAAGGGCATAAACTCTGACCTTTTACACTTTAAAATCAAGCTTGGCGAGTAGCCGAGAGATTTGCGGCGGCGTTTGCCCAGTTGGCAAGCGCTGTCGTTTCCAGGTCTACTCGCCGGGCTCAATTTTATAGTGCAAAAAGTCAGAGTTTGTGCTTTGGGGCGCCTTGCCGGCTGCGGGACGCTCGGTCCCGTGGGTCGCCTAGGCCCTCCGATTGCCTGCTGTCGGGCCCTGCTCCGTTCAGATAACTGGTTATCGGAATTGCGAGCAATGGGTGCATATTGTCCGTTTGTGCAGGTAAGCGGCATAATCCGACCTGTGTCGTTGATTCGTAACAATAAATCCTATTGTTCAGCTAGGAATTAAGTGCTTTACTCGTCCCTGCCATTACAGGAGCCCTTCAGGTAGGGCCAATCGAACGAATCATAGGAGAGAACATCATGGCATCCAGCATTTCCCGCAGGAACTTCCTCTTCGGCGCCTTTACCACGGCCGCCCTCACCGCCTCCGTCGCGCTCGGCGGCTGCAGCATCAGCGCCACCTCCAACGGCGGCTCCAGCTCCAGCGGCGACTCCTCCGCCAGCACCTCCGGCTACCGTACTCTCGACGAGATCAAGGAGTCCGGCAAGATCGTCATCGGCGTCTTCTCCGACAAGAGCCCCTTCGGCTACGTCGACGAGAACGGCGAGTACCAGGGCTACGACGTCGAGCTTGCCCGCCAGATCGGCACCGACCTGGGCGTCGAGGTCGAGTTCGTCTCCACCGAGGCCGCCAACCGCGTCGAGTACCTCGAGACCAACAAGGTTGACCTGATCCTGGCCAACTTCACCGTGACCGAGGAGCGCGCCGAGAAGGTCGACTTCGCCGAGGCCTACATGAACGTCGCGCTCGGCGTCGTCTCGCACAAGGACAACGTCGTCACCGACCTCTCCCAGGTGGGCGACCGCACCGTCATCGTGATCTCCGGCACCACCGCCGAGACCTACCTCACCGAGCACAACCCCGACCTCAAGCTCGAGAAGTACGACACCTACGCCGCCGCCAAGACCGCCTTCGAGAACAACAAGGACGCCGTCTGGGCCAACGACAACACCGAGGTCATTGCCTTCGCCAAGTCTTCCGGCACCGACGAGTACGTCGTGGGCATCGAGGAGCTCGGCGACAAGGACACCATCGCTCCGGCCGTGGCCAAGGGCAACGACGAGCTGCTCGCCTGGGTCAACGACGAGCTCTACACTCTCGGCGGCAAGAAGTTCTTCCACACCGACTACGAGAAGACCCTGCTCTCCACCTACGGCGCCGACTACGAGGACACCCTTGTCGTGGAGCCCACCAAGTAATAACCCCCTACCATTTGGGGACAGTCCCCAAACCGCTGCGG
>NZ_CAVKWG010000010.1:0-25557 GCF_963660155.1 Paratractidigestivibacter sp. | reverse complement strand
GCGCTCCGAGGACGGAGAAGGGCTACATTCTCGTCTATACCGTGCAACCACCCGCGGGGCTTCTGGACGCCGCTCGCGCCAAGGCTGCAGAGACTGGGCTTGAGGTGGTCTATCTGAACAACGAGCACAGGGGAAATAGGGACCTCAGGCACGTACGTTACGCCACACCGGAGGAGTTTCTGGGCTGGTTTGATGGAGCTTCATACGTGTACACCAACTCATTTCATGGGACGGTCTTCTCGATCATCCTTGAGAAGGAGCTTGTGGTGGAGTGCCGTACCAAGAAGAAGTACAACAGCCGTAGCAAGGCCCTGCTCGAGCTCACCGGGCTCGAGGGCAGGGAGATGACTGAGACGGATGCCGGCGAAGGCACGGTCAACTGGTGCGATGTGCGTGAGCGTCTTGCTGTCGCCCGAGAAGGCTCGCTCGCCTACCTGCGCGGCCTGTGTGTGGGAGAGGGGGCAATTCTGGATGAGTAGGGAAGGGGCTCTTCTCAAAAACACCGCGGTTTTGGCCATTGGCACGTTTTTACCGAAGCTCGCCACGTTTGTCACCCTGCCGATCCTTACTGGCTGCCTGACGAAGGAGGAGTACGGCACGTACGATCTAGTCATTGTGCTTGTCTCTCTCTTTCTGCCTGCGGTTACCTTGCAGATTCAGACGGCCGCCTTCCGTTTTCTCATTGACTGCCGGGACGACGAGAAGAGGTGCTGCGGCATTATCTCGACGATCTTTGTCTTTGCGGTGACGTTGTCCCTTGTCGCTACCGTGATTTTCTTTTTCGTGTGGCAGGAGAGCTCAACTGCGGTGAAGGCACTCGTGTGTGTCTATTTCATACTCGACATCGTCGCGGAAATATCCAAGCAGTGCATCAGGGGTCTTGGCCAGAACCTGAAGTACTCCGTTTCGGCCATCGCGGGTGCTGTAGTGCAGATGGCCCTCGCCGTCGTGCTCGTCCTGTTCATGGGTCTCGGTTTCATGGGTAGTCTCATTGCGTTAACCGGCTCTGAGCTCGCTATCGTGTTTTACCTACTTTTCGGTACGGGAATCTTCCGGTTTATAAGCTTGAGGGACTGTCGCATCAACTTGCTTAAGGAGTTATTGTCCTACTCCTGGCCAATGGTCCCCAACAGTATGTCCATGTGGGTCATGAGGATGTCTAACCGTCTACTGATCACTATGTTCATGGGGGTCGCCGCGAACGCGGTCTTTGCCGCTGCGTATAAGATTCCCCAGCTCATCACCTTGGCTCAGTCCACTTTCACGATGGCTTGGCAGGAGAGCGCCTCCCTTACCGCGGGTGACGACGACAAGGAGACCTATTACACCCATATGCACGGGCTGGTATTTGACTTCTTGGCTGGATCTGCTGCGCTTCTTATCGGCATCTGCCCGGCCTTGTTTGCGCTGCTCGTCAGGGGAGACTACGGCGAGGGCCTAGCTCAGGTACCCATTCTAATTGTCGGTAACCTTTTTTACGGGATGTCTGCCTATATTGGCGGCATTTACGTCGCTTTTCTCAAGACGAAGAGTGTCGGTGTGACCACGATTATTGCGGCCGTGATCAACGTCGTGATCGATTTAACTTTTATCCCACTCATCGG
The DNA here is from genome assembly GCF_963660155.1 of Paratractidigestivibacter sp. Taxonomy (GTDB): domain Bacteria; phylum Actinomycetota; class Coriobacteriia; order Coriobacteriales; family Atopobiaceae; genus Paratractidigestivibacter. Next base: position 23,953 of record NZ_CAVKWG010000010.1, on the reverse strand, counting down.
CCTGTATGCGGCGTCACTCGCCCTTTTGGTTAGCTATCTGTTCCTCTGGGTGTACCGAATGCTCAATGTACAGAAGTTCCAGCCTATGGGACTGGACTGGAACAGGTATGTTGTCGTTGTTCTGGTCTTGGTTGCCATGGTCGCTTTGGGACAGTGCGGGGATTTTGTTCCGAGGTTGGCCAATGCCCTATTGGGCGTCTTGGTGTTCTGCGTCCTTTGCAGGGAGACAATCGCGAGCATCTTTAAGGTTGCCGTTGCGAAGATAAAGGGCTGAGAGGAGAGGTCATGCCCCGTATTGATATCAATGACAAATATTCCTGCTGTGGGTGTGGCGCTTGCGAGGCGATCTGTCCCACCAAGGCAATCTCCATAGACATTGACGAGGAGGGGTTCCTCTATCCGAGCTTCGATGACGCGCGATGCCTTAATTGCGGAAAGTGCCTGAAGACCTGTGCCTTCCGCGCTGATAAAATAGCTCCTTATCCTCGGCGCGACGGCGATGGAGTCTCCTGCTATGCGGTACAGCACTCTGATGATACGGTGCGTGCGGCGTCCAGATCCGGCGGCATATTTACGGCCTTGTCGGACAGGGTTCTTGCCATGGGCGGTGTTGTGTACGGATGTGCCATGGACGGCGTGCTCCGGGCTAGGCATGTTCGGGCGGACAGCGTCGAGGGCAGGGACGCCATGCGTGGCTCGAAGTACATCGAGAGCGATATGAGGGGCGTCTTCCCCCTGGTTGAGGCTGACCTTAACACCGGAATCGAGGTTTTGTTCTCCGGCACTTCGTGTCAGGTGGCCGGGTTACTGTCGTACCTTGGAAAACCCTATGAGAACCTGCTGCGTGTCGATATCGTTTGCCACGGCGTTCCCTCGCCCAAGGTTTGGGCCGACTACGTGCGATGGATTGAGCGCGAAAACAACGGTAGGTGTACTGCAGTCGACTTCCGAGACAAAGGGAGGTTCGGGTGGCGTGCGCATACCGAGACGCTTTATTTGAATGATGGATCCAAGGTCGTAAGCGGGGAGACGTATAGGCGCATCTTCTATGGGCACAGAGCCTTGCGTCGATCTTGCTACGAGTGTCCGTATAAGTCCGTCGAGCACCCTAGCGATCTGACCATTGGCGACTATTGGGGCGTTGAGGACGCTGCTCCGGAGTTCGATGATAATAGGGGCGTATCCCTCGTGCTGGTTAACACCGCGCGCGGTCGTGAGGCTTTTGAGTACTGTAAGCCGGTCCTCAGGTGGAAGGCGACCGAAATTGAGAAAAGCCTTCAGCCGCCGCTGAAGGCACCATTCGACGAGCCGTCGGACAGAGGTCTGTTTTGGAAGAGGTATGACTCCTGGGATTTTTCCAGGATAGCGAAGAGCTACGGCACTTTGACTTTTCGTGCACGATTAAGGAAGAAGCTCAAAAGGGCATTTCATCTCGTCTAACCTGCCGGCCTATCGCTGTACCAGTTGGCCTATGAGCGTCAGAACGTGATGCCGGTGAATGTCCTTGCGCTGCTGGACATGCAGTATCTTACGGTCGCTGGCTGGTTCATAGAGACATCCTCATGCCCTTGCCGCGCCGTCCAAAGCTGCAAGATTCTTTGAGGCCGTGTAAGCAAATGCTTCGATGTTAGGACAATCGGGATTGTAGCCACGTCCCGTAGAAGTCGATGTGGCCGCCGCTGACCTTGCCCTGCGGCACGGTACCGCGCTCACTGGATAGACAGTACCGTCGGGCGCTACCACCCAACCCACCTACAAAAAACGGGGCCCGCCTGCAGGTTGCAGACGGGCCCCAAGTCGCATCGGTTAGGCCGCGCGCGGCGAGTGAGCTTAGAGCTTCTCGTGGCAGGTGCGGGAGATGACGTCGAGCTGCTGCTCGCGAGTCAGGTCGATGAACTTCACGGCGTAGCCGGAGACGCGGATGGTGAAGTTGGCGTACTCGGGCTTCTCCGGGTGCTCCATGGCGTCCTTGAGCTTCTCGACGCCGAAGACGTTGACGTTGAGGTGGTGAGCGCCGCCGGCGAAGTAGCCGTCGAGCACGTTGACCAGGTTGTCGGTGCGCTGCTCGTCGTCGTTGCCCAGGGCGGACGGGTTGATGCACTGGGTGTTGGAGATGCCGTCAAGGGCGTACTCGTAGGGGAGCTTGCCCACGGACTCGAGGGAAGCGAGCAGGCCGTTCTGCTCAGCGCCGTAGGAGGGGTTGCCGCCCGGGGCGAACGGGGTGAACGCCTTGCGGCCGTCGGGGGTGCCGCCGGTGGCCTTGCCGTAAACCACGTTCGAGGTGATGGTGAGAATCGAGGTGGTCGGCTCGGAGTCACGGTAGGTGTGGTGCTTGGCGATCTTGGACATGAAGTCCTTGAGCAGCCACACGGCGATGTCGTCGGCGCGGTCGTCGTTGTTGCCGTAGCGCGGGAAGTCGCCCTCGACCTCGTAGTCGACGACGATGCCCTGCTCGTCGCGGACGGTCTTGACCTTGGCGTACTTCATAGCGGAGATGGAGTCGACGACGTGGGAGAAGCCGGCGATGCCGGTCGCGAAGGTGCGGCGCACGTTGGTGTCGATAAGGGCCATCTCGGCGGCCTCGTAGTAGTACTTGTCGTGCATGTACTGGATGAGGTTCAAGATGTTGACGTAGGTCTCGGCCAGCCAGTCCATCATGGCGTCGAACTTGCGCATGACCTCATCGTAGTCGAGGTACTCGGAAGTGACGGGGGCGTACTCGGGGCCGACCTGCATGTGGTTGCCCTGCTTGTCCATGAACTTCTCGTCCTTGCCGCCGTTGATGGCGTAGTTCAGGCACTTGGCAAGGTTGGCGCGGGCGCCGAAGAACTGCATCTCCTTGCCGGTCTCGGTGGCGGACACGCAGCAGCAGATGCTGTAGTCGTCGCCCCAGATCGGACGCATGACGCAGTCGTTCTCGTACTGGATGGAGGAGGTCAGCACGGAGATCTTGGCGGCATAGCGGCGGAAGTTGTCCTGCAGGCGCTCGGAGTACAGAACGGTCAAGTTCGGCTCGGGAGCGGGGCCCATGTTCTCGAGGGTGTGCAGGAAGCGGTAGTCGTTCTTGGTGACGAGGCTGCGGCCGTCGATGGAGAGGCCAGCGACCTCAAGGGTGGCCCACACGGGGTCGCCGGAGAAGAGGGCCTGGTAAGACGGGATGCGGGCGAACTTGACCATGCGCAGCTTCATGACCAAGTGGTCGATGAGCTCCTGAGCCTCGGACTCGGTGATCTTGCCGGCCTCGAGGTCACGCTGGATGTAGACGTCCAGGAAGGTAGAGACGCGGCCGACGGACATGGCGGCGCCGTTCTGGGTCTTGATGGCGGCCAGGTAGCCGAAGTACAGCCACTGGACGGCCTCCTTGGCGGTGGTGGCCGGGTTGGAGATGTCGTAGCCGTAGACGGCAGCCATCTTCTTCATGCCCTGCAGGGCGCGGATCTGCTCGGTGATCTCCTCGCGCTGGCGGATGACGGCGTCGGTCATGGTACGGTCGCCGCAGACGGCGAGGTCGGCCTGCTTGCCGGCGATGAGGCGGTCGATGCCGTAGAGGGCGACGCGGCGGTAATCGCCGACGATGCGGCCGCGGCCGTAGGTGTCGGGCAGGCCGGTGATGACGTGGGAGTGGCGCACGGCGCGCATCTCGGGAGTGTAAGCATCGAAGACACCCTGGTTGTGGGTCTTGTGATACTCGTTGAAGATCTGGGTGTACTTGTCGTTTACGTGGAAGCCGTAGTTCTCAGCGGCCTGCTGGGCCATCTTGATGCCGCCGTAGGGCATGAAGGCGCGCTTGAGGGGCTTGTCGGTCTGGAGGCCGACAATCTGCTCGAGGTCCTTGGTCTCATCGGAGATGTAGCCAGGGCCGTAAGCGGTCAGGCTGGAGACGACCTCGGTCTCGCACTCGAGGACGCCGCCGTTGGCGCGCTCGGCAGCCTGGAGCTCCTGGAGCTTGCCCCAGAGCACGTTGGTGGCGTCGGTCGGGCCCTCGAGGAAGGACTCGTCGCCGTCGTAGGGGGTGTAGTTCTTCTGGATGAAGTCGCGGACATTGATGTCGTCACACCAGTGACCGGCCTTGAAGCCATTCCACTCTTCGCGAAGCTGCATTGCCATGCCTCCTTTTTTACCAGCGCTTCGGCTCGCTTCGTGGGCCTCGGCGCATTAATACGTTAGCTCGGGTGGTGCTGGTGGTGTGGGAAGTGCGGGTGACGCTAGATTTGGAGCTCGCCGCGCAGGATCTTGGTCGCGCGGTCGGTTTGCTCCGGGGTCGGCGGCTCGACGTCTCCCAAGGTGTAGGGAATGCCGAGGTCTTCCCATTTAAAGACGCCCAGGGTGTGGTAGGGCAGGACCTCTACGCGCTGCACGTTGGAAAGGCTCGCGATGAACTCGCGCGTGCGGCGCAGAGAGTCGTCAGCGTCGGTGATGCCGGGCACGAGGACGTGGCGGACCCAGATGGGCTGGCCTTTCTCGTCCAGGTAGCGGAAGGCGTCGAGGATGTTCGCGTTGTCGCGGCCGGTGAGGTCGCGGTGCGCGGCGGCGTCGATGTGTTTGATATCGCAGAGCATGAGGTCGCACACGTCGATGAGCCGCTCGAACTTCTGGAACCAGGCGCCTTCGTGGGTAAAGGGGGCGAGGCTCGTGTCCAGGCAGGTATTGATGCCGCGCTTCTTCGCCTCGCTAAAGAGCTCGAGCAAGAAGTCGATCTGGGCGAGCGCCTCGCCGCCGGAAACGGTGATGCCGCCGTCCTTCCTCCAGTACCTGCTGTAACGCTCGGCCTCGTTGAGGAGCTCGTTCACGCTCTTGAGCTCGCCGCCCTCGGCTTTCCAGGTATCGGGGTTGTGGCAAAAACGGCAGCGCATGGGGCAGCCCTGCAAAAAGACGATGTAGCGAACGCCGGGACCATCAGCGGAGCCGAACGACTCGACCGAGTGAACGCGTCCCTGCATCTCTCCTCCTCTTCGCATCTGTTACATCCCCATTACGTGATTCTAGGCCTTAATTTAGGTTCGAGAGGGGTGGGCTTCCTTGATTAGAATCAAGTAAGGAGAAATTTATAAACCACAGCAGCGAGCGGTTGGTTTTTGGCGGTGAGCGGCGGATGGTGCGGGAAATCAACCTTTTGGCGGGAGCTCGGCCGCCTGCTCGTGACGCCGCTGGATGCCATATTTGCTAAGCATGCAATCAAAATCGGATTTGGTGAGTAGCCAGAAATGCGGCAACGCTCTGACCTGCGGTTTTGTAATCGCCAAAGCGGCTTCTACTCGGCAAACGCTAATTTGATTGCATACTTAGCGGCTATGTGCCCGCAACGGGGCTATTACGTTGCCAAAAAGGCCCGAGGCCCGCTATTTTGCCGCGCGGGCGATGTTGCGCAGGGCCTCGTGGTCCACGACGAGCAGCCTCCCACGGCCCGGGCGCTCGATGAGACCCTCGCGCGCGAATTGCGCGATGTTGCGGCTTACGGTCTCGGGGCGCAGGCCGACCGACGCGGCGATGTCCTCGAGCTTGAGCCGGATTTCGGGCCCGGCGCAACGGTGATCGCGGATGAGCAGGTACTCGGCCAGTCGTTGCCTCGGGTCGCGGATCGAGAGCATCATGATCCGCTCTTCCGCGTCGTCGAGCTCCGATGTGATCATGCGGATAAGCCCCAGCGCCACGTCGGGGTGGTTAGCAAGAAGTGCCTCAAAGTCCGCGCGGTGGATGCGGCAGAGGCTGACGCGCGTGAGGCACTCGACCGAATAGCGGTAGATGTGGTCGGCGGTGAACATGCCGTGCCACAGCGCCTGCCCGTCGTGCAGCACGTCGAGCACGTATTCATCGCCGTCCGAGCTCGTGCGGAACGTCTTTATGCGCCCGGTGCGCACAACGATGATCGACTCGATCGGGTCGCCCTCGTGCACGATGATGGAGCCCTGCGCGTGCGTTAAGTGCCGCGAGCAGGCAAGAAGCTCCCGTTTGGCGTCTGCCGGCAAATCGGCAAAAAGCTTGATGTTGTCCATGCAGGAGCTGCCCGCGCGCGAGAAGGCGCAGTCGTGGCCCGCGCCCGCACAAACGCGGTTCTCGGGCAAGACGATAGCTGCGGGTTTTGCGGCCATGGGCGCTCCTTCGGACATGCTTCTTACTATTTTAGGACGAAGGGACAGTCCGTTTGCGGACAGAGGGACAGTCCCTTTGTCCACCAAGATCGTGGACAAAGGGACTGTCCCCTCGTCTTATGCGTGCCGGATTAGCGCTGCCAGGAGGTGAGAAGGGCGTCGAGCTGGGCCTCGATGCTCGCTCGGTCCATGTGGCGGCCGATGATGCACAGCTTGGTCTCGCGGTCGCCGACCTGATCGTCCCAGGAGTCCAGGATCTCGGGGTTGGCGGCGAGGATCTGCTGCTTCTCCTCCTCGGGCGCGGAGTCTACGAACAGGCCGTTCTCGGAAAGGCGCATCTGGTGGCCGGCCTGCTCGAACATGTAGCACATGTCGGTGTTCAGCGTGGTCCACAGGCAGCCCTTGGCGCGCACGACGCAATCGGGCCAGTTGTACTCAACGTACTTCTGGAACGTCTGGTGGTCGAACGGCTGGCGGCGGTGATAGACGAAGGTCTGGATGTCGTACTCGAGGACCTCGGGGTCGTCGTGCTCCTCGGGGTGCTCCATGGCCTCGATCCAAGCGGCGGAGTTGTAGGCGCGCATGAAGTCGAAGCGGTCGGTGTCGAGCAGCTCCTTCAGGTCCACGTTGCCCTCGGTGGCCTCGATGATGACGGCCTCCTTCTGCAGGCTGCGCACGATGGCCTTGAGCTCGGCGACCTGCTCAGGCGTCACGGTGTCCACCTTGTTGAGGATGAGCGTGGAGCAGAATTCGATCTGCTGGATGAGCAGGCTCTCGATGTCGTCCTCGTCGATCTCGTCGGCAAGAAGGTCGCGGCCGCCGTGGAACTCGTCGTACATGCGGGCGCAGTCGACCACGGCCACGATGTTGTCGAGCGCCAGCTTTGGCTCGCCGCCGACCTTCTCCTGGTCGCAGAAGGCAGAGATGGTGTAGGCGATGGGCACGGGCTCGCAGATGCCGGAGGCCTCGATGATGATGTAGTCGAAGTCGCCGGAGTCGGCGATGGAGGACAGCTGGTTGGCCAGGTCGTCGGCAAGGGTGCAGCAGATGCAGCCGTTGGTCAGCGGAATGATGTCCTCGGCCTCGGTCAGGCCGCCGTCCTTGATGAGGTTGGCGTCGACGTTGACCTCGCCGATGTCGTTGACGATGACCGCGGCGCGGATGCCGCCGTCGTTGGACAGGATGTGGTTCAGAAGCGTGGTCTTGCCGGCGCCGAGGTAGCCGGTGAGCATCACGATTTTAACGGGCTTGTTTGCGGGCATGTGCCCTCCTTCGCAGTCGAGGCAATAACCCTTTTAGGATACCCGTTTGGCCCGTTTGCGCACAGGTTTTTGACGGCCCGCGGCCTATTTGGACGTATCCTCAGGTATGGAGACCTGCCATGTCGTGCGCCGCCAGCGCCCCGTCGGCCCGACCCGCCGCCCGCACACGTCGCCGCGCCGCCGTGCCCGCCGCCAGCGCCCCGCCAAGAAAGGACCGCCCATGCTCCCCAGCATCCTCTTGGGCATCCAGACGCTGCTTCCCGCCGTCCTGACCGGCGTTTTCTTGCTCGCCGAGAAGAGCGGCGCGGTCGGGGAGCGCCTGCCGGGCTGGGCTCAGCAGCTCATCATCGGCGTGGCCTTCGGCGCGGTGGCCATTTTTGACACCGAGACCTCGGTGCTTGTGGCAGGCGGCGCCGCGGGCATCAACGTGCGCGACGCGGCGCCCGTGGTGGCGGGCCTCGCGTTCGGCGCGCCCGCGGGCATCATCGCGGGCGTCATCGGCGGCGTGGAGCGCTGGCTCTGCGTCGCCTGGGGCGGCGCCGAGGCCACGCGCCTCGCGTGCGCCGTCTCTACCGTGGCCGCGGGCGTCGTCGCTGCCGTCATGCGCACGTGGGTCTTTGAGGACAAGCGCCCGGGCCTCGGCTATGCGGTCGGCGTCGGTCTGGGCGTCGTGACCTTCGACATGCTTCTCATCATGCTCACCAACATGTCCGATTCCATGGCCTCCTTCGAGTACGTGCAGGAATGCTGCATACAGATGACCCTTCTGAATGGCCTTGCCTGCGGAATCGCCTTTGCCGGACAGAGCTTTATTCGGCGAGACAGGCTCTTTGTCCGGCCGCCGTATCTCATCAGCGACCTCGCGACGAAGCTCTTCGCCGTGTTCGCGCTGGCGTTTATCGGGATCTTCTTTTCCACCATTGCGATAATGGTCAACATGTCCTTCCAGCAATCGCTCAGCACCCTCACGGCCAATAGCCAGGACCTCAAAGAAGAGGTGGAGCGGTTCGGATGGGACGCCGTGCTCGACGATCGCTATGCGTGGCGCGTCATGAGCACGGGCTCGATCATTGTCTATGACGCGCAGACGGGCGAGGTCACGGACGGCAAGTACTCGGGGCAAAACATTAAAGAGCTTATGTCGACCGATCCGTTTACCCTCGAGCAGGACGACTGCAATTACCTCACCGTCGGCGGTAGCTACTGCTACGTCATGCGCTGCACGTTTCCCGAGGACGGCCGCGAGGTGATCCTATATTTGCCGGAGGACGAGACCGACGCCATCCCGAACGTCATGCTCTTCCTCTTCCTTGACGTGCAGGTCCTTATGCTTTTTATCCTCTTCGTCGTCTTGTGCCAGCTGCTGCGGCGCCGCGTCGTCAACAACCTGCAGCTCGCGGAGAGCGGCCTTGCCGCCGTCGCGCACGGTAACCTCGATACCCGGGTGGACATCTCCTCTCACCAGGAGTTCGTTAAGCTCTCGGAAGACATCAACACCACCGTCGACGCGCTCAAGGGCTACATCGACGAGGCCGAGCACCGCCACGACTCGGAGCTCGCGCTGGCCCGTCAGATCCAGCACTCGGCGCTGCCGAGCGTCTTTCCGCCCTTCCCCGACCGCATCGACTTCGACCTCTACGCCTCTATGGACGCTGCGCGAGAGGTCGGCGGCGACTTCTACGATTTCTTCCTGCTCAACGACCACACGCTCGTTTTTCTCATTGCCGACGTGTCCGGCAAGGGCGTGCCCGCGGCCCTCTTCATGATGAAGGCAAAGACCGAGATCCACTCCCTCATGGAGACGAACATTGGCGTCGACGAGGCATTTACCAGAGCAAATGAGCGCCTGTGCGAGGCCAATGAATCAGGCATGTTCGTCACGGCGTGGCTCGGCAAGCTCGATGTAAGCACCGGCGAGCTCGCCTACGCGAACGCCGGGCACAACCCGCCGCTGCTCAAGCGCGCGAGCGGCGAGTTCGAGTACCTGCGCCAGGCCAAGCCCAACTTCTTCCTCGCGGGCATGGAGGGCATCCGCTACCGCAAGAACTCCGTGACGCTTGGCCCTGGCGACAAGCTGTTCCTCTATACCGACGGCGTGACGGAGGCCTGCGACCCCAGCGAGGCGCTCTTTGGCGAGAAACGCCTGGTCCAGACCCTGAACAGCACTGGGCAGAAGGAGACTCCGCGAGGCACGTGCGACGCCGTCGCGCAGGCGGTGAAGGCCCATGCGGCTGGCGCCGAGCAGTCCGATGACATCACGATGCTCTGCGTGAGCCTGTGTGCGTTGTGCGGGCGAGACCGCGTGGTCACCTCCGCCGACCGCGATTCGCTTGCCGTCGTGAGCGCGTTTTTGGACGCGCAGCTGCCGCGCCTCGGCGCGAGTCCGCGCGTGGTCGCTCGCGTGCAGGTCGTGGTCGACGAGGCCTACTCGAACATCTGCAACTACAGCGGGGCCTCGACGGCGGTGATGAGCATCGTCCGCAAGGGCGCCGACCTGCTCATCGAGTTCGTCGACGACGGCGTGGAGTTCGATCCCACGGCCGCGCCGCCCGCGGACACCACGCTTTCGGCCGAGCAGCGCAAGATCGGCGGCCTCGGTATCCACATGATGAGAAAGATGTCTGCCTCCATGGACTACCGGCGCGTCGACGACACGAACATTCTGACGGTCGCGTTCAGTTTCGACTAGCCTCGCGGGCTCGTTCGGGTCGAGGTGGCCGGGCTTTTGCTTGGTGGTGCGGTATTGATGCGCTCGCGGGCGCATAGTGCAGCCATGTTCTAAAACCACCAACGAAGGGATTTGACCATGGACGCGCAGATCAACAACTACGGCGACCTCATGAACGTTGTTAAGGACCAGACGCCGAGCTTTATGTCGGCGGTCGGCGCGGGCGGCTCGGCGCCGTCGCTCATCGCCGTGCTGCTCATGGCGGTCTTCCTCGCGCTTATTGCGGCGGGGGCCGTGCTGCTGCTCGTCGGCACGTGGAAGACGGTGAAGAAGCTGGGCGGCCGGGGCTGGTCGCAGGTTATCCCGGTCTTCCGCGACTACGAGATGGCGAGCGTCGCTGGTTGCGACAAGGCGCTGACCATTGCTTATACGGTGTGCAGCGGTGTTTTCGTGCTCGGCCAGGTCGGCGGCAACGTCGAGGGCCTGCGCGCGCTCGGCAACTTGGTTAGCCTGCCCATGTTCGTGCTCGGCATCATCGTGGCGCGCCAGGTGGCCCGCCGCTTCGGCAAGGGCGCGGGCTTTACCTTCGGCCTTGTGGTCCTGCCCTTCGTGTTCTACATGATCCTCGGGTGCGGCAAGGCTCAGCCGGTCGACGACGGCCCCGCAGCGTCCGCGGGCCCTGCGGACCCGGTCGGCCCGGCGATGCCCGCGGCCGCCTAGGCGGCGGTTCGCGCGCCGCAGCGAAGCGCACGCGTCGAAACAAGGGCGGGGGAGCGTTCCCCGTCCTTTTTGCGTGCGCGGCGCCCACGCTTGCGCGCCGTTTACCGCTGCTACGGACGCCCGGCGCGATGCGGTGCCAGAAAATTGAACTTGACGATCGATTTTGGCGAGCGGGCCAAGTATCAACGGATTCGCGGATCGCAAAACCACAGGTAAATAAATCGCTATGTTCCTCACTATTCGGTCAACCCGTTCAAAACGACCGTCGAGTTTGATTTTCTGACACACGGCTTTCGTCGCCAGGCCGTGCCGCGGCTCTGGCAACCTGGCCGAGGGCCTCTCCCACGTGCGAGGCGAGCGGGGTGCCTGCGATTCACGTCGGCACCTGGCTTGTAGGAAGCGCTAAGCTGATTACGAGTATTGCGCTAAGGGGGTGGCGATGGAGGGCTCGAAGATTGCAACCAAGTCAGGCAGTGCCCCTGCCTGCGCTCTGCTTCTGGCTCTCTTGCTGTTGCTCGGTCTGTCTTCCTCCTCCGCGGCTTCTTCGACCACAGAGCTTGGCGCTCAGGCAGCCACTTCACAGGAAAACGGCACTGTTCCAGCCGTGGTTACCACGGGCGTGCCTGCTGAGAAGATTGACTCGGACCAGGTGGCGACCGAAGAAGAAGCGTCTCAAGCTACCCCGGAGGAATTGTCCGCCTCAACCGACTCGAATACCGCTCCCGACGGCGCCGACAAAGACGACGCCCTCATCGTTCGCTTTCTCGATGTCGGGCAGGGTGACTGCGCGCTCATTACCTGCGGCGGCCATTCGCTTCTCATCGACGGCGGCCCGCCCGAGGCATCGTCCAAGGTTTACTCGGTTCTCAGGCGTTTGGAAATCTCGAACATCGACTATGTGGTCGCAACTCACCCCGATGCGGACCATATTGGCGGGTTAAGTGGTGCTCTTACGGCATCTACCTGCGGTGCGTTCTTTTGCTCCACCGAGACTTCCGACACTAGTACCTTCGACAACCTCCTGACTCGAGTCCGAGGCCAAGGCCTTTCTGTGCGGGTCCCCTCCGCGGGCGATGTCCTTTTCCTGGGCGGCGCGACCGTCACTTTTATCGGGCCGGTAAAGGCGATTCCAAACAGCGAGAACAACAACTCCCTCGTTGTTCGCATCTCATTCGGCTCCAACACATTCCTCTTCTTGGGCGATGCCGAAGAAGAGGAGGAAACGAGTATGGTCTCTGCTGGTGTGAATCTTAGCGCTGACGTGCTCAAAGTCGCCCACCACGGCTCTTCATCCTCGTCCTCGCTCGCGTTTCTTCGCAAGGTCCAGCCCTCTTACGCCGTTATATCGGTTGGCGACAACGACTACGGACATCCGACTGCGGCGACCATTGGCAGACTCCAGTCGGTCGGCGCCGAAATCCTACGAACCGACGAAGTGGGTTCAGTGATTATGACCTCAGACGGAAGCTCCATATCGGTCACGTCGACTAAGGGGAACATCGATGTTTGACATTCTCGGCTCGCTGTTTGGCCAGAAGCTCACCGAAGTGGACATACCTAGCGCCAACGCTATTCGCAAAGCTTTCCTCGAGGTTCTCTCAGACGGTAAGGCGAGGAGCTTCAAGTCCATTTGCGATTTGGCTGAGAAGCGTCTTGATGTCACGAATAAACAGCGGGCTTTTAAAGTCAACGGTAGCTCGGCTCCTTTGTTGACAAGTAGGTTTGAGCATGTGTGGACGGCGCTTCAGAACGAGGGTTTGATCTCTCGCTCGCTTATCCCCGGAAGGATGAAACTGACGAGCGCGGGCAGAGGGGCGCGCCAGTCAAACAACGCCGACGCAGCCCGCAGCCCCTCGAAGCGTTTGATCGATAAGAAGCTCGCGTGCACCGTCGACGCCGACGCCACAGCTGTCGATGAACCTGTGTATGAGATGATTGACGACGATGTCGACCTCGCCAAAACGACGCCAGTCGCTCCAGCTGCACAGCACGAGCGGGCCAACGAAGGCTGCGCCGCCATAAATTTTGCTTCGGCCACTGCTGCAGCGCCTAAGTCGGTCGCAGGTAACAAGCCGGCAAATAGCCGTAAAGGCGTGACTCCGCTTGCGTCCTTGATTTTGGAGCGGCCTGCGGCGTGCATAGGCGGGGCGGCTGTTGCACTTTGTCTGTCGGGCGTGGTCGCGCTTGCTGTTGGAGGAGGTTCTGCCCCTGCAAAGAATCAAGTACCGAATGAGCCGGAGACCATAGCTGCTCCGACCAAAGCAGATAAAAAGACCGATGGGGTCCTGAGCTTTACACTGGAACCGGAGACCGACGTCCCGAATCTGTGCTTCCAGGTGCTTGTCGACGGAAAAACGGCCGACGGCGAGGCGATTCACGAGTATTACAGCGCTGAGGTGGGCACCAAATACGCGCTCGAGTACGGTGCGGGTGTGTATGCGCTCTCTGTAGTCTCGGGCACGCTGACTCACAACGACGTCGTGTATAAAGCTTCCGAAGTCTCGGTGGATTTTGATGCTGAGAGCGATAAAGCGCTTGAGCTGAGGATCTCCAAGGACACGGAGGCCACTGCTGCGCTCGCTGCTCAGAAACAGAAAGAAGCTGAGCAAAAGGCCGCCGAGGAGGCCGCGGCGAAGAAGGCCGCCGAGGAGGAGGCCGCGGCGAAGGCCGCCGAGGAGCAGCGCAGGGCGGATGAGGCCGCGCGCTTGCAAGCCGAAAAAGAGGCTGAGGCTGCGAAACAGTCGCGAACCGTTTACATCACGAAGACGGGCGAAAAATACCACAACGGCAGCTGTCGCCATCTCAGGAAGAGCAAGATCGAGATCTCGCTCTCAGACGCCATCGCAAGGGGCTATGAGGCTTGCGGCACCTGCGGAGGCTGACCTAGTTATTTAAGGCCGTTCGCCGGGGTTGCGCCGTGCACCGGAGCCTCGCCGTTACATGAAGTGCTCGATGTCAAACTCGCGCCGGCAGCCCGCGGCCGTCTAAGCGGCGATTCGCGCGCCGCGGCGACACACACGCGTCGCAACAAGGGCGGGGGGTGTTCCCCCGCCCTTGTTGCGTGCTTGCTCCGTCTCGCGGTACGAAAAACCGATTTATCAACGATTTTTGGCGGTCCACTCGAGTATGCCGCTCGATTGGATCGTCGCCAACGGGGGTTTCATGAGCTTCCAATCCTCGGATGCTTGCCTGATCCCGGAAAAATCGTTGACAAGTCGGATTTGCGCGCGCGGCGCCCGCGCTGATGCGCCGTTTGGCGCTGCTGCGGGTGCCCGGCGCGAGGCGTCTGGCGACCGCGCACAACAAACCCTGCAGTTGGGGTCAAAATCAGGCTCGAAATTGACCCCAACTGCAGGGTTCTTTGCGATGACTGGGGGTCGCCGCCGCTCGACGGCGCCTCGCCGCTACATGAAGTGCTCGATAGTGTACGCGCACCGGCCACCGGCGACCATGGCGAGGTCGGTCTCCTCGAGCTCGTCTTCGGGCACGTCGGAGATGAGGCCCGCCAAAAACGAGATTGCCTCGTCGACGTTCGCGTTGCAGTCGTGTGCGCGCAAAAACGCAACGATCTGCTCGTCGCTGGGGTCGGTCGTCGAGAGCATCCACATAAAATCTTTGTTGTACTTGAACTCGTCGAATACCTCGTTCAGGGTCTTCATCTCGCTAGCGCCTCTCCGTGGCTTATCTTCTGACAAGACAACGGTGCTCCCATGCGCGTATCACTAGCGCACCACGGGCCGCGCGCTACACCTGTTGGCGGGCGACGAGCTCGGCGAACTGCCCGCCGAGAGCCATGAGCTCGTCGTAGGTGCCGTCCTCGGCGATATGCCCGCCGTCGATCAGCACGATGCGCTCGCAGTGGCGGATGGTCGAGAGCCGGTGCGCGATGACGAGCCTCGTGCACTTGAGCTCGTCGAGCGACTCGGACACAATGCGCTGTGTCACGTTATCCAGCGCGCTCGTGGCCTCGTCGAACATGATGATGCGCGGCTTGCCGGCCACGGCGCGCGCGATCATGAGGCGCTGCCTTTGCCCGCCCGAGACTCCGCCGCCGCCCTCGGAGATGAGGGTCTGCATGCCCATCGGCATGTTGCGGATGTCGTCGGCGAAGCCGGCGAGCTCGGCCGCGCGCCACGCGTCGTCCATCGAGAGGCCCGGCGCGCTGATCGAGATGTTGTCGTAGATGCTTCCCTGGAAAAGCTTGCCATCCTGCAGGACGACGCCGATGTTTCGCCTCATGCCCTGCACGTCGAGGCTCGAGAGGTCGCGCCCGTCGTAATAGACGGCGCCGCTCTGCGGGGTCTCGAAGCCGAGCAGGAGCCGCAGCAGCGTGGACTTGCCGCAGCCCGTCTTGCCGACGATGGCCACGTAGCTGCCGGGGCGCACCTTCAGGCTGATGTCCTCGAGGACCTTCGGCTGCCCGGGCGCGTAGCTAAACGAGACGTGGTCGAGCTCGAAGCCGCCCGAGAGCTTGCTCACGTGCGCCTTGCCGGCCGCGCTCTCGGGGATGGTCTTGAGGATGGGCTCGGCGCGCTCGAGGTTGGGACCGATCTGCGCGATTTGCAGCACGGCGCTGGTCAGCGACGCAAAGGCGCCGGTCACCGCGCCGTAGGCGGCCGTAAAGCCCACGTACTGCGCCACGTTGACGCCGCCGGCGATGGCCGCCGCGTAGATGGCCGTGGTCCCGACGAGCGAGACGGCCGTCTGGATGGTGCCGGCGAGGCGCACGATGGCGGGGCCGTTGTAGGTCAGCTCCGCCTGCGCGGAGTAGGCGTCGGCCCAGTTGGCGAAGGCGCGCTTCTCGGCGCCGGCGAGCTTGATCTTCTGCACGCCCGAGAGCAGCGCGTACTGGACGTTCGAGAGTTCGCTTGCGGCCTCGAGGCGCTTCTTTGTCAGCTTGACCTGCGCGAAGCCGACGACAAGCGTGATCACGGACGAGACGACCGCGTAGCCGAGCGCCGGCAGTAGCAGCGCGGGCGCGATGCCGGCTATCTGGAAGATGTAGCCGAGCGAGAAGAGCGTCGAGAGCAGCGTGCTGAGCCCCATCGACTGCAACGTCGAGGTCAGCGACGTGACGGCCCCCATGCGCTCGCTGAGCTCACCCGTTTCGTGATCGGCGAAGAAGGACGCGGGCAGCGAGAGCACGCGCATCATGATGGACGCCTGCAAAGGGATGTTGAGCTTGGTGCTCACGCGGCTCGATACGAAGCCGCTCACAATGCCGATGAACAGCGACGATATGCCCACGCCGACCATCAGCGCGATGATGGGCAGCACCATCGAGTTCGTCCCGCTCTGGATGACGGGACCGAACATGAGCATCTGGATGCGCGGCGTGAGCATGCCCATCAGCTGCGTGACGGCGGCCGCCGCGATGAGGACCACGTAATCGGAGGCGTCGAGGGTGTGCAGCATGTGGGCCACGAGCTCTTTTACGCCGAGCGGCTTTGCGGGCAGCGGGCGATAGAAGCAGTAGGCCTTCTCGTCGAGCTTGGGCGCCCCGGTCGAGCCGACCGCGACGTTCTTGTCGGTCTTCGGGTCGTAGCAGGTATAGCCCCCGCGGGCACGCGGGATCAGCGCCGTGGGAGTGCCGTCCTCGGCAAAGCCGAGCATGGCGCCGACGGCTTCCTTCTCCCAGCCGCTGGCGAGACGGACAGGGCGGCACATGATGCCGGTGACGCGCAGGCGGTCCTCGAGGTACTTCTCGATGTCGGAGACGTCGGCGGCCGAGCCGGCCCCGCCCTTCTCGGCGGAGTCGTCAGCGGCGCCGTAGTAGCGCAGGACGGCCAAGAGGGCGCTATTGGCAAGAGCCGCGGCGTCGGCGCCCTCCGCCGCGTGGCGGCCGGTGACGGCGCCGGCGATGCCGCGCAACGACTCGTCGAGCCTGCGGTCGTCGGCGCGGCGCCTCTCCTCGATCTGGCTTTCGAACCAACCCATGCGCGTTCCTATTCCTGGCTGATGAGGTTCGTGTAGACCCCATCGGCCGCAATAAGCTCCTCGTGCGTGCCTCGCTCGGCAATGGTGCCTTGGTCAAAGACGATGATCTCGTCGGCGTCGCGCACGGTCGAGAGCCGGTGGGCGATGATGACCAGCGTGATGCCGCGCTTGCGCATCGCGTCCATGACCTTGGCCTCGGTCTGCGCGTCGAGCGCGCTCGTGGCCTCGTCCATGATGATGACGGTCGGGTCCATGGCCAGGGCGCGCGCGATCTCGATGCGCTGGCGCTGGCCGCCCGAGAGGTCGCGCCCGCCCTCGGAGAGCTTGCGCTCGTAGCCGCCCGGGCGCGAGACGATGTCGTCGTGGATCTGCGCGTCGCGCGCGGCCAGGATGACCTCGAAGTCCTCGATGGAGGTGTCCCAGAGGCGAATGTTGTTCGACACCGTGTCGGCAAAGAGCATGATCTCCTGGTCCACGACGGCGATCGACCCGCAGCGGACGGCACGCGGAATCTGGGCGAGCGGGCGGTCGTCGATGCGGATCTGGCCCTCCCACGGCTCGTAGAGGCCCGCGATGAGCTTGGCGATGGTGGATTTGCCGCAGCCCGAGGAGCCGACGAGCGCCACGCAGCCGCCGGCCTTCACGTGCAGGCTGAAGTCGCTGACAACGGGTTTGCCAAGCTTGGAGTAGCCGAAGGTCACGTTTTCGAGGTCGATCTTGCCGGCGAGCTTCTCGCAAGAAGCACCTTCTCCGAGCTCCGCGTCGCGCTCGGGGGCGCACAGCGGGTCGTCGGGGTAGTCCATGACGTCCTTGACGCGCTCCATGTCGGTGCGCATCTCTTGGAATGACTGCATCGAGGAGATGAGCGTCTGGGCGGGGGAGGCGAAGAGCATGACGAGGCTCTGCATGGTGGTCAGCGCGCCGACGGTGATCTGCCCCGCGATGATAAGCCAGATACCTACGCCGAGCAGCAGCGCCTTGGTCAGCAGGTTGACGAGCTCGGGGATCATCGAGATCCACACGCTTTGCTTGGCGAGCTGGACCATCTGGCGGTTGACGCTGGCCTGGTAGCCCGACCAGCGGCGGAAATAGCCCGCCTCGACGCCCTGGGCCTTGATGGTCTCGATCATCGAGATGCCCGCCATGGTGGTGGAGGCGAGGTTGGCCGAGTCGCGCATCATGACGCGCGAGGCGTTGACGCGGCGCTTGGACATGGCGTGCGCGACCAGCGCGTCGACGGCGATGGAGAAGAGCCCGAGCGCCGCAAGGTGGGGCGAGAACTGAATCATCATGAAGAGGTAGACCACGAGCATGATGCAGTTCATGGCGAGCGGCGCCACCTGCCCCACGACGGTCTGCGCGATGGTGGAGTTCGTGTTCATGCGCTGTGCGATGTCGCCGGTCATGCGCTGAGAGAAGAACTCCATCGGCATGTGGAGCACTTTCCAGAAGAAGGACGCGTTGGAGGTCGCGGCCATCTTGCCCTGAACGCGCAGCAGGTAGATGGCATTGAGCGCCGAGATGATGACCTGGATGGCGCCGAAGGCGATAAACAGCGCCAGGAAGGGGGGCGCCCAGTCGGGGTGCGTGCCCGGCAGCAGGTAGTCCATGAAGATCTTGGACATGTAGGGCGAGACGAGGCTGAGCGCCTGGCCGATGGCGCTGGTGATGGCCACGAAGACGAGGGCCGCCCGCGCGCCGCGCAGGCGCTTGGCGGCGAAGTCGCGCACGCTCGCGGGCCTGCCGTCGGCAACAAAGCCCTCGCCCGGGGTTATCTGCAAGACGATACCCGTGAACTCGCGGTCAAAGTAATCGAGGTCGAACGTTGTCTCTCCGCGCGCAGGGTCGTTGACCAGCACTTTATTGCCCTTGAAGCCGCGCACAACGACGAAGTGGTTAAAGCTGACGTGCGCGATGCAGGGAAACGTCCCCTTCTCGCGCAGGGCCTCGGGCTCGTAGCGGTAGCCGTGGGCCTCCATGTTGTAGCTGCGGGCGGCCTTGATCACGTTGAGGGCGTTGGAGCCGTCGCGCGAGACGCCGCAGTCGCCGCGGACCTTCTCGAGCGCGATCCACTTGCCATAATAGGCGCAGATCATGGCGAGGCAGGCGGCGCCGCACTCGAGCGCCTCCATCTGCATGATCTGGGGCACGCGACGGATGGTCTTGCCGGGCGCGGCCACGGCCGGCGTGCGGTTATAGGGCTTGGCCACGGCTAGGCTGCCTTAGGCGAGAGGAGCAGCTCGATGGGGGAGACGCCGTCGAGCTGGCCGAACACGCACCAGATGCCGACCCCGACCAAGAAGACGACGATGGCGCCCAGAACAATCCAGACGCTGGGGTTCGAGACCCTGATGTAGTCGTCGAGGTGGTCGGGGGCGGCCATCGTCTCTATCGACTTTTTGCGAAAGAGGTCTGCCACGGCCGCTTACCTGACCTCGACGACGTCGGCGAGGCCGGTGATCTCGAAGACCTCGCGCACGTCGTCGCAGAGGTTGGCCACGGCGAAGGTGCCGCCGGCGGCGTCGGCGCGCTTCTTGGCGCCGAGGATTACGCGCAGGCCGGCCGACGAGACGTAGTCGACGGTTGTAAGGTCGATGACAAGTTCGGAGCCGGCTGGGTCGAGCGCCTGCAGGGCCTCCTCGAGCTCGGGGGCGGTCGCCGTGTTCAGGTGGCCGGTCGGCGCTACGGTGATGGCGCCGTCGTTGGTGGTCGTCTTGATGTCCATGGTGTGCCTCGATTCCAAACAACGGCCACGTGGGGCCCTGGATGCTCATTCTTCTTAGGATAACAATCTGGCGGGTGGCCTGCGCACCTTGCCGTAGAATCGAGGCGTTTCCACGAACAATCGAAGGAGCCTCACGTGAACATCCTTGTGGTCGACGATAAGCGTCTCGCCGTCAACGCCTTGATTCGCATCCTGGGCGAGATTGACCCCAGCTGGCCGGTCGAGGGCGTGACGTCCGGCGAGGAGGCGCTGGTCATCGCCAAGGGCAACCGACCCGACGTCGTGTTCCTCGATATCGAGATGCCCGGCATCAGTGGCCTCGAGCTCGCCCGCCGCCTGCGTGAGATGAGCCAGGACATCAACATCGTCTTCGTGACGGCCCACAGCGAGTACGCCCTCGAGGCCCATGGTCTGTACCCCAGCGGCTACCTGCTCAAGCCGGCGACCGAGGACGACGTGCGTCGCGCGCTCGAGAACCTGCGCCACCCGGTTGCCAGTGGCACCAGCGCGCGTCTGCAGGCGCACTGCTTCGGCACCTTTGACATCATGGTGGACGGCAAACCGGTGCCCTTCAAGCGCAGCAAGACCAAGGAGCTCGTGGCGTTTCTCATCGATCGCCAGGGCGCGCGCGTCAACTCCGACGAGCTGGTCAACGCGCTGTGGGAGGACGGTGTGTCGAGCGTTTCTCGTCGCGCGCAGGTACGAAACCTCATCAGCGACATGCGCTCGACGTTCGACGCGCTCGGCGTGGGCGACGTCATCGTGCGCGGGCGCGACGCGCTGGCCATCCTGCCCGACGCCGTGGACTGCGATTACTACCGCTTCCTCAAAGGCGACCTCGAGGCCGTGAACAACTACAACGGCGAGTACATGAACCAATACTGGTGGAGCGAGATGACGCTCGCGAACCTCAACGGCGGCTGGTAAGCGGGGCTTCTCCGTTGGCTGCTACGCCTTGTGGGCCTCCCTGCGGATGGCCATGCAGATGAAGAACGCGACGACCGGGACGATGCCCTGGAACTGGCTCGTGGTGAAACTGCGGGTAAAGAGGGCCATGGCGAGGCCGAAGATCACGACGGCGGCCTCGATGCCGTAGATGATGGTGACGAGCCCCATCTTGCGCGGGTTTTTGGCGCCGCGGATGCCGAGGATGGCGACGAGGGCCTCCCATGCGCCGTAGGCGATCATGACCGCCGCGACGATTTTAAGCGCAGTGCGCGCGTCCGTGCTGGAGGCGGCGGCGATCTGCGCGAGCTCGGCCTCCGAGATACTGTCGCTGGTCCCGACCATCAGCGCCATGATGCCGATGCCGAGGTAAAGCACGGCGAAGACAAGGAAGATGATGCTGAGGATAAAGAGGACCTTGCGATAGGTGGACATGCCGGACATGGGTGCTCCTTTTTCTTCGCGGCGTCTTCGGCCGCTCGATGTGCTCCGGGCTTTGAGCAGCCACCGGCCGCCTTCTCCCTAAGGAAACATCTTGGCACAACGCTGCGTCGGCACGCGCCCGCAGGCTGGTAGTCTTAAGGAAAAGTTCTCGGTCGCGCGAGGCAGTGCGACGAGGCGGCGACGCGTTCATTGGAGGGGTTTCTTGGAGGAAGCGTATTTTCAGGCGTTCAAGCTGTTCGCCAACGCGGTGAACAGCGTGCTCGACGGCGTGGTCGTCCTCATGTGCATCATGCTCAACTACGCCATCGTCACGCGCAGCCGAAAGGCCCGCCTCGACCAGCTCATGGCCCTGACCTGCGTCCTTCTCGGCGTTTCTTTGGCCGGAGACTTTTTGTCCTGGACGTTTGAGGAGTGGGCCGGCCTCGGCATCTTGTCGATCATCGGCACCCAGGTGGTGTACTGGCTCGGGCCTTTGGCGTACCTGTGCCTGTGCCTGTACATCTTCGAGTGGTCGCAAGGCTACGTCCCCGGTGACCAGCGCAACCTCACGAAGCCGCGCACAAAGGCGGGCAAGGTGTTCTGGGTGCTCGTCGTCGCAGCTGCCGTGGCCAACCTGCTCGTCGTCGCGACGAACCCCTGGACAGGGGCGCTCTACAGCTTCGACACCAACAATATCTTCTCGTACGGCAACTATTCCGACCTGCCCGATTACCTGCAGATAACGCAGCTGTTCTTCTTGCTGGGGCTGCTGCTCGCCGAAAAAGAGCGGCTCTCGGTGCTCAAGACCTGCAGGCTCTGGAGCTTCGCCGCGGGCATTCCGTTCTTTGCGCTCGTCGCCGAGGTCGCCTTCCCGCGGATCATGGGGTCGCCCGACGCGCAGATCATGTTCAGCACTCCTGGCTACGCCATGTCGCTGTTCTATCTGTACATCGAGCTGCAGCACCTCGAGGAGGACCTGCTCGTCGCCGAGAAGCTCGAGCTCGCCGAGAGCCGCACGCAGCTGCTCTCGGGGCAGATTCGCTCGCACTTTATCTTCAACTCGCTGGCGGCCATCGGCGAGCTTTGCTACGAGGATCCCAGAATCGCGCAGAAGGCCATCGCCGATTTCTCCACCTACCTGCGCGGAAACATGAACGCCGTGGGCGACACCAAGCTGATCTCGTTCGACGCCGAGGTGTCCAACATCAAGTCGTACGTGGGCCTGGAGCAGATGAACCCCACGACCCCCTTCGAGGTCGAGTGGGACCTGCAGGCGACGCATTTCTCGCTGCCGCCGCTGGTCGTTGAGCCGCTGGTCGAGAACGCCGTGGTGCACGGGGTGTCCACGCGCCGGGAGGGCGGCTGCATCTGGATCCACTCGTGGGAAGAGGGCGACGCATACAAGGTGAGCGTGCGCGATAACGGCGTAGAGGGCGTCGAGGTCAAGGGGTCCAAGCACAACGGCATTGCCATCGAGAATGGCCGGCGGCGCCTCGAGATGCTCTGCGGTGGCACACTGGAGGCCAGCCGCGTCGAGGACGGCTACCTGGCCTGCGTCACCATCCCGAAATAAGACGGGGCGACAGACCCCTTTTTGCATACGAGCCGTCGTTTCGCCTGCAGTTTGGGGACAGTCCCCTTTTTGCACACGCATGAAGGTTGCGGCTTCGTCGCCGAATCGTTGGGCGTATCGCTTGCAACGACGGCTCGTGTGCAAAAAGGGGACTGTCCCCAAACTGCAGGCGGGCATCCATTCGTGCAAAAAGGGGACTGTCCCCAAACTGCGGGCATGCCGCTAAACCTGTCTTATCGCCGCGAGTCGGCGACGGCGCGGTAGAGGGCGGCGAGGTCTGCGGCGTCCCAGAGGACCGGGACGGGGTAGAGCGGGTTGGACTCGGCGTCGGCGCGCGCGGCCATGGAGGCGATGTCCTCCTCGCGGATGCCGTCCAGGTGCGCGGGGATGCCGAGGGCGGCGTTTGTCTCGTCGACCCAGGCGATAAAGGCTGCGGCGGCGCTGGCATCGGGCTCGGCGTCGTTCGCCACGTCGGCCGCGCGCGCGAGCTCGGCGAGAGGGCGAGCCGCCGCCGCGCCGTAGGCCCTCAGGACGTGCGGTAAGACGACGGCGCAGGCCAGGCCGTGCGGGATGCCGTATTGGCCGCCCAGGCTGTGGGCGATGCCGTGGACGTAGCCCACGTAGCTGCGCGTAAAGGCAATGCCGGCCTGGTAGGAGGCGGTGAGCATGCTGCGGCGGGCTTGGGCGTCGCCGCCGTCGCGGTAGGCGTCGAGCAGGTTGTCGTGGATGAGGGCGACGGCCTTAAGGGCGGCGCGGCGCGTGGCCGCGTTGGTGCTGCGCCCGATGTAGGCCTCCACGGCGTGCGTGAGCGCGTCCATGCCGGTCTGGGCCGTGACCGATGGCGGCAGGCCCAAGGTGAGCCCCGCGTCGTGGACGGCGTGGCCCGGGATGAGCGCGAAATCGTTGATGGGGTACTTGAAGTACGTCTTTTCGTCGGTGATAACCGCCGCGAGCGTGGCCTCCGAGCCGGAGCCAGCCGTGGTCGGCACGGCGATGAGCGGCGGCAGTGGGCGGCGGACGTGCAGGACTCCGCGCATCTTGGCGACGGGTTTTCTCGGCGCGGCGATGCGCGCGCCCACGACCTTGGCGCAGTCCATGGCCGACCCGCCGCCGAAGCCGATGATGGCCTGGCAGGTGTTCGCGCGGTAAAGGCCGGCCGCCTCCTCCACGTTCGCAATAGTGGGGTTGACCTCGGTTTTATTGTACACGGTGCAAGCGATACCGGCCTCGGCTAGACATTCCTCGAGCCCTTGGGTGAGGCCCTGCTTATGGATGCGCGGCCCGGTGACGAGCAGCACCGAGGAGATTCCCTTCTCGGCAAGGACGGGGGCGACCTCCTGCGTGGAGCCGAGGAACTTCGGCTCTGTGTAGGGCAGGATCGGCAGCGCGACGCGAAACGCCGCCTGGACCGCTCGGCACCAGAGCTTTCTCGCGGGATTCATGGGCATGTTAGGTCGCCTCCGGGTTCGCTTGCTGCGCAACTGCCCCCAATCTAGCGCCAACGGGGCGAAGCGGCAAAAAACGTCGCCCGCAGTTTGGTGACAGCCCTCTTCGTCTTATCAAGAATGGATGCCCGCCTGCAGTTTGGGGACAGTCCCCTTTTTGCACACG
>NZ_CAVKWG010000009.1:0-3287 GCF_963660155.1 Paratractidigestivibacter sp. | reverse complement strand
GCTTGGCTGGTTTCTCCGCCGGTTCGTTTCCTGGGTTTTGTCCTCGAAGGAGGATTGGTCCATGATCATATGCGAGCCCGTGAGGTGACTTGCTGGCGAGACCTGCTGCCAGCGGCTTACCGCTCGCCGCCCCGCCGCCCGAGACCCTACCCAAACGCCCCCGCACCGCCTACACTGCTTATATAACTCTTATCAAACCGGACACGGTGGAGGCGGGGCCATGGCAACTGGGCAAGAACTGCGCAAGTCGCTGCTCAACGCAAAGAAGACCGAGAGGGTCATCTTTGCCATAACGCCCGAGCTCAAGGAGGCCGCGACCGCCCAGGCCGAGGACCGCTGCGTGAGCCTGTCCGCCTACATCAACTCGCTCATCGCCGACGACGTCGTGGCACATGCGGTCGGCGCCAGCGCGGCCCCCGTCGCCGCCAAGGAGGCTCGCTAGCGCATGGAGCACTCCTACTTCGACAACCGCTCCTCCCTCGTCAAGGACGACCTCGTCCGCACCATCGCCGCCGGCGACCGCGTCTCCGTGGCCGCCTCGGTCTTCTCGATGTACGCCTACCAGGAGCTCAAGGAGCAGCTCGAGTCCCTTGACGAGTTCCGTTTCATCTTCACCTCGCAGGCCTTCACTGCCGAGCGCACGCCCCGCGAGAAGCGCGAGTTCTACATCCCACGTCTTGGCCGCGAGCAGGGTCTCTGCGGCACGGAGCTGGAGATTCGCTTGCGCAACGAGCTCACGCAGAAGGCCGTGGCCTCCGAGTGCGCCGACTGGATCCGAGCAAAGGCCCGCTTCAAGTCCTACGAAGGTGAGGACCGCGCCTCCGGCTTCCTTGACGTCACCAAGCCCGACGACGACGTCGCCTATATGCCCTTCGAGGAGTTCACCACCCGCAAGCTTGGCTGCGATCCCACGGCGTCGCACGCCGGCACAACCCTGCGCGTTGCCACCGACCAGTCCCGCGCGCTTCTCGCCGACTTCGACCGCGCCTGGGACTCCGGCGAGCTCCACGACGTCACGGACGCCGTCATCGACGGCATCACGGCCATGTACCAGGAGAACGCCCCCGAGCTCATCTACTACATGGCCCTCTACCGCATCTTCAGCGAGTTTCTCGACGACGTCTCCGAGGACGTGCTGCCCAACGAGGGCACGGGCTTCCGCCAGAGCGCCATCTGGGGCAAGCTCTACGACTTCCAGCGCGACGCCGTCGTGGCCATCATCAACAAGCTGGAGACCTACAACGGCTGCATCCTGGCGGACTCCGTGGGCCTCGGCAAGACCTACACCGCGCTCGCCGTCATCAAGTACTACGAGAGCCGCAACAGGAACGTCCTGGTCCTGTGCCCCAAGAAGCTCAAGGACAACTGGATTACCTACAACAACAACCTGGTCAACAACCCCATCGCCTCCGACCGCCTGCGCTACGACGTCCTGTTCCACACGGACCTCTCGCGCGAGCGCGGCACCTCCGAGACGGGCCTGCCCCTCGACCGCATCAATTGGGGCGCCTACGACCTCGTGGTCATCGACGAGTCCCATAACTTCCGCAACGGCGGCGACTCGGCCGTCGAGGGCAAGCTCAACCGCTACCAGAACCTCATGGAGAAGGTCATCCGCCAGGGCGTCAAGACCAAGGTCCTCATGCTCTCGGCCACGCCCGTCAACAACCGCTTTCGCGACCTGCGAAACCAGCTGGCGCTGGCCTACTCGGGCGACCCCGAGGAGTGGGCGGGCCGCCTCAATCTCCAGAACGACATCGAGACGGTCTTCCGCAACGCGCAGACCACCTACTCGCGCTGGGCGGACCTGCCCGTTGAGCAGCGCACAACCGACCGTCTCACGCAGATGCTCGACTTCGACTTCTTCGAGGTCCTGGACCAGGTCACCGTGGCCCGCAGCCGCAAGCACATCCAGCGCTACTACGACATGAGCGCCCTCGGCCCCTTCCCGCGCCGTCTGCCGCCCGTCTCCAAGCACCCCAAGCTCTCCACGCTACCGGACTCCATCAACTACCACGAGATATACGAGGAGCTGGACTCCCTCACACTGGCCGTCTACATGCCCAGCACCTACCTGCTGCCCAGCCGCGTGGTCAAGTACCAGGACCTCGGCGGCGGGGGCAACCTGACCCTCGCCGGCCGAGAGGCGGGCGTCCGGCGTCTCATGAACACGAACCTGCTCAAGCGCCTGGAGAGCTCGGTCCACTCGTTCCGCCTCACGCTCGAGCGCGTCGGCGGTGTCATGCGTGCAGCCCTCGCAAAGATCGAGGACTACAAGGACGGTCGCGGCGCCGGCACGGTGGAGGACGGCGGGATGCCCGGGGGCTTCGACTGGGACCCCGACGACGAGGGGGCCTTCGAGGTCGGTGGCGCCACCAAGATCTCGCTCGCAGACATGGACTGGATGCGCTGGGAGACGGACATCCGCGAGGACCTGAGCTATGTTGACCTGCTCATCTCCATGGTCGCCGACATCGATCCCGCCCATGACGCCAAGCTGCTGGAGATAAAGGCAGACGTCGCCGCCAAGGCCGCCGCGCCCATCAACGCCGGCAATCGCAAGGCCCTCGTCTTCACCGCCTTCGCTGACACCGCCGAGTACCTCTACGAGAACCTCGCGCCCTTCTGCGAGCAGGAGCTCGGCATGCACGTGGCGCTCGTTACCGGCAACGGCTGCAAGTGCACGCTGCCCGACGTGCCGGCCCAGATGCAGGACGTCCTGGCCTGCTTCAGCCCCGTCTCCAAGGAGCGCGACCTCATAGCCCCGGGCCTTTCCGGCAAGGACGTCGACGTCGTCATCGCCACGGACTGCATCTCGGAGGGCCAGAACCTGCAGGACTGCGACTACATGGTCAACTACGACATCCACTGGAACCCGGTGCGCATCGTTCAGCGCTTCGGCCGCGTGGACCGTATCGGCTCCAGGAACGACTGCATCCAGCTGGTCAACTACTGGCCCGACGTTGAGCTCGACGAGTACATCAAGCTCAAGGCCCGCGTCGAGGAGCGCATGCGCATCACCGTGATGACCTCCACGGGCGACGACGACTACATCAACGAGGACGAGAACGGCGACCTCGAGTACCGCCGCCGCCAGCTGGAGCAGATGCGCGACGAGGTCATGGACCTCGAGGACGTGAGCGGCGGCGTCTCCATCACGGACCTGGGCCTGAACGAGTTCCGTATGGACCTCGTGGGCTACTACCGCGAGAACCCCGACATCGACCGCCTGCCCTCCGGCATCAACGCCGTGGTGGAGGGCGAGGAGCCCGGCGTGGTCTTCGTGC
>NZ_CAVKWG010000008.1:49498-78669 GCF_963660155.1 Paratractidigestivibacter sp. | reverse complement strand
CAGGCTCGGGAAGCTGGACTTCTCGGCGCAGACGTCGACGCTGTGCTACCCACCATAAACGTCATAGAGCCCAAAAATGCAGCCGGTCCGCTGGTGAGCCGTACACTGGTTTTCAGCAATTTCAAAGTGTCATGCCGCAAACGTGACCGTTGCTTGGTTCAGTAATCTGTAAGCGCCGTGGGGTACATTGCCAATGGACGCACAAGACCGAACCACCGGGTCGCCCGGCGGGAGGGGAGAGAATTTGGACGAGTACAGTAACGATCCGTTCGCCACGGGTTACACAGGCGCGGACACGACCTCGCAGCCGCCGACGACGCAGGTCCCGGCCCAGCCGACGACCCGGCAGCCGGCGCAGCAGAGCTACCAGGCTGCCGACCAGAACGCCTACCAGGGCGCGGCTCACCAGCAGGGCGCCCCCGACCCCTTCGCCGCGGGCCAGGCCGAGCCTTTCGCTGCCCCTGCCGACACGACCGCCCGACACGCGCGCGTTGATTATTCCGCGCCGCAGGCGGGAGGCGGCTCGACCGTCCCGCCGATCCCCGGCCAGGAGCCGGGCCTCGCGACGACCCCTGAGCCCTCGCCCAAGAAGAGCGGCGGCGCCAAGTCGCTCATCCTTGGCCTTGTCGGCGGCGTCGTGGGCGCGGGCCTGCTCACGGGCGCGCTTCTTGCCACCGGCGTCATCGGCAAGAGCTCCACGGCCCTGAGCTCGGGCACGAGCCAGTCCGTGACCATCACCCCGAGCGATGAGGACACCTCCACCGCCAACGCCGTGGCCGCCAAGGCCCTGCCCTCGGTCTGCACGGTCAACGTGAGCTCGAGCTCGTCTTCGGGCCTCGGCTCCGGCGTCATCTACGACACCGAAGGCAACATCATCACCAACTACCACGTCATCGACGGCGCCGACTCCGTCTCGGTCACCATCGACGGCACCACCTACGACGCGACGGTCGTCGGCTCGGACTCCAGCTCCGACATCGCCGTGCTCAAGGTCGACCTCAACGGCGCCTCCGTGACCCCCATCGAGATCGGCGACTCCTCCTCGGTGCAGGTCGGCGACTGGGTCATGTCCGTGGGCAGCCCCTTCGGCCTCGAGCAGTCCGTCTCGCAGGGCATCGTGAGCGCCCTCACGCGCAACGAGCTCCTCACCAGCAGCTCGGGCAACACGCTCTACACGAACCTCATCCAGGTCGACTGCTCCATCAACCCCGGCAACTCGGGCGGTGCGCTCGTGGATTCCGAGGGTAAGCTCATCGGCATCTGCACCCTGTACACCTCCAGCACCGAGAGCTTCGCCGGCATCGGCTTCGCCATCCCCGGCAACTACGCCGTCAAGCTCGCGCAGAAGATCATCGCCGGCGAGACCGTGACGCACGCCCACATCGGCCTGTCGATGCAGACCGTCAACGAGAGCAACGCCAAGGCCAATAAGCTCTCCGTGACGTCCGGCGCCTACGTGGCAGACGTCACCGAGAACGGCCCGGCCGCGAATGCCGGTATCCAGAAGGGCGACATCATCATCGGCATGGACGGCTCGGCCATCACCTCCGCCGACGGCGTGATCCTCGCCGTGCGCTCGCACGAGATCGGCGACACGGTCAAGGTCACCGTCATGCGCGGCACCGAGGAGAAGACCTTCGACGTCACGCTCGACGACGACGAGGAGCTGCAGAAGCAGCAGTCCGTCACCTCGGACATCAACAGCTACCTCAACAACAACACCGACTCCGACTCCACGGTTGACCTGTACGACCTGTTCAACCAGTTCATGCAGCGGCAGAACGGCGGTTCAGGCGGCAACGGGTACGGCAACGGTTACGGTAACAACGGCTACGGCTACGGTTACGGCAACTAAGGCCTAGGCAAATCGACTCGGACGGGGGCTCGCCGGTGCGGCGGGTCCCCGTTTTTGGCTCTAAGAGGTCTCTTTATGGCCCGTCATCACCTACGCGGCGTCGTTCCCGGCCGACCGGCTGCAAAAAACAGGGATGGCGGCAGTTTTTTACGGACCCTTCGAGTAGCCTGCGTTTTGCGATCAATAAAACCGCAGGTAGATGCGTTGCCCGTAAAACAGCTACTCTGGCGGCACGCAATAAACTGCCGCCATCCCTGTATTTTGGCGCGCGGCCTGGCTATTCCTCGTAGCTCATCTCCTCGCACCAATAATCGTAGGCCTCGCTGCGGTTGGCGAAGTACCCGGAGCAATCGTCGGCGTAGTCGTCGGGGTCGTCCCAGCCGTTCGGGTCGGGCTTTGCGGTCTTGGCGGACTCGGGCGCCGACTCGCCCGTGCCGTAGAGGTCGGGAAGATCGCGGCCGGTGACGCTCCCGTCGTACCAATACGGCTTGCTAAGGGCCGACTTCTCGATCTTGACGACCTCGCTGTCCAGCACGTATGCGGTGAAGACGAGGATGTGCTCGCCGTCTTTTGAGCACTACTTGCGGGGCTTGCTTCCCTTGAATTTTTCGCCGCTGATCTCGTCACCGACCTCGTCGGCGGGCCCGAGCCAGGTCTTGTCGATGAGGCTTGCGGCATGCCTTGGTAGGGGAGTCGACCGCTCACGTCGGGAAGCTCCTCGGAGGAATCGGGCGAGGCGGTCGTCGTGGTCGGCACGGTGGCGACCGGGGCCGACTGCGAAGGCGAGGTGTCGCCGGGGGAGGTGGTCGATCGATCCCGAGCGCCGCTCGCAGAAGCCGTCGACGTTACGGATGCGCCGGAGCGCCCCTGTGACAAGGGCTCCGGCGAGCAAGAGCATCGCGACGGGCAGCCTTTTCATATCGGCTCCTAACGGACAGGCTGGTCCCGGGACTCAATTATGCGCCCGGGCAATTGTTGTCCGGTGCGTCGAGTATGCTTTGAGCAACCAACGAACAAGGGGGTACCCATGGCAGAGATCAAGTGCCCGCACTGCAGCCGCGTGTTCACCGTCGACGAGTCCGAGTACGCGAGCATCGTCAAGCAGGTGCGCGACGATGAGTTCGAGCGTGACATGGCCGCGCGCCTTACGGTGGCGCGGCGCGAGCAGGAGGCGGCCGTGGCGGCTGCCGTGGCAAAGGCGCGCGAGGAGGCCCAGACAAGCGCCTCCAAGCAGCGTGAGGAGGCCCGTGCCGGCGCGGCCGAGAAGGACGCGCTCATCGCGAAGCTCGAGGCGAAGCTCGAGGCGAGCAGGACGGCCGCCGACGACGCCCGGGAGAAGGCGGAGACCAAGGCCGCAGGCGAGCTCTCGGCGCTCAAGGCCGAGCTCGCGCAGGCGCAGGCAACGGCCCAGACGCAACTTGCCGAGGCCAGGGCCGCCGCCCAAACCGAGCTCGCGCAGGCCAGGCAGAAGGCTGCCGAGGAGCTCTCGGAGGCCAGGCAGAAGGCCTCCCAGACGCTCGCGGAGCGCGACCGCAGGATTGCGGAGCTCGAGGGCGCGGCGAGGTCCGCCGAGGAGGCCCGTCAGGCCCAGCAGACCCTCGCCGTCGCCCAGGCGACCGGCGAGCGCGACAAGCGCATCGTCGAGCTCGAGGGCAATCTCCGCGCCGCCGAGATAGAGCGCCAGCAGACCGAGGACAGCCTGCGCAAGGAGATGCTCGAGAGGGTCGGCCAAAAAGACCAGCGGATCCGCGACCTCGACGACGAGATTGAGCGCATAAAGAACCAGCGCTCGCGCCTGTCCGTCAAACTGATCGGAGAGACGCTCGAGCAGCACTGCGAGAACACCTTTAACCAGGTGCGCATGATGGCGTTCCCCAACGCGGAGTTTCACAAGGACAACGACGTGGTGGACGGCACCAAGGGCGACTACGTCTTCCGTGAGCTCGATGAGTCGGGGGTGGAGGTCGTGTCCATCATGTTCGACATGAAGAACGAGGACGACGCCTCCGTCAACCGCAAGAAGAACGAGGACCACTTCAAGAAACTCGATAAGGACCGTCGCGACAAGGGCTGCGAGTACGCGGTGCTCGTCTCGACGCTCGAGCCCGACAACGAGCTCTACAACAACGGCATCGTCGACGTGTCGTACCTGTACCCCAAGATGTACGTGATCCGCCCGCAGTTCTTCTTGCCGATGATCTCGCTTCTGCGCAATGCCGGCAAAAACGCCGTGGAGGCGCGCCGCGAGCTCGCCGAGATCCGGCAGCAGAACATCGACATCACGGGCTTCGAGGACGCGTTGTACGACTTCAAGGAGAAGTTCGGCAAGAACTACGAGGCCGCCAGCCGCAAGTTCGACGCCGCCATCGACGAGATCGACAAGACCATCCAGCACCTGCAGAAGGTCAAGGAGAACCTGACGAGCTCCGAGCGCCAGCTGCGCTTGGCCAACGACAAGGCAGACGGCCTGACTATCCGCAAGCTCACCTACAAGAACCCCACCATGCAGGCCAAGTTCAAGGAGCTGCGTGCTGCCGAACCCAGCGAGATCGAGTAGTCTGGCGTCTGTCAAGGGTGGCTGTTTCGGGCAACGGGTCCTGAGCAACGGGCCCTGCCTAGGATGAATGTTTCGTTTGGCGGGCGCGCTTTGCCTGTCACCCGTGACTGTCATCCTTGGCGGCGCCATTCTTCCTTGACAGGTACCCCGTGGGGGTATATTGTCCTTCTCGATAGGTACCCCCTCGGGGTATGCGAGAAACGAGGAGCTTCATGGCCGAGAACGACAAGCCGACCTGTTGTCACTGTGCCAGCCGCAAGCACACGCCGCGCACCGACGAGCTCAAGGCCGACGTCACGCGCCGCATCAACCGCGCCGTGGGGCAGCTCAACGGCATCAAGGTCATGGTGGAGGAGGACCGCTACTGCGGCGACGTGCTCACGCAGCTGGCCGCCGTTGAGTCGGCTGTCAAGGCCATCTCGCGCGAGGTCATGCAGGACCACTTGGAGACCTGCGTGGTGGAGCGTGTCCAGGCCGGCGACACCGAGGTCGTCGACGAGGTCATGGGCCTCTTCAAGAAGTTCATGTGAGGTGGCGCCCGTGAGGGAGACCTTTGACATCCAGGGCATGACCTGCGCGGCGTGCTCTTCTCGCGTCCAGAAGGCGGCGGCAGGCGTCACGGGCGTGGCCGAGGCCAACGTCAACCTGCTCAAGAACTCCATGGAGCTGGACTTCGACGGCACGGACGCCACGGCTGCGGCCGTGATTGCCGCCATCGGGAAGGCCGGCTACGGGGCCACGCGCCGCGTGGCTGCCGCGGGCGCGGGGAAGTCCGGCCGCACGGCTGCGCCGGTGCCCGCACCCGGCGGCACCGCGGCCAAGGCCATCCACGAGCGCCTTGTGCAGCTCGTGGTCTCCATCTGCTTCTCCGCCCCGCTCTTCTACGTGGCCATGGGCCCGATGCTTGGCTGGCCGGAGGTGCCGGGCCTGGACGGCATGAACAACATGATGGCCTCGGCGCTCACGCAGCTGCTGCTGTGCGTGCCGATCCTCTTTATCAACCGCCGCTACTTCATCGTGGGCTTCCGCACCCTGTGGCACCGCTCGCCCAACATGGACTCGCTCATCGCCATCGGATCTGCCGCGAGCTTTGCCTACAGCGTGGCGGCGCTCTACCGCATGGCCTGGGCCTTCGGCGCGGGCGACATGGCAGCAGCACATGAGGCCATGCACGGCCTCTACCTGGACTCTGCCGGCATGATCTTGGCCCTGATCGACCTCGGCAAGTACTTCGAGGCGCGCGCCAAGGGCAGGACCACCGACGCCATCGCGGCCCTCATGGACCTTGCCCCCAAGACCGCGCGCGTCCAGCGAGACGGCGCGGAGGTGGAGGTACCAACCGAGGACGTGGCGGTCGGCGACCGCGTGGTCGTGCGCGCCGGCGAGTCCGTGCCGGTGGACGGCCGCGTGGTTGAGGGCGCGGCCTCTCTTGACGAGTCGGCCATCACGGGTGAGTCCGTGCCTGTGGAGAAGGGCGTCGGCGACCGCGTGACGGGCGCCACCACCTCCACGCGCGGCTGGTTTGTCATGGAGGCCACGGCCACGGGCGACGACACCACGCTTGCGGGCATCATCCGCCTCGTGGACGAGGCCACGAGCTCAAAGGCCCCCATCGAGCGCATGGCCGACAAGATCGCAGGCGTCTTCGTGCCGGCGGTCATGGGCATCGCGGCCGTGACCTTCGTGGTCTGGATGGCCATCTCGGGCGACTTTGCCGGCGCGCTCAACCACTGCATCAGCGTGCTCGTCATCAGCTGTCCGTGCGCGCTTGGATTGGCCACGCCCACGGCCATCATGGTGGGCACGGGCCGCGGCGCCGCCAACGGCATCCTCATCAAGTCCGCCGAGGCGCTTGAGACGGCCTGCGGGATTGACTACGTGGTTCTCGACAAGACCGGCACCGTGACGGCGGGACGCCCGCAGGTCACGGACGTGGAGCTCGTGGCCGGGGTGGCCGAGCACGACCTCGCGCGCCTGGCCGCCGCCGTGGAGCGCAAGAGCGAGCACCCGCTGGCAGAGGCCATCTGCGCCTACGTGGACGCCGCGTGGCCCGGGGCCGACGCGGACGCCGCAGTGGAGGGCTTCTCGCAGGTCGCGGGCGGAGGGCTTCTCGCCAGCGTCGATGGGCGCGCCGTTGTTGCCGGAAACGCGCGGCTGATGGGCGACAAGCGCGTGGCGCTGGGGGCATTGGCCGAGCGCGCCGACGTGCTGGCCGCCGAGGGCAAGACGGCGCTCTTCTTTGCCGCCGGCGGCCGTGCGCTGGGGATCGTTGCCGTGGCCGACCCCGTGAAGCCCACGAGCGCGGCAGCCATCGCGCGCCTGCGCGAGATGGGCGTCAAGACGCTGCTGCTCACGGGTGACGCGCAGGCAACGGCCGAGGCCGTGGCCGCTCGCGTTGGCGTGGACGACGTGGTGGCGGGGGTCCTGCCCGCGCAGAAGGAGGTTCGCGTCCGCGAGCTCCAGGAGGCGGGGCACCGCGTGGCCATGGTCGGCGACGGCATCAACGACGCGCCGGCGCTCGCGCGCGCGGACGTGGGCATTGCCATCGGGGCCGGCACGGACGTGGCCATCGGCTCTGCCGACGTGGTGCTCATGCGCTCCGACCCGGCCGACGTGGCTCGCGCCATCGAGCTCTCGCGCGCCACGATGAGAAACATCAAGCAGAACCTCTTCTGGGCGCTGTTCTACAACGCCATCTGCATCCCGGTGGCGGCGGGCGTCCTCGTGGGCGCGGGCATCACGCTGAACCCGATGATCGGCGCTGCCGCCATGGGCTTCTCGTCGGTCTTCGTGGTGGGCAACGCCCTGCGCCTGCGCACCTGGAAGCCCAGCGAGGTCGCAGGTAAAGCTGGCAAGACGTGCGCCGCGCCCGCCGAGGTGAGCGTCCGCACAGACATAGAAGTTCCAACGAGCGAAGCAAAGGAGAACATGATGGAAAAGACGCTCAAGGTTGAGGGAATGATGTGCAAGCACTGCGTGAAGCACGTGACCGAGGCCCTGCAGCAGGTGGCGGGCGTGGAGTCCGTCGACGTCAGCCTTGAGGCCGGCACGGCTACCGTGGCCTGCGCCGACGACGTTGCCGACGACGCTCTTCTCGCCGCCGTCCGCGCCGCCGACTACGAGTGCCAGATGGCCTAGCCCAGCGCTGACACCCGAGCAAGTTCAGTTGTAAAGAAGACCCATCCTCCTCACAAAGAACGGGCAGGGCCGCTACGCGTTGCTCACGATGGCCTACTACGATCACTTGGTCGCTGAGCTCAAGCTCTCGAAGGCCCTCAACGAGTGGCTCGGCTCGCGCACATTAGGTAAGGATTAGTCCCACAATCAGGGGCGGATGGGGCCGATTCTCCGAGTTTTTCGTAAGGAGATAAGGCTTATGAGCATTTCAGATGCAATACAACTGGCAATACTCGTAATCGCGGCAGTTCAACTGGGCATTAATCTGCGCAGAAGAAAATAGCCGTCCCTAAGTTAGGAACGGCCACTCTCTACCACTTAATTCAGTCAAAAAAGTGGAGAACGGCTTGCCCGTTAGCGGCGGGCGCCATCCGTTCCTGATTCTAGCACTGCGATTATAGCCGGCAAGCCCGGCTTTGGAATAGGAGAAACAATGAGCGAAACGGATTGCGGCACCCAGGGCACGCTTTTCGGCGAGGAGCCGGAGCCTGGCATGGTGGCGAGAAAGACCTTGCGCCTAGCGCCGCTCGCGAGCCCCCGCGCCCGCGCGGCGGAGCTCAACCGCCTGCTCAAGACCAACGCGTACAAGTACTACGCCCTCGACGCGCCCGAGGTCACCGATGCCGAGTTCGACCGCTGGCTCCATGAGCTCAAGGCTCTCGAGGCCGCCCACCCCGAGCTCGTGACCCCCGACTCCTACACACAGCGCGTCGGTGGCTTTATCTCCGAGCAGTTCGAGCCCGTCCGCCACGCCCAGCGCATGTACTCCATCGACGACGCCATGAACCTCGAGGAGCTGGACGAGTGGCTCGCTCGCACGGACGAGGCCCTGGGCTCCACGCCGGAGCATCCCGTGGCCTATACTTGCGAGCTCAAGATCGACGGCCTGGGCGTGGCGCTCACCTACACGAATGGCGAGTTCGAATGTGCCGCCACCCGCGGCGACGGCACCACGGGCGAGAACGTCACCGCTAACGTGCTCACCATCAAGGACATCCCGCATGCGCTGGCGGCCGCCGGCGCATCTCGCGTGAAAGACGGCGGCCTTGGCCAGAGCGTGGAGGTCCGCGGCGAGGTCTATATGCCCAAGCGCAGCTTCGTGCGCCTGAACGAGGAGGCGGACGCCGCCGGGCGAACTCCCTTCGCAAACCCGAGAAACGCCGCCGCGGGCAGCCTTCGCCAGAAGGACCCCAAGGTTACGGCCGTGCGCGACCTGGAGACGTTCATCTACTCCGTGGCCGACGAGGCCCCGCTTGACGTCAGTAGCCAGTGGCAGTTTCTGCAGTGGCTGCGCGACTGCGGCTTCAACGTGAACCCCAACGCGTCCCGCTGCACGAGCGCCGCGGAGGTGCACGACTTCTGCGCCAACGCCCTTGCGCACCGCGACGACCTTGACTACGACATCGACGGCGTGGTGGTGAAGGTGGACTCCTTTGCCAGCCAGGCGGCCCTCGGCTTCACGGCGCGCGCCCCGCGCTGGGCCATCGCGTTCAAGTTCCCGCCCGAGGAGAAGCGCACCGTCCTTCGCGACATCCGCATCCAGGTGGGCCGCACGGGCGTGCTGACGCCGGTGGCAGAGTTTGACCCGGTGCTCGTGGCCGGCTCCACCATCGCGCGCGCCACGCTGCACAACATCGACGAGATTCGCCGCAAGAACGTCCGCGTGGGGGACACCATCGTGGTCCACAAGGCCGGCGACGTCATCCCCGAGGTCGTGGGGCCCGTGCTTGAGCTGCGTCCGGAGGGCGCCGTCGAGTTCCAGATGCCGGCGGCCTGCCCCTCCTGCGGCTCTCCCGTTATCCGCGAGGAGGGCGAGGTCGCCTACCGCTGCGTCTCCATCGACTGCCCGGCACAGGCCACCGAGCGCCTGATCCACTGGGGCAGCCGCAACGCCATGGACATCGACGGCCTGGGCGACGAGCTCGTGGGCCGCATGGTTGAGCAGGGGCTTCTCACCGACGTCGCAGACTTCTACGACCGCCTGACAGAAGGAGCCTTTGCCGATGTGTCCACCGGCCGCCAGTCCGTGGACGGCGACGACATCGTGGTGGGCAAGGTCATCGCCAAGAAAGTCATGGCGCAGGTGGGGGAGTCCAAGGGCCGCGGCCTTTCCCGCGTGCTCTTCGGCCTGGGCATCCGCCACGTGGGCGCCAACGTCGCCGGGCTTCTTGCCAAGCACTTCGGCAGTATGCAGGCCCTCATGACGGCGACGGAGGAGGACATCGCCGCCATCGACGGCGTGGGCCCCAAGATCGCGGCTTCCGTGCGTGAGTTCTTCTGCGTCGAGAAGAACGTGGCCGTGGTGGAGCGCCTGCGCGAGGCGGGCGTCGTGCTGGAGGAGGAGCAGGCCGAGCCCGAGCGCCCGCAGACGCTTGCCGGCCTCACCTTCGTTCTGACGGGCACCCTCGAGAAGTACAACCGCACCGACGCCGGCAACCAGCTCAAGGCCCTGGGCGCCAAGGTGGCGGGCTCCGTCTCCAAGAAGACGAGCTATGTCGTCGCCGGCGAGGCCGCAGGATCAAAGCTCACGAAGGCCCAGAGCCTGGGCGTGCCCGTGCTCGACGAGGCCGCGCTCGACGTCATCCTCACCACGGGCAACTTGCCGGA
The DNA here is from genome assembly GCF_963660155.1 of Paratractidigestivibacter sp. Lineage (GTDB taxonomy): Bacteria > Actinomycetota > Coriobacteriia > Coriobacteriales > Atopobiaceae > Paratractidigestivibacter. The sequence goes on along the minus strand of NZ_CAVKWG010000008.1, from coordinate 68,473 downwards.
AGGGGCTTCGGTCTAGCGAGTCCCGAGGCTGACACGGGCGCTTAGGTCCTTGCCCTGCTTCTCCGCCCGTGCGAGGACGGACCTGATCGAGACCATGCGCCTCGCGCCCTCTTTCCACGACTCGAGCGAGCCTTTGTCGCAGAGTTGCCCGATACGTGTGCGCGAAACGCCCAGCCACTCGGCGGCCCGGGCGGCGCTTATCGCTCGGATGCCGTCGAGGTCGCGCTCGACGCTCAGTACGATGATCTCGCCGCCGTGGCAGGGACTCGACACAAACACCGTGTCCGGCAGGTGCTCCTTGCGCATGAGCGCATTGTCGACAAACTCGGCAAGAAGCAGGTGCGCGGCGTGAATCGCGTCGATTTTGCTGCTCCCGCGGGCGACGCTCGACCCGAGTCCGAGGGCCTCGGCGATGTATCCGGAGCCGTTATCCGAACGATAGAGCTCGAATTGCGCGACGTAATGCATGGTGAAGACCCTGCTTTTGGTTCAACTGTTAATCCAAATAGTAGGCAATTCAGGAATCGTTAAGGCGCAAGATACGCGGACGGGTGCTCGAACGGCGCAAAAACACCGCCGTATGGCTCAGGGTGCCTTCGCGACGCCGGGCGACCCGCCTTCGCAACGCCGGGCGACCCGCCTGCGCGATGCCGGGCGGCTACTTGCGCAACCGTGCGATTTTAAGGAAGCAAAAAGTGTCGCGTGTCTTCTGCGTATGCGTTGACCTGCGCGTTTACCTAAAGCTGATTTTAAGCTCGGTTGGCTACGCTTCTCTCGTCAGCGAAGAGAAGGGAGTGTTATGAGCGGCTCAGGCCCCAAAAATCAACTCGTGTTCAAACGCTACGAGACCAAGTTCCTCCTCGACGGCGACCAAAGGTCCTCGCTCGAGGAGCTCGTCGCGGCCAATATGGTGCCCGACGAGCACGGTCCCTCCACGGTGCGCAACGTCTACTACGACACGCCGACGGCGCTTCTCGCGCGCAGGTCCGCGGAGCACCCCGACTACAAGGAGAAGGTCCGTACCCGCTGCTACGGGACGCCGCATCCCTTCGACCCGGTTTTCGTGGAGCTCAAGAAGAAGTGCGACGGCGTCGTGTACAAGCGGCGCTGCGAGCTCGCGCCGGCCGATGCGGCCGAGCTTCTTGCCGGGCGCGGGCGTCCCCGGACGCAGATCGAGCGCGAGCTCGACTGGACCTGCCGGCGCTACGAGGGGCTCAGGCCCTGCGCGTATTTGGCCTACGACCGCGTCGCGTACCGCGGGCGCTCGGATTTTGACCTTCGCCTCACCTTCGACCAAAGGGTGCGCGTCCGCTGGGACGACGTTGCCCTTTGCGGGCCGGACGTCGGGCGGCTCGTCTTGCCCGAGGGAACCTCGATCCTCGAGGTCAAGACGCCGCGCGCGTTCCCGCTGTGGCTCGCGCGCTACCTGAGCGCGGCGGGGATCCGCAAGCGAAGCATCTCCAAGTACGGGCGGGCATGGGAGCTGCGCGACGTGGACGCGTGCCTGCCGCTCGGCGCTCCGGCCGCCGAAACCGGTCTGGTATGATCTCGCGCCCGGGACGGCATTTTGCCGCCGCGGCGATCTGACCTTCGGTTCATTTTTGTTATTGGAGTCCCTATGTTGTCCAGTGTTTTTGAGAATCTGCAAATCGATGCCCCGGACCTCGGCACGTTAGCGGCCTGCGTGGTCACGGCGCTCGTGCTCGGTCTTGCCCTCGCGGCCATCTTCTGTGCCCGGGGCCGCGCGAGCCGGAGCCTCGCCAGCACCATCGCCGTCCTGCCCGCGATGGTCTGCGTCGTCATCGCCCTCGTCAACGGAAACGTCGGCGCGGGCGTCGCGGTCGCGGGTGCCTTCTCGCTCGTGCGTTTCCGAAGCGTCCCCGGCAGTGCGAGCGACATGGGGTTCGTGTTTCTCGCCATGTGCGTCGGCCTCGCCTGCGGCATGGGTTATCTCGGGGTCGCGGGCCTGACTACAGTGCTCGTCGGCGGGGCATACCTCGCGCTCTCCTTTGTTGGTGCGCCTCGCGGCGAGAGCTCCAGGCGCACCCTGCGCATCACGGTGCCCGAGGACCTCGACTATACGGCGCTCTTTGACGACGTGTTCGGCGAGTACGCCAATACAAGCCGTTTGACCTGCGTGAAGACGGCCAACATGGGCAGTCTCTACAAGCTTCGCTATGAGCTCGAGATGGCGCCCGGCGCCTCCGAGCGCGAATTCATCGATGCCCTGCGCTGCCGCAACGGCAACCTCGAGGTGTCGCTCAGCTACGGGGAGGAGGCGGGCAATGAGCTCTAGGTCCTCGGCGGCTTCGCGAGCCTGCGCCGCCGGCCTCGCTGCAGCGCTTCTTGCCATGCCGCTCGTCGCGTGCTCGCATACGGACGCGACGGCGGAGGGGGTGTCCGCGTCCTCGGAGCAGGTCCAGTCCTCGACGGCCAAGGTCGTGGCGACCGACCCCACGATCGATCACCTCATCAACGCCGCCGACCTGGTGAGCGAGCGCGACCTCGACTCGTCCTGGGAGGAAAACGAGGCGACGAAGATCCAGCTTTCCGACGCGGGCTGCTCCGTCTTTGGCTCGGGTGCTGCGGCCGACGGCTCGACGGTCACCATCTCGGCCGCCGGGACGTATGTGGTCTCGGGCACCCTCTCAGAGGGACAGCTCGTGGTCGACGCGGGCGACGAGAAGGTCCAGATCGTGCTCAGCGACGCGCATGTGACCTGCGCCGAGTCCGCCGCCCTTCTCGTTAGGTCGGCCGGCAAGGTTTGGGTCACGTTGGCCGAGGGGACTTCGAATGGCGTTGCGACGACGGGCTCCTATGCGCAGGACGCGACGCTGTCGATCGACGGCGCCCTTTGGTGCAAGTCCGACCTGACCATCAACGGGTCGGGCGCGCTTACGGTGTCGAGCGCCCAGGGGCACGGCGTCGTGTGCAAAGACGAGCTCGTCCTCGTGTCGGGCGAAGTCTCGGTCGAGGCGGCGCGCTCGGCGGTGCAGGCAAAGGACTCCGTCTGCGTGGTCGGCGGCTCCTGGGAGCTTAGCGCCGGCACCGACGGCGTCCACTGCGGAGACGATGACGACGCCGATAAGGGCGACGTGGTTATCGCCGGCGGCGAGCTCGGCATCGATGCGTCATCGGACGGCATAGACGCCGGCAACCGGTTGGAGGTCGACGGCGGCACGCTCTCGGTCTCCGCCGACGACGACGGCCTGCATGCCGAGCGGGCGCTGCAGGTCGACGGCGGCGTCATCGACGTGACCGGGTCCTACGAGGGGCTCGAGGGGGCCACCGTCACCATGAATGCCGGCGAGGTGAGCGTCGTGTCGACCGACGACGGCGTGAACGCGTCGGGCGACCCGGACGCGAGCGATGCGAGCACAACGGAAGCCTCGGGCGGCGAGCTGGCGGATGCCGCGGGCCAGCCCGGCGCAGGCGACGGCGGTTTGATGTTCGGTGGGGATAAACAGCCTGCCCAAGACGGCTTCGGCAACGGCGGCATGGACTACGACTCGACCGCGAGGGTGACCATCAACGGCGGCAGGCTCACCATATGCGCCTCCGGCGACGGCATCGACTCGAACGGCGACCTTGAGGTGACGGGCGGGGAGACCTACGTCTTCGGGCCGACCTCCGACGGCGACGGATCGCTCGACTACGGCGGCACGGCGGCCATCACCGGCGGCGTCGTGCTCTGCGCCGGGTCCTCGGGCATGGCGCAGGGGTTCGGCGACTCCTCGACCCAGGTGTCGGTCATGGTCTCGGCCGAGGGGTTCGAGGGCGACTCGATAACCCTCGCCGATGCCGACGGCACTGTGCTCGCGCAGACGTCGGCGCTTTGCGGTTATTCGTGCATAATCGTCTCGGCGCCGGGAATTGAAACTGGCCAAACATATACCTTGACCTGCGGAGACTCAAGCAGCGAGATCACGCCTGACTCGGTGAGCTACTCGAACGTGTCCCGTGCGGCGGGCGGCGCCCAGCCCGGTGGCCAGCCCGGCGGTGACCAAGGCAACGGCGGTGGCCCCGGCGGCGGTGGCCCCGGCGGCGGCCAGCCGGGCGGCGGCGAGCAGGGCAACGGCCCCGGCGGCGATTCCGGCGCGGTCAGCTCCTAAGCCGCGCCTCGATCACACGGGCTGCGGTGAGAAGCCCGGCCCCGCCCTCCGCTCCGCGCCCCCTTCTTTTCGTTTGTGGCTAAGGACCGCCGCGTTGAGCCCCCTTCTTTTCGATTGTGGCTAAGGACCGCCGCGTTGAGCCCCCTTCTTTTCGATTGTGGCTATCGCGCATGGCCACAACCGTAAAGAAGGGGGCTTCTTGCTGTTGAAATTAGCCACAACCGTCAAAATACAGGGCGCCCGCGCGCTCACGATAGCCACAACCGTCAATAACGGGGCGCGCCACTGCGTGCCACGGGCAGCGTCCGCGGTTCCTCGTGCGATTCGCGTGATGCCTAACAACTGCGGCGCCCCAAAATCGCGTCTCCCAGTAATCGCCGCCCCCGACGAGCCCCGAATCTGCGCCATCCAGTAACCGTCGCCCCCATCTAGCCCCGAAATCGCGCCATCCAGTAACCGCCCGTTGCTGGATGGCGCGATTTCGGGGCGCGTGGAGCCGACCCGTTGCTGGATGGCGCGATTTTGGGGCGCCTCTTGCCGTCTCGTTACTGGATGACGCGATTTCGGGGCGCCGCAAAACCGCCGGTTGCTGGATGGCACGATTTCGGGGCGCGCCTCTTGCCCCATGCGCGGCGGGCGCGGCTCCCTGTTTCGTGCCCGCGGCTCCGCGAAACCAAACGTTATCAATCGCACGGTACCCACTTTTACCTGCGGTTATTTCTCGGGCGTTTCCCGTCAGGGTCCGAGCGGTCACAGCCGCGCGACCGAACCGTCACCGACCCGTGGCCACTTCGTCTCGGTTTGTGAAGGGCGGAAAAATCGTCCCTAAACTCCTTTCCTAGCATTCGAGTATTGCCGCCGGCCGCGCCCGCGCACCACCCGCCGCGCGCGCCGACAAGGAGAGGAAAACCCTATGACCCAATGTGAGGAAACGACCCGCCAGCCGGGCCTTTACCGCAGCTCGTTCGAGCATGACGCCTGCGGCATCGGCGCCATCGCGCACCTCAAGGGGCATCGCAGCCACCAGACGCTCGACGACGCCCTGTCGGTTCTCGTCAACCTCGAGCACCGAGGCGGCAAGGGCCTGGAGCGCAACACCGGCGACGGCGCCGGCGTGCTCTTCCAGGTCCCGCACCGCTTCTTCCGTAAGGAGGCGCAGAAGGAGGGCCAGCTGCTGCCGGGCGAGGGCGACTACGGCGTGGCCATGCTCTTCTTCCCGCATGACGACGCCCAGGGCGTGGCCGACGCCAAGCGCGTCTTCGAGGAGGGCTGCGCCAAGTGCGGCGTGCCCCTGATGTTCTGGCGAGAGGTGCCCGTCGACCCGCACGACCTCGGCGACTCCGCTCGTGCCTGCATGCCTACCATCCTGCAGGCCTTCCTGCGTCGTCCCGAGGACGTGCCCGCCGGCCTCGACTTCGAGCGCAAGCTCTACGTGACGCGCCGCACCATCGAGCGCGCGGCCGACGCGAGCCCCGCCCTTTCAGGCAAGATCTTCTACGTGTGCTCCATGTCCAGCCGCACCATCGTGTACAAGGGCATGCTCGTGGCCACGCAGATGCGCCGCTTCTTCATCGACCTGAACGACGCCGCGGTGGAGACCTCGCTCGCCCTCGTGCACTCGCGCTACTCTACGAACACCACCCCCAGCTGGGAGCGCGCGCACCCCAACCGCTACATCATCCACAACGGCGAGATCAACACCCTTCGCGGCAACGTCTCCTGGATTCGCGCGCGCGAGCCGCACCTCTACAGCCCGGTGCTCGGCGCCGACCTCGAGCAGGTCATGCCCGTCATCAACAAGGAGGGCTCGGACTCCGCAATTCTCGACAACGTGCTTGAGTTCCTCACCATGAACGGACGTGCGCTGGACCGTGCCGTCACCATGATGATTCCCGAGCCTTGGGACAAAAACCCCAACCTCTCGGCAAAGCGCCGCAGCTACGACGCCTATCAGTCCATGCTGATGGAGCCCTGGGACGGCCCGGCCGCCATCGCCTTCACCGATGGCAAGCTCCTCGGCGCCGCCCTCGACCGCAACGGCTTGCGCCCGGCGCGCTATTACGTCACGCGCGACGACCGCATCATCCTCTCGTCCGAGGTCGGCACCATCGACGTCGACCCCACGAACATCCAGCAGGCGGGCTGCCTCGGCCCCGGCGAGATGCTCGAGGTCGACCCCGACCAGGGCCGCGTGATCTGGAACGACGAGATCCGCGACAAGTACGCCAACCAGAAGCCCTTCCGCGACTGGCTGGACGACGAGACCCTCGCTATCGCCGACCTGCGCGAGCCTGCCCCCGGCGAGCTTGCCGCGCCCGCCGACACTGGCGTTGACCTCACGACCCGCATGGCCAAGCTCGGCTACCACTACGACGACGTCGACGAGGCCATCCGCCCGATGGCCACGGCCGCCAAGGTGCCGCTGGCCTCGATGGGCGTCGACTCGCCGCTCGCGTGCCTTTCAAAGAAGACCCGCTCGTTCTTCGACTACTTCCACCAGCTCTTTGCCCAGGTCACGAACCCGCCCATCGACGCCCTGCGCGAGAGCATGGTCACAAGCCAGGTCCTCTACCTGGGCAACCACGGCAACCTGCTCGAGGACTGCCGCGACAACTGCCGCCTAGTGTGCCTCGAGGGCCCGATGCTCTCCCGCGACGCCTTCGAGCGCATCTGCGCCATTGACCGCGTCGGCTTCAAGACCGTGCGCCTTGCCGCCGTCTATCGCCGAGACGACGACGCCTGCGCCCTGAAGCGCGCCCTCGATGCCCTGGCCGAGGCCGCGGCCGACGCCATCCGCGGCGGCGCGAACATCATCGTGATCTCCGACCGCGCCGGCGCAGGCGAGGTCCCCGTCCCGTCGCTTCTGGCCCTCGGCTGCGTTCACAACCACCTCATCCGCTGTGGCCTGCGCATGGACGCCGACCTCGTCGTCGAGACGGGCGACGCCGTGAACGCCCACGACTACGCCTGCCTCGTCGGCTACTCCGCCTCGGGCATCTACCCCTACATGGCCCACGAGTGCATCGCCGACCTCTGCGAGAAGGGCGCCATCGACCTGCCCGCCGAAGAGGCCCAGGCCAACTACAACCGCGCCGTCACGGCCGGCATCGTCTCCATCATGTCTAAGATGGGCATCTCAACGATGCAGGGCTACCACTCCGCCCAGATCTTCGAGATCCTGGGCCTCGACGACGCGCTCGTGGACGAGTACTTCACCTCCACCGCCACGCGTATCGGCGGCCTTTCCGTGGCCGACCTCCAGCGCGAGCAGAACGATCGCTACGACGCGGCGCTCGCCCTTGCCAAGACCCCCTCTCCCGAGCAGCTGCCGACCCTCGGCATCACCAAGTGGCGCCCGCTCGGCGGCGAAGAGCACCTCATCGACCCCAAGACCGTCTACCTGCTGCAGCACGCCTGCCGCGAGGGCGACTACGACCAGTTCAAGGAGTACTCCGCCTGGACGCACCGCGCCGGCCGCGCCGTCACCCTGCGTGACCTCATGGACTTCGATACTTGCGGCCGCACGCCCGTGCCGCTCGACGAGGTCGAGCCCGTCGAGTCCATCATGGCCCGCTTCAACACGGGCGCCATGTCCTACGGCTCCATCTCCCGCGAGCAGCACGAGTGCCTGGCCATCGCCATGAACCGCATCCACGGTCGCTCCAACACCGGCGAGGGCGGAGAGGACCCGGCGCGCGAGACCCCGCTTCCCAACGGCGACTCCAAGAGGAGCGCCATCAAGCAGGTCGCCTCCGGCCGCTTCGGCGTGACCTCCCGCTACCTGCGAAGCGCCATCGAGATCCAGATCAAGATGGCACAGGGCGCGAAGCCCGGCGAGGGCGGTCACCTGCCCGGCAAGAAGGTCTACCCCTGGATCGCCGAGGTGCGCCAGTCCACGCCCGGCGTGGGCCTCATCTCGCCGCCACCCCACCACGACATCTACTCTATCGAGGACTTGGCGGAGCTCATCTTCGACCTCAAGAACGCCAACCCCGACGCCCGCATCTCGGTGAAGCTCTGCGCCCTTGCCGGCGTGGGCACCATCGCCACCGGCGTGGCCAAGGGCGGCGCCGATAAGATCACCATCTCGGGCCACAACGGCGGCACGGGCGCGGCGCCTCGCGACTCCATCTACCACGCGGGCATCCCGTTTGAGATCGGCCTCGCCGAGACGCAGCAGACCCTGCTGCGAAACGGCCTTCGCTCCCGCGTCGTCGTCGAGACCGACGGCAAGCTCATGAGCGGCCGCGACGTGGCCATCGCCGCCCTTCTCGGCGCCGAGGAGTTCGGCTTTGCCACCATGCCGCTCATCGCCTGCGGCTGCCTCATGCAGCGCGACTGCCAGCAGGACACGTGCCCGGCGGGCATCGCCACCCAGAACTGCAAGCTGCGCGGCCGCTTTGCCGGCAAGCCCGAGCACGTCGTCAACTTCATGACGTTCGTTGCCGCCGAGACCCGCGAGATCATGGCCTCCCTCGGTTTCCGTACCATCGACGAGATGGTCGGCCACGCTGAGTGCCTGCGCCAGGTCGAGGTGGAGGGCAACTGGAAGGCCAACACCATCGACCTCTCCGACCTCCTCGCCGTGAACACCAACGAGTACGGCAAGAACATCCCGGGCGCCGACGGCAGGCACTTTTTGCCCTCCATGGCCCCCGACCTCGAGATCGAGCGCACCCTGGATTCCACGCTCTTCGTGCCCTACACGGCGAGCGCCCGCGAGCACCTGGAGCCCATCCACTTCCACGCCGACATCGCCAACGTCAACCGCTGCGTAGGCACCCTTCTGGGTTCCATGGTCACCAAGCAGCACCCCGAGGGCCTGCCCGAGGGCTTTATCACCGTCGACTGCGACGGCTCCGGCGGCCAGAGCTTCGGCGCGTTTCTTCCCAAGGGCGTGACGCTGAACATCGAGGGCGACGCCAACGACTACTTCGGCAAGGGCCTCTCGGGCGGCGTGCTCTCCGTGCGCCCGCACGAAGAGGCGACCTACAAGTTCGACGAGAACATCGTCATCGGCAACGTCGCGTTCTACGGCGCGACCAGCGGCAAGGGCTTCGTGAACGGCCTCGCCGGCCAGCGCTTTGCCGTGAGAAACTCCGGCGCCACCGTGGTGGTCGAGGGCTGCGGCAACCACGGCTGCGAGTACATGACGGGCGGCATCGCCCTCATCCTCGGCGAGGTCGGCATGAACTTCGCGGCCGGCATGAGCGGCGGCGTGGCCTACGTTTTCGACGAGTACGGCACGCTCGAGTCGCGCTGCAACCACGACATGGTCGACCTCGTGAAGCCCTCCGAGGACGAGGTCGAGCTTATCCACAGCCTGGTGGAGGAGCATGCGCTTCGCACCTCGAGCCCGCGCGGCATCAAGATGCTCTACCGCTTCAAGGCGGTCGCCAAGAGCTTCGTCAAGGTCATCCCGCGCGACTACGCTCGCGTCCTCGACTACGTCGCGCAGGGAGAGGCGCGCGGCATGTCGCACGAGGACGCCCTGCAGTTCGCATTCGATTCCATGAAAGAGGGGAAGTAATCCATGGGCAAGCCAGGAGCGTTTCTCACCTTGGGCCGCAAAGCCCATGACCTGCGTCCCGTCTCGGAGCGCGTGGGCGACTACGACGAGCTCTACGTCACCTTGACCCGGGAGGCCCAGCAGCTGCAGGCCAGCCGTTGCATGATGTGCGGCGTCGCCTTCTGCCAGACGGGCGTGAGCTTCGGGAAGGCCCGCCCGTCGGGCTGCCCCCTGCACAACCTGATCCCGGAATGGAACGACCTGATCTATCGCGGGCAGTGGCGCGAGGCGTCCGATCGCCTGGCGCTGACGTCGCCGTTGCCCGAGTTCACGAGCCGCGTGTGCCCGGCCCTCTGCGAGGCCGCGTGCAACCTCGGCCGCGACGACGAGGCCGAGACCATCCACGACAACGAGCGCGCCATCTCGGACTGGGAGTGGGCAAACGGCGGGCCTCGTCGCTTTGCGCCCGCGGCCGAGGGGGCCAAGAGCGTTGCCGTCATCGGCTCGGGGCCGGCTGGCCTCGCGGCCGCCTGGGAGCTCGCCCGCCGCGGCGCCCGCGTGAGCATCTTCGAGAAGTCCGACCGCCCGGGCGGCCTTCTTACCTACGGCATCCCGAACATGAAGCTCGAGAAGTCAGTGGTCAAGCGCCGCGTCGAGCTCATGCACGAGCTGGGCATCGAGTTCAGGCTCGAGGTCGATGCGAGCGACGCGTCCGTGGCCGAGGGCATCTTGTCCGAGTTCGACGCCGTGGTCGTGGCCGTGGGCGCGGGCGTGCCCCGCGGCCTTGCGGCCAAGGGCTTCGACGAGGGGCTCGCCGCCGGCGGCGTAGTCTTTGCCGTTGACTACCTCACCGCGGCCACAAAGTCCGTGCTGGGCGACGGGCCCGCGGCCATTGACGCCAAGGGTAAGGACGTCGTCGTCATCGGCGGCGGCGATACGGGCAACGATTGCCTGGGCACTGCGGTGCGCCAGGGGGCCAAGTCCGTGCGGCAGTTCGAGTTCATGCCCGCGGCGCCCGACGTGGCCGCGCCCTCCAACCAGTGGCCGCAGTGGCCCAATGTGAAGAAGACCGACTACGGCCAGGCCGAGGCCATCGAGCTCATGGGCGGCGAGATGCGAGAGTGGAGCATCGACACCCTCGAGGTGCTTTTCGGCGCCGACGGCTCCGTGCGGGCGCTCGACGTGGTCGATCTCGACTGGTCGGCGGGCAAGCCCGAGCGCAAGATGGAGAGCGAGCGCAGCTATCCCGCGCAGCTCGTGCTCATTGCTTGCGGCTTCACCGGCCCCGAGGCCGCCGTCTATCGTGCTTTGGGCGCCAAGATGGCCGAGACCGGCCGACCGTTGCCCGTTATGGCCGAGGCCGGCAAGCGCAAGTGCGTCGCGGCGGGCAAGACCCCGGTCTTTGCCGCCGGAGACGCGCGCAACGGTTCCTCTCTCGTCGTCTCCGCCATAGCGGATGCCATGGCGTGTGTCGACGAGGTAACGGCTGAGCTGGGGATCTAAGATGCCCGGGCCGGGAGACATCCCGATTTTCTCTGGTCGGGGAGGGCGCGGCGACGCCGAGTCCGTCGAACTCATGTGGGTCGTGGATGGGCAGGACCAGCCGTTCCGCGATGCGCGCGAGACCCAGCGCCCGTGGCTGGAGGACTCCGCCGATTGGGTGGAGGGCGCGACGCCCGCGAATGAGCCCGGTCCCTGCGACGATGAGGGCCTCGTCTGGCTGTGACGGGGCTCGGGCGCCCGCCCGAGCCCCCGCGCGGTCCCTGGTTTTGAGGGTTATGCGCCCTCGGTTTTGGTGTCACGACGCAAAACCCTCAAATCGAGGAATCGCCCTTCCTCGAATTTGAGGTTTTGCGTTATGTGGCCCAAACCGAGGGCGCATAATCATCATTTTTAGGAGTGCCGCGGCCTATATCGCGGTCCCCGATGCTCGTTAGCCGCGCAGATTAGACGGGGGAGCCGCCTCCGAGGAAGTTGCGGCACCAGTCGGCGCCGCGGATCGTGATGCCGCCCTGCCCGTCGTCGGTGGCGGACGCCTTGATCGATTGGACGACCTGGCCGTTGCCGATGTAGAGCGAGACGCGGGTGCCGCTGCCCTTCAGCCCATAAAAAAGGAGGTCGCCGGGCCTAAGCCGGCTCATTGCCGTGACCCATGTCCCGCTGTCCCTCATCGTCTCGTACTGGGAGCAAGAATACCCGGGGATGCCCACGCCGGCCTGCTGACAGGTATACCGGCAGACGTCGCTGCAGGTGTATTCCTCGTAGCTCTTGCCGACCAAGGACTTTGTCGCGGCGACGGCCGCCGCGCGTTTCGTGTCGGCGGAGGCGCCCTCAGTGGGGTTGCCGGCGGCGTCGATGCCGTACCAGCCGTTGCTCTCGTCGCTCCAGCCGATGTTGACCAGGCTCGCTTTCTCATCGGCATCCGCCGTGTGGAGGCGCTCGCCGTTATAGCGGTTGTACAGGCGATACATCGTTTGGCTGTTGCTGGATGCGGCTAAGGTGGGTGCGGGTGCGAACGTCGCGCACAAGGCTCAGGCGAACGCGGCCTGGACCAAGAAAGGTTTCAACGTCGTCTTTGTTCGTTTGTGCGCAAGCTTACCCAACGCTAGCCCAACTCCTCGCCGACGTGCAAACCTCGTTCGGCGAAAGCGCGCCTTGCGCAAGCCTGCGTCTTTACGCGAGCGGCATGCCGTTGTAGTCGAGCGAGACCCCGAAGGCGCCGCGAGAGAAGGCCTCGGCGAGCACGGGGTAGCTGACCTGCGCCGCATCGAAGAGATCGGCGAAGCTCTCATGCCTCTTGCGGCCATCGGCGGGGTCTGCCCAAGCGCGCCCCTCAAGGTTCGCGGCCGGGCACTCGCTTGAGCTCACCACACGGTGCGCCATCGCCTCGGCGAAGGAGTGGACGCGCACGATGCGCTCGAGAGCGCCGACCGTGCGGGCGCGCGGGGCGCCGGCCGGGTCGAGCAGACGGTACTTCAGCTCGTAGTCGGCCACGCAGCGGCCATATTCCTCGGGGTTAATCGACATTCCGTAGATCTGGTAGGCGACCTGCGAGAAGAGCGCGCCGGCAACGCGGCAGATGCGCTCGGTGCGCATGAGGTTCGTGTGCGCGGGTCGCTCGAGCACGTCGGCGCCGCGCTTCTCGAAGAGGATCCAGGAGTCGATGTCGCTCTCGATGACGGCGTGGAGCTCGGGTGCGGAGCAAGCGAGCGAGGGGTCGGTGGCCGCGAGCGCCGCCTGTTGCGCGAACACGAAGGGATGCGTGACGGAGTCCAGGCAGTAGTGGGCAAGAAGCCCCAGCACGAAGGCGCGCCCGACGCGCTCGTCGGCCGCCGGCAGGTGGGAGACGCCGGAGCGGAAGGCAATAAGCGCCTGCTCACAGCTGGTGTCGTGCATCTCGTGACCGAGCCTGTGGTCTGCACGGGCAAGGGAGGGCAGCGTCAGGAAGCGCGCGAAGAGAGGGTCGGGCCCCTGGTTGCCGAGGAGGAACGCGAGCAGCTCCTCCTCGCCGTCGAGCATGCCGGCGGGCAGCGCCGTCGCAGCATCCTCGCCGAAGATGTGGTGGCAGATGATGGCGGGCATAGGGCTTCCTCTCGCTGGCGGCTCGTATCTCGCTAGCATACCCCTGTGAGCGGCCGCGCGCTCCGAGGTTCGATCGCCGCGTCGCCTCGACTTTATACGCTGAAGAGCACGGTGCCCGCCTGCCAACCGTTCGTCGACCTCATGCGCCATAAAACAGCAGTTGGCGGCCTGTAATGCCTACCGTTCGTCCGTTATAGCTTTTTAAGCTGGGCATAAGCGCGGTATAAGGTGCTCCAAGGAACTCGCGGCCTTTGCCGCGAGGAGGATCTTTCGGGGAGAGCCGCCCCGAATCAAGAAGGGGAGAAACAAATGAGCAACCTCACTCGTAGGAACTTCGTCGAGATCGCCGGCGCAGCGGCCGCCGGCCTCTGCCTTGGCGGCTGCTCCGGCGGCAGCTCCAGCACCGAGAAGACCGACGGTGGCTCCACCGCCACCTCCGACAAGGTCGGCGCCTCCGAGGAGCTGATCAAGGCCGCCCAGGACGAGGGCACCCTCGTCGTCTATGGCTCCTGCGAGGAGGACTACCTCGCCGCCGCCTGCGACCACTTCAAGGAGCTCTACGGCATCGACGTCCAGTACCAGCGCCTCTCCACCGGCGAGGTTCAGGCCAAGATCGAGGAGGAGAACGGCAACCCCTCCGGCGACGTCTGGTTTGGCGGCACCACCGACCCCTACAACGTCGCTGCCTCCGAGGGCCTGCTCGAGGCCTACGCCGCCACCAACGCCTCCCACATCACCAAGGACAAGTACAAGGACGCCGACGGCTACTGGTACGGCATCTACACCGGCCTTCTGGGCATTATGTACAACAAGGACGAGCTCTCCCGCCTGAACCTCGATGCCCCGGCCGACTTCAAGGACCTCACCGACGAGAAGTACAAGGGCCTGATCTGGTCCTCCAACTACAACACCGCCGGCACCGCCAAGCTCATCATCAACACGGCCATCCAGAAGTACGGCCACGATGAGGGCATCAAGTGGCTCGTCGACCTCGACAAGAACGTCGCCGTCTACACCAAGTCCGGCTCCGGCCCCTCCAAGAACATCGGCACCGGCGAGTGCACCATCGGCCTCGGCTTCCTGCACGACGGCATCTACCAGATCGTGGACAACGGCTACGAGAACATCGCCCTCGTCGTCCCCAGCTCCGGCACCTCCTGCGAGGTCGGCGCCACCGCCATCTTCAAGGGCTGCAAGCACGAGAACGCCGCCAAGCTCTGGATCGAGTACGCCCTGTCCCCGGAGTGCGTCGAGCTTGCCGCCAAGAACGGCTCCTACCAGTTCCTGGTCATCGACAACGCCGAGCAGCCCGCGATTGCCACCGAGTTCGGTCTCGACCCGGACAACGTCATGGACTATGACTTCGAGGACGCCAAGAACAACATCAAGACCTACGTCGAGGAGGTCATGACCGCCCTCAACGGCGGCGACGACCGCTTCAAGACCGAGTAGTCCCTCGGCAGATCTTCTCGCCTGACTCCTTGTCGGGCACTTTGATCGGGCAATAGCGTGCCGGGCGGGCTCGAATGGCCCGCCCGGCACCCTGTGTAGAGCGACATGTGGGCTGGTTCGCAACGCAAGAGAGGAGTTGGCGTATGGCAAAGGACCAAGGCGCTGCTCTCGACAGAAAGAAGCTGATGGGCGACCCCATCATGGTGACCACCATCGTGGTGCTCATCGCCTTTCTGACCCTATTCATCCTGTACCCGCTGGCAATCCTTCTGGTTGACTCCTTTATCACGGACAGTGGCCCCAGCCTGGAGGTCTTCTCCCGCGTGCTGGCCATGGGCTCGTTTACCACGGCCATCACCAACACGCTTGCCGTCGGTTTTCTCGTGAGCATCGTGTCGGCCGTCGTGGGCTTGCTGTTTGCCTACGTCGAGGTCTACGTAAAGCTTAAGACCCACTTCATGAGCGGCCTTTTCAAGGTCGTCTCGATGCTTCCGGTGGTCTCGCCGCCGTTCGTGCTTTCGCTTTCGATCATCATGCTGTTCGGCAAGTCGGGCATCATCACCCGCTACCTGCTGCAGATCTACGACACCAACGTCTACGGCTTCTGGGGCATCTTTGTGGTCCAGACGCTGACGTTCTTCCCGGTCTGCTACATGATGCTCAAGGGCCTGCTGAAAAACATCGACCCGTCGCTTGAGGAGGCTGCCCGCGACATGGGCGCCTCTCGCTTCAAGGTCTTCACCAGCGTCACGCTGCCGCTGATCCTACCGGGCCTTGGCAACGCGTTTCTCGTCACGTTCATCGAGTCCATTGCCGACTTTGCCAACCCGATGATCATCGGTGGCTCCTACGACACGCTGGCAACCACCATCTACCTGCAGATCACGGGTGCCTATGACAAGCAGGGCGCCGCCGCGATGGCAGTGGTGCTGCTGTGCATCACGCTCGTGATGTTCGTGGTGCAAAAGTATGTGCTTGAGGCCAAGTCCACCGCCACCCTTTCCGGCAAGGCCAGCCGTGCGCGCATGCTGATCACGGACGCTTCCGTTCGCGTGCCCCTCACGGTGCTCTGCAGTGCCATCGCCATCTTCGTGGTGGTCATGTACATCTGCGTGCCGTTTGGTGCCCTGTTCAAGACCTGGGGCTACGACTTCTCGCTTACGACCAAGTGGTTCGAGCAGGTCTTCACCAAGTACCACGGCCTCCAGGCCTTCCGCGACTCGTTTGTGCTGTCGCTTATCTCGGCGCCCATCACGGCCGTGCTCTCGATGATCATCTCCTATCTGGTGGTCAAGCGTAACTTCAAGTCCAAGGGCTTCATCGAGGCCGTCTCGATGCTGGCCATGGCCGTGCCGGGCACCGTCCTTGGCGTGGGCTACATCCGCGGCTTCTCCGGCGGCCTGTTCCACTCGGGTATCCTGCAGGGCCTCTATGGCTCCGCGGCCATCCTGATCATCGTCTTCATCGTTCGGTCGCTCCCCACGGGCACCCGCTCGGGCATCTCGGCGCTGCGCCAGATCGACAAGTCCATCGAGGAGTCGGCCTACGACATGGGCGCCGACAGCTTCACCGTCTTCCGCACGGTCACGCTGCCGCTTATCAAGGACTCGTTCTTCAGCGGCCTTGTCACGGCGTTCGTGCGCTCCATCACCGCAATCTCCGCGATCATCCTGCTGGTGACTCCGCAGTTTTTGCTCATCACCGTGCAGATCAACGAGTTTGCCGAGAAGGGCAACTATGGCATTGCGTGCGCCTTCGCCACGATCCTCATTGCCATCACCTACGGCGCGGTTCTCATCATGAACTTCGCCATCAAGCACTTTGGTACCAGCAAGAAGCTCGCCGCGTCTGAGGAGGACTAGCAATGGCCAAGGAAAAGAAGGGCGTGCGCCTTGAGCACGTCTCCAAGATCTATCAGGACCCCAAGACGGGCAAGGACTTCTACGCCGTCCACGATGCCAACATTGACATCCAGCCCGGCGAGTTCGTGACGCTTCTGGGTCCGTCCGGCTGCGGCAAGACCACCATCTTGCGCATGATCGCCGGCTTTGAGTCCCCCAACGAGGGCGAGATCTACCTGGGCGGTGAGCCCATCAACGAGCTCACGCCCAACAAGCGCGACACCGCCATGGTCTTCCAGAGCTACGCCCTGCTGCCGCACTACAACATCTTTGACAACGTTGCCTACGGCCTGAAGCTGCGCAAGCTCCCCAAGGAGCAGATCGCCCAGAAGGTCCACGACATCCTGGGCATGGTTGGTCTGGAGGGCATGGAGGACCGCATGACCAACCAGCTTTCGGGCGGCCAGCAGCAGCGCGTGGCGCTTGCCCGCGCCCTGGTCCTGGAGCCCGGCGTCCTTCTGTTTGACGAGCCCCTCTCCAACCTTGACGCCAAGCTGCGCGTCGACATGCGCAACGAGATTCGCCGCATCCAGCAGCAGGCTGGCATCACGGCCATCTACGTCACGCACGACCAGTCCGAGGCCATGGCCCTGTCCGACAACATCATCATCATGAAGAAGGGCGTGGTGGACCAGGTGGGCGACCCCCACACCGTCTATTACCACCCGGTCGACGAGTTTGTGGCCGACTTCATCGGCGAGTCCAACTTCCTGCGCGGCAAGCTTGCCGAGAAGGACGGCGAGACGGGCGTGGCCAGCATCGAGGGGCATGATGTGGAGGTGGGCAGCGTCGGTCACCTCAAGCAGGGCGATGACTGCGTGCTGGTGCTTCGTCCCGAGTCCGCGACGCTTGCCGACGAGGGCGTCATGCCCTGCAAGGTGGCGCTGTCGCGCTTTATGGGCAACTACCAGAACTACCAGGTCATGGTTGGCGACACGCTGGTCAAGATCACCGACTTCAACCCCAAGAACCACAAGATCTACGAGGTCGGCGACGAGGCCTTCGTCCAGTTCAGCGCCGACGACGTCCACGTGCTGTAGCGGCGCGGGCCAGCCACTGACGGCGGGCGCGGGTGCGGGTCCGCAAAGAAAACGGCCTCACTTGGTCCGCTTTCGGTCCCTTTGCCAAGAAAACGGCTCCACTTGGTCCGCTTGCGGTCCGCTTGCCAAGAAAACGGCTCCACTTGGTCCGTTTTGCCAAAAAAACGCCCCCACTTGGTCCCAATCCGACCAAGTGGGGGCGTTTTCTTTGCGCCTCAGCCCTACGCGCACCAACTCGCCGCGTTTTCTTGGCGCAGCGGCCCCGCTCGGACCAAGCGAAGCCGTTTTCTTGGCGGCGCGACCAGCCGGCAAGCTCGGCGGCGGTGCCCGATGCGCACGCCGACGGTACTCGGAAGACGGAAAAGCAGTACCAAATAGGTGCGCTAGTCAGGCGACGGGGTTTCTCAGTGCTGTTTGGCGGCGAGTAAGGCGTCGATGAGGACGGCGACGCCGCGGTCGTTGTTGGAGGGGACGCGGTAACGCGCGTGGGCCTCCATGTGGGGCTCGGCGTTGGCCACGATGAAGCTGTGACCGACGCGCTCGAGCATGGGGATGTCGTTGTAGGTGTCGCCCACGGCCGCCGCGTCGGCGATGTCGATGCCCAAATGGTCGCAGAGATGCGCCACGCCGTCGCCCTTGGAGACGTTGAGGTTCATGAAATCGACCCACTCGCGGCCGGCGTTTGTTACGTAGAGCTTCTCGCCGAACTCGGGCTGGTAGATGGACGCGAACGCGGGCTCGGCGTCGTAGGCGGGGAAGAGCAGGCTAATCTTGTTGGCGTCGTCGTCAACGTCGTCGTACGACGCGACCCAGCGGATGTCCTTGTAGTACTTGAAGATGCCCTCGAAATGCGCGCGGTCGCGCTCGAGACAGACGGCGTGGTCGTAGCAGCAGAGCACGGGCACGTTGTCCCCGGCCGCGACGGCGCGCGCGGCGACCTTGCGCCAGAGCTCGGGCTCGAGGCGGTCGCGATAAATGATCTTGCCCTGGTACACGACGTTGCCGCCGTTGTCGCCGCAGAAGGCCATGGTGCCCGCCGACCCGGGGAACGGGAGCTCGAGCGTGGGGACGGGCCTGCCACTCGCCGGGCAGAAGACGACGCCGGCCTCGGCCAAGGCCGCGATGCGGTTCTCCATGCCCTCGGGCTGTGAGCCGTCGTCGGCCAGCAACGTGAGGTCCATGTCGACGGCCAAGAGCTTGATGTTCGCGAGGTCCTTGTCGGCGGTGTAGTCCTGCATACGTTCCCCCAGGTCGATCGTTGCGGTCTCTGCAAAAAAACGGCGCCTATTCTAGCAGTCGTTGCTTGGGGGCCGGCCTTTATCGAGGCGTTTGCACGTTATGGACACGGGCGTCTGGATAAGCCGGTTTACCGAGCCCGG
>NZ_CAVKWG010000008.1:0-49450 GCF_963660155.1 Paratractidigestivibacter sp. | reverse complement strand
GGTTGTGGCTGCGGCGTATGGCCACAACCGTTAAAAAGAGGGCGAAACGCGGCCCGCGATGGCCACAACCGTCGAAAACGGGGCGCGCGAGCTGCCGCGATGGCCACAACCGTCGAAAACGGGGCGCGACCCCCGCCCGCTCGCGTAGAATTTGGGCTGTCGGAGCATTCGAAAGGGGCCGCATGAACACACTGCTCAGGCTGTATCGCGCCGAGGGGTTCTCGGAAGGGGAACGCGCCGTCGCCGCATGGGTCCTGCGCGACCCCGACGCCTTCGTGCGCGCTCCCGCGAAGTCCGTTGCCTCCTCCTGCAACGTGAGCCAAGCCACGGTGTATCGCCTCTGTGCCAAGATGGGCACCTCAGGCATCGCCGAGCTCAAGGCATGCGTGGCGGCCGATGCCGCCGAGTGGCGCCGCCTGCGCGAGACCGACGTCGACGTCAACTTCCCGGTCGCGCCCGGCGCCACGTCGAGCGATATCGTGGGCGCGCTCAAGGGTGAGTACGAGGCTACGGTGGCGAGCACCGCAGCTCTTATCGACCCCGCCGAGCTCGATCGCTGCGCCGCGGCCATCCGCGCCGCCTCGTCCGTCGACGTCTACGCGACGTCGGGCAATCTGACCCTCGCGGAGAACTTCGCGCTCCAGATGGCGGAAATCGGCCACCCCGTCAATGTCCCCACGAACGAGTACACGCGCAACTTGGTGCTCGCCAACAGCGCGCCGGACCACCTGGGCATCATCGTCTCGGTCGGCGGTCACGGCATGAATATGGCCGAGGCCCCGGCGCTTCTTCGCCAGAAGGGCACGCCCATCATGGTGCTCACGTCGGCGGACACCACGGTTTTCGATGAGTACGCTGACTACCTGCTGCGCATTGCCCCCGGCGAGAATTTCCGGCAGAAGATCTCCAGCTTCTCGACGCATCTCTCGGCGCTCTTCTTGCTGGACTGCCTCTATACCGCGGTCTTTACGTGCGACTACGAGGCGAGCCTGGGCAAGCGCATCGAGAACCAGCAGCTGCTCTACCGCTACTTCGGCGACGAGTGCTGCGCCGGCCTGGTCTAGGCGCGCGGATCAGGCGCGTGGCAAAAAGCGCCGTCCGCAAAAGCGCCGAGAAGTATTTCTCGCGCTTCCCGCGAGCGCGGGGTGTCGGCGCCGATAAGAATCGCCGAAGCATGCGGCGTGTGATTAATCTGCTCGTTTCATCGGTAATTTAATAAACAAGTACCAGATAAACCGATGAAAGGGGCTTCTCATGTCCAACAATTTCGCAACCACCAAATCCATGTCCGCAGCTGTCTCCAAAGCCGGCTCGGCACCTGTCATCGCCTATTGGTCCGGTGACCTCAAGGCCGAGGCCCGCGCCTGCGGGATGGCGGCCAGCTCCGGCGCCCAGCTCTTCCCGCTCGACACCCGCGTGCCGTACAACCTGCCCGGCCGTCTCAACCGGTCACGCGTGAACTTCGAGGTAACGGCCGGCTGGAACCCGGAGCTAGACGCGGCCACCTCCGCCCGTGCCGAGCGCGTCCTTGCCTCCGGCCGCGAGGTCGTGGCGATGAGCAGCGACTTCCAGGGCGGCATCGCCCCGGCGGTCTCGACGTTGCTCTCCCTGGCCGGCGAGGACGGCAACGTGAGGCTCGTGGCATAAGCTGCGGGCCCCTCTCGGTGCCGCGTCCCCGGGCGGCTACAATAGGGGAGCTAACTCACTGACGTTAGGAGTCCCATGCCCGAGAGCACCGAGGCCGCGGCCCGCCGCACCATCGCCGTCATCGACGGCAACTCGCTCATGCACCGCGCGTTCCACGCCATCCGCCAGCCCATGAGCGCGCCTGACGGCCGCGCAACAAACGCGCTTTTCGGCTTCTTCAACATGTTCATCAAGATGGTCGGAACCTTTAAACCGGACGGTGTGATCTGCGCCTTCGACCGCGGCAAGCCGCGCGTGCGCATGGAGATGCTGCCGCAGTACAAGGCCCAGCGCCCGCCGATGGATTCGGCTCTCCACGAGCAGTTCCCCATGGTCAAGGAGCTTCTCGGCATCCTCGACGTGCCCGTATGCGAGCTCGAGGGCTGGGAGGGAGACGACATCCTGGGCACGCTCGCCCGCCGCGGCGAGGACAGCGGCTACGAGATGCTGCTCTTCACCGGTGACCGCGACATGTACCAGCTCGCCACCGACAACGTCAAGATCGTGAGCACCAAGAAGGGCGTCTCCGACGTCGTCATCATGACGCCGGAGAGCGTGGACGACCTCTACCACGGCATCACGCCCGAGCTCGTGCCCGATTTCTACGGCCTCAAGGGCGATACGTCCGACAACATCCCCGGCGTTCCCGGCATCGGCCCCAAGAAGGCCGCGGCGCTCATCGTGCAGTACGGCAACCTCGACGAGGTCATCGCCCACGCAGACGAGGTCAAGGGCAAGATGGGCGAGAACCTGCGCGCCCACATCGACGATGCGCTGCTCTCGCGCAAGGTGGCCACCATTCGCACGGACGCGCCCATCGAGCTCGACCTCGCCGACGCGAAGTTCCCCACGTTCGACCCGGCCGAGGTCACCCGTGCCTTCAGTGCCCTTGGGTTCACGGGCATGACGGGGCGTCTCGCCAAGCTCGCGGGCGGCTCGGCGAGAAGCGCGGCCGCGGGCGGCGCGCCGGGCAGCGTGGCCGCGGGCAGCGCGCCTGCGCCCGCCGACGTCCAGGTCGGCGCCCTTCTTGCCGGCGACGATGCTTTGGCCGCCGTCGCCTCCGCCTTGGGCGCGGGGGAGTGGGTCGGCTGCGCCGTGGCCGACGACCGCGCCGAGGGCGCCCTGTTCGGCCTCTCCCGCATCCTTTGGGCCTCGACCGCCCACTGCCTGGCCAAGCTCGAGGGCACGGCCGCCGAGGCGGCGCTCGAGCAGCTCTTCGGCGAGGGGCGCGTCGCGTCCGATGACGTCAAGGCCCTGATCCACGAGCTCTCGCCCGTTGACTCCGCCGAGGCCGAGAAGCTCGCGCCCGCCGACGTGGACCCCGCCCGCATCTTCGACGTGTCCGTGGCCGCCTACCTGCTCGAGTCCGATAAGGGCTCCTACGGCGCGGTCGAGCTCGCCGGCCAGCACCTGGGCGCGAGCCTGCCCGAGCCGAGCGACGAGGTGCCCGCAGCGGCGCTTGCCGCCGTGGCCTCCCGCCTGCTCGTGGAGCCCCTGCGCCAAAAGCTCGACGCCGACGGGGCCGCGGGGCTCTTCGACAAGATTGAGATGCCGCTTCTTCCCGTGCTCGCCCAGATGGAGCGCGAGGGCCTTGGCGTCGACGTCTCCGTGCTGCGCGAGCAGTCCGCCGAGCTCGGGGCCGAGATCGACCGCATGGTCGCGAGCATCCGCGCCGAGGCCGGCGAGGACTTTAACCTCGATTCCCCGCAGCAGCTCTCGCACGTGCTCTTCGACGTGCTGGGGCTTCCGACCGCGGGCCTCAAGAAGACCAAGCGCGGCTTCTATTCCACGAACGCCAAGATCCTGGCCGACCTCGCCCGCGACCACAGAATCGTGGCCGACGTCCTCGACTACCGCGAGCGCGCCAAGATTCGCTCCACCTATCTGGAGGCGCTGCCGAACCTCGTGCGCGAAGACGGGCGCATCCACACCACGCTCAACCAGACCGTGGCCGCAACGGGCCGCCTCTCCAGCTCCGACCCCAACCTACAGAACATCCCCACCCGCTCCGAGCTGGGGCACCGCGTGCGCCAGGCCTTCACGGTGGGCGCGGACCGCGTGTTTCTTGCCTGCGACTACAGTCAGATCGAGCTGCGCCTGCTCGCGCATCTCTCGGGTGACGAGCACCTGGTCGCGGCTTTCAACTCCGGAGCCGATTTCCACGCGGCGACGGCGGCGCGCGTCTTCGGCGTGCCGGTGGAGGAGGTGACGGCGCAGCTCCGCAGTCGCGCGAAGGCCGTCAACTTCGGCATCGTCTACGGCCAGCAGGCTTTCGGCCTCGCGAGCTCGCTTAAGATCTCACGCAAAGAGGCGCAGGAGATGATCGACCGCTACTTCGATGCGTACCCCGGCGTGCGCGCCTACTTGGATGAATCGGTGCGTCGCGCGCACGGTTGCGGCTATGCCGTCACGATGTACGGCCGCAAGCGCCACATCCGCGAGTTCGCGCAGCACAACAAGCAGCTCATCGCTTTTGGCGAGCGCACCGCGATGAACCACCCCATGCAGGGCTCAGCCGCCGACATCATAAAGATCGCCATGGTCCGCGTGGCCGAGCGCCTGCGCGAGGAGGGGCTCGAGAGCCGCCTCGTGCTGCAGATCCACGACGAGCTGGACCTCGAGGTGCCGCGCGGCGAGATCGAGGCCGCGAGCACCCTTGTCCGCGAGACCATGGAGGGCGTGGCGGAGCTCAAGGTGCCGCTCATCGCCGAGGTGAGCTATGGCGCGAACTGGGCGGAGGCCAAGTAGTGGCGGGCTGGAACGACTTCGCGGCGAGCGCCGGCGACAAGGTATCGCAGGCTCCGGCGCGCGACGCAGGCGGCGGTGCCGCTACATCCCCGACCATGCACGTTGAGGCCTGGTCTGACGGCTCCTCTCGCGGAAACCCCGGCCCCGGCGGCTATGGCGCCGTCCTTCGCTACACCGACCCCGCCGGCGGCGTCCACGAGCGCGAGTTCAGCTGCGGCTACGTGCGCACGACCAATAACCGCATGGAGCTCATGGGCGCCATCGTGGCCCTCGAGGCGCTCAAGCGGCCCTGCGTCGTCGACTTCCAGACCGACTCGCAGTACGTGTGCAACGCCTTCAAGCAGCACTGGATCGCCGGTTGGGTCAAGCGCGGTTGGAAAACGGCGAGCAAGCAGCCGGTGAAGAACGTCGATCTCTGGAAGCGCCTTATCGTTGCTTGCGAGCCGCACGACGTGCGCTGGCACTGGGTCAAGGGACACGCGGGCCATGCCGAGAACGAGCGCTGCGACGCGCTGGCCACCGCCGCCGCCGACGACCCCGCCGCCCGCATCGACGACCCCGGCTTCGAAGCCTAACCGCCCGCCCCGCGCCCAACGCCCGCCCCCGGCGCCCCACGCCCCTCTCCTAAAGTTCGGAAGGCTTCCAAACTTCAGAACGCTTCGACGACACAGATTCACAACTCATCTAGCTGCGGATATATGAATCTAAACAAAAGTTCGGAAGGCTTCCGAAGTTTGGAAGCCTTCCGAACTTTAAGGGATGGTGCGATTCGGGAGGGGTTGCTCGCGGGGGTTACTTGCCGTAGGCCATGAGCTCGTCGATGGTCACGCACTTGTAGCCCTGGGCGATGAGCTGCGGCAGGGCGGTGCGCAGGGCCTCTACGGTCTGGCTGCGGTCGCCGCCGCCGTCGTGCATGAGGATGACCTGGCCGGGCTTGACCGAGAGAATGGCCTGCGCGATGGCGTCGGCGCCCGGTCGGCTCCAATCCTCGGTGTCCACGTTCCAGCCGATCTCGGCCACGACGAGGTCCTTGAGGTTATCGATGAGCGAACCGTAGTAGTTGCCGCCGGGGGCGCGCATGATGTGGGTCACGGTTGTGCCCAGCGTTTCCTCGATGGCGGCGAAGCCCTTGGAGATCTCGATGCGCTGCTCCTCGGCCGACATGAACGTGAGGTTCACGCCCTGGCCGGTGCCGGAGGCGTGGTCGTAGGTGTGGGTGCCGACCTGGTGTCCCTCCTCGACGATGCGCTTCTCTATGGAGGGCATGTCGGCGATCTGGTTGCCGATCTGGAAGAAGGTCGCCTTGGCGCCGTTCTCCTTGAGGATGTCGAGGATTTCGGTGGTGGTGGTGGCCCAGGGGCCGTCGTCGAAGGTAAGGGCGATGACCTTCTCGTCGCCTACGTTGGCGTTATAGGTGTTGTAGCCGGCGTCGATGGGCTGCTTGGTGATCTCCTCGACGGTCTTTCCGGAGACCGTGCCGGTCTTCACGGTCTTCTCGCCGTCCTCGCCCGACGAATACACGTGGATGGAGCCGAGGTAATAGCTGCTCAAGGTGGAGTAGTCGGTGCCGGAGACGCCGGGCGACACGGTCTCGGTGGTCTCGGTGTACTCCTCGTCCTTGTCGGCGCCGTCCGAGATCTGGACGTCGTCGCCCTTCTTGAGGGAGTAGGAGCCATCGACCGCGTTGCCGTTGACGGTGGCCGAGAAGGCCTCGCCGCCGCCCTGCTGGGCAATGGAACCGTCCACGGCAATGAGGTTGCCCGCGGTGGGCGCGGCGTAGCCCTTCTCGATGCACTGGGCGACGGTCGTGCCGTAGTTCACCGTCTGCTCGGTTCCGTTGACGGTCACGCCGTAGAAGGGCGGGTTGAGGAACAGGTAGATGCCCACGCCCGCTGCGGCGAGCACGATAGCGGCGAGGATCAGCGGCAGCGGGCTCTTCTTCTTTTTGCGGCGGCGCGGCGTCGAGGCTCGGCCGTCGCCCATGTCGTAGGGAGCGGCGGTGTAGCCCTGCTGCTGATAAGCGCCCTGCTGCTGGTAGCTCTGCTGCTGGTAGCCCTGCTGCCGGGCGTATCCCTGCCTGCTCGCGTCGGCGCTGCGGCGCGACTGGCTCGCGTAGGCGCGCTGCGCGGAGTCGTCTCTAAAGTGACGTGCCATGAAAACCTGTCCTTCTTCGCTGTCTATGGGGAAGCCAATCAGATGGAAGTATAGGTTCGCGACGGCAAGACGGCCCCCGGGGCGCCCCACTCAACAATAAGATGATATGAAAACTGCCTTATAGTCGTGCGAGGCCCTGCTCCAAGCCGAGCCCACCCGTCGCCCGAGCCCGCCGGTCGGCCCCGCCTTGCCCCAAACCTGACGCGAACCGGTTACAAAACCGCTCCATAAGTAGACGCTGCGGGATACCTCGGGTTAACTCCCGTGCAACAATGGGCAACTAGAGTTGTCAAACGTAAGCCAGCACGCCAACCAACCAAGAAGGGAAGAGGCGCACATGGGCAAGGATAAGGTCACCGAGGAGTACGGCAGCCTGCTGTTTACCGACGCGGTCATGCAGGAGCGGCTCCCTAAGCCTACGTACAAGGAGCTCACGAAGGTCATCAAGGAGGGCAAGGCCCTCGACCTCGACATCGCCAACGAGGTCGCCCACGCGATGAAGGACTGGGCGCTGGAGAAGGGCGCCACGCACTACGCGCACTGGTTCCAGCCGCTGACCGGCATCACCTCCGAGAAGCACGACTCCTTCATCACGCCTAAGGACGACGGCTCCGTGCTGATGTCCTTCTCGGGCAAGGAGCTCGTCCAGGGCGAGCCCGACGCCTCGAGCTTCCCTTCCGGCGGCCTTCGCGCCACCTTCGAGGCCCGCGGCTACACCGCTTGGGACCCGACCTCCCCGGCCTTCATCAAGGACGAGGTCCTCTGCATCCCGACCGCCTTCATCTCCTACACCGGCGAGGCGCTCGACAAGAAGACCCCGCTGCTTCGCTCCCAGGTGGCCCTGGCCACGCAGGCCAAGCGCGTGCTCGCGCTCTTTGGCAAGGACGTCACCTCCGTGATCACCACCGTCGGCCCCGAGCAGGAGTACTTCCTCGTCAAGGAGGAGGACTTCCAGAAGCGCCCGGACCTGGTGCTCACCGGCCGTACCCTCTTCGGCTGCGCCCCGGCCAAGGGCCAGGAGCTCGAGGAGCACTACTTCGGCGCTATCCGCCCCACGGTCAACGCCTTCATGAAGGAGGTCGACGACGAGCTCTGGAAGCTCGGCGTCCCCGCCAAGACCAAGCACAACGAGGTCGCCCCCGCCCAGCACGAGCTCGCCCCCATCTTCGAGCAGGGCTCGCTTGCCATCGACGACAACCTGCTCGCCATGGAGAAGCTGAAGCTCCTCGCCACTCACCACGGCCTGGCATGCCTGCAGCACGAGAAGCCCTTCGACTACGTTAACGGCTCCGGTAAGCACAACAACTGGTCGGTCTGCGCCGACGGCAAGAACCTCCTCGAGCCTGGCTCCAACCCCGGTGAGAACCTCCAGTTCCTCGTCTTCCTCGCCGGCCTTATCGCCGCCGTCGACCGCCACGCCGACCTCATGCGCGTCTCCGTCGCCTCCGCCGGCAACGATCACCGCCTCGGCGCCAACGAGGCGCCCCCGGCCATCGTCTCCGTCTTCTTGGGCGACGAGCTCGACGCCGTCGTCGAGGGCCTCATCAACGACGAGACCGTCGAGGCCCACGGCAAGACCCGCATGGACCTGGGCGTCCCGATGCTGCCGGACGTGCTCCAGGACACCACCGATCGCAACCGCACCTCTCCTTTCGCCTTCACCGGCAACAAGTTCGAGTTCCGCATGTGCGGCTCTCAGCAGAACCTCTCCGATCCCAACGTCGTGCTGAATACCGCCGTGGCCGAGGTCTGCGACGAGTTCGCGACCGCAATGGAGGGCAAGACCGGCGACGAGTTCACCGCCGCCGCGCTCGATTGGGTCAAGGCGGCTCTGAAGGAGCACCACCGCGTCATCTTCGAGGGCAACGGCTACTCCGACGAGTGGGAGGCCGAGGCCGAGCGTCGCGGCCTGCCCAACTTCAAGACCACCGTCGATGCCCTGCCGCAGATGGTGACGCCTGAGAACATCGAGTTCTTCTCCAAGTACGGCGTCCTGAACGAGGCCGAGGTCAACGCCCGCTACGTCTCCAAGGCCGAGCAGTACGCCAAGCTGCTCAACATCGAGGCCAACACCATGGTCGACATGGCCAAGCGCCTCTACCTGCCGGCCATCTCGGAGTACAGCAGCAGCCTCGCCGCCTCTGTGGCCACCAAGGCCGAGCTGGGCATCGAGTCCAAGGCCGAGCTGGAGCTCGTCAAGACCCTCACTGGCGGCCTGGACACCATCTACACCGCCGTGGCCGACCTCGAGTCCAAGAACGCCGACGCCCGCGAGACCGAGGACCCGCAGGCCGAGTGCGAGGCCTACCGCGACGTCGTTATCCCTGCCATGGACGCGCTGCGCGCCGCCGTGGACGAGATGGAGCCGGTCGTCGCCGAGGACTACTGGCCGGTCCCGAGCTACAACTCCATGCTCTTCTGGGTGTAGCCCGCGCAGATCCGCGATTCGTTTCTTGCCAAGGGCGGGGACCTTCGGGTTCCCGCCCTTTTTTGCCGCGCGCACGGGATTCGCGGGCGTGGTGCGTGGAGCGATGGCGTCGGATCTTCACCCTGGGGGCCAGCCGGCGGCGTTGGATCGTGCTCGCCGTTGCCGTCGGCGTCGCCGTTGCCGTCGCCGTTGGCGTCGAAAACTCTTCACCTACTGCGTGTTTTTGCGACTTCCAGGCAAGAAACCGCAGGTAGCCTTTCTTTCGCTTTCTAAAAAAGAAGGTAGGTGAAGAGTTTCTTGCCTCGGCCCAGCGTTCCTAAACACCGTCTTGCCGCGCCCAAATCAGCCGAGTTTGACGATTTCCCGAGAAACGCCGATTCAATCAGACCAATTAGGGAACAAAGGCTTGCGTCGTAGTTTCCCGGCCGGGGGCGTCGCGCGTTGGCGCCGCGGTCCAACAGAAAGGATTGATCTATCGATGACATCTAACTCAGCTTCCGCCTGTACCTGGGGCGCCGCTTCCGCCCAGGACGCCGCCCGCGCCTGCGTCGAGCGGCCGCACCTTGCCATGATGGGCCTCTATCTGGGAGGCTTCATCGGCATGTTCTCGGAAAGCGCGCTTAACGTTGCGCTGCCGCAGCTCACGAAGGTCGTTGGCATCACCGCGTCGCTTGCCCAGTGGATGGTCGTGGGATACATGCTGGTCATCGGCCTCGTGCTTCCCTTCGCGGGCATTCTCATGAAGTGGTTCCGCACCCGCTCGCTCACCCTCTTCGCGATCGGCGCGTTCTTTGTCGGCTCGCTGATGAGCGCCCTAGCCCCGAGTTTCGGGGTGGCTCTCTCCGGCCGCCTCATCCAGGGGATCGGCACCGGCCTTGTGCTTCCCATTATGTTCGCCGTCGTGCTCGAGGTGTTCCCGGCATCCCAAATCGGTGGCGCCATGGGCCTCATGTCCCTCATCATCATGTTCGCGCCGGCCATCGGCCCCTCGCTTTCGGGCGTTATCCTGGGGTACTTCTCGTGGCGCGCGCTCTTCTTTATCTTCGCCGTGATCATGGCTGTGGGTCTGGTGTTTACCGCGCACTACCTGGTGAGCCCCTTTGAGCTCACGCGACCGCCGGTCGACGCCGCTTCTTGCGTGCTCTCCTGCCTGGGCTTTGGCGGCGTGGTCCTTGGGTTCGGCCTCTCGAGCCTTCTGGGTTGGGGGTCTCCTGCGGTCATCGGCTCCCTGGTCGTGGGCGTCGTTGCCCTGGTCGTTTATTCCCGCAGGCAGCTTGCGAGCGATAGTCCCGTGCTCAACCTGCGCGCCTTTTCCAACAAGCGGTTCCGCGTGTCCGCCACCCTCGTTATGATCAGCTTCGGCATCACGCTCGCCGCGATGTATTTGATTCCGCAGTTCGCGCAGAACGGCCTTGGCCTCACCGCGACGCTATCCGGCCTGCTCATGCTGCCGGGCGGCATCGTCAACGCCGGCGTCTCGCTTTGGTCCGGCAAGCTCTATGACCGCGTGGGCGCGGCTGGCCCCGCCCGTTGCGGCTTTGCCATCTCGTGCATCGGCGCGGCGCTCATGCTGTTTACCTCGACGGATACGCCGATCGTCTATCTCATAGCCGCCCACGTGCTGCTGATGGTTGGCGTGCCGCTGGCCATGTCGCCTTGCTCCACGAACGGCCTCAGTGCCCTGCCCGAGGAGATGAACGCGGACGGGTCGACCATCCTGAACACGATGGAGCAGGTCTGCGGCGCCGTGTGCACCGCGGTGGCGACCGGCATGCTCTCGGCCGGCGATGCCGTGGGCACGTCCGCCGGCCTCGATACGTGCGCCGCGGCCACGATGGGCTCGCACTACGGTTTCACGTTTGTGCTGATACTGGCTGTGATCGGCCTTCTCCTCTCGCTCGGCATGCGCAAGGCGTCCCGCTAAGGCTTCGTGAGCGCGGGCGAGGGCGCGGACGCGTGGGTCGGGGCCGCAAGCCCGCGCCGCCCGGCCGCATCGCGCCGCAGCCGCTTGGCCGAGCCCACCCCGCGCCGTCCCCACCGAGAAAACGCCCCGAGTTGGTGCCGACGGGCCGCCTCAGCCGAGAAAACGCCCCGAGTTGGTGCCGCCGGGCCGCCTCAGCCGAGAAAACGCCCCGAGTTGGTGCCGCCCGCCCGCCTCAGCCGAGAAAACGCCCTGAGTTGGTCTGCAAGGGACCAACTCAGGGTGTTTTCTTTGCATTTGGACCAACTCGGCCGCTTTTCTCGGCAAAGCGCGCCCTCCCGGACCAACTCGGCCGCTTTTCTCGGCAAAGCGCGCCCTCCCGGACCAACTCGGCCGCTTTTCTCGGCAAAGCGCGCCCTCCCGGACCAACT
Organism: Paratractidigestivibacter sp.; assembly: GCF_963660155.1. GTDB lineage: Bacteria > Actinomycetota > Coriobacteriia > Coriobacteriales > Atopobiaceae > Paratractidigestivibacter. The sequence goes on along the minus strand of NZ_CAVKWG010000008.1, from coordinate 38,082 downwards.
CGGCCGCTTTTCTCGGCAAAGCGCGCCCTCCCGGACCAACTCGGCCGCTTTTCTCGGCAAAGCGCGCCCTCCCGGACCAACTCGGCCGCTTTTCTCGGCAGAAGCGGCCCGTCGGCACCAACTCGGCCGCTTTTCTCGGCAGAAGCGGCCCGTCGGCACCAACTCGGCCGCTTTTCTCGGCGTGACCCGACGCCCGCCGGAGACCAACCCTGCCGGTTAGCGCGAAATTATTGGAGAATTCTCACTCCAAGTGCAACACCTGCTGAGCAGCGAAAGGCCCGCGGTTTCCCGGTAGCGTGGCGCTTGCGACAGACAACCGAGTGCCGGGAGGGACCGTGGGCCAGTGCGAGCATCTTACGATAATGGAGCGCGAGGACATAACGGCCCTGCGCGCGCAGGGGAAGGGCATCAACGACATCGCCCGCGAGACGGGCCGCAGCAAGGTCGCGGTCTCGCGGGAGCCGCCCCCGCAACTCCTACAGCTGCGGGGGCGGCTCAGCGTACCGGGCCTCGACCGCCCAGCGCAAGCACGGGGGCACGGGCTGTCCTGCCGGCGCGGGAGGCCGCTCGACGACCCCGCCCTCGCTGGGCTGGTTGCGGGGAAGATCCGCGAGGGGCGCCGGCCGCCGGGGCAGATAGCCGGCCGCATGGCCCTCGAGCTGGGCCGCAAGGTGATCTCGCGCTCGACGACCTGCCGCGCGGCCGACGCCCGCCTGCTCGACCCGCCCGACCTCGCCGGGAGCGCCCGCGGCATGAGGTCCGGGCTCAGGCACCCCGAGAGCAGCACGGTCACCGTCGACCGCGGCAAGGAGCTCGCCTCGTTCGCCGACGTCGAGGCCGAGGTCCCGGGGGTCGTGTTCTGCTTCTGCCAGCCCCACTCCCCGTGGCGGAAGGGCACCAACGAGAACATCGGCGGCCTGCTGCGCGAGTTCTTCCCGAAGGGCACCGACTTCGTCCTGGTGACCGACGGGGAGGTCGCCGAGGTGTACGATGCCATCAACATGAGGCCTCGCAAGCGCCTCAGCCACCGGGCCCCGTTCGAGGTCCGCTACTCGCGGGCGTCGCACTTGCTATGAGAATTCGCGACATATGTCGGCTATCTAATGGAGTTGTTACGAGACGGTGAGCAGACCGCCGCGACGCCTGCGCCCGCGCCTGCGCCGGGCGTAATATGAAATCCCGTGGAAGTAGCGTATCGACACTCACTGCGGGAAGGAATCCTCACATGACAAAGCATATTTTCGTGACCGGCGGCGTCGTCTCGTCCCTCGGTAAGGGCATCACCGCGGCCTCTCTCGGCCGCCTGCTCAAGGCCCGCGGCTACAAGGTCATGATGCAGAAGGCCGACCCCTACCTCAACGTCGACCCGGGCACCATGAGCCCCTTCCAGCATGGCGAGGTCTTCGTCACCGAGGACGGCAAGGAGACCGACCTGGACCTCGGCCACTACGAGCGCTTCATCGACGAGAACCTCACCCGCAACTCCAACTTCACCACGGGCGCCATCTACCAGTCGCTCATTGCCAAGGAGCGCCAGGGCGAGTTTCTTGGCGGCACCGTTCAGGTCGTCCCGCACGTGACCAACGCCATCAAGCAGCGCTTCTTCCGCATCGAGGAGCAGACCGGCGCCGACGTGGTCATCACCGAGCTCGGCGGCACCATCGGCGACATCGAGGGCCAGGCCTTCGTCGAGGCCATCCGCCAGTTCCGCAAGGAGAAGGGCCTTGCCGACTGTGTGCTTATCCACGTGTCGCTTGTGCCCTACATCGCCGCCGCCCACGAGGTCAAGACCAAGCCCACCCAGCACTCTGTGCGCGAGCTTCGCTCCATGGGCCTGCAGCCCGACTTCATCGTCTGCCGCTCCGACCACGAGGTGGACGCCAGCATTCGCGCCAAGATCGCGAGCTTCTGCGACGTCGACCCCACCTGCGTCTTCGAGAACTCCGACTGCCCCTCCATCTACGACGTGCCGGCGCACCTCGCCGAGCAGGGCTTCGACACCAAGGTCTGCGAGCGCCTCGGCCTCGACGCGCGCGAGAGCGACATGAGCAGCTGGAACGCCTTCACTCACCGCATGCACGCCGCCAACGCTAAGGACGACGTCACCAAGATCTCCGTCGTGGGCAAGTACACCCAGCTCCCGGACGCCTATCTTTCCATCATCGAGGCGCTGCACCACTCCGGCGTCGCCTTCGGCCGCCACGTGAAGATCGAGCTCGTCGACGGCGAGGAGCTCTCCGAGGCCAACGCCGAGGAGGTCCTCGGCGACTCCGACGGCATCCTCGTCCCCGGCGGCTTCGGCCTGCGCGGCATCGAGGGCAAGATCTGCGCCGCCCACCGTGCCCGCACCCTCAAGGTGCCCTACCTCGGCGTCTGCCTCGGTCTGCAGGTCGCGGTCTGCGAGTTCGCCCGCAACGTCTGCGGCCTTGCCGGCGCCACCTCGGCCGAGTTCGAGCCCGATTGCGCCTACCCGGTCATCGATATCATGCCCGACCAGGAGGACATCACCGACAAGGGCGGTACCATGCGCCTGGGCGCCTATCCCTGCAAGGTCCAGCCAAACACCCTGGCCGAGGAGGCCTACGGTGAGAGCCTCGTCTACGAGCGTCATCGTCACCGCTATGAGGTCAACAACGCCTATCGCGAGCAGCTCGCCGCCGCCGGCCTCAAGATCTCGGGCCTCTCGCCCGACGATCGCTTGGTCGAGATGATCGAGCTGCCCGAGGACGTCCACCCCTGGTTCGTCGCCTCCCAAGCCCACCCCGAGTTCAAGAGCCGCCCGACCACCCCGGCCCCGCTCTTCCGCGAGTTCGTCCGCGCCGCCATCGCCCACCATGAGGGTTGCGACCGCCACGACGTCGAGGCCGCCGAGTAGCCGCGCGGTCTAAACTGGGTGCACTCGACCGACCGCGACCGAAAGGTGCGCTCCATGGACCTCGCCTGCGCCAAAGAGGAGTATCTCGACTACCTCCGCGTCGAGCGCGCGAGCTCCGTAAACACCGTCGAGGCCTACGGCCGCGACCTCACTCGCTATATCGATTACCTCGCGGGCTCCGGCGTGACGGAGCCCAGCGAGGTGGAGCGCTCCCTCGTAGAAGCCTACGTGGGGGCGCTGTGCGACCTGGGCCTGGCCGCGGCGTCCGTCGAGCGCGCCGTCTCGGCTGTCAAGGGGTTCCACCGCTTCATGTACCGGGAGCAGATCTCGCCGGAGTGCCCGACGGCCGATCTGCTGCCGCCCGCAAAGCCCTCGCGCCTGCCCGACGTCATCTCGCGTAAGGACGCCGCGCGCCTGCTCGATCAGCCGTTTCCGAACACGGCGGCGGGCCTTCGCGACCACGCCATGCTCGAGGTCCTCTACGGCTGCGGCTTGCGCGTGAGCGAGCTCGTGGGCCTCGATGTACGCGACGCGCTGCTCGACGAGGAGCTGCTGCGCGTCTTCGGCAAGGGCTCGAAGGAACGCGTCGTGCCCGTGCTCGGCGCGGCTGCCCGCGTGCTCGGCGAGTACCTGGAGCAGGGGAGAGACGAGCTTATCGGCAAGAAGCCCAACGCCGCCGTGTTCCTCAACGTCCGCGGCGGCAGGATCTCGCGGCAGTCCGCGCATGCGATAGTGGAGCGCTACGGGCGCATGGCGGGAATCGAGGGGTTGCATCCCCACACCCTGCGACACAGCTTCGCCACCCACCTACTCGAGGGGGGCGCCGACCTGCGCGTCGTCCAGGAGCTCCTCGGGCATGCCGACATCTCGACGACGCAGCTCTACACGCACCTCGACCGCTCGCATATCCGGCGCGTCTATCTCTCGGCGCACCCGCGCGCTCGCGCTGCCGACTGAGCCGTGCCCGCGACCCACACCTGGCCCCACGCCGAACGCTTGCCACGGGTGACGGTCATTGGTGACAGGTTCCGCCGCTGGCTGACCCACCCGCCATTGGTGACAGGCCTGCGTCGCCGGCTGCAAAGAAAACGCGCCCGCTTGGTCCGTTCGCGGTCCGTTTGCAAAGAAAATGGCTTCGCTTGGTCTGACCTGCAAAGAAAACGCGCCCGCTTGGTCCCAACCCGACCAAGCCGGCGCGTTTTCTTTGCGAAACCGTCCAGATCTGACCAAGCCGGCGCGTTTTCTTTGCGGCGAAGGCCTACACGGACCAAGCCGGCGCGTTTTCTTTGCGGCGCGGCCTCACGCCGGGTGGCGGCGCGGCCTCACGCCGGGTGGCGGCGCGGCCTCACGCCGGGTGGCGGCGCGGCCTCACGCCGGGTGGCGGCGCGGCCTCACGCCGGGTGGCGGCGCGGCCTCACGCCGGGTGGCGGCGCGGCCGGTTGTTGACTGTTCGGGCCGCCATTGGTGACAGGCGCGGGCCGCACATCTTTCCGGGCAGCGAGGCCGCAGGCTTTATGATTCGCCGTTCCGCTCGTCGCGCCCCTGCGCATGCAGCCCGAGCCAGTCACCACTGGTTGGCTTCCGGCGCTAATTAGGCGTGCTGGTCGGCTGTTATGCTGGGACGCGGCGAATCACATTCGTTTACCTGCGGATTCACGCTATCTCCACATTTGTGTCCCTGCTGCTCGCCCGAAATGGTGGAAACGACTGTTCGTGGCCCAAGATATGGGGTCGCAGCGCGTGTCGCGCAGTCGAAATTATCGTCTGTGAACTTCTTTGTGTGGAGTAGTGTTTTTTGTTGTCGAGAAGTGTCTCCCTTGCCTTATATTATTCACGCGCTCCAGTCAGGGGCCTATGGTCTCGTGTCTGAGAGGAGGGTGACATGCTCGTTGGGTCTTTTCCGATGTCGGTTGATTCGAAGGCGCGCGTCACCCTGCCCGCGACGTTCCGCAAGGAGATGTGCGAGGGCGACTCGAAGACCATTTACCTGGTGCCCATGAAGGAGAGCGTGGACGGCTTCACCCCTGCAGGTTTCGAGGCTTGGATCGACTCCCTCTTCAACAAAGAAGGGGAGGGCTTCGATACCCGCAGCCGCAAGGACGTGCTTCTTCGCCGCAGCCTCACGTCCCGCGCCGTGTCGGTGGACATCGACTCGGCCGGCCGCGTGGCCTTGGGCAAGCTCGACACGAGCAAGCCTGGTACCCGTGAGAAGTACGGCCTAACCGGTGACGTCACGGTCATCGGCGCGGACGACCACTTCGAGGTGTGGAACACCGAGCTGTGGAACGCCTCGCAGGAGGCCATCGACGACGAGCTCGAAGAGCTTCTCTTCGGCTAGGGGTGGAGATCTTGACAACTGGATATCAGCACGTACCCGTGATGCTCGAAGAGGTTCTCCGCGAGCTCGACCCCAAGCCCGGTGATGTGGTCTGCGATTGCACCTTGGGCGGCGCCGGGCACTCCGTGGAGCTCGCCAAAAGAATCGCGCCGGAAGGCCTCTCCATCGGCATCGACCAGGACGACATGGCTCTGGAAGCCGCGGCCGAGCGCTTCTCGCGCGAGGTCCCGCAGGCAGAGCACAAGTTCTTGAAGGGCAATTTCGGCGACCTCGACGAGCTTCTGCTCGAGGCCGAGGTGCCCGGCATCGACTGTTTCCTTTTCGATTTGGGCGTCAGCAGCCCGCAACTCGATATTCCCGAGCGGGGCTTCTCTTACCATGAGGACGCTCCCTTAGACATGCGCATGGATTCGGGGAACAACACCCTAACCGCACAAGAGGTCATAAACCAGCGCAGCGAATCCGACCTCATCCGAATTCTTCGCGTATACGGCGACGAGAAGTACGCTTCGCGCATCGCCCGCAAGGTGGTGGAGACGAGGGCCAAGGCCCCCATCGAGACCACGCTGCAGCTTGTGGAGGTGATCAAGCAGAGCATCCCCGCCGCGGCCCGCCGAAGCGGGGGACACCCCGCGCGCAAGACCTTCCAGGCCCTGCGCATCGAGGTCAACCACGAGCTTGACGTCCTCGACCGGGGCCTGCGCGCGGCCATCCGTTGGGCCAACCCCGGCGGCCGGATTTGCGTTATCGCCTACCACTCGCTCGAGGACCGCATCGTCAAGCATGTGTTCTCGGAGATGTCGCGCGGCTGCACCTGCCCGCCAGACCTGCCGGTGTGTGTTTGCGGGAACGTGCCGATACTCAAGGTCAAGACCAAAAAACCCCTCGTCGCCACAGACGATGAGGTTGCGGCCAACCCCCGGTCGCGAAGCGCCCTGACGCGCGCGGCGATAAAGCTCGACGTCGCCGAGTAGGGCGCAGGCAACGCCGCACCCGGCCCTCAGGGCCGATGCATACAAACGAATCAGAGCAGCACCAAAAACGCAGTTTAAACGCACCACCATCAAACCACCAACGAACTATTCGACTACTACCGGGGAGTGCTAGCCTCCCGACGCCCGGCGGCACCGGGGTTGGCGCGCCTCCCATCTCACAACGCGATCGGCGGCCGAGCCGCCTTTCTCAGGCAAGAAGGACATCATGAAGCATCAGGGTTCCGAAGCTCTTTACATTGACTACGCGGAAGAGGGACGCGCCTTCGAGCAGGAGGCCGAGCGCCCGTCCCTGTCGGTCCTCACCGGTGGCGGCCTCGACGCCCGCGCCCGCAAGGGCGTCACCGCCGACTTCACCGCCAAGGTCGCCCGCGTCCTCGCCGTTACCGCGGCGGTCTTCGCCATCGGCTTCGTGCGCGTGTGCGTGAGCTCTGCCACGGTGGCCGTCCTCACCGAGAACTCCTCCCTGCGCTCGGAGGTCAACGACGCCAAGAACCTCAACTACGAACTAAAGATCGAGCGCACCGCCCTCTCCAGCAACTCCCGCATCGCGCGCATCGCCACGCAAAACTACGGCATGGTGCGCTCCGACGACACCGTCTCGGTCAAGGTCGGCGCTGAGGCCGCCGACGCCGCCGCGCCCGAGGCCAGCGAGGCCGATATGGCGCTTGACCCCTATGCGTTCGTGGCAGCGACCCTCAAGGCCGATGGTGATGCTGGGCAGCTCGTTTCCGAGGCTTACGCTTTCGCAGACGTGGCGTAGACTCCTTCGTCGTGAGAAGAGACAATTTCCATAGCCCTGATAAGGGACCCAGAAGAGCGGAGGCCTCCTATGATGCGGCCTCTCGTTCTCGTTTTGGGCGGCGCGCCGCCGCGGCCGACACCGCCTCCGGCAACGCCAAGATGCGTCACATCGTCATCGTCGGCGTCCTTTTGCTCTCGATAGTCGCGCTGCGCCTCGTGTGGATTCAGGTCGTCAACCACGACTGGCTCTCGGAGCGAGCCGAGGCGCGCCGCACGAACGTCGTCTCCATCAGCGCCAAGCGCGGCACCATCTTTGACCGCAACGGCAACGTGCTCGCCATCAGCGTCGACTGCAAGGACGTCGTCTGCGACCCCACGACCGTCACCTACACCGATAGTCGCGACGACAAGAAGACCGGCGCGGCCGACGCGGTGGCCGACATCCTGGTCGAGGTCCTCGGTGGCGATAAGAACACCTATCTGGAGGCCTTGAACCGCCAGAACACTCGCTACGCGTACCTGGCGCGGCGCATCGACGTCTCGCAGGCTGACCAGATCCAGGACAAGCTCGACGAGGCCAATCTCACCGGCATCTACTATGAATCGGATACCAAGCGCGTTTATCGCTACGGGACCACGGGCTCCCAGATCATCGGCTACGTGAACTCGGAGGGCGTTGCGCTGTCGGGCCTGGAGTATTACTACGACTCCATACTTAAGGGAACGGACGGCCAACGCGTCTACGAGTCGAGCGCCTCGGGCGGGCCCATCGCCGGCGGCGTCTCCGAGACGACCGAGGCCAGAAACGGTACCGACATCGTCATCTCCATCGACATAGACCTGCAGTACGAGTGCGAGGAGATCATCTCCGAGGGCACCGAGACCTACTCGGCCGACTCCGGCTCCGTCATGGTCACCAACCCAAAGACCGGCGAGATCTATGCCGCGTGCTCCACGCCGCTTCCTGACTTCGACAACATCACCGACGTCGCTTCGCTCAACCTCAAGTTGGTGACCGACTCCTACGAGCCCGGCTCCGTCTTCAAGGTGATCACCACCTCTATCGGCATCGAGGACGGGCTTCTCTCTAAGGACACGACCATCAACATCCCGGCCAAGATCCTGGTCGGCAACGACTGGGTGACCGACGACGACGGCCGCAACTACGCCATGGACATGAGCGTCGAGTACGCCCTCGCGCAGTCCTCCAACGTCGCTATGGCCTACTACGCGCAGAACATCATCGGAGCCGAGAAGTTCGCGGCCGGCGTCGAGAAGTATGGGATCGGCCAGAAGACCGGCATCGACTTCCCCGGCGAGTCGCAGGGCATCGTCCGTAAGCTCTCGGAGTACACGGGAGCCTCGGTCGGCTCCATGGCGTTCGGCCAGTCGCTCGCCGTCCCGCTCGTGCAGATCGTGCGCGCCTACGGCGCCATTGCCAACGACGGTATCCCCAACACGCCCCATTTCCTGCTCTCCAAGGACGGCGAGCAGGTCCAATGGGAAAGCGGCGAGAGGATTGTCTCCAAGGCCACGGCCGATGAGGAGACCGACATGATGCGCTCGGTCATGACCGAGGGCTCCGGCGTCAAGGGCCAAGTCGAGGGCTACGACATCGCCGGCAAGACGGGCACCGGCGAGCAGGCCGACGAGAACGGCGGCTACAAAAAGGGCAGCTACGTGGCGTCGCTTTGCGGCTTCGCCAACGCCGATGACCCCGAAGTGCTCGTCTACGTGGGCTTAAACGGCATCCCGTACCTCGCGGCGGTCTCCGCGGCCAACGTTTTCCACGATGTGATGGAGCAGTCCATTACTATCCTTAGTATTCCGCCTGCTTCCTATTCCAATTAGGGGAATCAGATGATCCGCATCAGCGTACAAGATATCGCCGCCGCGACCGGCGCCGAGCTCATCTATGAGGGCTCCCGCGAGGTCGCCGGCGACGTCGTGATCGATTCTCGCCAGGTGGGCGAGGGCTCGGTCTTCGTCGCCTTCGCCGGCGAGAAGGTCGACGGCAACGCCTATCTGGCCTCCTCGGCCGCCGCCGGGGCCGCCTGTGTCGTGGCCTCCGCCGAGCCCGCCGACGTCGTCGTCGAGGCTTGCCGCGAGGTTGGCTGCTCGCTTATTCGCGCGGCCGACGACGACTGCGAGGCCTTCCTTCTTGCCCTGGCCGCCTATCAGCGCAGCCTTCACCCCGAGTGGCTCGTCGTGGGCGTTACGGGCTCGGTGGGCAAGACCACCACCAAGGACATGCTGCGCGCCGGCTTCGGGGCCACGCTGCCCACCCACGCCACCGCCGGCAACTTCAACAACCTCATCGGCCTGCCGCTCACGGTGCTCGCCGCCCCCGAGGGCGCGCGCGTGCTCGTGTGCGAGCTCGGCATGAACCACCCCCACGAGATCGACCGCCTGGCCGCCGCGTGCTCGCCGGCCTTGGCCTGCGTGACGACCATCGGCACCTCTCACATTGGCATCCTCGGCAGCCGCGAGAACATCGCGCGCGCCAAGGCTGAGGTGGTCAGCGGCATGCGCGGCTCCAGCGAGGCCGCCGGCGATGTGGCCCCGTGCCTCGTCATGCCCTCCGGATGCGACCTCACGTCCTTTATCGCCGATGAGTTTGCCAGGCCGGCGGGCGTGGAGGTCTGCCTCGTGGGCGCCCGCGACGGCGACGAGGTGCGCGCCCGGGGCGTTCGCCTGGACGAGTCGGGGCTCCCCAGTTTTACCGTGAGCTGCGCGGACGGCTGGAGTCGCGAGGTCACGCTGAACCTCCCCGGCAAGAAGGTCGTCGACGACTTCCTGCTGGCCATCGCACTCATCTGGCGCGCCGGCGCCGATCGCGACGCCGCCGCGGTCGCCATCGAGTCGATGGAGCACACCGCCCTACGCCTCGACGTGCGCGACTCCGCCGCGGGCGCTCGCGTCATCGATGACTCCTACAACGCCGCCCCGAACTCCATGGCGTCCTCGCTCGACATCTTGGCCGCCATGGCCTGCGAGGGCAGCCGCGTCGCCGTCCTCGGCGAGATGGGCGAGCTCGGCGACGATGCCCGTGCCCTGCACGGCTGCGTGGGCGCCTACGCCGCGGCCAAGGGGCTCGACATGCTCGTCTTCATCGGCGGCGAGCTCGCCGATTGCATGGCTGAGGCCGCCCGCGCCATGGGCGCATCGGAGGACTGCGTCCACCGCTTCGCCACGGCCGAGGAGGCCGCGGCGGCCTTGAAGCCGGTCTTTACCGCCGGCGACGTGGTCTTGGTCAAGGCCTCGCGCTCAGAGGGCCTCGACCGCTTCGCTAAGGAGGTACTGAGCTAAATGATCGATAATCCCGCATACCCCAGCTACCAGGTGTTTCTTGCCGTCGCCGCCGCGGCGCTCATCACGGCCGTCGCCATGCCGTTCTTCATCCGCATGATGCGCAAGGACGGCATCGGCCAGCAGATCCGCGCCGACGGCCCCGAGAGCCACCTCGTCAAGCAGGGCACGCCCACCATGGGCGGCGTCGTCATGCTCGTCGCCGTGGTCGTAACGGTCGCGCTCATCGCCAAGTGGACCCCCGATCTTATCCTCGCCGTCCTCGCCATGCTGGTCACGGGCTCGCTCGGCCTCCTCGACGACATCGAGTCGGTCGCCCACAAGCGCAGCCTCGGCCTCACGCCGTCGCAGAAGATGGTCGGCCTCATCACCATCTCGGTCGTCTTCTGCCTGGCCGCCGTCAACTGGGCGGGCATCGACGCTGTTGTGCGCTTCCCGGGCGGCCTAGCCATCGACCTGGGCGTCCTTACCACGACCTTCACGGTCGGGGGCGCAAGCATCGCCGTCCCCTGGCTCTACATCTTCTTCGTGTTCCTGCTCATGGCGGGCCTCTCCAACGCCGTCAACCTCACCGACGGCCTCGACGGCCTCGCTGGCGGCTGCACGATGGTCGTCATGGCGTTCATGGCCATGGTCGCCTTAAGCTGCGACGACATCGATCTTGCCATCTTCGCCGCATCCATCGCCGGCGCCTGCGTGGGCTTCATCTGGCACAACTGCAACCCGGCTTCCATCTTCATGGGCGACACGGGCTCGCTCGCCCTGGGCGCCGCCCTTGCCGCCCTCGCCGTCCTCACCAAGACCGAGTTCACCTCGCTCATCATGGGCGGCCTGTTCGTCTGCGAGGCCCTCTCGGTCATCATCCAGGTCGTGAGCTTTAAGACCACGGGCAAGCGCGTCTTCCTCATGAGCCCGATTCACCACCATTTCGAGAAGCTCGGCTGGGCCGAGACGAAGGTCGTCACGCGCTTCTGGATTGTCTCGGCCGTCTTCGCCGCCGTCGGCTTCGCCCTTTACTTCCAGCTCGGCTAACGGGAGCGTCGGCGCGAGCGCGCCTGTCTCCGCGCCACAAGAGAAAGCCCTACTTATGACTTGCACGAACACCGCTCACATCGGCAACGTCTGCGTACTCGGCATCGGCAAGACCGGCGAGGCTGCCTGCCGCTATCTATCGGGGCTGATGCCCGGCCGGGTCGACTCCGTCACGCTGTTCGGTGGCGTCAACTCCCGCGAGAGCGAGCAGACCCGCGCGCTCGGGGCGGCGGGCGTGCGCTGCGTGCTTGGCACGGAAGAGGTCGAGGGCGAGTTCGACCTCGCCGTCGTCTCCCCGGGCATCCCCGAGACGAGCGCCTTCTATCGCGCCGCGGCCGCCTGCAGCGCCGAGGTAATCTCCGAGGTGGAGCTGGCTTTCCGCGAGAGCCCCGCCAATTGGCTCGCCGTCACCGGCACGAACGGCAAGACGACCACCACTTCGCTCACCACGCACCTGCTGAGCGAGGCCGGGCTCTCTGCCGAGTCGGTGGGCAACATAGGCGTACTGTGCATCGAGGAGGCGGCGTCGCGCCCCTATGACGGCTGGTTCGTGGCCGAGCTCTCGAGCTTCCAGCTGGCCTCGAGCCCCACGCTGCGCCCGCACGCGGCGGTCCTTCTCAACGTGACCCCCGACCATATCGAGTGGCACGGGTCCATGGAGGCCTATGCCGCCGCTAAGGAGAAGGTCTTCGCCAACATGGGCACAGGCGACCTCGCCGTCGTTTCCGTCGATGACGACTGGTGCCGCGACGTGGCCGTGCGCTGCTCCGGGCGCGGCCTTCGCGTCTGCGAGCTCTCCGTCGAGCGCGAGCTCGGCGGGCCCGACGCGGCCTTCGAGCGCGGCGGTCGCCTCGTCGTGCGCCTGGGCGGGGTCGAGCACGACATCTGCTCCGTCGACGACCTGCGCATCCGCGGTTCCCACAACTGGGAAAACGCGCTCGCCGCCTCGGCGCTCGCCCTCTTCATGGGCATCGACGCCGAGAAGATCGCCTCCGGGCTTGCGACCTTCAGCCCCATCGAGCACCGCATCGAGCCCTGCGGCGAGGCCGCGGGCATCCACTTCGTCAACGACTCCAAGGCCACAAACACCGACTCGGTCGAGAAGGCCCTCACGGCTTTCGACGCCGGGACGGTCGTCGTGCTTCTCGGCGGCCACGACAAGGGGACCGACCTCGCGTCGCTCTCCCGCGCCTGCTGTGCCCGTGCCCGTGTCGCCGTCTGCTTCGGCGAGGCCGGCCCGCGCATGGCCGCGTCGCTCAAGGACGAGGCTGCTGCATCGGGCTCCGCGCTCGAGATCGTCTGCGCCGATCACCTTCGCGACGCGTTCGCCGCTGCTTGCGCCGAGGCCCGCGAGGGCGACACGGTGCTGCTCTCGCCCGCATGCTCCTCGTTCGACGAGTTCTCCAACATGGCCGAGCGCGGGCGCCTCTTCAAGTCGCTGGCGACCGATTATTGCCGTGCCCACGATGCGTCCGGGGCGGGGGAGTAGCGCGTGTCCGCACCTCTACCCAGCTATTTGTTCGGCGGATCGGCCGAGGACGCGCGCCGCGTCGGCTCCCCGCGCGGCGGATCGCGCAAGACCGGCGACGCCGGCATCCTCGGCAAGGTCTCCGGCGCCATCCATGGCGTGCCCGAGCGCTTCATGCGCCCCCGTATCGTCCTTGTCGCCGTCACCGCCGTGCTCGTGTGCTTCGGCATGCTCATGATCTACTCGGCCTCCTCGGTAAGCTGCCTCAACAGCGCGTCGTGCGACTACGACCCGGCCTATTACCTCAAGCGGCAGATGATCTACGCCGCCGTCGGCCTTGCCCTGGCCGTGCTGCTTGCCACCAGGGATTACCACTGGTTCACGCGAGACCACCTCGCAGTCGTCGTCGCGGGGGTCATCGTGGCCCTTATCCTCGTTTTCGTCCCCGGGTTCTCCAACAGCACCTACGGCGCCTCCCGCTGGATCAAGCTCGGCGGCTTCCAGCTGCAGCCCTCCGAGTTCGCAAAGGTCGCCATCGTCACGGTCGCCGCGGCCCTCGCGCAGCGCTATTACGTTGACGGCGACCTTGGCCAAGCCGAGCTGCTCAAGTACACGCTCGTGGGCATCGGCGTCCCGCTGGGCCTCATCCTCATCCAGCCGGACAAAGGGTCGACGGCGATTATCGCCATCACGCTGATCATCATGCTCTACGTCGCCGGGTTCAACCCCGTCGTCTTGAGCCTCGGTCTTTTGAGCGGCGCCCTCGCGCTAGGCGTGCTCTCGCTCACGCAGGACTACGCCTTGTCGCGCATCACGACCTTCCTGGACCCTTGGGCCGACGAGGCCGGCAAGTCCTATCAGCTCGTTCAGGGCTACTATGCCCTCGGCTCGGGGGGCATCCTCGGCGTCGGCATCGGCTTCTCCAAGCAGAAGTACTCGTATCTGCCCATGGCCCACAACGACTTCATCTTCGCCGTCATCGGCGAGGAGTGCGGCCTTGTGGGCACCTTGGGCGTCATCGCCTGCTTCGCACTGTTCGCTTGGGCCGGTTTCCGCATCGCCAAGTACGCGCCCGACCTCGCCGGTCGCCTCATCGCGAGCGGCTGCACCTCGCTCATCATCATCCAGATGCTGGTTAACGTCTGCGGCGTCCTGGGGCTCATCCCGCTTTCCGGCAAGCCGCTGCCGTTTTTGAGCTACGGCGGCACGTCGATCATCGCCTGCCTCATGTTCGTGGGCATGCTGCTGTCGGTCTCCAAGAACTCCGCGCTCCCCGAGACCGAGCACGACGTCCGGCGCCGCAATATGACGGTGCGCTCGGGCGACGAGAGAGGCGACGCGGGCCTCAGCTTCGTCGGCGAGGCCACGCCGCGCTCTGCCTCCCTTGGTCGAAGCGACCCCGGCGCTGGCCGCTCAGACGTGGCCCCGACCGGCTTTACCGTCGTCGACGGCGGCGGGTCGGCTCGCGACGCGCGCGGCCACAACGGCTCTTTCCGCAACGGCTCGGGGGCTTCCCGCGCCTCTTCGCAGAGAATCGCCGGCGGCCGCGGCTACGGCCGCATCGACACCAACGCCGACGCCGCATCGCGCCAGCGCAGCCGGGGCTCGGGTCGCGGGCGCTCGGGTGGGCAGGGCCGCTCGGGCGGCCGGGAGCGGCGAGGCCGCCGCTGATGGCGCCCCGGGCGCGGGTCTGCGCCCTCCGCCTCGACGCTCGCCCGCCGTCTCGGTGCATGGGTGGATTCAGCGCGCCGCCGCGCCCCGCATGCGCGTAGGATAGGCGGTTGATAACACGACTCTCCGGACGGACTCTTATCACCGCCCGAATCCCTAGAAGAGGGGCCTCTCATGAAGATCGCCATCGCAGCCGGCGGCACCGCCGGGCACATCAACCCCGCCCTCGCACTCGCCGAGGAGCTTCTCGACCGCGGCCACGAGGTCACGTTCTATGGCCGTCCATCCAAGCTCGAGGGCACGCTCGTGCCCGCCGCCGGCTTCGAGCTCGTCGACGTCGAGGTCACGGGCTTCGACCGCTCTAAGCCTTGGACGGCCGTGAGCTCGCTTCGGCGGGTATGGCGCGCGAAGGCTTCGCTCAAACGCCGCTTCGCCGCGCAGGGCGCCCCGGACGTCGCCATCGGCTTCGGCGCCTACGTCGAGGTCCCGCTGCTGGGGTTTTGCAAGGACAAGGGCATCCCGTACCTCATCCACGAGCAGAACTCCGTGCCTGGCCTCGCCAACAAGATGATGGCCGCCCACGCCGCGCGCGTCTGCATCTCGGTGCCGGCCGCCCGCCCCGTCTTCGAGCGCGAGGGCGACACCTCCCACGTGGCGCTCACCGGCAACCCGGTCCGCCGCTCCGTCATCGCCGGCGACCGCTCGCGCGGACGCGCCGCCTTGGGCGTGCCCGAGGACGCCACGCTGCTGCTCGTCTTCGGCGGCTCCCTCGGCGCCCGCACGCTCAACGAGGGCATGGCGCGGCTCAAGGGCGAGCTTCTCTCCATCGACGGCCTGCACGTCGTGCAGTCCACCGGCAAGGGCGGATACGACGACGCTGCGGCCGCCCTGGCCCTCACGGACGACGAGGAGAAGCGCTGGGACCTGCGCGCCTACATCGACGACATGGGAGACGTCCTTGCCGCGGCCGACCTCGTGCTTTCACGCGCCGGCGCCTCCTCCATCGCCGAGATCGCGGCCGTCGGCGTGCCCTCCGTGCTCGTGCCTTACCCCTATGCCACGGCCGACCACCAGACGACCAACGCCAAGTTCCTCGTCGATGCCGGCGCCGCGGTCCTTTTCGCCGATGACGAGGTCTCGCAGCCGGTCTTCGGCAAGAAGCTCGTCGAGCTCCTCGAGCAGAAGGGCACCCGCGCCGCCATGCGCGCCGCCGCAAAGAAGCTCGGCCAGGACTCCGCGGCCTCGGCTCTCGCAGACCAAGTGGAGAGCTGCGTCCGAGGGTAGGGTCGTCCTTGCATTTGGGTTAGAGTAGGTGGTTAGCGAACACCGCGGCGGGCAGTTCCGCCGCGACCGACTACTCACCCGGGAGGGCACACATGAGCGAGTCCACGGATACTCCCCAGATTAAAAGCGCGCACTTCATCGGCATCGGCGGCGCCGGCATGAGCGGCATCGCGCTTGTCCTGCATGAGCGCGGATGCAAGGTGACCGGCTCCGACCTCAAGGCTTCCCACTACGTCCGCGAGCTCGAGAGCGCGGGCGTCGAGGTCCACGTCGGCCACGAGGCCGCGACCATCGACGCCGTTGCGCCCGAGGTCATCGTCACCTCGACCGCCATCCCCGAGACGAACCCCGAGGTCGTCCGCGCCCGCGAGCTGGGCATCCCTATCTGGCCGCGCGCAAAGATGCTCTCCTATCTCTCCCACGACGCGCTCACCGTCGCCGTCGCCGGCACCCATGGCAAGACGACCACCTCCTCCATGGTCGCCACCATGCTCGATAAACTCGGCCTCGACCCGTCGTTCCTCATCGGCGGCATCGTCGAGGGCTATGGCACCAACGGCAAGAACGGCAACGGCGGCTACTTCGTCTGCGAGGCCGACGAGTCCGACGGCTCTTTCCTCTACCTCAACCCCAACGTGGCCGTGGTCACCAACATCGAGGCCGACCACCTCGACCACTACGGCACCCTCGAGAACATCGAGAAGGCCTTCTGCAAGTTCATGGACCTCGTGGGCGAGGACGGCACCGTCGTCATCAACGGCGACGTGGCGCACTACGCCGAGCTCGCGCGCTCCACGGGCCGCCGCGTGATCACCTACGGCTTCGACGAGTCCTGCGACTACGTCTGCCTGCCCGAGGACACCCACCACCAGATCGCCTCGAGCTTCTCGGTCAAGACGCCTGACCACGGCTGCGTCCATGTGACCATCGCCGCCAACCCCGGCCGCCACAACATGGCCAACGCCACCGCCGCCCTTGCCGTGGCCGACGTCCTCGGCTGCGACATCGATAAGGCCGTCGCCGCGCTCTCGCAGTTCAAGGGCGCCCGCCGACGCTTCACCCACGTGGGCGACGTCGCCGGCGTGGTCGTCGTCGACGACTACGGCCACCACCCTACCGAGATCGCGGCCACCCTTGCCGCGGCCAAGGACCTGCAGTACGACCGCATCGTCTGTGTTTTCCAGCCGCACCGCTACAGCCGCACGCAGGCCCTCGCTGACCAGTTCGCGCACGCTTTCGGCGATGCCGACGTCCTGCGCGTCATGGACGTCTTCTCCGCCGGCGAACTCCCCATCCCTGGCGTCTCCGGCAAGACCATCGCCACCGGTGTAGCGGCCACGGGCGAGGTCGCCGACGTCGAGTACGTGCCCAACGGCCGCGCGCTCATCGAGAACCTCGTCGACATCGTCCGCGAGGGCGACTTGCTCATCACCCAAGGTGCGGGCGACGTCACCCAGATCGGCCCGCTTTTCATCGAGGCCATGCGCGATCGCGCGGCCCAGAAGGAGTAAGCGTCCCGTGAGCCTCTTCAACGCCTATATGAGCTTGTCCGGCGCCGGCGACGCCGACGTGCTGCGCGACGAGAAGCTCTCTCGCCGCACGTCGTACCGCATCGGCGGGCCGGCGAGTCTGCTCATCCTCGTGCATAGCTACGCCGTCCTCGGCAAGGTCGTCGACGTGCTCGCCTCCGAGAACGTCGAGTGGGTCATCCTCGGCAAAGGAAGCAACATCCTCGCCGCGGACACCGGCTTCGAGGGCGCCGTCATCATTCTCGACGACGAGTTCGCCCGCGTGAGCATCGACGTGGAGGAGGGCATTATCTGCGCCGGGGCCGGCGCGCTCCTCTCGCGCGTCGTTTCGGACGCCGCCAAGGCCGAGCTCTCGGGCCTCGAGTTCTGCGTCGGAATCCCCGGCACGGTGGGCGGCGCCGTCTCCATGGACGCCGGCACCCGCCGCGAGTGGATCGGCCAGCGCGTGCGCGACCTCGTCGTGTACCGCCCGGGCGAGGGTCTTCACCGCTACGAGGCGCAAGAGATCGATTGGGGCTACCGCTGCACCTCCATCCCCACGAGCGAGATTATCCTCGAGGCGACCCTTAAGCTCGAGCACGGCGAGAAGGCTGCCATCTCCGCCCATATGGAGGAGCGCCTCGCGCGGCGCCGCTGCACGCAGCCAATGGGCAAGCCTACCTGCGGCTCGGTATTCCGCAACCCGCCCGACGGCTCGGCCGGCTCCCTTATCGAGGCCGCGGGCTGCAAGGGCTTGTCCTCCGGGCGCGCCCAGGTTTCCCTGGACCACGCCAACTTCATCGTGAACAACGGCGGCGCCAGCGCCTCCGACGTCATCTCGCTCATCCACCTCATCCACGACTCGGTGCTCGCCAACCACGGCGTCGACCTCAAGTGCGAGGTCAAGCTGCTCGGGTTCGGCGACTAGGGGGCGTATGGCAGCGAATTCGTCAAAGAGGGGCACGCCCCGCAAGGCGACGCCGCACAAGGACGCGGGGTCGCTCCCGTCGTCGGGGGTGTCCGCGCGCCCTGCGACGCGGGCAGCGATGCCCCGTGCCGGCGCCTCGCACCTCGGGGTTGCGCCCAAGGCTCCGAAGGCAGCAAAAGCCCCCAAGGGCGCCAAGAAGGCCCTGTTCTCGGGCCCCGGGGCAAATGCGAGGAAGAGCGCCGCGCCTTCGGGCCAGGTTCCCGCTTCTCTTGCCAGCGCGCCCGCGAAGGGCGGCAGCCCCGAAGCCGTCCTCGGGCAGCGCAGCGAGTCCGTCAAACTCGTCGGCATCGTCCTGGCCGCCGTGTGTGCGCTCGGGTTCTTGGCGCTCATCGTCCTCTTTGTCCTGCGCGACTCCCCGCTCTTCTCGGTCGAGGAGATCGTCGTCGAGCCGACCGAGCACGTTTCCCAGGCCGACGTCGCAAATCTTTTGCACGTGGATGAGGGCATGACGCTGCTCAACTACGATGCCGACGACATCGCCTCCCAGCTAAAGCGCAATCTCTGGGTCGGCTCCATTAGCATCGAGCGGCAGTTCCCCCACACACTCAAGATCTGCGTCGAGGAACAGCGGCTCGACGAGCTTGTCGTCATGAATTCCGGCTCGATGGGCTGGTTTCTGGGCGCGTCGGGGGTCTGGATCGAGCCCGTCAGGATCTCCACGGCCGACGGGCAATCCGTCAACGACGCGGCGCTCCAGATAGCCCGCAAGCACGGCGCCCTGCTCATCACCGGGGTCCCCGCCACAGTCGAGCCCCAGGCGGGCTCCGAGGCGACCGACGACGTGCTGAGCGCGGTCAAAGCGTTTCGCAGCGGCTTCTCCGCCGATTTCCTCTCGAAGATCGTGAGCTTCGACGCCTCGAGCACCGACGCGATCTCATGCGTCATGGAGAGCGGCGTGCAGGTCTCGCTCGGCTCGGCCACGAACATCTCTTATAAAGAGCAGGTCGCCTCGGCCCTTCTCGAGAAGTACGCGGGGCAGATCACCTACATCAATGTGCGCACGCCGTCCTCGGCGTCGGTGAGGCGCGTCGGCTCCTCCGACGTCACGCAGGGCACGGGCGCCGACGGCGAGTCGGCCACCTCCGGCGACAGCGCCTCCGGCCAGCCCGGCACAGACGAGGGCTCGGCGGACGAGTCTGGGGCTGCTGACGAGTCGGGGTCCGCGGACGAGTCCGTCTTCTCAGAGACCGCAGGTGGTGCGGGGGAGGGCGACACCTCTTCCGTCGTCGACGACGTCTCCTCTTCCGGTGCCGACGAAGGCAACGGCGAGTCGCCCTCGTCCGGCGACGGCTCCGGCCCTTCCGAGATCGATTCCTCCGGCGCATACTCTGGCGAATAGGCTCCAAAGACTCAGGCTTTGCGGGCCGAGGGCGGGTTTTCGCTCATGTGTCCATCAAGGTTGCTCGAGGGTTTTGAATCTTCTCGTTAGGGCGTTTGACCTGCGCGTTACACATAATCTCCACGTTGTTTGACGAGCGTCTCGCAGATGTGCAAAACTACATCGCTTCGAACGGAACGTAAGGTTTAACTGGAGCTTTAGGGTTTATCCTCTATCTGAGCCCGGCTGAACGGCAACGACCGTAAGGACAAACGATGGCAAAGACGTCAAATAAGGCCCGAAGGGCTTTCAAGAAACCGGCTTCCCGCCCTGAAGGGCTCGTGGCCAAAGAGGAGGAAACGATGATCAAAGACACCGGCACCCTCAACAACTACCTCGCCGTGATCAAGGTCGTCGGCGTCGGCGGCGGCGGAAACAACGCCGTCAACCGCATGATCGAGGAGGGCATCCGAGGCGTCGAGTTCGTTGCTGTCAACACCGATGCCCAGGCGCTCGCCATCTCCGACGCCGACATCAAGGTCCACATCGGCGCCGACATCACCAAGGGCCTCGGCGCAGGCGCCAACCCCGAGGTCGGCAAGGAGGCCGCTGAGGACACCCGCGACGAGATCAAGGCCGCCCTTGCCGGCGCCGACATGGTCTTCATCACCGCGGGCGAGGGCGGCGGCACCGGCACCGGCGCCGCTCCCGTCGTGGCCGACATCGCCAAGAACGACGTGGGCGCCCTCACCGTCGGCGTCGTCACCAAGCCCTTCACCTTCGAGGGCCGCGGCCGCACCAAGTCGGCCCTCGAAGGCATCGCCAACCTCTCCGAGAAGGTCGACACCCTGATCGTCATCCCGAACGACCGCCTGCTCGACCTCTCCGATAAGAAGACCACCATGCTCGACGCCTTCCGCATGGCCGACGCCGTGCTGTGCCAGGGCACCCAGGGCATCACTGACCTCATTACCGTCCCGGGCCTCATCAACCTCGACTTTGCCGACGTCTGCACCATCATGAAGTCCTCCGGCACCGCTATGATGGGCATCGGCACCGCCTCCGGTGACAACCGCGCCACCGATGCCGCCGCCGAGGCCATCTCGAGCCGCCTGCTCGAGGGCACCGTCGACGGCTCCACCCGCGTCCTTCTCTCCATCGCCGGCAACAAGGACCTCGGCATCCAAGAGATTAACGACGCCGCCGACCTCGTGGCCCAGAACGTTGACCCCGAGGCGACCATCATCTTCGGCACCGTCGTCGACGAGTCCCTGGGCGACCAGGTCCGCGTCACGGTCATCGCCACTGGCTTCAAGGACGCCAATGTGCAGCAGCCCCTGCCCACGATGACCATCCCGGCTTCTCGCCCCGCGAGCACTTCTCGCCATGCCGCGCGCCCGGTCTCCGCTCCCGCCGCCCCGGCCCCTGCCCCGGCACCTGCCCCGGCACCTGTCCAGACCGCGCCCTCGATGCCCATCAACGTGAGCCGTCCGCAGACCCAGTCCGGCTCTGCTAACAGCGGCTTCGACATTCCCGATTTTCTCAAGCGCAGCCGTATCTAAGGATCTAAGGAAGATTCGTGGCATCCCTCAGCCGATATAGAGCAGAGGGCGGCGTGACTCTGCTCGCGGACACGTGCGCCGCGGGCGGGGTCACGTTCGCTTTCACCGAGCGCGCGGGAGGCGTGAGCAAAGCCCCCTTCACGGGGCTCAACCTCGGGGACCGCTGCGGCGACGACCCGGCCGCCGTGGCCGAGAACCGCCGGCGCGCGCTCGCGGCCATCGGAGCCTCGGGCTGTGCCCAGCGCCTTGTGTCCCCGCACCAGGTCCACGGCGATAACGTGGTCATCGTGCGCGAGGCCACGGGCGCGGGCTACGCTCAGGCGGTCTTCGAGGCGTGCTCCGGCGCCGACGCCGTGGTCTGCACGGCCTCGGACGTGCCGGTGCTCATGTGCTTCGCCGACTGCGTGCCGGTGGTCATCTGCGCCCCCGGCGGGTTCTCCGTCGTGCATTCCGGGTGGAGGGGATCGATCGCCCGCATCTGCCAGAAGGCCGCGGGCGTCCTCGCCTCCGAGACGGGCTGCGCCCCGTCCGACCTCATGGCCTATGTCGGGCCCTGCATCGGCGGTGTGGACTACGAGGTGTCTTCCCAGCTGATCAGCGACTTTGTCCGCGAGTTCGGCGCGGGCGTCTGCGTGGGCGTGCCCGAGCGCAGGAAGCTGAGCCTTTCCTACGCCGTCGCCTGCGCCCTCACCGACGCGGGCGTGACGAGGGGCAACCTCGCCTTTGTCGGCGTCTCGACCGCGGCCTCGACCGACCGCTTCTACAGTTACCGCGCCGAGAAAGGCACCTGCGGCCGCCATGCCGCGCTCGCCGTCATGTCCACCTCGCCGGCCCCCGTCTGGGAGCCCCTCGACAACGTTTAAGGAGGTAAGCCGCGTGCCCGCGCCCAAGCTGGACATAGTCCCCGACGAGAGCTATGGGCTCTTCCTCGCCGAACGCCGGCGCGGCATCGTCAGCCGCCTCGCCGTTGCCTGCTCGCGGGCGGGGCGCGACGTCTCCGAGGTCGGCATGCTCGCCGTCTCCAAGATGGTGGAGCCCGAGGCCGTGCGCTGCGCCTGGCGCGCTGGTTGGCGAGCCTTCGCCGAGAACCGCCCCCAGGAGCTCGGCCGCAAGCTTTCCTTCGTGGAGAGCGAGGCGACGCCCGAGATGGCAACCGCGCGCTTCGACCTTATCGGCAACCTGCAGAAGAACAAGATCAATCAGGTTATCGGCAAGGTCGAGCTGCTTCACTCCGTGAGCAGCGCCGAGCTCGCGCGCGCCGTGTCGTCGCGCTGCGAGGCACACGGCCTCGTTCAGGCCTGTCTTTTGGAGGTCAACGTCTCGGGCGAGCAGTCCAAGTCGGGTTTCGCGCCCGATGAGGCGCGCGCCTTCGCCGAGGAGGCCTGCGCGCTGCCGGGCATTAGTATCGAGGGCCTTATGACCATGGCCCCGCGCGGCGACGCAGACGCGGCGAGGGCGACCTTCTCGGGCCTCCGCGAGCTTGCGGGGGATTTGAGGACGCGGACGGGGTTTGCCCTGCCCACGCTCTCGTGCGGCATGAGCGACGACTTTCAAATCGCTGTTGAGGAGGGGTCTACGCTCGTGCGCCTGGGGCGCGTCGTTTTCGACCCCGAATACGATTTTTTCTAGCGCTTCTATTTGTAACTGACGGCCGCGCCCGGGCGGGCGCCGCATGAAAGTGAGAACAACATGGGCTTCCTCGATTCCATCAGGGACCGCTTCGCCGGCAACAACAACGACGACTTCTACGACGACGATGAATTCTACGAGGACGAGGGCTCCGGCTACTCCGACAACCGTCGCGATACCGGCTCGAGCCCTCGTCTTCTTGGCAACACCCCGCGTCCCGTTGCCGAGAGCGTCTCGGTTTACACCCGCTCCGGCCGTCCCGTGGCCAATCAGGTGCCGACGAGCCTCCCGAGCACCGCCCAGGGCACCTACGACACCCGGGAGACGAACTCCATGGCGCGCGGCGGCTACCAGAGCCCGACCGCGCCGGTGCCCGTGCCTGCGCGCTCCGAGTTCGGCGGCGCCGCGCGCCGAGTCTCGAGCTCCGGCCAGCTGCCTCCCTACGTCCTGCGCCCCGTCGCCTACGACGACGCGCAGACGGTCGTGCGCCGCGTCAAGACCAACCAGCCGGTGGTGCTCGTCTTCCGCAACACCAACATCGAGGTCGCCAAGCGCATCCTCGACTTCTCGTTCGGCTTCTCAATGGGCATCGATGGCGAGGTCTCCGAGCTCGGCGACCGCTGCTTCGCGGTCCTGCCGGCCGGCGCCAAGCTCTCCGCCACCGACATCAACAAGCTCATCGCCGACGGCGACCTCGATCGCTAAGGAGTGCCCCTCTTGGCCAGGAACGACATCAAGATCGGCATCATCGGAGCGGGGTCGATGGGTAGCGCCATCGCGTCCGGGCTTGTCGCCGCGGGCGCCTGGGAGGCTTCGAGCATCCTCGTGGCCGGCCACAACGGCCACGGCTGCGAGCCGCTCGCTGAGCTCGGCATCCTGACCTTCGTCGACGCGGCCCTCATGCTCGCCGAGGGGCCGGACGTCGTGATCTTCGCGGTAAAGCCGCAGGTGCTGCCCGGGGTCATGGCCGACGCTGCCGCTGCGTGCGCTGGCAAGCTCTGCGTCTCCATCGCCGCGGGCGTGCCCATCTCGGCCATCGAGGCGGCGCTTCCGGGTGCCCGCGTCGTCCGCGTCATGCCCAACCTCTGCGTGCAGGTTCTCTCCGGCGCTTCCGCGGTCGCCTGTGGCCCTTCGGCCACGGGCGACGACGCCGAGCTCGCATGCAGTATCTTCGGTGCGCTCGGCCGAGCCTCCCTCATGCGCGAGGACCAGCTCGAGGTCGAGGGCGCCGTCGTCGGCACCGCGCCCGCCTTCTTCGCCGTCTTCGTCGATACGCTGACGCGCGCCGGCGTCAAGGCCGGCATGCCGTCGGCCGCCTGCCGCGAGCTCCTTCTTGCCACCATGGCCGGCACCGCGACGCAGCTCCTTGAATCCTGTGAGCACCCTCGCGCCTACGCCGAGAAGGTCACGAGCCCCGGCGGCACCACCGCCGCGGGCCTCTACGAGCTCGAGCCTCTGCTCTTCGAGGGCTCCTTTGCCGCCGTCGACGCCGCCTTGGCGCGCTCGGCCGAGCTCGCGGGCAAGTAGGGGGCTGCCGTGAACGCTTACTCGATCTACACGCTCGTCGTCCGGCTCTTCAGCGTTTACGAGTTCCTCATTGTCGTGTGGTGCCTCATGAGCTGGGTGCCGCGCGGCACGGGAAAGGGTGGCCTCGACGCGTTCCGCGATGCCCTCGGCATGCTCGTCTGCCCGTACCTCAACCTCTTTCGGCGCTTTATCCCGCCCTTCAGCGGTATAGATTTCTCGCCGATTGTCGCTATCTTCGCTCTTCAGCTGATTGAGCGTTTCTTATTTTCTATAATTTTCTAGGAGTGCACGAAACGGGCTCGGAAAGCTCGGCTCTAAGGAACACGAAAGGGATTCGGAATGGTAATCACACCCGCAGATATCGAACAGCAGACCTTCTCTCCCTCCAAGCACGGCTATGACACCGAGGAGGTCGATAAATTCCTCGATACCCTCTCCGGCGAGGTCGATGCCATGCTCCAGAAGATTGCTGACCTCAAGTCTCGCCTGATTACGACCGAGCAGCAGCTCGCCGATTCCCAGGCAGAGGTCCAGAGCCTCCAGGAGCAGGTGGACGCCGCTGCCGTCGCGCCCCAGGCCGCCAGCGCCGTCCCGGATCCCGAGCCTGTCCAGAACACCATGCATGCCTCCGAGCACCAGATTTCCCGGGTGCTCATCGCCGCCCAGCAGTCCGCCGACAAGCTCGTCGAGGAGGCACGCAACGACGCCGAGCGCATCCTCAACGACGCCGACACCAAGGCCCGCGAGGTCATTCGCCAGGCCTTCGCCGAGAAGCAGAACGAGCTCGACGAGATCGACCGCCTCAAGTCCTCCCGCGAGGAGTTCCGCACCGAGTACAAGAAGCTCCTGCAGCACTTCATGGACGATGCCGAGAGCGTCTTCCCCGCTCGGGGTTCCTCCGGCTCCGGCCTCTACGGTCTCTCCGGCACGACCCACAGCGACGTTGCCGCTGCTTCCGTCGCCGTTTCGGCCTCTGTCCAGCAGGGCCCTGCCCAGGCTACCGTTTCCGGCCTCGGCGACTTCGGCGACCTCGACTAGTCCCTCGGGCATAGACTCTCGTAATTGAGCGTATATCCCCGGTCCTCAGTGAATTCGGGCCGGGGATTATTTAGCGAAAGGATTGCCTCGTATGGCCGAAAAGCTCGAACTCGAGAAGGACGGCTCGCGTGCACCGGGCAAGGTCTCGGTGCTGCGCTGGATCGGCTTTCTCGCTGCCGACTATCTGAGTGCGTCGCTCGTCGCTACGTTGTTCATCGGCCCTTTGGATTCCCTTAGTCTGGGGGAGGAGTGGTCGTGGCTGCCGAGCACGCTCTCCAACTTCCTCACCTTTGCCTTGTTGTTCTTTTTTGCCGTGCTTTACCTGCAGCTTATTTGCAAGATGAGCCTGCGCGCGCTGCTGTTTGGCGCCGAAGGCTCGCCGGATTGGGCGCAAGCTGCCAAGATCATCTTGGTCTATCTGGTCGGCTACGTCGTCTCCACCCTCATCTCGTCGCGCTTCGGCGCCGAGCTTGAGCTGAACACCATCGGTCCCATCCCTATCTTTGTGAACCTGCTTGTCGTGGCGTCGCTGACGTGGATGCAGACCACGTGGGAGGAGCTCGTGTTCCGCGGCATCTTCCTTCGCTGGTCCTGTGGTGAGAAAATCGCGCCCACACTGCGCTGCGTCATTGCCGGTCTCGTCTCGTCATTACTTTTCATGTGGCTGCACGGCAGCAACCCCGAGGTGCTTAGCCAGTCCGGCATCGACGTGGCCGTGGCTTTCTCGATCTACTTCCTCGCCGGGGCCTCGCTATACTTCTTCGACGTCGCTTTTGGGGACGCCATGGCCGGTTGCGCCGTCCACTGGATCAACAATTTTGTGGGCTTCGCCCTCATCAACCAGGTGGGTACTGTGGTGGTCACCGGGGCGCTCGTCATCGACCACACGCCCGTCGCCGCCGCGGGCATGCTCGTCTACACCGCGATCTGCTACATCCCCGTTTATCTCTACATCGCCTACCTCGCAAAGAAGGGCGCCCTGCCGAGGCGATGAGGGGGCTATGCCTGCGATTTGGGGGTAGTGCACCTATTTAGTGCCGAACGAGGCCGCGCCGTAAAGAAAGCGGCTCCGCTTGGTTCTTTTGCAAAGAAAACCGCTTTGCTTGGTCCCAATCGCGCCAAGCGAAGCGGTTTTTTCTGCAGCGTGCGACAGGCATTGACGGCAGGCTGCTGTTGCCTTTGTCCGCATATGAAAAGTAGGTGCGAGGCGGGCCTATGAGCCGGGTTCTGTCGTGGACGACCATTTATCTAGGAGCAGCGTCACCGCTGCCCTCAAGCGCGCAACCCGAGCGCGGTGCGGGCCACACCATGGCGCTCCTATTTGCGTTTGCTCCGGATGGGGCTTGCCAAGCCGCCGTGTTGCCACGACGCTGGTGGTCTCTTACACCACCGTTTCAGCTTTTCCCTTAACGCCGAGGCGCCAGTGGGAGTCTTCTTTTCTGCGGCGCTTTCCGTCGGGTTACCCCGCCTGGCCGTTAGCCAGCATCCTGCCCTGTGGAGCCCGGACTTTCCTCATGACGTGCGGTTTCCCGCGCGCCCCGCGGTCGTCTGGCCCACCTCGCGTGAGCGATTCTACCATCAATGACCTCGGCTCGGTTGAGGATTCGCCTCCCGCGCCGGGGTCTCTCACGCAATTGCTACAATAGTCGGGCTGGTCGGCGCGCATGGCCGCGCCCATTTGTGCGAGAGGTGCTTCAACGTTGGGTCTGCTCGATTCTCTCTTTGCCCCGTCGCGTCCAGAGGCCGTCGCCGCCGAGGGACGCGCGGGCTCGATCTATGCCCCGGCGACGGGCGAGGTCGTCCCGCTCTCACAGGTTTCAGACCCCGTTTTCTCGCAGGGCATGCTCGGCGAGGGGCTCGCCGTGAGGCCTGCGTCCGGCGTCGCGTACGCGCCCGTTTCCGGCGCTGTGACATCTGTCGTCGCCAGCAAGCATGCCGTGGCCCTGCGCGCCGAGGGCGGCGCCGAGGTGCTCCTGCACGTCGGCGTTGACACCGTGCGCCTGCGCGGCAAGGGTTTTACCTGCTTCGTCGATAAAGGCGACCCGGTCACGGCGGGAGACGCGCTCATCTCATTCGACCAGGATCAGATTAGCGGCTCGGGCCTTGACGACACCGTCATCGTCACCGTGACGAACTCCGGCGAGACGGGTCCCGTGCGCATCATCTGCGCCGATTCCGTGCGCGCCGGCGAGCCTATGCTCGAGATTAGCCCGCGCGCTTACGCAGGGGAGCGATGATGGGGAAGTCCGGATACCTCACGTTGCGAGCAGGCGCTGAGGCCCAAGGGGAGTTCGAGGACCGTCGCAGCCGCTTCATCGCGCAGCTCGTCCACGTCGCCGACGAGGCCGCGGCCGACGCCTTCATCGCCGAGGTCCGCGCGCGCCACCACGATGCGCGCCATAATGTGCCGGCTTGGATCTTGTCAGACGGCCGAGAGCGCTGCTCCGATGACGGCGAGCCTTCCCGCACTTCCGGTATGCCGACCTTGGAGGTCCTGCGCGGTGCGGGCCTCGCCGACGTCTGCTGCGTGGTCACCCGCTACTTCGGCGGCACGCTGCTCGGCCCGGGCGGCCTCGTGCGGGCCTATACCGCCGCCACTCAGCAGGCCGTCGCCGCGGCTGAGGCCGAAGGGGCCATCGTCGAGATGACGCTTGTGACGCCTGTGGTCGTCCAGCTTCCCTACGCGCTCTACGACCGGGTGAGTCGGCTCATCGACGAGGCGGGCGGCAAGGTCAAGGACTCGCTTTTCCTCGAGGATGTGCAGCTCACCTGTGCTTTTCGCGCCGGTACCGAGGCGCCCTTCTTGGCTGCGGTGTCCGAGCTCGCCTGCGGCGAGGAGCTCGCGCGCGCCGGCGACCCCCGCTTCGCCGAGTTCTGACGCCGCGCCTGCGGTTTGGGGACAGTCCCTTTTGCGCACACGAATGAGGCTCCGAGGCTCGCCGCCGAACCGTTGGGCGAACTGCTTGCAACGGCGATTCGTGTGCGCAAAAGGGACTGTCCCCAAACCGCAGGCGTAGCCAAGCTGCTGTCGCATGAAACGCAATTCGATGCATTTTGGTTGATGGACGCTTTGTGCCCAGCCCAGAGTCGGCCCGCGGCTTTCATATCGGCTAGAATTTAAATCTTAAATACACCCGCAGCTGATCATCGACTCAGGAGGATTTCATGCACGGCGACTCTAAGGCCCTGGTCTCCATCGTTGTTCCTATCTACAACGTTGAGAACTATCTCGACCAGTGCCTCGACTCCATTGAGGCCCAGACGCACAAGAACATCGAGATCTTGTGCATCAACGACGGCTCCACCGACTCGAGCCCCGATATCATCCGCGCCCACGCCGCGAAGGACTCCCGCGTCGTGCTTGTGGACAAGGCCAACGGCGGCTACGGCCAGGGCTGCAACATGGGCCTTCGCCTTGCTAAGGGCGATTGGATTTCCATCATTGAGCCCGACGACTGGATCGACCCCACGATGTACGAGGACATGCTTACCTTCGCTGATGGCTTCGAGGAGCAGCTCGACATCGTGAAGACCCCGTGGACCGACATCCGCAACTGGGACGACCCCAAGGAGCAGGCGCCGTATCCCTCCACTATGCAGGGCGAGATCCCCACGTCCACGGCCCCCATCACCGTCGCCGACGAGCCTAAGCTCATGAGCATGCACCCGTCCATCTGGTCGGCCATCTACCGCACTGGGTTCCTGCGCAACAACAACATCGCTTTCCCCGAGTACCCGGGCGCCGGCTGGGCCGATAATCCCTTCCTCGTCGAGACCATGTGCCAGGCCAAGGCCATCGTCTATCTGGATAAACCGTACTACAACTACCGCTGCGACCTGCCTTACTCCACCAGGAACCACAAGACCGACGAGGCCATCACGCGCCCGTTCGATCGCTGGGACGACATGTACGACATCATGAAGCGCCTGAACGTTACCGACGACCGTATCTGGCAGGCCCACGACCTGCGCGGCATCAACTACAGCTTCGGTGCTATCTACGATGACGGTTGGGACAATCCCCTGGTCAAGGACCGCGTCCAGAAGTGCTTTGCCAAGATGGACCCCGAACTCGTCATCAATAACCCCGAGATCGCCCCTCACCGCAAGAAGTTCTTCTGCGAGTTGCTCGGCCTTCCCAAGCCCAAGATCGACTACACCGCTTGGTGGGCGCACCTGATCAAGATGGCGGGCTCGACCATCAAGTACGAGGGCGTCGGCCGCCTTGTCCACCGCGTGGGCCGTGCGACCTTCTTCAAGACCGAGCCGACCCACGTTAAGTAAACTCCCCGCTGGCTAAGGTCGCGTAATCGCCCCATCGGCCGCAAATAGCCCCCGAACGGATTGTCGGTAAATCCGCGCGGGTTTCGGGGTAACATAGCCAAGTGGCGAATTGCCACAAGGTATCGCGCCCTACCCGGGGCGCAGCAATTGGCCCCGCGGGGCTAAGAACGAAAGGCACGACATGGCTCAGGGTACTGTTAAGTGGTTCAATCCGGACAAGGGCTACGGCTTCATCTCTCGTGAGGACGGCGACGACCTGTTCGTCCACTACTCCGAGATTCAGATGGACGGCTTCAAGACTCTGGACGAGGGCCAGGCTGTCCAGTTCGAGATTACCACTGGTCAGAACGGCAAGCTCCAGGCTTCCAACGTCACCAAGCTCTAATTCCTAATTACATATTTGAGCTGAGAAGGGGGTCCGCTTCGGCGGGCCTCCTTTTTTGGTGGGCACGCATTGCCGCCGGTTGCCTGCCGCGCCTCGGATCGCAATCTGTCCGTTGCTATACTTTCCGCGGACATACAGAAGGGGAAGGTACGAACATGGGGCTGCCGACCATACGAACGGAAGTTCCTGCTTATGCGATGCGCGTCGTGGACACACTAGAGGCCTCCGGCTATGAAGCCTGGGTCGTCGGCGGCTGGGTGCGCGACGCGCTCATGGGGTGCCGTGGCCACGACATCGACGTGACCACCTCGGCCCCGTGGCAAGAGACCGCGCGTGTGCTGCGGGCCGCGGGCATCGAGGTCCACGAGACGGGCGCCCAGCACGGCACCGTTACGGCCGTGGTCGATGGCCTCCCCGTCGAGACGACGACGTACCGCGTGGAAGGGGCCTATTCCGACCGGCGCCATCCCGATGAGGTGCGTTTCGTAACCGACGTGCGAGAAGACCTCGCGCGCCGCGACCTCACGGTGAATGCGATGGCGTATCACCCGGGCCGCGGGCTGCTCGACCCCTTCGGCGGGCAAGACGACATCGCATGCGGCGTTATCCGTGCGGTGGGGGAGCCGGCGCGCCGCTTCGAGGAGGATGCCCTGCGTGTGCTCCGCGCGGTCCGTTTCGCGTGCCGGCTGGGCTTTGTTATCGAGCCCGCCACACAAGAGGCGCTCACGGCCGCGGCCCCAGGCCTGGCCGATATCGCCTCTGAGCGCATCGGCCAGGAGATCGACGGCATCCTCGCCTCGGGTCGCATGGCTTGGGCGCTTCGCCACGAGTTTGATGTGCTCGCCGCGGCTCTTCCGGAGCTCGCTCCGCTGCGCGGTTTTGACCAGAGAAGCCCTTATCACGCCTACGACGTGCTCGAGCACACGGCGCGCGTCTGCGCGGGCGTCGAGGCGGTCTCGGGCGGGTGTGCTGCGCGCCCGCTTCGCTGGGCCGCGTTGCTGCACGACGTGGCCAAGCCGTCCGCCTTCAGCATGGACGACGGCGGGCGCGGGCACTTCTTCGGCCATCCTGAGGAAGGTGCGCGCGTTGCCGGGCGCGTCATGGGCAGGCTTGCCGTCGAGCGACAGACCGTGCGCGAGGCCCAGGCCCTCGTCCGCCTCCACGACCTGCCGATAAAGGCCGATGTGCGCTCGACCCGCAAGATGCTAGCCAAGCTCGAGGACGCATGCCCCGGCCGCGGCGCCGCGCTCGCGCATATGCTCATCGGCCTCAAGCGCGCCGACGCGCTCGGCAAGGCGCCGAACTGCCTGGCCTATGCCGTCGACCTCGACGCCCATGAGGCGGCCCTTCGCACCGAGCTCGAGCGCGGCAAGACCTGCGCTGTGTCGGACCTCAAGGTAGGCGGCGCCGACGTCATCCGCGAGCGCTGCATCGAGCCCGGCCCCGGCGTGGGCTTGATCTTGCGGTCGCTTCTTGCCGCGGTGATAAACGATGAGCTGCCCAATGACCGCGAGGCGCTTCTTGCCGAGCTGCGCTACGACGACTGATGCGCCCATACGGTTTCGCGTTCCTGATTTTTTGCCTGCCGCATTTTTTCAAAAAAAGTGCTTGCAAATCCAGGCATGCTTCCGTATAGTAATTTCTCGCGCAAAGATTTACTGCGCAGGAGCAATTGGGACTTCGTCTAGTGGTAGGACAGCGGATTCTGGTTCCGTCAACGGGAGTTCGACTCTCTCAGTCCCAGCCATTTGCTTCTTAGCTTATGTGGCCCGTTCGTCTAGCGGTTTAGGACGCCGCCCTCTCAAGGCGGAGATCACCAGTTCGAATCTGGTACGGGCTACCAAAAAGCGCAAGGCGGGCTTTCGGGTCCGCCTTTATGCTGTTCGGATACATCCCCGGCCGTGGCTGCGCACCTGCAGACTTGCTACAATCTATAAGTTGACCATTTGCTGCAAATAAGGAGCGCGAGCATGTCCGACGCAGACAAGAGCACCTTCGAGGTCCCGGCCTACGACGCCGAGGCCATCGAGACCAAGTGGCAGGCCGACTGGGCCGCCAACGACCTCTACAAGGCCGACGAGGACCCCGCCAAGCCCAAGAAGTTTGTCATGGAGATGTTCCCGTACCCCTCCGGCGACCTGCACATGGGCCACGCGCGCAACTACACCATCGGCGACGCCATGGCCCGCCAGGCCCGTATGCGCGGCTTTGATGTGCTGCACCCCATGGGCTTCGACGCCTTCGGCCTTCCTGCCGAGAACGCCGCCATCAAGCACAATACCCAGGCGGGCGAGTGGACCCACAAGAACATCGAGCAGGCCGTCAAGACCATGAAGCGAATGGGCTTCTCCTACGACTACGACCGCATGTTCAACACCTGCGACCCCGACTACTACAAGTGGGGCCAGTGGACGTTCCTCAAGATGTGGGAGAAGGGTCTGGCCTACCGCAGCACCTCTCCGGTCAACTGGTGTCCGTCGTGCAACACGGTGCTCGCCAACGAGCAGGTCGTCGACGGCAAGTGCTGGCGCTGCGGCTCGGTACCCGAGAAGCGCGAGCTCTCGCAGTGGTACCTCAAGATCACCGATTACGCCCAAGAGCTGCTCGACGACCTGGACACCCTCGAGGGTTGGCCTGAGAACGTCAAGGCCCAGCAGCGCAACTGGATCGGCCGCTCCGAGGGCGCCGAGATCGACTTCACCCTGGCCGCCGAGGACGGCGTGACGCCGACCGACCGCAAGATCACCGTCTTCACGACGCGCGCCGACACCCTCTTCGGCGTGTCCTTCTTCCTGCTGCCGCCCGAGAGCCCGCTTGCCGCCGAGCTCGTGGCCGGCACCGAGCACGAGGCTGCCTTCAAGGAGCTCAAGGCTGCCACCGAGCAGGTCTCCAGCGTCGACCGCCAGGGCTCTGAGCGCGAGAAGCACGGCGTCTTCACCGGCCGCTACGTCATCAACCCGATCAACGGCCGCCCGGCCCCTATCTGGGTCGCCGACTACGTCCTCATGGACTACGGCACCGGCGCCGTCATGGGCGTGCCCTGCGGCGACCAGCGCGACTTCGACTTCGCCAAGAAGTACGACCTCGAGATCGCCCCGATCATCTGCGAGAAGGACGACCCCCTCTACGAGCAGCTTAAGGACGAGAAGGAGCTCGTCGTCACCTCCGTGGACTGGGACCGCGCGATGGTGGCCGAGGGCTACCTCGTGCAGTCCGGCGACTTTACCGGCCTTAAGGGCGGCAAGCACTCCGAGGCCGTCGACGCCATCATCGGCTGGCTCTCCGAGCGAGGCCTCGGCCGCGAGAAGGTCCAGTTCCGCCTGCGCGACTGGCTGATCTCTCGCCAGCGCTACTGGGGCAACCCCATCCCGATGATCCACTGCGACTGTTGCGGCGACGTGCCCGTGCCCTACGAGGACCTGCCCGTCACCCTGCCCGAGAACCTCGACCTCGGCGCCGGCGAGACGCTCGCCGAGTACGCGCCGTTCTACGAGACCACTTGCCCCAAGTGCGGAAAGCCGGCCCGTCGCATTACCGACACCATGGACACCTTCACGTGCTCCTCTTGGTACTACCTGCGCTACACCGACCCTCACAACGAGGAGCTGCCCTTCTCTAAGGAGGCCGTTGACCGCTGGATGCCGGTCGACAACTACATCGGCGGCATCGAGCACGCCATCCTGCACCTGCTCTACAGCCGTTTCTGGACCAAGGTCCTGCGCGACCTCGGCATGATCGACTGCGACGAGCCCTTTACCAACCTGCTGTGTCAGGGCATGGTCAAGGACGAGCACGGCGACGTCATGTCCAAGTCCAAGGGCAACGTCGTGCCGCCCTCGAGCGTTATCGAGCCCTACGGCGCCGACACGATGCGCCTGGCGATCCTCTTCATCGCCCCGCCCGAGAAGGACTTCGACTGGGATCCCAAGGCCGTCGCCGGCGCGAACCGCTTCATCAAGCGCGCCTGGAACATCGTTTGGCAGCTCTCCTGCGGCGCCGAGAAGGGCGCGGTGGACCACAAGGCGCTCAAGGGCACCGCGGCCGAGCTCTTCCGCACGTTGAACGGCATGGGCGTCAAGTGCACGAACGACTTCGACCGCGGCCAGTTCAACACCGCCATCTCGGCCGTCATGGAGATCGTGAACGCCGCCTCCAAGTACGTCGTCTCCGACGATCGCGACGCCGCGCTGGATTACGTGGCCGCGCTCGACATCGTGGCCATGCTCGCCCCGATCTGCCCGCACTGGGCCGAGGAGCTCTACCACGAGGCTCTGCACCTTGCGGGCTCCGTGTACAACGAGCCGTGGCCGGAGTTCGACGCCGAGCTCGCCAAGTCCGACGAGGTCGAGATCGCCGTCCAGATCAAGGGCAAGGTCCGCGGCCGCGTGACCGTGGCCGCCGACGCCTCCGACGATGAGGTCGCCGAGGCGGCCAAGGCCGCCGTGGCAGACCAGATCGCCGGCAAACAGATCAAGAAGGTCATCGTGATCAAGGG
Source organism: Paratractidigestivibacter sp. (assembly GCF_963660155.1). Taxonomy (GTDB): domain Bacteria; phylum Actinomycetota; class Coriobacteriia; order Coriobacteriales; family Atopobiaceae; genus Paratractidigestivibacter. The sequence continues at coordinate 3,635 of NZ_CAVKWG010000008.1, read as the reverse complement.
CCGCCTGGTCAACATCGTCGCCATCTAGGCCAAGACGTAGCGCAAGCCTGAGGGCCCCTGCCACCCGCAACGGGACAGGGGCCCTCTTCGCCAGGTAGGGGGTTTCGCGTCCATGAGCAAGAAGAACAGCTGGTACAAGCCAAACTTCTGGACCTTGGCCTATCTCGACGAGGCCTCGATGGACAAAGGCGGCTCGCGACCCGTCGGCGGCTGCGGCGGCTTTCTGCGCGCCGTCCTCGACGTCTTCGTCTTCCTAGCCGTCTTCCTCTTCATCTGCTGGGTCATCATCCAAGTGCTGACCATCGTTTTCTGAGTCCGCCGGCCAACGGCGCGCACCAAAAACGGCTTTGCGCGAAGCGCCAAAGAGTCATGTGCGCGAAGCGCAACCATTTTCCTCGACCTTGAGCGACTTGCCTTAGGCGAGCGTGCTTCTGCAGGCGTTGTTTAGGCCCCGCGGGATTACCTCCGCGCGCAGTTTCCGCATGAGCCGGACGTGACTTAATGTCACGTCCGTGCGAAGAGGGCTGTTTGAGCACGGAGGTAATCCCGCGGGGCCTCGGTTGCGTTACTCAAGCACGCTCGTCCATGCGTCGCCGAACTTGCGGCGCAGGTCGAGTATCGCCTCGCAGAACACATATCCATGCGGCGTCGACGTGCGCACGAGCCGCCCGTCTTTGTACGCGATGAGCCGGTTTTTGGGCACCGGCCGCCAAAAATCGGCCTCACCCTCGCCGCCGAGCGGCTGCGTCGAGAAGACGATGGCGTCTTCGCCGAGCTGCCGGAAGTGCAACGAGTCCACATTCGTGTTCGTATGGACGTAGGTGTACTCGCCGTCGTCGATGATGAGGTTCAGGCGGTTCAGATTCGAGATCTGCGACACGGCGCCGGAGAGCGCCTGGAACCGCACGGGGAAGTCGAGTATGCCGCCGGATCGCACCGCGGCCTCGTCGATCACGTCGAGCAAGAAGAGCAGAGCTCGCTCGGAGTCGGTCTGGCCGACCTCTTTGAGGTCATAGGTGGCAAGGAGCTCCTCATTGAAGAGAATCCCGTTGTGGATGAGCGTCCACTCGCGGCCCGAGACGTCGGTGCCATAGAACGGGTGGCAGTTCTCGCGGACGGTTTGCCCGCAGGTCGAGAGGCGGATGTGGGCCTCCATCTGCGAAGAAGAGAGCCCGCCCTCGAGCAGGGCCGGGATGTAGGCGGAGGTCCAGGCGGGCACGGGCTCGCGGTGCAGGAAGACGTCTGTGTCGTCCTCACCGCCGTCGGTGGCATCGGCCGCAGCGCCGTCTGCCGACGTCGCGTCAACGCGCCATGAGATTCCCCAGCCGTCCTTGTGCTTCTTGCTGTGAGAGAAAAAATCCTTAAGGTAGGCTCCGACCTCGACGGGGCGCGCCGCGTTGACGGCGAAGAGCTCGCACATGGTCGTCTCCTTATCTGGTCTGGGGCCCGCTCAACCCAGCTATCATACGCCGATTGGCCCGCGCTCGCTTATCGAGCCGGCGAGCAACAGGTGTTAGACTCTATCGCGTATAAGAGTTCAACCTATAGATTGGGGTTTGCCATGACGAACACCGACCACGCCCGCGCGCTTTGCAAGTTCATCGACTCGTGCCCGTCCATGTTCCACACGACGGCGCAGCTCTCCGCTCGACTGACGGAGGCTGGATTCGAGGAGCTCGCCGAGACCGATGCCTGGAGCATCGCCCCCGGCGGCCGCTACTTTACCACCCGCAACGGCTCCAGCATCATTGCCTTTGAGGTCGGCGAGAAGCTCGACGACTACCACTTCCAGGTGGCCGCCGCGCACGGCGACTCCCCGGTCTTCAAGGTCAAGCCCGTGGCCGAGCTCGAGGGCCCGGGCTCCTACCTCAAGCTCGACGTCGAGGCCTACGGCGGCATGATCGACCACACGTGGCTCGACCGTCAGCTCGGCGTGGCCGGCCGCGTCCTGGTGCGCGAGGGCGACCGCGTGGTGAGCCGCCTGTACGACTCCGCGCGCGACGTCGCCATCATCCCGAGCCTCGCCATCCACCTCAACCGCGAGATGAACGCGAAACTCGAGCTCAACCGCGCGAAGGACATCGTGGCCATGTTCTCGGCGGGCGATCTCTCCAAGGACGCCTTCGACCAGATGATCGCTGAGGACCTGGGCGTCGAGCGCGCCGATATCCTCGCGCGCGACGTGTTTCTCTACAACCGCCAGCCGGCCGTGGTGTGGGGCGCTGCCAACGAGTTCCTCAGCGCTCCGAAGCTCGACGACCTCGGCTGCGCCTATGCCGCTCTTGAGGGCATGCTCGCCGCTGGAGCAAACGAGCACCAGGTCAACGTGTTCGCGTGCTTCGACAACGAGGAGGTCGGCAGCAACACCAAGCAGGGCGCCATGTCCACGTTCCTCAAGGACGTCCTCATGCGCGTCAACTCCGCTCTCGGCAAGACCGACGAAGAGTATCGCCGTGCCGTTGCCGGCTCCTTCATGCTGAGCTGCGACAATGCCCACGCCTGCCATCCCAACCACGCCGATAAGCACGACGAGGCCAACCGCTGCTGGCTCAACGGCGGCATCGCCATCAAGGAGGCCGCGAACCAGCACTACTGCTCCGACGCCTTCAGCCGCGCCGCCTTTATCGCCGTGTGCGACGCCGCCGACGTGCCCCACCAGGTCTTCTCCAACCGCTCCGACATGGCTGGCGGCGGCACCCTCGGCAATTTGTCCAACACCCAGGTGAGCATGCACGGCGTCGACGTTGGCCTGCCCCAGCTCGCCATGCACTCCTGCTTTGAGACCACCGGCGCGCGCGATATCGCGCTCGGCGTGGACGCCCTTACGGCCTACTACACCTGCGACCTGCACATCGACGGCGCGAAGGGCTTCGAACTCCGCAAGTAATCAAAAATACCTTTCAGGTTGATTTAAAGTTCGTTGGGCGCCCGCACAAGTATCTATATATTTGTGCGGGCGCTTTAGTGCGTTTTTCTATGGGTCTTGAGCTGCTGTCTCCATAGACTGTTCACAGTATGTTTGCCTTCGGAGAGGGATAAGAAAGGATTTGAATACCATGCCCATGCAGACCAAGACCAGGCTCGTAAAGATTCTGCTCACCAACATCATGATCGCCTTCGCGATCTCCGCCGTGGCAAGCTACATCGCCATCGGTCAGGCCGACGTTCCGGCCGAAGCTTTTTGGCCGGCAGTCATCGGCTCCACGCTCAAGAACACGGTCATCGCCTATATCGTCTCGTTCCTCGTGGGTTGGTTCATCCCCTGCGAGAAGTGGGGCTTCGACTTCGCTATGGGCCGCGGCCTCAAACCCAGCGACGGCCTTAAGTTCGCCGCTGCCCTCAACGTCGTCGTGAACACCATATACGTCGCGTTCAACTCCGTGATCCTCACCTACCTGAACGCCTGCGTGTTCAACGGCGCCCCCATCGCTGCTTTCCCCGCTGCTTGGGCCAGCTCCGTCGTCCAGTGCTGGATCGTCGGCTTCGTCGTGTCGCTCTTCTGGGCCCCGGCCTGCGAGAAGTGGGCTCGCCAGATCTGCCATGACCCGGCTCCCCAGGCCCCGGATATGCACTAAACTTTAGGCAATAAACGCCTGCTAGACCTGCCTGCGCGAGCGTGGGCAGGTCTTTTTTTC
>NZ_CAVKWG010000007.1:0-40217 GCF_963660155.1 Paratractidigestivibacter sp. | reverse complement strand
TGCAGCCTCCACGCGTGTGCAAAAAGGGGGCTGTCCCCAAACCGCAGGCGGGCTGACGCGTGTGCAAAAAGGGGGCTGTCCCCAAACCGCAGGCGGGCTGACGCGTGTGCAAAAAGGGGGCTGTCCCCAAACCGCAGGCGGGCTGACGCGTGTGCAAAAAGGGGGCTGTCCCCAAACCGCAGGCGGGCTGACGCGTGTGCAAAAAGGGGGCTGTCCCCAAACCGCAGGCGGGCTGACGCGTGTGCAAAAAGGGGGCTGTCCCCAAACCGCAGGCGGGCTGACGCGTGTGCAAAAAGGGGGCTGTCCCCAAACCGCAGGCGGGCTGACGCGTGTGCAAAAAGGGGGCTGTCCCCAAACCGCAGGCGGGCTGACGCGTGTGCAAAAAGGGGGCTGTCCCCAAACCGCAGGCGGGCTGTCCCCTTGTCTTATTAGATGAGGTCGAGGTGCTTGAAAGCGTTGGCGATGCCGTCGTCGTCCACGTCGGTGGTCACGTAATCGGCCGCGGCCTTGGCCTCGTCGCCGCCGGAGCCCACACAGACCGAGTAACCGCAGCACTCGAACATGGGGATGTCGATCTTTGCGTCGCCGAAAGCGATGGTGTCGGCGACGTCGGCGCCCAGGTGCTCGAGCAGCACGTCGATGGCGTGGGCTTTGGTGATGTCCTTGACGCCCATGTCGCCGAAAAGGGCGGTCTCGCCGGCGCCGCCCCAAGTGTGGCACTCGAGGTCGGGGAACTCCTCGATGGAGTCGAGGTGGTCTCGGTAGGAGCTCAGGATGAAGCTCACCTTGTTGAGGTCGTCGCGGTAGAGCTCGCCGCCGTAGACCATGCCGTGCATGACGTCGTCGGTCTCGAGCGTGTCGGCGTTGGGTGCCCCCTTGCGACCCGCGTAGACGCGCAGCACGGGACGCGCCGCCTCACGGAAGTTCTCACTGGCAAACAGGCCGTTGTTGGACTCGAGGTAGAACTCGAGGCCGCGGCCGTGCAGCCAGTCGACGATGTGGCGGCACTGCTCGAGGGTGATGAGCTGATGCATGACGACCTCGCCGTCGGACTCGACGTAGGAGCCGTTGCCGCCGATCATGCCGTCGAAGCCGATATCGGTGAGCTCGGGCGGGTTCTCCGCCTTGCTGCGTCCGGTGCACATGTAGACGCGGTGGCCGTTCGCGCGCGCGGCGCGGATAGCGGCCTTGCACGACTCCGGTATCTGGTTGTCGTAGTTGGTGATGGTGCCGTCGACGTCCAGGAACAGGATCTTCTTATCGCTCATGTCTGCTCCAATCCAGGTGTATTGGTAAGAAAAAGCGGCCAGCCGAAGCCGGCCGCCTAGACCGTCCAGTGACGTAGTAATCAACTACGTAAGCGGGTTTCTGAGGTGCCCGAGATGAGCCCGCCTTGCCCGACGCGGCGTACTTACGTACGTGAGGAGGGCAACCGGGCTCAGATCGGGCGCCTCAGGAAGCCGATTTTCTTACTCCAAGCCTTCGGCCCCGTTACTCTTGATGATCTTCTGGTAGGCGTAGAAGCTATCCTTACGCTTGCGCTCGAGGGTACCGGTGCCGTCGTCGTGCTTGTCGACGTAGATGAAGCCGTAGCGCTTGCGCATCTCGCCGGTGCCGGCGCTGACCAGGTCGATCGGGCCCCACCAGGTGTAGGCGATGAGGTCGACGCCGTCGTCGATGGCCTCGCCCATGGCCTTGATGTGGTCCTGCAGGTAGGCGATGCGGTACGGGTCGTGGATGGAGCCGTCCTCCTCGACGGTGTCGTAGGCGCCCATGCCGTTCTCGACGACCATCAGCGGGATCTGGTAGCGGTCATAGATCTCGTTCAAGGAGTAGCGAAGGCCCGTCGGGTCGATCTGCCAGCCCCAGTCGGTGGACTTGAGGTAGGGGTTCTTGCCGCCGAAGGTCATGTTGCCGGCGGCCTGCTCGACGTCGTGGGTGCCCACGATGTTGCTCATGTAGTAGCTGAAGGTGTAGAAGTCGATCTTGCCGGCCTTGAGGTCGTCGAGGTCGCCGTCGGCGATCTGCAGCTCGATGTCGTGCTCGCGCCAGAAACGCTTGGCGTAGGAGGGATAATAGCCGCGGGCCTGGACGTCGGAGCAGTACCAGTTCATGAGGCGCATCTGCTCCTGGTTGAGCAGGACGTCGGCGGGGTCGCAGGTGCCGGCGTAGGACAGGATGAAGCAGTCCATGTTGCCCATCTTGAGCGCAGGGTAGTTCTCGTGGGCGTAACGGATGGCGCGGCCGGAGGCGACGAACTGGTGGTGGAGGGCCTGGAAGCGGTCCTGCCAAGAGGTGTGGACGCCGGATGCGGGGCCCTCATAGCCCTGGATCATCGACGTCTCGAAGAGGTTGCCCATGTCCTGGGTGCCGCAGTTGATCTCGTTGAAGGTGAGCCAGTAGGTCACCTTGTCGTGGTAGCGGTCGAGGATGGTCTTGGCGTAGTTCTCGAAGAAGCCGATGAGCTCACGGGAAGCCCAGCCGTTGTACTTCTCGACGAGGTGGTAGGGCATCTCGTAGTGGGACATGGTGACGAGGGGCTCGATGCCGTGCTTCTTGCAGCAGTCGAAGACGCGGTCGTAGAAGGCGAGGCCGGCCTCGTTGGGCTCGGCGTCGTCGCCGTTCGGGAAGATGCGGCTCCAGGAGATGGACATACGGAACATGTTGAAGCCCATCTCGGCGAAGAGGGCGATGTCCTCCTCGTAGTGGTGATAGAAATCGATGCCGTCGTGGTTGGGGTAGAGCTTATCGGGGTCGATCTCGAGGGTGATCTCGCGCGGCTTCTCGTAAGAGCCGCCCATGAAGTGGTCGTCGACCGATGGGCCGCGGCCGTCGACGTTCCAGGCGCCCTCGAACTGGTTGGCGGCGGTGGCGCCGCCCCAGAAGAAGCCCTCAGGGAAAACTGCTGCCATGATGCGATCCTTTCTACCGTGTTGGACGTGCTTGCTGGGGCAAGTATGCCCCGAAATGCTTTAGAAAGAAAAGAGGTGTCAGCTAAGTTGACACCTCTTTTCGCAGGCCATGTGTTGACGCGCGCTGCGGCTGATACATTTTGAGACTTCTCCGCACAAAAGCCTCTGAGTGATCGATGGTCGCGATCGGGTTGGGGGCCGGGATTCGGCTTGCTTATGGAGCCTTTTGAGCATAAGTCCGACATTTCGCACTTTAAAATTTACTTTGACGAGTAACAAAGCGCATGCGATGACTGTTCAACTGGGCAAACACGATGCTTAATATGCTGACTACTCGATGAAGCCGATTTTAAAGTGCGAAAAGTCGGACATGCTTGGAATTTGGCCTGCAAGAGGGGGGTGCTGCCGGGCCGTGAGGCCCGGCGATTCACGTTAACGGGCCAGAAGGGCGACGGGGCCGAGAAGACCGGAGGGCTCGCTCGGCTCGGTGAGGGCGAACATGTCGCGGACGGCGTGGTCGAGGGTGTTGATCACGCGGACCTCGAGCGTGTGGGCGCCGGCCGCGAGCTCGCCCGCGTCGAAGCGATAGGGCGGGCAGACGCGCAGGCCGAGGGGCCGCCCGTCAAGGGCGACCTCCGCCACCTCGTAGACGTCGCCGAGATCGAGCGTCGCTGCCGCGGCGTCCTCGGCAAGGTCGAGTTGGGCGGTGTAGACAAACTCGCCAGCCTGGCCGCGGAACGTGTCCGACGTGAGGTCGGAAAGCTCGGCGAGCTCGGCCGCGGAGCCGTCGGGGGCGGTGACGCTCCAAGGGCCTTCGATGGCTATGACCTGCGGCTCGTTTGCGGTTTCGACATCCGTGGCCTCGCCTGCGGCCTTCTCGCCGACGACCACAAGAACGCTCTCGTAGGGGGCGAGGTCGAGCCTGCCGCAGAACGCGCGCGCCGCGCCCTCGTTGACCACATCAAAGGCCGCGCCCTTTAGCGCGCCTTCGCCGGGGAGCTCAACCGTGGTGCTGATGGCCTGCTTGGGGTGCTCGTTTACGAGGAAGACGCAGGTCTGGCCGTCCTTCTCGTAGCGGCAGGCGCGAAGCCAGCGCTGGGGCTCGGCGCAGCGGACGGTCTGCAGGTCGCGCGCCGCGAGCTCTTGGGCGAGGCAAGTAAGGCTGATGACTTGGTAGCTCACGTCGCCGAGGGCCTCGGCCCCGTCGCCGTAGACCTTATCGGGGCAGCCGTCGACGAAGTAGACGGCGACGCCGGCCTCCTGGGCGCGGGCGATGGCCGCGAGCGTGTCCGCGGAGATGAACTCGCGCCGCGGCACCACGAGGCAGCGGAACCCTTGGCCGTTCACGTCGAAGCCGCCGTTGCCAATGCCGAGCTGGTAGCGGCCCTTATCGCCGTCTGCCGAGAAGGCCTCGGCGGGCACGAAGTCGTAGTCGATCTGGGCGCGCCCGAGCTCGGCCGCGACGCGCTGGATGGTCTGCGCGGCGCCTGCCCACTCGGCGTCGGCGTGGTAGAGCACGGCCACGGGCGTCCGCATGCGGCCGCCCGACAAGACGCTGCCCATGCGGTTGAGGTAGCTCATTAGGATGTGGAAGTGCTTGAACTGCGGGTTCTTGCCGTGCGCGTAGAAGTGCGGCGGGCAGTCGAAGTCGGGGAAAGGGGCCATGCTGAAGGCGTGGGGGACGAACCAGTTGACGCCGCGGACGAGGAAGTGGTCGCAGATCCACTTCATCTGGCGCAGGCCCTCGTGCCAGCCGAAGGCGCCGAAGACCTCGGCCATGCAGCGGCCCTGCTTCTTGGGGTCGAGGTGCGCGGCCGACGCGCCGAGCTTGGCCAGCGCGTAGTTGTAGAACTCCATGTCCCAGTTTCCGCGGCCGTAGTCGTGTGTGCCCGAGTCGATGCCGGGGACGACCTGGTTGATCACGATGTCGACGCCCGCCATGTCCTGGCCGCCGACCGCGCGGAAATAGTGGCCGGCGCCGGCGCCGAGGCGCGCGTGGCCGTCCTTGTCCTCGATGACGTGGCCGATGTAGGAGACGCCGTGCTCGCGGCACCAGTTGCCGAGGTTGCCGCAGAAGCACTCCTCGTAGAGGCGCGTGGCCTCCTCCATGTAGCCCACGCGGGCGTCGGCGCCGGCGGCCTCTCGGCCCCAGAGCTGCGCGAGGTTCGTCAGGTACTCGGCGCCCCAGCGCTCTTTGAGGCGGCGCTCGAGCTCGACCGACCAAGGCAGCGGCATGCGGTACTTGCCGATGAGGCAATCGGAGGTGCCGTCCTCGAAGGTGATGCCCTTCTCGTTGGCAAAACCGGGCTCATCGGAGAAGAAACCGAGGATCGTGCGGCCGAACTCGTCGCCGAAGTGGTGGTAGTGGGGTTCGTACACGGCGGCGATGAGCTGGTCGCACGAGGCCTTGTCCACCATGTTGATGTAGTCGGGGTTGTAGCTCGTCTGGCGGCTGGTGAGAAGCACGCAGGCCTTGATGTGGCCGGCAGGCGCGTCGAACACGAGCGCGGAGGGCTTGCCGCCGTCGCCTTCGACCACGCGGCGCTCGACGTCGACGAACTTACCGTCCTGTGTGAAGACGACGCCGTAGAACTCCTCGGTCGCATCGAACATGTTGCCGAGGGCGATGCTCACCTGCGGCGCAGGCCCGACGACGTCGATGACGCGGTGGGTGAGCACGACCTTGCGGAGCTCGGGCGCGGCCTCCTTCACGGTGCCGTTGGCGTAGCCGGTGGGGAAGTGCGCGTCGTCCAGAATCCAGAGCTTGAGGCCGAGCTTCTTGCACTCCTCGATAATAAAGCCCAGGTCAGACCACCAGCCGTCGCCGCAGAAGTCGGGGTGCGGGCGGCTCTCGAGGCAGACCTCGTGGATGTCCGCGCCGGCGATGGCCTCCAGGTACTCGCGGATGGTGTCGTGGTCCTCGCCCTTCATCCAGAGGAAGGGGAGCACGTGGTTCTCGTAGGTGCCGTAGTCGATGCCCAAGTCCGGCTCCAATCTGTGCGATGGCGGTTGTTGATACGAGCATACTCCGCGCGCCGATGGTCGGCCTATATCCGAATCAGCGCTAGAATATGACCGAATCAACGTTGAATAGGGGGCGACACATGGAAATCGAGGAGCTCAATAGGACGCTTTCCAAGTTGTCCGACAGCGAGCGGGAATATCGCGATGGCGCGACCTTCGACTGGTCGCGGTATGGCGATGAGGTGGTCGCCGTAGTAAACGGCCGGCAGGTCATGCAGCTTAAAGGTTGGTCTTTCGCCAATTGGTCGTCCGCTGTCGGCACGGGCCGCGGCCGCGCCCCGATCGCGCTCGACAACGAGCTCTACATCCGCCGGCACTCGCGGTTCAACCCCATGCCCGAGCATGTCCACTCCTACGTCGAGATGAGCTACGTCTACCGCGGGAGCTGCCCGCAGGTGGTCAACGGCGAGGAGGTGCTCCTGCGCGAGAACCAGGTGCTGCTGCTCGACTCGAACTGCCCGCACGCCATCGGGTCGCTCGGCGAGCAGGACATCATGGTTTCCATCTGCCTGCAGCCGAGCCTTCTGCGCCGCTGCCTCGAGGAGACGCGCGAGGGCGACGACTGGCTGGGCGACTTCCTTATCAGCTCGCTGAACGAGCGGAGCGACCACAATCGCTACGTGCGCTTCCACAGCCAGCGCAACAACCGCGTGCGGCGCATCTTCCAGGAGCTGCTTTGCGAGTACCTCGAGCCCTCGTCGCACGCCGATAAGATCATCCTTCGCCTGTTCCAGCTGCTCATCGCCGAGCTCATGAACGTCTACGAGAGCGATTACGTGCGCCGCGAGCAGGAGAGCTCCGCGGCGGGCGTCTCGGTGGTCTCGGTCGTGCGCTACATCCAGGAGCACTTCCTCACCTGCACGCTGGAGGGCGTGGCAGAGCGGTTCTTCGTGTCGCCGAACTATCTCTCAGCGCTGCTCAAGAAGAAGACCGGGCGCACCTACCTGCAACTTGTTCAGGACCAGAAGCTCGCGCACGCGGCGGACCTGCTCGCTACCGGCTCGGCGACCGTGGAGGACGCGGCGCACGCCGTGGGCTACGAGAATATGAGCTTCTTCTACCGCAAGTTCCGCTCGGCATACGGATGCCCGCCTGCCGAGTGGCGCAGGCGGGCATCGGGGCGCGCGCAGGTTGGGGACAGGCTCTAGCAGGCGGCGGGGTCGATGACCTCTTGGAGCGAGAGGGTCTTGTCGCCGTCGAACTCGTAGCGGCAGATGGCGCAGTTGGGCAGGCGCTTCATGTCGGTGTGGCTCCTGTAGTCGTCGCCGAAGTAGCGCGGGACCTGGCTCATCGCGCCGCCGTGGGAGACCATGAGGACGCGCTCGTGGCCGGGGCGGCGCATGAGTTCGAGCACGCCCTCGACGAGGCGGTTGCGGAACTCGACCTCGTCCTCGCCGCCGAACTGCACGTAGAAGTCGCCGTAGGGGACCTGGATGTTCAGGTCCTCGGTGACGCCCTCGAACTTGCCGAAGTTCCACTCCTTGAGGCACTTCACGCGCTCGTAGGGCACGCCAGGCACGACGAGCTCGCAGGTGTCGCAGCAGCGCTCGGAAGTCGAGCTGTACACGTGGTCGAAAACAAGGCCCTGGTCCGCGACCCAGCGGCCGGCGGCGCGGGCCTGCTCGATGCCGAGCTCGGTCAGCGGCGAGTCGCACCAGCCCTGCTTGCGGCGCAGGACGTTGAAGAGGGTCTGACCGTGGCGGACCATGTAGAGCGTGGACATGCGAGGGGGTCCTTTCTTGTGAAGGGGGGTGCGAAGGGGCGGTTACCTTTTGCAGGCTGGCGGGTGCGTTTAGGCGAGGTCGGCGCCGTTGGTGGCGATGACCTTCTTGTACCAGTCGAAGGACTTCTTCTTGGAGCGGGCCAGGGTGCCGTTGCCGGCGTCGTCGCGGTCGACGTAGATGAAGCCGTAGCGCTTGCTCATCTCGCCCGTGCCGGCGCTGACGAGGTCGATCGGGCCCCAAGTGGTGTAGCCCATGAGGTCCACGCCGTCCTCGACCACGGCGTCGCGCATGGCCACGATGTGGGCGCGCAGGTAGTCGATGCGGTAGTCGTCGTTGACGGAGCCGTCCTCCTCGACCGTGTCCTTGGCGCCGAGGCCGTTCTCGACGACGAAGAGCGGCTTCTGGTAGCGGTCGTACATGTCGTTCAGCGTGATGCGGAAGCCCAGCGGGTCGAGCGCCCAGCCCCACTCGGAGCTCTTGAGGTAGGGGTTCTTGGGGCCTGCGAAGGCGTTGCCCTGGGTGCGCTCGCACTCGGTGTCGGGGGCGGCGGAGGTGCGGGTATTGTAGTAAGAGAAGCTGATGAAGTCCACAGTGTTCTCGGCCAGGAGCTGGGCGTCCTCGTCGGTCATGCCGAGGTCGATGCCGCGGCGCTCGAAGTCCTTGAGGGCGTGGTTGGGGTACTTGCCGCGGGCCTGGACGTCGATGAAGCAGAGCTCCTTCTGGGTGTCGACCTGGGCGGCGCGCACGTCCTCGGGGCGGCAGCTGTAGGGGTAGTAGGTGCCGGCGGCCATCATGCAGCCGATCTTGACCTCGGGGTCGATCTCGTGGGCGATCTTGGTTGCCCAAGCGGAGGCGACGAGCTCGTTGTGGGCGGCCTTGTACTTGGCGGCGTCGTGGTCCTCGCCCTCATCGAACACGATGCCCGCGCCCATGAACGGCAGGTGCAAGATCATGTTGATCTCGTTGAAGGTGAGCCAGTACTTGACGAGGCCCTTGTAGCGGGTGAAGAGGGTGGTGGCGAGGCGCTTATAGAACTCGATGAGCTCGCGGCTGCGCCAGCCGCCGTACTTCTTGATGAGGTGGATGGGGCAGTCGAAGTGTGTGATGGTCACGAGCGGCTCGATGCCATAGCTCTGGCAGGTGCGGAAAACGTCCTCGTAGAAGGCGAGGCCGGCCTCGTTGGGCTGCTCCTCGTCGCCGTTGGGGAAGATGCGCGTCCAGGCGATGGACATGCGGAAGGTCTTGAAGCCCATCTCGGCAAAGAGGGCGATGTCCTCCTTGTAGTGGTGGTAGAAATCGATGCCGGTCTGGGCGGGGTAGTAGTAGCCGTCTTCGAAGTCGAGCATCTTGCGCTCGCCGGCCACGACGGCGAATCGATCCTTGCCGTGCGGGGTCACGTCGACGTTGGCCAGGCCGCGACCGTCCACGTTGTAGGCGCCCTCGCATTGGTTCGCGGCGGTCGCGCCGCCCCAGAGGAAGCCGTCGGGGAAACGCTTGGTGGTGTCTGCCATGATGCTCCAATCGTTTGGGGAAATATCGTCTTTGCTAGTATCGCCCAAAGTTGCGGCAAGGTGTTAGGTGTCAGGGGAGATGAAACTTCTTCTTCGCAGGTTGCGGCATTAGGTACAGTAGTGCTGACACTTTTTGAAACTTTACGGAGGTCGGGGCATGGATATACGCAGGCGTCTGCGCGAGGCCAAGGGGCTCACGCCGACCGAGAGCCAGCTCGCGGGTACGGTGCTCGCCATGGGGGAGCGCATCCAGGGGGCCTCAATCAAGGAGCTCGCAGCCGCATCGGCAACGTCGGTGGCCACGGTGCACCGCCTGTGCAAGAAGCTCGGGGTCGAGGGGTTGAAGGAGCTCAAGGTCGAGCTCGCGCGCGCCGCGGCGAGGGGAGAGCGGCCGGCGGATGTGGACTTCGACTTCCCCTTCGACGCGGGTTGGGGGGCCGAGCGCGTGGCCGCGGGCATGAAGTCGCTCTACGCGGAGGCCATTGAGGAGACGCTCGAGGCGCTCGACGCCGAGGCGCTGGGGCGGGTGGCCGACCTTGTGCGCGGGGCGTCCGTTGTCGACGTGTACACCGAGTCGCATAACCTCTATCCTGCGCAGATGTTCGTCGACCGCCTGCTTTCGGCAGGGCGCTCGGCGACGTGCCACGAGGGGCAGGAGCGAAAGATCCGCACGGCGCTGACCTCCGACGCCTCGCACGTGGCGGTGCTCATTTCTTACTCGGGCGTGAACCTGTTCTTTCCGCAGCTCCTGCCCGTGCTCGCCGAGCGTGGGGTGCCCACGGTCCTGATCGGGGCGCCGATGGCCCGCGACCGCAACCCGGGGCTCGCCGAGTACCTCCTCATCGGCGACTCCGAGAGCACGCTGCACCGCATCACGCAGTTCGCGTCGCATATCTCGGTGCAGTTCGTGCTCGACACGCTGTACAGCTGCGTCATCGCCGGCGATTACGAGCGCAGCATCGAGTTTATCCGCAGCACGCTGCCCTACACCCGAAAGCCGGGACTGTAGGGCGCCTTGCGGCGGCATCCGGGCGTACCCGGGGTTGTTTTTGCTTCCTGGCACCCTCTCTTGCCCTGCAATTTAGGGGCTGCGGCCCGCGATCACCCGCATAACGGCGCTTTCGGGCCGGCTTGCTGCAAAAAATCCGGGATGGCGGCAGTTTCTCGCGGACCGTCCGAGTATGCCGCGCTTTTCGCGCAATAAAACTGCAGGTAGACGGGCTGACCGAAATTCGGCTACTCGGGCGGGTCCTGGAAAACTGCCGCCATCCCCGTTTTTTGTGCGCGGGGCGTCAGTGCACGAGGCGGCGGACGCTTGAGCGGGCGACGAGCTCGGGCTGGACGCGCAGGTGCACGATGCTCCTCGTGCGCCCGTCGATGAGGTCGTGCAGGCGCTTGACCGCGAGCTCGCCCATGCTCTCCTGCGGGACGCGCATGGTGGTCAGCGGCGGGTTCATGCTCGCGGCGAACTCGACGTCGTCGAAACCGATCACCGAGACGTCCTCCGGCACGCGCAGGCCATGCTCCTGAAGTGCTCGGATGCAGTAGGAGGCCACGTGGTCGTTGCTCGCGAAGAAGGCCGTGGGAACCTCGGGTATCGCGTCGAGGTACTCGCACATGCGGCGGTAACTGTCGCCGATCGAGTGCCCGATGTCAACGATAACGGGCTCGTCTACCTGGCCTTTTGCGCGCAGCTTGCGTATCGCCGAGAGAAACCCCTCGCGGCGCTCGCGAAAATTCTTGAGGTCCTCGCTGGAGTGCAGCATGCCGATGCTCTTGTGGCCTTGGGTGCTCAGGTAGCGCACGGCTGCCTTCGCGCCGCGCTCATTGTCGATGACCACGCTGTCGACGGCCTTGGACCCGTAGCAGTTGTCGAGAAGGACCAGGGGCAGGCCGAGGCCCGTGAAGGTGTCGACGTCGCGCGAGTGCATCTCGGTCGCGAGGACGATGATTCCGGCGGGGGCGGTGGCGCGCAGCTCCTCGAGTTGGGGCTCGGCGTCGCTGTCCCCGTAGAAATACGAGACGGAGAGCCGGTAGCCGTGGGTTCGGCGAATCTCGTCGGAGATGCCCTTGACGAGGTGCTCGAAGAAGGGAGACTCGAAATTAGCCGAGCCCTCTTGGCGAAAGATCGCCAGCGTGAGGGTGCGGATCTCGGCGGGAAGCTGCGCCGGCGCGCTCGGCTTGTAGCCGAGGTCCATGGCGGTCGCGAGCACGTGGCTCCTCGTCTGGGCCTTAATGCCCGGCTTGTTGTGGAAGACGAGCGAGACCGTGGCGGGGGAGACCCCGGCGGCCTTCGCGACGTCCTGGGCGGTGACGCGGCCCGACATGGCGGCTCCTTCACCGGCAAAAGGGACTGTCTCCTTTGCCGGTCCTGCTAGAGGTCCTGGAAAGTGACGTTGCAGCTGCCGCCCTCGGGGTGCACGAGGTCAGCGAGGGTCTTGGAGTCGAGATAGCTCGAGGTCACGCGGCCGAGGTCGCGCCAAACGCTCACCGTCGAGCAGGTGTTGACCTGCGGGCAGATGGTGCCGTTGGAGCAATCGAGGCAGTTCACGGGCGCAAGGGAGCCCTCGGCCGCGCGCAGGATCTCGCCCAGCGTGTAGTCGCTCGCGTCGCGGGTGAGCTTATAGCCGCCGCCCTTGCCGCGCTGGCTCTGCACGTAGCCCGCCTTGTGCATGAGCGAGATGACTTGCTCGAGGTACTTGCGCGAGATGTTTTGGCGCTTGGAGACGTCGCCCAGGGAGACCCAGCCCTCGTGGCCTGCGAGGTCGGCCATCGCGCGCAGGGCGTAGATGCCCTTCGTCGAGAACATTCCCATGTGGTCTCCAATCAAAGGTCAAACGGCGTCAAAGGGGACGGTACCTGCAAAAGGGACTGTCCCCTTTGCAGGTTAGCGGGACTCGAGCATCTCCTGGAGGGTGCGCCAGGCGAGCTCGGCGCACTTGACGCGCGCGGGCATGTGGGCGATGTCCTTGAGGATCGAGGCGTCCTCGAGGGCGGTGAGGGCGGGGTCGTCCTCGTCGATCTCACCGCGGACCATCTGCATGAAGAGCTTGCAGAGCTCGATGGCCTCCTCGGGGCTCTTGTCGATCATGAGGTCGCTCATGATGTCGGCCGAGGCCTGGCTGATGGCGCAGCCGTGGCCGGTGAAGGCGGCCTCCTCGATGGTGCCGTCATCGGCGAACTTGACCTGGAACTTGAGCTCGTCGCCGCAGGAGGGGTTCACGCCCTCGTGCTCGCAGTCGGCGTCCTCGAGCTCGTACTTGTAGTCCGGGTGGGACACGTGGTCCATGAACTCGGCGTTGTAGAGATCAGTCACGGCCATGGAATACCTGCCAAACCTGGTTGAGGCCGCCCACGAGGCGGTCGATGTCGGACTTGTCGTTGTAGAAAGCCATGCTGGCGCGGCAGCAGGCCAAGTTCTCCACGCCGAGCCACGTGAGCAGCGGCTGGGCACAGTGGTGGCCGGCGCGGATGCAGACGCCGGACATATCGAGGATGCTCGCCACGTCGTGGGGGTGCACGCCGCGGACGTTGAAGCTCACGACGCCGTGGTGGCGTGCGGGGTCCGCGCTGCCGATGATGTCAATGAAACCCAGCTCAGAGAGCTTTTCCATGCAGTAAGAGACAAGCGCGGCCTCGCGTGCGGCCACGGCATCGAGGCCCACGGTCTGTGTGAGGTAGGCGAGCGCGGCACCCGTGGCAAAGATGCCGGCGGCGTCCTGCGTGCCGGCCTCGAACTTCTCGGGGACGGGCGCCCACGTGGCGTCCTGCTCGCTCACGGAGTCGATCATCTCGCCGCCGGTGAGCATCGGCGGCATCTGCGCCAGCAGCTCGTGGCGGCCCCACAGCACGCCCACGCCCATGGGACCCAGGCACTTGTGGGCGGAGAAAGCGAGAAAGTCGGCGCAGAGCTCGGCCACGTCAACGGCCAGGTGCGGCGTGGACTGCGCGGCGTCCACCACCAGGTAGCCGCCCTGCGCGTGCACGGCGTCGGCGATGGCGCGCACCGGCAGCTCGCAGCCCATGACATTGGAGACGTGGACGCAGGCGGCGATTCTCGTCTTGGGGCCGATTTTTGCCGCGACCTCGGCCTCGGTGAGGGCGCCGTCCTTCTCGGGGTACATGACCACGAGCGTGGCGCCCGCCGCGCGGCAGGCCTGCTGCCAGGGGATGAGGTCGGAGTGGTGCTCCATCACGGTGACGCAGACCTCGTCGCCGGGCCCAAGCACGGTCGGCGCGAAGCTCTTGGCCACGAGGTTCAGGCTCTCGGTGGTGTTGCGCGTGAAGACGACGTCGTCGGCGAGCGGGCGGCCGTTCTCGTCGCGCGCGCCGACGAACTCCGCGACCTGCTTGCGCACGGCGGAGATCTCCGCCGTGGCCATGACCGAGAGGCTGTAGAGGCCGCGCAGCGGGTTCGCGTTCATGCGGCGGTAGAAGTCGACCTGGGCGTCGAGCACGCAGGCGGGGCGCTGCGCGGTGGCCGCGCTGTCGAGAAACGCGAGCTCGGGGTGGCCGACCAGCAGCGGGAAGTCCGCCTTATACGGGCTCTTCTCGATGTCGGCCATTACTCCTCCTCGCCACCTGCAAAAGGGACTGTCCCTTTTGCAGGTTCGGCGCCCTCGTCGAAGTCGTGGGCAACGTCGGCGCCCAGGACCTCCTCGGCGCGAAGCACCGCGGCCTTGTGGGAGGCGGCCTCCGGCGCGTGCATGATAGCGTCCTCAAAGATGGCGCGCACGAAGAGCTGCTCGGCCTCGTGGCGAGAAAGGCCGCGGTCCATGAGGTAGTCGATCTGCTCGGGCGAGACGCTGCCGATGGTGGCGCCGTGGTTTCCGGCCACGTCGTCCTCGTCGCAGAGGATGGTGGGGACGGTCTTGTTCACCACGTCGTCTCCCAGCACAAGGACGCTCTCGGCCTCGTTGCCCTTGGCGCCGCGGGCGCCGTGGACAAGGTCGATCGTGGCGCGCAGGGACTTGCGTGCCGCGCCGTCGAGGGCGCCGGACTCGCTGACCTCGGCGCGGGTGTTCCTGCCGCGCATGCGGACAACGTGGTTGATGTCCAGGACGTTCTTGTCGTGGGCAAAGTAGCGGCAGGTGAGGTCGATGCGGGAGCGGGCGCCGGCAAGCTCTGCCGCAAGGCCCATGGCCACGGTGCCGCCGCCGAGGGCGTACTGGCGCACCTCGATGTGGGCGTCCTCGTCTGCCGTGATGCCCACGCTCTCGAGGTGCTGCTGCTCGGCGGCAACGCCCAGGACCTCGATGATGGTCACGTTGGCGCGGGCCTCGGCCACCACGCGCAGCAACGAGCCGCTGGTTGTGGCACCCGCGCTGGCTTTCTCGCCGCCGTGGACGGCAACCACGATGGTGGCGCAGGCACCCTCGCGGACCATGACGCCCGTGTCGGCCACGTTGCCGGCGTCGGCGTCGATGTCCACTACGATGGGCTCCTCGCGCACGGTGTTTCTTTGCACCTCGACGTAGCGGGCGTCTGCCGCCTGGGAGGTCGCCCAGCCGGTGACGGCCTCGCCCATGCCGCACTCCATCTTGCCAAAGAGCTGCGGCAGCGCGAAGTAGACGTCTCCCTTGCGAGAAAGGCTCGGCACGGTGAGGGTGATGTCGTTGGCGCGCAGGCGGTTCCAGGTCTGCGCGGGTGCGGTGTTCACGCGCTCGAGCGTGACGGTGGCGGCGTCGCCCGCGGCGGCGGTGTTCTTCTCGTCAGCCATTAGCCGATGGCCCCTTCCATCTCGAGCTTGATCAGGTTGTTCATCTCCACGGCGTACTCCATGGGGAGCTCCTTGGAGACGGGGTTCGCAAAGCCGTTGACCACGAGCGTGCGCGCCTCGGCCTCAGAGCAGCCGCGGCTCATGAGGTAGAGGATGGTGTCGTCGGAGATGCGGCCGATGGTGGCCTCGTGGCCCACCTGCGCGGTGGAGTTGCGCACGTCCATGGCCGGGATGGTGTCGGAGCGGCTGATGTTGTCCAGCATCAGCGACTGGCAGCTCACCGAGCAGCGCGCGCGGTCGGCCTTGCGGCCCACCACCACGGAGCTGCGGAAGGTGTTGATGCCGCCGTCCTTGGAGATGGACTTGGTGTTGACCGAGGCCGTGGTGTCCGGCGCGTTCATGACCACCTTGCAGCCCGTGTCCAAATCCTGCGTGGCGCCTGCGAAGGTGATGCCGGTGAACTCGCAGCTGGAGCGCGCGCCCTCCATGATGGTGGTGGGGTAGAGGTAGCTCACGTGGCTGCCAAAGGAGCCGGAGACCCACTCCATCTTGGCGTCGGCGCCGATCTTGGCGCGCTTGGTGTTGAGGTTGTACATGTTCTTGGACCAGTTCTCGATGGTGGAGTAGCGCAGGCGCGCGCCGTCCTTCACAAAGAGCTCCACCGCTCCCGCGTGGAGGTTGGCCTCAAAGTACTTGGGTGCCGAGCAGCCCTCAATGAAGTGCAGGTCAGCGCCCGGCTCGACGATAATCAGCGTGTGCTCGAACTGGCCTGCGCCCGCGGCGTTCAGGCGGAAGTAGCTCTGCAGCGGGTAGTCCAGGGTGACGCCTTCCGGCACGTAGACAAACGAGCCGCCGCTCCACACGGCGTAGTGCAGCGCCGCGAACTTGTGGTCTGTGGGCGGGATCAGGGTGCCGAAGTACTCGCGCACCACGGGCTCCCACTGGGGGTCGTGCAGCGCGTCCTCGATGGTCGTGTAGACGACGCCCTGCTTGGCCACCTCCTCGCGCATGTTGTGGTAGACGATCTCGGAGTCGTATTGGGCGCCGACGCCGGCAAGAGAGTCGCGCTCGGCCTCGGGGATGCCCAGGCGCTCGAAGGTGTCCTTGATGTCCTCCGGCACGTCGTCCCAGCTCTTGGCCTGCTTGGTCTTGGGCGAGACGTACGTGGAGATGTGGTCCAGGTTCAGCCCCGCGATGGAGGGGCCCCAGTTGTCGGCCATGGCGCGCGCGTGGTACTTGTCCAGCGCGTCCAGGCGCATCTGGAGCATCCACGCCGGCTCGTCCTTCTTCTGGCTGATGGCACGCACGATGTCGGGGGTGAGGCCGTCGGCGTAGCGCTCGTAGCCCTCCTCGGACTTGGTGAAGTCGTAGAGGGAGCGGTCGACGTCGTCTACCTGCGTGCGGTTCTTGGTGCGCTCGTCGCTCACTTAGGCGTCAGCCTCCTCGGCGGGCGCGGCGCCCGCGGCGGCGATGTAGCCCTTCTCGACGGCCATCTGCTCGTAGGCGCCAAAGCCATTTGCGTCGATCTTTGAGATGAGGGACGCCGGGCCCTCGGCCATCATGTGGCCCTTGACCATGACGTGGGTCTTGTCGACGTCGAGGCGCTCGAGGATGCGGGTGTTGTGCGTGATGACGATAAGGGCGCCGTCGCACTGCTCGCGGAAGGCCGCGATGCCGCGCGATACCACGCCCAGCGCGTCGACGTCAAGTCCCGAGTCCGTCTCGTCGAGAATGGCGAGCTTGGGCTGCAGGAGCAGCAGCTGGAGCATCTCGATCTTTTTCTTCTCGCCGCCGGAGAAGCCCACGTTGAGCTCGCGCATGAGGAAGGACTGGTCGAGGTCGAGCTGGTCGGCGATCTCTCCCACGCGCTTGCGGAACTTGCGCGCGGTGGTCTTGAGCTCGGGGCGCATCTGGCAGATGGTGCGCAGGAAGCTGTAGAGGGGCACGCCCGGGACCTCCACGGGCGCTTGGTACGAGAGGAAGATGCCGGCGAGACTGCGCTTGTCGGCGGAGGCGTCGGTGAGGTCGGCGCCTGCGAAGTTGATGGAGCCCGAGGTCACGCGGTAGGTGGGGTCGCCCATGATGACGTGGCCCAGCGTGGACTTGCCGGCGCCGTTCGGGCCCATGAGGACGTGACACTCGCCCTCGCCGACCGTAAGGTCGATGCCGTGAAGGATCGGCTTGCCCTCGGTCCCCGCCGAGACGCCGCTCACGTTCAGAAGCTCTGCCATTCTCTCTCCTTATATAGGTGCGCGGCCGCGGCCGCGCGTGCAATGCCATTAATTCACACTAGCGAGTAGGGATTATACGGCAAGAGGCGCGCAGGCGGTTCATAAATACCCCTTATTTGGGGGGATTTTGGCGCAGGCGGCAAGAGGGACGCTGCGGGCAGAGCGCTCGTCGTGCGCTGCAAGCGGCCGCGGGATTTGTCACACTGGTGAGCGTTGCGGTTCAGCCCGCGGGCCCTGCGCCCGCGCCATTTGTTCGGAGCACCCGCTTGAAGACCCATACCTCGCCGGCGCTGCGCATCGTCGCCATCAACTTCTTTAT
This sequence comes from Paratractidigestivibacter sp., assembly GCF_963660155.1. Classification (GTDB taxonomy): domain Bacteria; phylum Actinomycetota; class Coriobacteriia; order Coriobacteriales; family Atopobiaceae; genus Paratractidigestivibacter. Next base: position 22,777 of record NZ_CAVKWG010000007.1, on the reverse strand, counting down.
GATGCTCGCCTTCCAGGCGACGTACTTCGTCGGCGTCATCGGCTGCGCGACCTACGTTTTGGGCGCGGGCGCCGCCCAGACATCCGCGCTCGTCCTCATCATCAACGTCGTGCTCGTGCTTGGCAACTTCCTCGTCGGGCCCCTCATCGATCGCCTCGGGCCGAGGCGCGTGATGCTGTGCGCGCTCCTCTTTACCTCGGCAATCGGTTTTGTGGGGTGGAGGGCGCCCGTCAGCTATCCTGAGCTGGTGCTTATTGCCGCAGGAATCGGCCTTGCGTTCGGCGCCGGCACGACGGCGGTCGACGCCTACCCGCGGTATTTCTCGGAAGACGCGGACGAGCTCGCGCGCATGAACGGCCTGAACCAGACGGCGACCGGCGTGAGCGTCATCGCGGGTCCCACGCTCGCGGGATGGATCGCCACGTGGGCGCCGCAGCAGTGCGTCTTCTCGCTGCTCGCGTTGGCGCCTTTGCCGGGGCTCGTCGTCACGTGGCTCACCGTCGAGGACCTTCCCGTGGGCATTCGCAGCAGTGTAGATCCTGCCAACGCCGCGGGCGCCGGCGGCGGCTTCGCTCGCGAGGTCTTCGAGGGCGTGCGCATCGTCTTCGGCAGGCCTGAGCTGCGCGTTTTGTTCCTCATCGGGTTCCTCGGGTTCTTTTGCTACGGGGCCTTCGACTCGCTCGAGTCGCTATTCTACCGAGACGTGCTGCAGGTGGGCTCGGACTGGATGGGGTGGCTGTCGTCAATCTCCGGCATCGGCGGGACACTGGGGTCGCTGCTCGTGCTGAGGATTCCCAAGAAGCGCTTCTCCACGTGGCTGCTCGCCGTGGCGCTTCTGGTCGTGGGCGCGGGCTCGATGATCTACACGGGCACGCCGTTCGTGCTGGTGGCCGCCGTGGGGCAGGTCGTGACCGGCGTCGGGTTCGGGGCCCTGTCTCCCATCCGTACCACGCTCACGCAGCAGCGCTGCGAGGCGGGCGTCGTCGGTCGCGTGTCGTCGGTCATGCGCGTCGGCATGAACTCGGCGGGTACCCTGCCGCTCATCGTCTCGCCGTTCTTGGCCGAAATCTTCGGCGTCCAGGGCGTGCTTTTCGGCGCATCGACCCTCTCGGCGCTCATCGGCCTCTACTTCGTCGCCCGCTTCCGCCGCGCCTGCAAATAGGGGACAGTCCCCTTTCCGCAGCGCTTCTGGGACGGACCTGCACGTGGTGACAGGTTCGCCCCTGCCAAAAGGGGACAGTCCCCTTTCTGCAGCGGTTTGGGGGCAGTCCCTTTTCCGCATGTCCAAGGTTGCGGGCGGTTTAACACTCGGTGACTATCCGGCCGAGGCCTTCTCGCGCGCGGTGCCTGCACCTATGATTGCAGCGTTTGAATTTGATCTCGGAAGGTCCCATCTCGTGCAATCTTGGCAGTCGCTCGGCAAGTTCATAGGCTCTCACCTCGCGTTTATTGCCCCCACTTGCGTGGCGCTCGGCGTTTTGTTCCCCGACCAGATCTCGGTCATCAAGCCCTTCGTCACGGCCCTTTTCGCCTTCATGACCTTCCAGGGCGCGCTTTCCAACACCCTCGAGAACCTCGTCGACGCCTTTAGGCGCCCGGCCGCCATGCTCGTCACGCTGCTCATTTCCGCCGTGGCCATACCCTGCGCCGCGTTCGCGCTGGGCAGCCTCTTTTTCGGCGGCAACCCGAACCTGGTCTGCGGCATCGTGCTCGAGTACTCCGTGCCGGTGGCCGTGGTCTCGGCCATGTGGATCAACATGTTCGGCGGCGACCTCTCGCAAGGCTTGGCGACGCTGCTCGTCTCGACGGTTATCTCGCCCGTGACCATCCCGCTCACGCTGCGGCTGCTCCTCGGCGCCTCGGTCGAGGTCGACGCCGCCGGCATGATGCTCAACATGCTCGTCGAGATCGCCCTGCCGGCGCTCGCGGGCATGGTCGTCAACGACCTCACGCGGGGCTGGGGCAAGCGGGTGCTCAGCCCCGCCATCGCGCCGGCGGCCAAGGTGGCGCTCGTCCTCGTGATCCTCTCCAACTCGACGAACGTCTCGCCCTACATTCGCAACCTCACGCCGCAGCTCGTGGGCGTGACCGTCTTCATCGGCCTCTTCGCCATGTCCGGGTACTTCTGGGGCCTTATCATCTCTCGCCTGTGGAGGCGCCCGCGCGCGACGCAGGTCACCATGACGTTCCAGACCGGCATGCGCAACATCTCGGCCGGCGCCGTCATCGCTGGGCAGTTCTTCCCGGGCGAGGTCATGTTCCCGGTGATCATCGGGACCTTGTTCCAGCAGGTCCTCGCCGCCTGTTTCGGCAGCTTCATGCGCTGGCTGCTCGCGCGCGACGACGCCTCGGCGGGGTCCGAAGAATCCCTCTCGGGCGCGGCCGAGCGCCTCTCTTCCCCGAACCGATAAGGCGCCTCGCGCCGAAGGACCGCCCGCCGAAAACCGCCTTCTTCGCGCCGCCGCCCGCCCTCTTTGGAGTCCGTAAGGTTTCGCCTGCGCGCCGCCGCCCGCCCGCTCTTGCCGCGTGCCGTAGAATAGTGCGGCTCAACCGCTAACAAGGAGGACCTATGGCCCTATCAAGAGAAGACGTCGCGGGCATCGCGGACTACGCGCGCATCGCCCTGACCGACGCCGAGCTCGACGAGATGACCGCTTACATGAACGAGGCCGTCGAGCTGCTCGAGCCCATCCGCCAGTACGACCTCGAGGGCGTCGAGCCCACCTTCCACCCCATCGGAGACCTCTCCAACGTTATGGGTGCAGACGTCGCGGACGACCCCCGCGCGCTTCCCATCGACGTTGCCCTCAAGAACGCGGGCGCCTCCCACGAGCGCTACTTCCGCGTACCGTCCATCCTCGGTGACCAGGGAGGCGATCGCTAATGGCGAGCTTCGACACCCTCTCCGCTGCCCAGATCGCGGCAGGCGTCGTCGCCGGCGACTTCAGCGCCGTCGACGTCGCGCGCGCCTCGCTTGACGCCATCGACGCCCGCGAGGGCGAGGTCCAGGCCTTCCTCGAGGTCTCCGCCGACCTCGCGCTTGCCGCCGCCGAGAAGACCGACGCCGCGCGCGCCGCCGGCGAGAAGCTCGGGCCGCTCGCGGGCGTGCCCGTGGCCTTCAAGGACAACATGCACCTCGTGGGCACCCGCACCACCTGCGCCTCAAAGATGCTCGAGAACTACGAGTCCACCTTCACGGCCACCTGCGTCCAGCGCATGCTCGACGCCGGTGCCACCCCCATGGGCAAGGCCAACATGGACGAGTTCGCCTTCGGTTCCTCCACGGAGTCCTCGGCCTTCCACCGCACGAACAACCCCTGGGACACCGAGCGCGTCCCCGGCGGCTCCTCTGGCGGCTCGGCCGCTGCCGTCGCCGCGGGCGAGGTCACGCTCTCCCTGGGCTCCGACACCGGCGGCTCCATCCGGCAGCCGGCGAGCCTCTGCGGCGTCGTGGGCATGAAGCCCACCTACGGCGCGGTCAGCCGCTACGGCGTGGTGGCCTTCGGCTCCTCCCTTGACCAGGTCGGCCCCTTCGGCCGCCGCGTGGAGGACGTCGCGCTTGCCATGAACGCACTTGTCGGCGCGGGCCGCGACCCCTACGACTCCACCTCCCAGGACTGCCCGGTTAACTTCCTCGAGCACCTGGAGGACGCAATCGAGGGCCGTCGCGTGGGCATCGTGCCCGCGCTCATGGAGGCCGCCGGCCTCACCGACGAGGTCAAGAGCGCCATCGACGCCGCCGCCGACGCCCTGCGCGACCAGGGCGCCGAGGTCGTGGAGGTGGAGCTTCCCAACATCGCCTCTGCCATCGCCGCCTACTACGTCATCGCCCCGTGCGAGGCCTTCTCCAACCTCGCCCGCTTCGACGGCGTGCGCTACGGCTACCAGGAGGCGGGCTGCGCGAACCTCGCCGACCAGACGTCGCTCTCGCGCGCCCACGGCTTCGGCGAGGAGGCCAAGCGCCGCCAGATGCTGGGCGCCTACCTTCTCTCTAGCGGCACCTACGACAAGTACTACTACCCGGCCCAGCAGGTCCGCACCCTCATCACCCGGGACTACATGCGCGCCTACGAGAAGTGCGACGTCATCCTGATGCCGGCCTCCCCGCGCACCGCGTTCAAGTTCGGCGAGATGAGCGACCCCACGCAGATGTACGCCTCGGACATGTTCACCATCTCCAACAACATCGCCGGCAACGGCGGCATCTCCGTGCCGCTGGGCCTTGGCGCCGCGACCGGCCTGCCCGTCTCGGCCCAGCTGCAGGGCCCCGCGTTCAAGGACCGCAGCCTTCTCACCTTTGCCCGCGCCATCGAGCGCGGCTTCGACGTCGCCGGCACCGTCGCGCCCGCCTTTGCCGGGAAGGGGGGTGAGCTCTGATGAAGAAGCTCTCCGAGGTCCTGAAGGACTGGGAGGCCGTCATCGGCCTGGAGGTCCACACCGAGCTCACCGCCCTGGACACCAAGATGTTCTGCAACTGCCGCCTGTCCCACGAGGACGAGCCCAACACCAACGTCTGCCCCGTGTGCCTGGGCATGCCGGGCGCGCTGCCCGTGCCCAACCGCGCGGCCATCGAGTCCATCGTCATGGCGGGCCTGGCCACCAACTGCCAGATCCAGCGCCGCTCGATGTTCTATCGCAAGCACTACTTCTACCCTGACATGGCCAAGAACTTCCAGACCACCCAGGGCCCCGTGGCCTTCTGCATGTACGGCCACCTTGACCTCGAGGTCTCCGGCCAGGGCGCCGACGAGCGCCCGGACCACGTCCAGACCGGAAACGTGGCCCCCGGCGGCATGGAGAAGGCGGCCCCCGTCACCATCGACAAGAACGCCGACGGCTCCTACACCACGCCCATCCGCATCTTCCGCATCCACATGGAGGAGGACGCCGCCAAGATGGTCCACGTGGGCGGCGAGGAGGGCCGCATCGGCGGCGCCGCGGAGTCCTACGTGGACTACAACCGCTGCGGCACCCCGCTGATCGAGCTCGTCACCGAGCCCGACCTGCGCACCCCCGAGGAGGCGCGTCTCTTTATGGAGAAGCTCCGCCAGACGTTCCTCACGCTCGGCATATCCGACTGCTCGCTGGAGAACGGCTCCATGCGCTGCGACGGCAACGTGAGCCTTCGCCGCCGCGGCACGGACGGCCTGGGCACCAAGACGGAGATGAAGAACATCAACTCCTTCAAGAGCCTGCACGATGCTCTCGAGTACGAGATCTGCCGCCAGGCCGAGGTCCTCGAGGAGGGCGGCATCATCTACCAGGAGACCCGCCACTGGGAGCCCTCGCGCCGCCGCACCATCGTCATGCGCGTCAAGGAGACGGCCGACGACTACCGCCTCTTCCCGGATCCGGACCTCGCGCCCTTTGACCTCGACGACGAGTTCATCGAGGCCGCGCGTAAGCGCATCCCGGAGCTGCCCGACGCTAAGCGCGACCGCTACATGGCCGACTTTGGCCTGAAGCGCGCTGACGCCGCCCAGCTTGCCGGCGACCCCAAGGTCGCGAGCTTCTTCGAGCAGGCCGTCGAGGGCGCCGACGCCAAGGCCGTACCCACAATCGGCAACGTCATGGTGAACCTCGTGCCCAGCTACGACGCCCTCACGCCCGCGCAGGTGCGCAGCATCTCGGGGCTGCTCGCCGCCGACGCCATCACGTTCGCACAGGCGCGCGAAGTCCTCGACCTCGTCAACGGGACGGATGACGACCCGGAGCGCGTCGTCGACGAGAAGGGCATGCGCCAGGTGACCGACACCGGCGCCCTCGAGCCCATCGTGGACGAGGTCCTTGGCCGCTGCACCGACCAGGTCCAGCAGTACCGCGATGGCAACAAGAAGGTCCTCGGCTTCCTCGTCGGCCAGTGCATGAAGGCAGCCAAGGGCTCCGGCAACCCGAAGCTCTTCAACCAGCTCCTCGCGCAGAAGCTGGGGTAGGGGAGAGCCACACGCGCCAAGTCAAGCGGGGCCCGTGCCATCATCGGCACGGACCCCGCCTTGTGCCGCAAGCGCCGCGCCCGGGGCGGTCCCGAGGCACAAACTTCCAAACTTTGGTGTCTTGTACGGAACTCCCGAGTAGACACGCCTCCGGAAGCGACGTTTGCCCAGTTGGCTGAGACCCAGACGGCCGCCTCTACTCGCTGTTTCTATACAAGACACCAAAGTTTGGGAGTTTGTGTCCCAGATGCCCGCTCTCGCCCTGGCTTCCTCCGCTTGCGCAGCAATTAGGAAACATAGCGGAAATACACTGGAAATAATCCATGACACCTGTTAGGCTATCGCGCGGCTTGAGGGCGTAAACAGGGGAGTGCAATGGGCGAGAAGGACGCAGAGGTCGAAAGCTATCACGTGGGCGACGCCTACGAGGGCGACCCCATCGCCCCCATCTGCGAGGACCAGACCCCCGAGGAGGGTCAGCGCGCCGATGCCGTCAGCGATAAGCGCACGCGGGGCTACCAGGGCCTCGCCTTTTTCGGGATGCTGAACGCCGGTCTGCTTCTCACCGCGCTCGCCATCGTCGTCTTCAAGACCCCCAACCACCTGGCCTTTGGCGGCACCTCGGGCGTGGCCGTCGTGCTCTCGACGCTCTTTCCACAGCTTCCCGTCTCGGCCTTCATGTGGGTGCTGAACATTGCCCTCGTGGCCCTGGGCTTCGTCTTCCTCGAGCGCCGCGCCGTGCTCTGGAGCGCCTACGCCTCCATCGCGCTTTCCGCCTACGTCTCGCTCTTCGAGCTCGTCTTTCCCATCAGCTCCTCCATCACGGGCGACCTCGCGCTCGACGTCTGCTTCGCCGTGCTGCTGCCGGCCCTCGGCTCGGCCCTCGTCTTCGACATCGGCGCCTCCACCGGCGGCACGGACATCCTTGCCATGATCTTGCGCCGCCACACGGACGTCGAGATCGGCAAGGCCCTCTTTGCCGTGGACATCGCCATCGTCTGCGCCGCGGCCGTGCTCTACGGCCCGCGCGTCGGCCTGTGGTGCATCCTGGGCCTTATCGCCAAGACCTTCGTGGTGGACACCGCCATCGAGTCCATCCGCCAGCGCAAGGTCTGCCAGATCATCTGCAAGTACCCGCACGACGTGGAGGAGTTCATCGTGCGCACGCTCGGCCGCACGGCCACCGTCCAGATCGGCTGGGGCGCTTACTCGGGCCGCCGCGTGATCATCCTCACGACCGTCCTCACGCGCCGCGAGGCCATGCGCCTGCGCCTTTACGTGCGCCAGATCGACCCCGGCGCCTTCATCACCATCACCAGCAGCTCCGAGATCATCGGCCGCGGCTTCCGCGGGGTCAACTAGGCCGCGCCCCGCGCCCGCCCGCGCCCGACCACCCGCGCCGCCGTGTCGCAATCTGTTTCCGTCTGAGCGCTTGGTAATTTCGCCTCTGATACGGTATTATTTCAAACGATTTTCAAAACGGCTTATAAGCTTGGCTGCGGGCCTGCGCGCGCCCAGCGGCCCCGTCTCTCTTTGGAAAGAAGGGATACATGTCCGACAATAAGAAAATCAAGTGGTACATGCTGTGCTTCATGACGTTCTCGACCCTTTGGGGCTTTGGCAACGTCTCCAACGGCTTCATGTACTTCAACGGCCCCCAGGTCATCATCTCCTGGATCGGCATGTTCATTCTGTACTTCATCCCGTACGCCCTCATGGTCGGCGAGCTCGGCTCCACCTTCAAGAGCGAGGGCGGCGGCGTGACCTCCTGGATCAAGGGCACCTCCGTGGCCAAGGCCGCCTACTTCGCCGGCTGGACCTACTGGGCCGTCCACGTCTCCTACATCGCCTCCAAGGGCTCCGGCGGCCTGAAGGCCCTGTCCTGGATGGTCTTCGGCAACGCCGAGACGTATGACTCGTTCCCCACCCTGGCCGTCCAGCTTGCCACCCTGGCCGTGTTCCTGTTCTTCTGCTGGGTCGCCTCCCGCGGCCTGAACCCGCTGAAGAAGCTCGCGACCATCGCCGGCTCCTCCATGTTCGTCATGAGCCTTCTGTACATCCTCATGATGTTCGCGGCCCCCGCCATCAACCCCAACGGCGGCTACGTGAGCGCCGACTGGTCGCTTAGCAACCTCATCCCCAACATCGACATCACCTTCATCACCAACCTGTCGATTCTGGTCTTCGCCGTCGGCGGCATCGAGAAGATCTCGCCGTACGTCAACAAGGTCGACGGCAACCCCGCCCGCCAGTTCCCCAAGGCCATCATCGTCACCGTCATCATGGTCTTGGTCTGCGCCCTTCTCGGCACCATCGCCATGAGCATGATGTTCGACGTCGCCGACGTTAACGCCAACTTCAAGTCCTACGTGGCCAACGGCTCCTACTGGGCCTTCCAGAAGCTCGGCAACTACTACGGCGTGGGCAACCTGCTCATGATCATCTACGCCGCTTGCAACGCCATCGGCCAGTTCTCCACCCTCGTCGTCTCCATCGACGCCCCGCTGCGCATGCTGCTCGGCGACGAGAACTCTCGCCAGTTCGTGCCCAAGGCCCTGCTCAAGCAGAACGACAAGGGCGCTTACATCAACGGCATCAAGATGGTCGCCGTGCTTTCCGGCGCCATCATCCTGGCCCAGATCGTGGTCCCGGGCGCCGCTGCCGTCCTGACCCAGCTCAACAAGCTGAACTCCGTCTGCATGCCCCTTCGCTACCTGTGGGTCTTTGTTGCCTACTTCCTGCTCAAGAAGGCCGGCGACAAGTTCAACCCCGAGTACAAGTTCGTCAAGGGCCGCACCCTGGGCATGGTCCTGGGCGCCTGGTGCTTCTTCGTGACGCTGTTCTGCTGCATCACGGGCATGTACTCCGACGACCCGTTCACCATGGTCCTGAACATCGTGACCCCGGTCGCTCTGACGCTGCTCGGCTTCATCCTGCCTCAGATCCGCAAGAGCCAGGACGCCAAGGAGCTCGCCTCGGGTTCCGCGGAGTAGCCTCGGGCCCAAACCCTAGCCTCACGGCTTCATAGCGCGCTTTCGGGCGGCGAGAAGAGCGATCTTCTCGCCGCCCTTTTTGCGCCGGTAGGGCTGGTGCGGGCCAAGAAGTTGTTTCAGGTCTGCTGCAAGATTTCAGCTGCGTGGCTCGGCCCATTAGACTAGCACCCGCCCTTACAACATCCCAGGGAAGGGAAGAGACATGAACGTTACCAGAAGGAACTTCGTAGCGGCCTCCGGCGTTGCCGGCGCGGCCGTGCTTCTTGCCGGCTGCGGCTCCAGCAACTCCGCGAGCTCCAGCTCCGACGGCACCGCCTCCTACAAGATCGGCGTCGTGCAGCTCACCGAGCACTCCGCGCTCGACGCAACCAACGCGGGCTTTGTCGAGGCCGTCAACGCCTCCGGCCTCTCCGTGACCATCGACCAGCAGAACGCCCAGAACGACCAGTCGGCCTGCCAGACCATCGCCTCCAAGTTCGTGGGCGACGGCGTCGACCTGATCTACGCCATCGCCACGCCCGCCGCCCAGGCCGCGGCCGCCGCTACCTCCGACATCCCCATCGTCGGCAGCGCCATCACCGACTACGCCGCCTCGGGCCTGGTCAAGGACAACGACAAGCCCGGCACCAACGTCACCGGCGCCTCCGACCTCACCCCCGTGGCCGAGCAGCTCCAGATGATGCAGAAGGTCCTGCCCGACGTGAAGAAGGTCGGCCTGCTCTACTGCTCCGCCGAGTCCAACTCCGACATCCAGATCGCCTCCGCCAAGGAGGAGCTCGACGCCCTGGGCATCGCCTACGACGAGTACGCCGTCTCCAGCTCCAACGAGATCCAGTCCGTCGTGGAGTCCGCCGTGGGCAAGGTCGACGCCCTATACGCCCCCACCGACAACACCATCGCCGCGGGCGCCGCTCAGGTCGGCCAGATCTGCAAGGAGAACAAGATCCCCTTCGTCACCGGCGAGGAGGGCATGTGCAACGCCGGCGGTCTCTTCACCCTGTCCATCAACTACACCGACCTCGGAAAGCTGGCCGGCGAGATGGCCGTGAAGATCCTGAAGGGCGAGGCCAAGCCCGCCGACATGGCCATCGAGCACCTCTCCACCTCCGAGCTCGTCGTTGTCAAGAACGAGGAGATGGCCGCCGCCATCGGCGTTGACCTCTCCGCCCTTGACGCGTAAAGAACCGCGCCCACAGGCATCGCATATATAAAGAAGGAAATCACATGCTCGTTGCATTCCAAGGCGCCATCACACAGGGCATCCTCTGGGGCCTTCTCGTTCTTGGCGTCTACATCACCTTCAGGCTGCTGGACATCCCCGACATGACGGTCGACGGCGCGTTTGCGCTCGGCGGCGCCACCGTTGCGGTGCTTGTCGTCAACTATGGCGTCGACCCGGCGCTTGCCACGGTCGTCGGCATGCTCGCCGGCGGCGTCGCCGGTGCCGTCACGGGCATCCTCACCACGGTGTTCGAGATACCGGCCATTCTCGCCGGCATCCTGACCCAGATCAGCCTCTGGTCCATCAACCTGCGCATCATGGGCAAGTCCAACACGCCCCTGCTCACGAGCGACACGATCTTCTCCAAGATCTCCGACTTCACGGGCATCCCGCAGAGCACGGCCACCCTCATCGTGGGCGCGATTCTCGTGGTGCTCGTCATCTGCGTGCTGTACTGGTTCTTCGGCACCGAGATCGGCAGCGCCCTGCGCGCCACCGGCAACAACGAGCACATGATCCGCGCCCTTGGCCAGAACACCAACAACACCAAGATGCTCGCGCTCATCATCGCCAACGCCCTCGTGGGCCTTTCCGGCGGCCTCATCTGCCAGAGCCAGAAGTACGCCGACATCGGCATGGGCACGGGCGCCATCGTCATCGGCCTTGCCGCCATCGTCATCGGCGAGGTGCTCGGGCGCCTTCTGCCCGGCGGCCTGACCAAGTTCGGCAGCCGCCTTGCCGCCGCCATCGTGGGCTCTGTGGTCTACTTCCTCATCCGCGCCATCGTGCTGCAGCTTGGCATGGACGCCAACGACATGAAGCTGCTCTCCGCGATCATCGTCGCGCTTGCGCTGTGTATCCCGGTGGTCATCGAGAAACACCGCCTGCGCAGGTCCTACACGAGGGGAGACGAGTAGCATGCTGAAGCTCAGCCACGTCAAGAAGACGTTCAACCCCGGCACCGTCACCGAGAAGCGCGCTCTCACGGGCGTGGACCTCACCTTGAATGACGGCGACTTCGTGACCGTCATCGGCGGCAACGGCGCCGGCAAGTCCACGCTGCTCAATATGATCGCCGGCGTCTACCCGCTGGACTCCGGCGTCATCGAGCTCGACGGTCAGGACATCTCGCGCATGAGCGAGGCCCAGCGCGCCAAGTACCTGGGCCGCGTCTTCCAGGACCCTATGCGCGGCACGGCCGCAGACCTGCAGATCGCCGAGAACCTCGCGCTGGCAAAGCGCCGCGGCAAGAGGCGCGGCCTTGCCTGGGGCATCTCCAAGCAGGAGAAGGAGGAGTACCCCGCGCTTCTCGCCACCTTGGGCCTTGGCCTGGAGGAGCGCATGGGCGCCAAGGTGGGCCTGCTCTCCGGCGGCCAGCGCCAGGCGCTCACGTTGCTCATGGCCACGCTCACCGACCCCAAGCTGCTGCTCCTGGACGAGCACACGGCCGCACTTGATCCCAAGACCGCGGCCAAGGTCCTCGAGCTCACCGAGAAAATCATCGCCGAGCGCCACCTGACGGCGCTTATGGTCACGCACAACATGACCGACGCCATCCGCCTGGGCAATCGCCTGATTATGATGGCCGATGGCCGCGTGATCTACGACGTCTGCGGCGAGGAGAAGCGCGCGCTTACCGTCGCCGACCTGCTCAAGAAGTTCGAGGAGGCAAGCGGCGAGCAGTTTTCCAACGACCGCATGCTGCTGGGCTAGCGCGTCCCTGCGCGCCTAGCCCGCCGAGCGGATATTCGCAAAGAAAGCCGCGCCCCATAAGGAGCGCGGCCAACGTGTTTCTGCGGCAGTCGGCGGCTACTTGCCGAAGATGCTGCCGAGGTTGCCGAGCAGGCTGGAGACGGCGTTGCCGAAGTCGAGGCCCGAGAGGTCGAGCTTGGAGATGTCGACGTTCAGCTTGCCGGCGGCGTCCTTGAGGGCGCCGAGGTCAAGCTTGGAGATGTCGAGCTTGGAGAGGTCGAGCGCGGAGAGGTCGACGTGGGAGAAGTCGAGGCCGAGCTCGGAGGCCTTGGACATGACGCCTTGGATGACCTCGTGAATATCGAAGCCCTCGACGTCGCCGATGATGGCCTTGACGGCGCCCTCGGGGTCCGCGATAAGCTCCTGAGCCTTCTCGGGGGCCTCCTGAACAGCGGAAACGACCTTCTCGACGATTTCGTTGGTATCCATTGGTTCCTCTTTTCGTCTGAGCGTGAACGACGCGCCCACGGGCACGTTTTGAACAACATACAGGAAAACGGCGTGGTCGTGCCGCGGGTTTCTTGTTTCAACTCGTGTGCGAGCAAGCCCGGTGGCCTCGCGAGCGCTATTCTTTTAGCTTCACATGTCTTTTGCGATAGGAGAGACCATGCGCCACATCAAGATCATCGACGACATTACCAAGGACGGTAAGGTCGAGTTCGGCGAGGGCTACGACTTCGTGCCCGAGGCTGCAGACGCCGACGCCATCCTCATGCGCTCTACCGTGCTGCACGGCTATGAGCTGCCCGAGTCCATCCGCGCCATCGCCCGCTGCGGCGCCGGCGTGAACAACATCCCCATCGACGAGTACGCCAAGAAGGGCGTCGTCGTCTTCAACTCCCCGGGCGCGAACTCCAATGCCGTCAAGGAGATCGTCATCGCGATGCTCATCCTCTCGAGCCGCGGCGTCGTGCAGTCCATGGACTGGGTGCGCGGGCACGCTGACGACCCCGACATCCTGGTCAACGCCGAGAAGGCTAAGAAGGCCTTCGTCGGCCACGAGCTCAAGGGCAAGCGCATCGGCGTCGTGGGCTTGGGCAACGTCGGCTCCAAGGTGGCGAACGCCTGCGTCGAGCTGGGCATGGACGTCTACGGCTACGACCCGTTCATCTCGGTCGAGCACGCATGGGTCCTTTCTCGCGAGGTGCAGCGCGTGGGCACGCTCGAGGACCTGTGCCGCAACTGCGACTACCTTACGCTGCACGTGCCGTCAAAGTCCGACACCGTGGGCATGATCTCCGGGGAGCAGCTCGGGCTTCTGAAGCCGGGCGCCGTTCTCATCAACTACGCGCGTGAGACGATCATCGACGAGGACGCCGTGGACGCCGCGCTGCGCGGCGGGCGCCTCTCGTGGTTCTCGTGCGACTTCGCCACGCCCAAGACGGTCAAGATGCCCAATACGTTTATTACCACGCACTCGGGCGCCGGCACCGGCGAGGCCGAGGCCAACTGCGCCGACATGGCCATCTCCGAGCTCAAGGACTACCTGGAGAACGGCAACATCGCGCATTCCGTCAACTACCCGAGCTGCTCGATGGGCAAGGCCCGCGCCGCGAGCCGCATTGCGTGCTTGCACGCCAACGTGCCCAACATGATTGGCCAGATCACGGCCATCCTCGCGCACGACAACGCCAACGTCCAGCGCATGGTCAACGAGTCCGCCGGCGAGAACGCCTACACAATGTTCGACACCGACGAGCACCTCGACGACGTGACCATCGCCGCGCTTAAGGCGATTCCCGCGATCTACCGCGTTCGCGTGATCAAGTAGGGGAGAGCTGGGATAAAGCACGCCAGGCGCCGTCCGCACCCGCGGGCGGCGTTTTTTGCGCGCGGCCGCTCGCCTGGAATCGCTATTTTCTTGCCGCCGGCACCGGTGCCGGCGGTGAAGACTCTTCAGCTACCGTGTCTTTTTGCTGCCCTCCTCCATAAAACCGCAGGTCGCAAGTCTTCTGGTTTCTAAAACACTTGGTAGGTGAAGAGTTTTTTCGGCACGTTCCGTTTCTGACCGACGGCCTGTGACGCCGCCAGCGCAGCAACCCTGCGATTGGTGACTGTCACTACGCCGCCAGCGAACCCGTCGTTTTCTGCAGCACGCAGAACTTGTCACCCGCTGCGGGCGGCGCGAGGGGAGTGCCAGCGTGGGCTTCGATGCCGCAGGCGCCGTCGCTGGCCGAAATAGACTTAATAGTTTATTCAGGGCAAAATCATCGACTGTAGAATGGATATATTTCAGTCCTGTCTAGGAAGGGAGAATCCATTCATGAGACGTAGAGCCTTTGCGGCCGCGGCCGCCTCGCTTGCGCTCGCGATGTCCGTCGGGGGGGGGTATAGCGCTCGCTGAGGAGATCAACTCCGACGCGGCACAGCTCGCCGACGACATCGAGGCCACCGCTGATGCCGAGGTAAACAGCGCCGTCGTTGCCCAGTCGCTCTCGGACGCCGTGCCGTATAGTGCGGTCGACGAGTCGACGCTTCCGGCCGAGGCGGTCAACGCCCCGCAAAGCGGTACCGGCCGAAGCGTCCAGACCATCGACTCCGATTGGTGGTTTGATGCGGGCGCGGACACCAGCGCTGCAGGCTGGAACTTCCCCGACGGCGGCGAGTCCGGGCTCGTCACCCTGCCGCACAACTGCTCTTACACGCACCCCACGATGTCGTTCATCCCGACCATGAGCCGCAAGACGGTCTCCTACACCAAGAAGCTCGACATCTCGCAGGTCGAGAATTGCTGCGTCAATATCAAATTCGAGGCCGCGGACAAGATCCTCTCGCTCTACGTGAAGGGCGGTGCCGTCGACGAGAACGGCAATGCTTCGGACCTTCTGGTCGGCGAGCACACGGGTGGCTATTCCGCTTTTGATTTCGACCTCACCGATGCCATCAAGTCTGCCGTCGCCGCCGGCAAGACGACTATCACCCTCGAGGCCAAGGTCACGAACATCGACATCGATTCGACGCCGATCAACGTTGACTGGATTCAGTACATGGGTATCTACCGCGACGTCGAGCTCATCGTGACGCCCGGCCAGTACATCTCCACCGAGAACAGTGGCTCCAACGGCATCTTCGTCGACTACAAGGTAGACGGCGCCAACGCGGCCCTGTCCACGAGGGTCGACATCACCAACCAGGACGCCGAGGCTAAGGAGCTCAAGATCGAGTCCTCCATTCTCGACGCCGCCGGCAACGTGGTCTCCACGGTTACCGAGGACGTGAATGTCGCCGCTTCCCAGACCAACCAGGAGTTCACGGTTTCCCAGACCATCGAGGGCGTGCACCTCTGGAACGGGACTGCCGACCCCTACCTGTACACCACCCAGGTCAAGCTCTACGATGCCACCGGCAATCTGCTCGACGTCCAGACCGACAACTTCGGCGTGAGGACCTTCGAGGTCAAGGACGGCAAGGCCTACCTCAACGGCGAGGTGCTCGAGGTCCACGGCGTGGGCTATCACCAAGACCGCGAGGGTAAGGGCTTCGCCGTGACCAGCGACGAGATCGAGCAGGACGTCGAGACCATGCTCGAGATGGGCGTCAACGCCGTGCGCGCCTCCCACTACCAGCACGACGACTACTTCTACGAGCTGTGCGACCAGAAGGGCATCATCGTTTACGCTGAGATTCCCTTCTACCTTATCTACTCCAAGGCGGAGTCGTTCCAGGCTTCCGTTAAAAGCCAGATGACCGAGTTGATTCGCCAGGATTACAACAACCCCAGCATCGTCATGTGGGGCATCCAAAACGAGCTCCGTAACCTCGATAGCTTTAAGCAATATGGGTCAGACTTCGATGTGACCGATGATGAAGTTATCGCGTTTGTTGAGAGCCTGGTTGACCTTGTTCGCTCCGAGGATTCCAGCCGTATGTGCGCGCAAGCGTTAATCAATAAAAAGAGCGAGGCGTCGTCTCTAATGTCTAAGTGGAGCGGCGATATCGATCTTACCGGGCTTAATCTTTATTGCGCCGATCTGTATACCGATGAGGGGCGCAAGAGCTTGACTAGGCAGCTAAACAAAGCCGTCGATTCCTACAAAGAGATTCTTGGTGTCGATCAAATGATGCTTACCGAGTACGGCATCGGCGGCACCATTGGCCAGCACACCGAGCTGGGCGACGACGTCTATAACGGCGGTACCGCTTACCAGCCCGAGGAGTGCGAGGCCTTCGTCCACGAGGTCTATTGGAAGTTCATCCAGTCGCGCGACGACATTCCGCTGACCTTCGCCTGGAACATGTTCGACTTCTCGTGCTACCGCAACGAGGGCGGGCTATCCGGCATCAACACCAAGGGCATGCTCTGCTTCGACCACACCACCAAGAAGGACGTCTTCTACTACTACAAGGCTGTGTGGAACGAGGACGACCAGTTCGTGCATCTCACTAGCAAGCGCTACATCGAGCGCAAAAAGTCACTGCAGCAGATCAAGGCGTACTCCAACTGCGACAGGGTCGAGCTCTACCTCAACGGCGAGTCCTGTGGCTGGGGCACCAAGACCCAGGACGGCGTCTTTGTGTGGGACGACATTGACATCGGCGAGGCCGACTCCAACTCGCTAAAGGTTGTGGCGTACAACGTGGATGATTTTGGGCACTACGTGTATGTGGACGAGGACGGCGTCGACGGAGTCAAGCGCGTCGGACAGACGATGCATCGCCTGTACAACCCCTATACCGGCGAGCACTTCTACACCTCGGATGCGGCTGAGGTTGAGAATTGCGTCGCGGCCGGTTGGAACAACGAGGGCGTTGGCTGGACCGCGCCACTGGAGAGCTATGCCGGTGTTACCCCTGTCTACCGCCTGTACAACTCCTACGTTGAGGGTGGCGACCACATGTTCACCGCCAGCGAGGACGAGAAGGAAAGCCTTATTGCGGCTGGCTGGACGTACGAGGGCATCGGTTGGTACTCGGCTCCGGCCGATGGCTCCACCTACGTCGAGGTCTTGCGCGCGTACAACCCGTACGCGGCCACGGGCACCCACCACTACACCACCAACGAGGCCGAAATCGATACCCTTACGGACGCCGGCTGGAACGCGGAAGGCGTTGCCTGGTACGGATTGAAGTAACGGAAGAGCCGAGGCTAGTCGGGATTCCGGTATCTGCGGCCCCGGCGCATTTCTCGCGAGAAATGCGCCGGGGCCGCGTTTTGTGCATGGGCCCGCCTGCGCCAAGCGAGGGGCGCAGGGCGATGAGGCGCGATGCGGTATACCGGAACTGTTCAGTCTGATTTGGGCAAACGGAAGACCTCTGTGAAGAATATCCGTCGCGCTCCCTGCCATCGATGTGGGACTGACGCCCGCCACGGCGCTTGTTGCCACTGCGGCCCCGGTCGCGGCTTTTGCCGAGAACGCCGGTTTCGATGGCGCCGGAAACGTAGGTGTCGCAGCCGAGGGCGCCGACGAATCGTCCGTCGCGCCGGAAGCGCCACCGACAGCTTCTCCGGGGACGTGAGCGAATGCCCGTTGCCGACGAGGTCCGTGAGCCAAGCGACGTTGCCCCCCGGTGCCGTCCTCGCCGGAATCGCGGTACCGCTCTCACTGGATAGGCGGTACCGTCAGGCGCTGTCGCTCACCCGGCTGGTCTAAACTTAAAGGCACCTTGCAAATAAGCGTCCAGAAAGGGGATAGCCATGAGAAGGAATGCCTATAGGGGTAAAGCGACGTCCATCCTGACGGCCGTCGGCGTTTGCCTCGCCATCGCGTTCGGCGCGCCTGCGCAGGCGTTTGCCTCTGAGGTAGGCGTGCTCGAGGGTATGGAGGCTATCGAGCCGGGGGTTCTGATGGGGGGAGCCGCCTCCGCTGACGGCGGCGACGAGTCGCAGGCCATGCCCCTCGCCACCATCGACGACCAGCTGGCCATCACGGCAACTTTCCGTTATGACCTCGCTTCCAAGCAGCTTGAACTTACCAACGAGAAGCGCGAGTCCGTAGGCGTTGCCAAGCTCGTGATGAACAAACAGCTCCAGGAGTGCGCCATGCAGCGCGCCATTGAGTGTGCCGTCAACTTCAGTCACACGAGGCCGGACGGCACGAGTTGCTTCACGGCCTTTCCGCGTGGGAATTCTGCTTACGGTGAGAACATTCTTGTGAACCATTCCACGGCTGAGGGGGCTACGACCGATTGGATGAGCAGCGCGTATCATAAGGCCAATATGTTGAACTCCAAGTTCGTGTCGGTGGGAATCGGCTGTGCGAAGGTCGGCTCTATTACGTATTGGGTCCAGTGTTTCGGTACTCTTTCGGCCGGGGGTTATGCGGGCGCCGGCGATCAAGTTGTGACGCGCACGGTCGATGTCAGCTACGACACTGTGCCGTTCAAAGGCGGGAAAGCGGCGTTCAATCGCAACATGGCGCAGAGCGACCCCGAGCCTATTAACGTCGGGGGCACTTATGAGCTTCAGCTCGGCGTTTCCAATCCTGGATGGTCCCGCGTATACGCCCCCACCGATGCGTCCACCTGCAAATGGTCTTCATCTAACCCGAGCGTCGCCACGGTGGATAGCGACGGCGTTGTCAAGGCTGTCTCGGTCGGCACGGCAACGATTACTGCGACGACCAAATACGGTGGCTTCAAAGTTACCAAGAACTTCAGGGTCCAGATTCCGATTTCCTCCGCGACCGTGACCGTTGAAGACCAGACTTATACCGGAACTGCGCTTACACCGATTCCGACTGTTGTGCTCAACGGCACTACGCTCAAGTACGGCACCGATTTCACGCTCTACTACTACAACAACACCAATATTGGCACGGCTGAGCTCACCGTCTATGGTGCCGGAGATTACTCTGGTGCCAAGGTGACGCACTTTGAAATCAAGCGGATAAGCATCACTGATGCCAGCGTTACGGTTCCCGACTCTGGCTTCACCTATAGCGGCACCAAGTTCACGCCGACTCCGACCGTTAAGCTCGCAGGTAAGACGCTTAAGGAAGGCACGGACTACACTCTCTCTTTTAATGACAATATCAATGCGGGCACCGCGACCGTGGTTGTCACGGGCAAGGGCATCTATACGGACAAGGCTTACGGCACGTTTGAGATCAAGCCCGCGTCGCTGAGCTCGGCTAAAGTTGTTGCCTATGATAGGCAGTACTGGGGAGAACCACTTGAAGCGCTGGACTCAGTTTATTTGGGTAACAAGCAGCTCAAGAAAAACACGGACTATACCGTCGCCTATTACGACAACGTCAACGTCGGCACCGCGAGGGTGGTCGTTACCGGCAAGGGCAACTACACGGGCTCGGCTGAGAAGAGCTTCAAGATCACGCAGTGCCCTATTTCCAACGCGACCGTGAAGGTTGCCGATCAGGTCTATACCGGCAAACCCCTTACTCCCGAGCCGACCGTTAAGGAGAACGGATACGTTCTTAAGCGGGGCGTCGAGTACGACGTCTCGTATTCCAACAACGTCAACGTCGGCACCGCGAAGGTGACCATCACCGGCAAGGGCAACTATGCCGGGACGGCTGAGGTAACTTTTAAGATCACAAAGGGAGACTCGGGCAGCAGCTCAGGCTCCGGTTCGGGCGGATCCGACTCCGGTAGCGATTCCGGCGATAGCTCCGGCTCCACCCAGCCCACCGCCGGGAAGGTGACGATGTATCGCCTGTACAACAAGTACACGGGCGAGCACTTCTACACGGCGAACAAGGCTGAGAAGGACAATCTCGCCAACATCGGCTGGACGTACGAGGGCGTGGGCTGGACGGCCCCGTCGAAGTCCTCGACGCCGGTCTATCGCCTTTACAACAAGTACGTCCCCGGTGGCGACCACCACTACACCACCAATATGTTCGAGGTCATGTTTTGCGAGGCTTATGGCTGGACCTACGAGGGAATCGGCTGGTACTCCGACGACGCTGAGGGCACGCCGCTCTACCGCCAGTACAACCCCTACGCCGCCACCGGCACCCACAACTACACGACCGACAAGGCCGAGAACGACTTCCTGGTCAGCGTCGGCTGGAGCGCCGAGGGCGTCGCCTGGTACGGCGTGAAGTAAACCGCCTCCGGCCACCCTCCGCCTATCCGCCACCACCCTTGTAGTTCGGAAGGCTTCCAAACTTCGGAAGCCTTCCGAACTTTGCTTTAGATTCCTATATCCGCAGGTCAAATAGGAAATAAAATACCTAACCATATGGTTCCAAACTTCGGAAGCCTGCCGAGTCATGACCTGTAGCTCTTTGCGTGAAGATAGCCCCCCGCCCCGCCTCCGCCCCCGCTCCCGGCCTCGCCCTCGGCCCCGAATTTCCTCCGGGCCCCGGGCGGGGTCGCACCTTAGGCCGGGGCAACGCCTGCACCAGCGCAGCAACCAATACCATCACTGCGGCACGAACTTCGTCGAGTGCGCACCTAAATTCGACAGCGACCGGTAGATGCGGTTACTGGCATTACGTTTGCGCAGGTAGCGACCTCGCGCGGTTTCCGTTTTGCCGCTATACTCGGCCACTGCGAAATTAAGGTGCGCACTCGACGAAGTTTGTATGCGTATCATCGACATTCGGGCCCCGTCGGCGGTAAATCCATTGGAATTTGATGCGCGGCCTCCCGTGCGATGCGGGATGCCCGACTGGTGCGAGGCGCTGTAGTCGTCTGCCTCGCTGTCGTCCGTCCGGCTTTACGCTCCGCCGTTATCGAATGATGTCATCTCGGCCGGCAGGTTTGGCGACATGTTCTCGGGCTGCGACTCCCTTACCTCCGTCGCCCCCCCGGCGAGAAATTCAGCTTCGTCGGCTCGCGCCAGGCCTCCTTGCCCGGGGACCGCTGGCTCAGCTCCGTCGACGGCAAGGCCTACTCGGGCGACGCGGCGCCCGGCTGCGTCGCGGCTACCTATACCGCGCAGAAAGGCTCCGAGCCCAAGCCCGCAAGGGCCGACTTCTCGGGCGCTGAGGCGATGGCCGTACAGACCTACACGGGCTCGGCGCTGGCGCCGTCGGTCACGATCAAGCTAGACGGCAAGGCGTTCTCGGGTACGACCCGCTACAACGTCAAGAACGCGAACAAAGCGAACGCGGTCACGGCGGCCGTTACCGTGACCGGCATGGGCGGCTACGCCGGTGCCGCCAACCGCCCTTATAGTATGGAAGCCTTCCGAACTTTGAAGGAGAGACTGATGGCGGGACGCGGGGCGGACAACGCTATTTGCGTGTATTTTTCGCTTGCAATCGTGACGTGCATTCGCTTACCGATGTTTGCGAAACCTGCCTTGACCTGCAAACTCGGAGGAGGGTACCGTCAAGATGTTTTTGTTAAACCCAGCGAAAAGGAGTATGTAGATGACCAGGCAGATGACGAGAAGAGCGATGCTCACGGCGACGGCAGCCGCCGCGATGACCCTCGCCGCGCCCGCGGCGGCCCTCGCCGATGACGACGCGGAGGGCGCCGGCCTCTCTTACTTCGAAGAACACGATGCCATGGAGCGGGACTGTGCCTCCGCTTTGGCCGATGAATCTCAAGACCCGGAAATGATTCTCGGACTTTTCTGGAACAGCGAAAACAACCTGTCCGACACCCTCTACGTTTCCTGCAACGGTATTGAATATCACAAAATCAGCGTGCCTTTCCCCTGCGCCGACGGCGGAGACGACACTGTGCTCGGTACCTACGATATTTGGGGAAACCCCGTAAACTACGTCCATGCTCTTCATGACCCCGGTCTGTTTTACAAAGACGGCAATTTCTGGGCAGTTGGCGGCTATGTCCAATATCAAGACGGTTTTGGCTGGCGCTTTACCCCCATGTTTGCCAGCTCGAAGGACCTCGAGCACTGGAGCTTTCCCAACAGCGGAAGCGCGACTAACCTTGCACCTAAGACGACCCCAGCAGGCACTTATGCGGGCGGCCAGTATGACTCCTGCGGCACCGAGGCATTCGCCGACGACAATGGAACCGTCTGGCTTGTTACGACGCTTGGCTATTTTGGCATGTTCCACGGCCAAGATTACAAAGACACGATGACGCCGTACATTTGCCGCATTGACGGCCTCGCTCCCGGCGCCGACCAAACAATCGACCCGGGTGCGCAGCCGAAGCTCAGCTACGGTGCGCTCACGTCAATCAATCTGCCGACTTCGGGCACCAACTGGCTTGATCCGTCGCTGTACAAGGAGAACGGCACCTATTACCTTTCCATCAAAAAAGATGGAATCACTAACATGATTTATAGCATCAAAGATTTAAAACAGGCTGGTAGTAAAGATGCATGGCGGCTCGTGTGCGCCGATGTGGTGACCGGCTACGAAGGCCCTTCCCTCACCAAGGCCAACGGCACCTACCTGATGGTTACCGACAAGTTGAAGGACTACCCGTACGGCAGCTCAGACGGCACCACAGGCAACTTCGTTACCATGTCCACCTCGCTTTCCGGCGGATGGCACAGCACGCAGCGCATTGCGACCATGGGAATTTCCAATGGCAAAACCTACAGCATCCCCAACCGCCATGGATCGGTATTGAAAGTTCCTGCTGAAGCCACCGAACTCGTAAAAACGCTGCATAGGAAGGCTGGCTGGAGCGATTTTTCCTCCGGGGTGACGATGCACCGCCTGTACAACAAGTACACCGGCGAGCACTTCTATACGGCGGACGCGAGCGAGAAGGACGGCCTGGTCAATGTCGGCTGGACCTACGAGGGCGTGGGCTGGACGGCGCCGTCGAGCTCGGCCACGCCGGTCTACCGTCTCTACAACAGCTACGTCCCCGGCGGCGACCACCATTACACCACGAGCAAGAAGGAGCGCGACGACTGCGTGAAGGCCGGCTGGACCGACGAGGGCGTCGGATGGTACTCGGACGACGCCAAGGGCACCCCGCTCTACCGCCAGTACAACCCCTATGCCACGACCGGCACCCACAACTACACGACCAGCAAG
>NZ_CAVKWG010000006.1:0-88291 GCF_963660155.1 Paratractidigestivibacter sp. | reverse complement strand
ACGCGGGCTCCTTTCCGGACACCAAAGGTGTCCAACTTTGAGTCCGCGGTCCCCCCTTCAAGTAGAGCGCGTTCTGCGCCCGACAAAACCGCAGGTAGACGGGCTGCCCGAGATTCGGCTACTCGGACTGCGCGCAAAAAACTGCTGCCATCCCCGATTTTTATTCGCGAGGTGCCTCCTCGCGTCACCGGCGGGCGTATTATGCGGCAGGTCGTCGGCCGTAACCAGCATTGGGGACAGTCCCTTTTGCAGGTCTTGCTCGTACTGGCCAGCGAAACCTGCAAAAGGGACTGTCCCCAATGCTGGTCAGGCGTTCGCCTCGTCGATGATGCGCGGCAGCGCCTCCGCGAGGTCCTCCATGTGTCCGCTCCAGATGGCCCGCGAGGGGCGGGCGTGGCCGATGTAGATGGTCCTCAGGCCGCAATCGGGGTGGGCGAAGTCGCGCTTCGCGTCGTTTCCGACCATGAGGCACTCGGAAGGCGAGAGGCCGAGCTTTCCGCAGAACTCCTCGTAGTAGCCGGCCCAAGGCTTGGTGCGCGTGGAGTTCTCGGCGCAGCTGACCAGCGCGAAGTCGCTCTCGACAAAGCCCGCCCAGCCCATGCGCGCCCGGTCGCACGCGGCCGAGACCACGGGGTTCGTGGCGAGCGCGCAGGTGAGTCCCAGGTCGTAGACGGCCTGGACCGCCTCGTGGGCGCCATTCTTGGGCTCGGCGCGAACCATGCCGCCGCCGAGGTGGGGCACGTAGTTCTCCTCGTAATAAGAGATCATGTCCGCAATGACGGGGTCGTCCAGCGGAATCTTCGTCTGCTTGTAGATGATGGAGTTGATGAGCTGCGCGTTCGTCAGGTGGTCGCGGCGCTTCTCGCCCTCCGCGGCGAGCCATGCGCGCGCATAGGCGCTCATTATGTTCACGCGGGGCTTCCCGCTCGCGCGCGCGAGCAGCCCCGAGACACCGTTGACGTAGCGACTGAGGAACGCCGTGAGGTTGAGCGAGAGCAGGGTGTCGTCCATGTCGAAGAGAACAGCCTCTATCATGTAAGGCGCGCCTTTCAGGTGATACGATGCGTCTGGGCCGCGAATCCATGGCGACCCTGCGTAGAAACTAAAGTTACCCCAAATAATGCCTTGATAAACCGGCTGGTTTAACGGTAATCTAAAGTGCGTGTGGGCAAAGGACCTGCACAACCGTATCTGTTGGCCCCCGAGAGCATGCAAGTTTCCACGTAGACGCCGCGATTATTTTCAATTGGCACTGCAGGCAGCGACCATGACGACCGGGGCCCCGTAGTTCGAAAGGGGTCCACCTTTGAGTGAGATTCAGAACTCGTCCATCTTCGCCATGGATGACATTTCCGACGAGGAGATGAACAACCTCATCGACGGCACCGTCACCGATTTCGATGAGGGCGACCTGGTCACCGGCACCGTCGTCAAGATCGAGCGCGACGAGGTCCTGCTTGACATCAGCTACAAGTCCGAGGGCGTCATCCCGTCCCGCGAGCTTTCCATCCGCAAGGACGTCAACCCTGCCGACGTCGTCGCCATGGGCGACGAGATTGAGGCTCTTGTTCTCCAGAAGGAGGACAAGGAGGGCCGCCTCGTCCTGTCCAAGAAGCGCGCCGAGTACGAGCGCGCCTGGAACGCCGTCGAGGCCAAGTTCCAGTCCGGCGAGACCGTCGAGGGCGAGGTCATCGAGGTCGTCAAGGGTGGCCTGATCCTCGACATCGGCCTGCGCGGCTTCCTGCCCGCCTCCCTCGTCGACCTCCGTCGCGTCAAGGACCTTACCGCCTTCATGGGCACCCGCATCGAGGCCCGCGTCATCGAGATGGACCGCAACCGCAACAACGTCGTGCTTTCCCGCCGTGTCGTGCTCGAGGAGGCCCGCAAGGCCGAGCGCCAGGAGATCCTCTCCAAGCTGCAGGTCGGCATGCGCCTCAAGGGCACCGTCTCCAGCATCGTCGACTTCGGCGCCTTCGTCGACCTCGGTGGCATCGACGGCCTGGTGCACATCTCCGAGCTCTCCTGGAACCACGTCAACCACCCCTCCGAGGTCGTCAAGGTCGGCCAGGAGGTCGAGGTCCAGGTGCTCGACGTCGATCTGAACCGCGAGCGCATTTCCCTCGGTCTCAAGCAGACCACCGAGGATCCTTGGCGCACCCTCGTCAAGAAGTACCCGGTCGACGCCATCGTCGAGGGCAAGGTCACCAAGCTTGTCACCTTCGGCGCCTTCGTCGACCTTGGTGACGGCGTCGAGGGCCTCGTTCACATCTCCGAGATGGCCAAGACCCACGTCGACCAGCCGTCCCAGGTCTGCACCGTGGGCGACACCGTCCAGGTGAAGGTCATGGAGATCGACCTCGACCGTCGTCGCATCTCCCTCTCCATGAAGGCCGCCGCCGAGACCCTCGGCACCGAGGTCGAGGTCAAGCCTCTCCCCGAGTCCGTGAAGCCGGCTGAGGCCGAGGAGGCCCACGAGGCTGAGGCCGAGGAGACCGTCGAGGAGTAAACGCCCAGGCTTCTTCGCTGGTTTTGAGCGAAACTGAGGGCCGCCCGCCGTGCGTGGGCGGTCCTTTTCGTTCTAATTTTGTGTGTAAATATGTCTAGGAAGGGGTTGCTCTTACCGTTCGCGGGCAGGTGAGCGGCAGTTTCTGTTAATGCCTGTTAAATACTGCTCTGTGCACGTAAACCCCCCTTAATAATATCCGGGCGCCCAAATTCTTTGTTTGGTCTGGGCGCCTGCTCGCGCGCAATAGGGAAGGGCGCGCATGACACAGAAAGGTACGCTCATGATGGAATCCATCTCTCGCCGCAACTTCGTTAAGGGTGGGCTCGCCTCTGCGGCCGCGGCCGCTCTCGCCGCCTGCGGCGGCTCCGAGGGCTCCAGCTCCCAGTCCGGCCCCACCAAGAAGGTCCTTCGCTGGGGCCAGTCCAACGCCAAGCTCGGCCTGGACATGCAGAAGTCCACTAACTCCGGCTCCTCTGCCATCTCCGAGTCCATCTTCGAGGCCCCGCTTCGCTGGACCGAGGATAACGAGCTCGTCACCTGCCTCCTCACCGAGGTCCCGGCCTTCGAGTCAGACGGCCTCACCCTGCACTGCACCCTCAAGGACGGCATCAAGTTCCACGACGGCACCACGATGACTGCCAACGACGTGAAGTACACCTTCGAGCGCATGTTCACGCCGGCTACCGCCGCCAAGTCCACCTACATGTACGACAAGATCGTGGGTGCTACCGAGATGCTCGCCGGCACCGCCACCGAGCTCACCGGCCTCACCGTCGAGGACGACACCCACTTCACCTTTGTGCTGACCGAGCCCATGAGCTCCTTCGTCTCCAACCTCGGCATCTCCTACGCCCAGATCTTCCCGAAGGACGCCTGCGAGGCCGCCGGCGAGAACTGGGGCTGGGGCACCAACTGCATCGGCTCCGGCAAGTACAAGGTCGCCTCCAACGACGACACCACCGAGATCGTCCTCGAGAAGTTCGCCGACTACCACGACGGCGAGCCTGCCCTCGACGAGATCCAGATCACCTACTACGACGACAACAACACCAAGCTGATGGCCTTCAAGAACGGCGACATCGACTGGTGCGACCTGTCCGCCGACATGCTCGAGCAGTACAAGAACGACGCCGACGTCAAGGACTGCATCACCCAGTACGAGACCCTGGGCGTCCAGTTCGTCAACCTGAACCTCAAGGAGGGCCAGGGCCTCGAGGACGTCCGCGTGCGCCAGGCGCTCTCGCTCGCCATCAACCGTCAGGAGCTCGTCGACACCACCTTGTCCGGCTCCGGCACCGTTGCCGGCTGCTGGCTCGCCCCGCAGACCCCCGGCCACGACTCCAGCGTCACGATCGACTACAACGTCGAGAAGGCCAAGTCCCTCATGGCGGAGGCCGGCGTCTCCAACCTGTCGCTGACCTGCAAGACCCGCACCGGCATCTACCAGAAGTACATGACGGTCATCCAGTCCTACTGGAAGGAGATCGGCGTCGACCTTGACGTCCAGATCGAGGACAACGGCGTCTGGTCCTCCGACTGGGCCGACGGCAACCTGCAGGTTACCGCCCTTGGTTGGTTCCCGCTGTTCGCTGATGCCGACAACCACATGTACACCTACTTCTACAGCGAGAACGCTGCCAAGAAGTCCTCTTTCTACAATAACGCCGAGGTCGACGAGCTGCTCAAGCAGGCTCGCGTCTCCCAGGACCAGGACGAGCGCGCCGAGCTCTACAAGCAGGCCGATCACATCATCGTCCACGAGGACTGGGCCACCATTCCCCTGTACTGGCCGAAGAACGCCTTCGTCGCCAAGTCCTACGTCAAGAACGCCAAGGTCGGCAACCTGATCTACCACTTCTTCGACCTCGACGTCGACACCACCGACCCCAACTACCCTGCTGCGTAGCTCGGTCAAAAGCTAGTTTCGGGCGCCCCGCGAGCGCAAAGAGCGCAAGCGGGGCGTCCCCGCATTTGAGGGGCGCGGCGCAGGGCATATGTGCAGCCGCGTAAGAAAGGAGCAGGCGATGAGAGACTTTCTCATCAAGAGGATCTTGTTGGCCATTGGCGTGATTCTCGCCATCTCGGCCATCACGTTCTTCGTGCTCAACATCGTGCCGGGCGACCCCGTGCGCGTCATGGTGGGCGAGATGGCCGACGAGGCCACGATTCAGCGAATTCGCGATCAGATGGGCCTCAACAAGCCCATCCTCGAGCAGTTTGGCAACTGGCTGCTCAACATGCTGCAGGGTGACTTCGGCACCTCCTACACGCAGCGCAAGTCCGTGACGATGCTCATGGGCCAGGCCTTCGGCGTCACCGCACGTCTCGCCGGCTTTGCCTACCTCTTTGCGCTCATCCTAGGCCTTGTCGTCGGCGTCGTTGCCGCCGTCAACCACGGCCGTGCCCTTGACCGCATCCTGATGTCGCTTTCCATCTTCGGCATCTCGGCCCCGGCGTTCTGGATGGCCGTCATCCTGCAGATCGTCTTCGCCCTGACGCTCAAGTGGTTCCCGCTCTCCGGCATCAAGACCTGGCAGGCCTTCGTGCTTCCCACCTGCGCGCTCGGCATTCGTTACGCCGCCTCCATCGCCCGCGTCACCCGCACCTCCATGCTCGAGGTTCTCTCGCAGGACTTCATGCGCACGGCCGAGGCGAAGGGCGTCAAGAAGTGGGCCATCATCTTGAAGCACGGCCTGCGCAACGCCCTTATCCCCATCATCACCATCGCGGGCACGCAGCTGGGCGATATCTTCACGGGTTCTATCCTCATCGAGTCCATCTTTGCCATGCCGGGCATGGGCAAGCTCCTGCTCGACGCCATCAATGCCCGCGACCTGCCCCTCATTCAGGGCGGCGTCATGTACATCGCACTCATCTGCGTCGTGGTCTACCTCGTCGTCGACATCCTCTACGCCGTGGCCGACCCGCGCATTCGTTTGGGAGAGGAGGCGGCTGAGTAATGGCTCTCTTTTCTAGCGACAAGAACGACAGGCGCACCCAGGAGGCTGAGCGCGTGGCCACCGAGGCTACCGCGGCCATCGCGGCCGAGAAGGCCGCAGGCAAGAAGCGCGCCCAGAGCTACTGGGCCGTGAGCTGGAACATCTTCAAGAAGAACAAGCTGGGCATGGTATGCCTTGTGGTGGTGGCACTTCTTGTGCTCGTCGCCATCTTCGCGCCGCTGCTGGCACCCTACGATCCGGATGCCCAGGAGCTTACCAACATGCTCAAGGCGCCGAGCGCCGCTCACCTCTTCGGCACCGACGAGTACGGCCGCGACCTGCTCTCCCGCGTCATCTACGGTTGCCGCATCTCGCTTTCCGTCGGCGTGGTGTCCCAGGCCATCGCGCTTCTCATCGGCTTCTTCGCCGGCGTGTGCGCAGGCTACTTCGGCGGCAAGGTCGATTCCGCGATCTCCTTTGCGATCCAGGTCTTCTCGAGCTTCCCGTTCCTTCTCTTCGCCATCGTCGTGATGTTCGCCATGGGCCCGGGCCTCGTGAACCTCTACGTGGCTCTCGGTCTTCTGGGCTGGACGTCCACGGCGCGTCTGGTGCGCGGCGACGTCATGCGCCTGAAGGGCTCCGAGTACATCCAGAGCTGCATCCTTTCTGGCGGCAAGCCCATGCGCATCATCCTCAAGCACCTGCTGCCCAACTGCATCTCCACGCTCATCGTGGTCTCCACCCTGGGCATCCCCAGCGCCATCCTGTCCGAGGCCTCGCTGTCGTTCCTCGGCCTTGGCGTTCAGCCTCCCATGAGCTCCTGGGGCCAGATGATCAGCGCCTCGCAGCCCTACATCCAGACCTGCACCTACTACTCCGTCATCCCCGGCATCGCCATCATCATCACGGTCATGGCCTTCAACCTGCTGGGCGACGCCCTACGTGACGCACTCGACCCCAAAATGCGCTCCTAGGGAGGGAGAAGATAATGTCTGAAACCAACGTCTCCCTCAACGAGGAACTTCGCGACGAGGCCGAGGAGCTCACCCGCGAGCAGGTCGCCATCGCCGAGAACGCTGAGGTGCTTCTCGACGTGGACGACCTCTCGGTCACCCTCTTCACCGAGGACGGCGCGCTGCCGGCCATCCGCAACCTGAGCTTTGTCATGCGTAAACGAGAGACCCTGGCCGTCGTTGGCGAGTCCGGCTGCGGCAAGTCCATGACGGCACTTTCCATCATGGGCCTGCTTCCCCAGCCGCCCGCAAAGATCGTCGGCGGCTCCATCAAGCTCGAGGGAACCGACCTGGCCAAGCTCTCCCGCGACGAGATGCGCGACTTCCGCGGCTCCAAGATCGGCATGATCTTCCAGGAGCCCATGACCTCGCTCAACCCCGTCATGCGTGCCGGTCACCAGATCCGCGAGGGCATCTTGGTCCACAACCCCAAGATGAGCAAGGCCGACGCCGACGCCCGCGCCCTCGAGATGATCAAGCTCGTGGGCATCCCCGCCCCCGAGAAGGTCTTCAAGAGCTACCCGCACGAGCTCTCCGGCGGCATGCGGCAGCGCGTCATGATCGCCATGGCCCTTGCCTGCGAGCCCGCCCTTCTCATCTGCGACGAGCCCACCACGGCCCTCGACGTCACCATCCAGGCGCAGATCCTGCAGCTCATCGACAACATGCGCGAGAAGCTCGGTACCGCCGTCATGCTGATCACGCACGACATGGGCGTCGTGTCCGAGATGGCCGACTGGGTCGCCGTCATGTACGCCGGCCACCTGGTCGAGTACACCACCGCAGGCGAGCTCTTCACCAACCCCAAGCACCCGTACTCCATTGGCCTGATCAACTCCATCCCCTCGATGGACGACGCCGTGCAGAAGCTCTATGCCATCCCCGGCAACGTGCCGATGCTCGACGAGCTGCCAACCGGCTGCCCGTTCCACCCGCGCTGCCCGTACGCCAAGGACATCTGCCGCACCGAGTGCCCGCACGTCAAGCCGCTTGACGGCGACGAGCACCACACCGTGGCCTGCTGGAAGTTCGACGCGCAGAAGTGGGGGGAGTAGCCGTGGCCGAGACCAACGAGAAGAACGACGTGGTGCTCAAGGTCGAGCACCTCACCAAGCACTATCCCATCAAGAAGGGCGTCTTTGGCAAGGCCAACGCCTACGTGCACGCCCTCGAGGACGCCTCCTTTGAGGTCCGTCGCGGCGAGACCTTTGCCATCGTGGGCGAGTCCGGCTGCGGCAAGTCCACCACCGGCAAGTGCATCCTGCGCCTGACCGAGCCCACCTCCGGCGAGGTCTGGCTTGACGGCGAGGACTTCACCAAGCTCAAGGGCGAGGAGCTCACGCGTGCCCGCCAGAAGATGAAGCTCATCTTCCAGGACCCGTACAGCTCGCTCAACCCGCGCATGACCGTGGCCGATATCATCGCCGAGCCCATCGACATCGCCGGTACCTACAAGACCCGCGAGGAGCGCGACGCCCGCGTGGAAGAGATCATGCAGGCTGTCGGTCTGGACCTTGCGTTCAAGTATCGCTACCCGCACGAGTTCTCCGGTGGCCAGCGCCAGCGCATCGGGATCGCCCGTGCCATCGTGCTGGAGCCCGAGATCGTCGTCTGCGACGAGCCCGTCTCCGCCCTTGACGTGTCCGTGCAGGCCAAGGTCATCAACCTGCTAGAGGAGCTGCAGGAGAAGCTTGGCCTCTCCTACATCTTCATCAGCCACGACCTGTCCGTGGTCAAGCACATCTCCGACCGCGTGATGGTCATGTACTTGGGCCACACGATGGAGCTCGCGGGCAAGCAGGACCTCTTCGACGAGCCGCTGCACCCCTACACCAAGGCGCTTCTCGACGTCATCCCGCGCATCCGCCACGAGCGCATCCAGGACAAGAAGATCCTGCAGGGCGACGTTCCCAGCCCCACCAACCCGCCCGCCGGCTGCGTCTTCCACACCCGCTGCGCCCAGTGCATGAAGGTCTGCTGCGATAAGGCGCCCGAGATGCGCGAGGTCAAACCGGGGCACCATTGCGCTTGCCACCTCTTTGACGAGGGCCTGACCGACGACGAGAAGAGCCCGGTCAGCATCTAGTAACATAGGCGCGTAGACTCATGACGCAGGGAGCCTGGCTTCCTGCGTCTTTTGATGGAGGTAGGACATGAGCGACGTTTTGGACAGGTTCATCCGCTACTGCGAGGTGCCCTCGCAGTCCGACCCGCTGACGGCGGACAAGGTGCCCTCCACGGCGTGCCAGTTCGACATCGCCAACGTCATTGCCGAGGACCTGCGCGAGCTGGGAGCCCTGGACGTTGAGGTTGACGAGCACGCCTACGTGACGGCCCACTGGCCGGCCTCTGCGGGCGCCGAGGACAAGCCCACGCTGGGCTTCTGCTGCCACATCGACACGGCCTGGCAGAGCTGGGGCAGACCCGTCCATCCCGAGGTCAAGCACTACGAGGGCGGAAAGCTCGTCATCGGAGTTGGCCGCGATGGCCGCGAGGTGGCCGTCTCCCCTGAGACCAACCCGGGCCTTGCCAACATGGCGGGCTATGACATCGTGACAACTGACGGAACGTCGCTTCTGGGCGGCGACGACAAGGCGGGCGACGCCATGGTCGTCTCGCTGCTCGCGCGCCTGAAGGCGGACCCGTCGCTGCCGCACCCGCGCTTGGCGCTCTCCTTTGTGCCCGACGAGGAGATCGGCCACGGCGCCGCCCTTCTCGACCTGGAGAAGTTCGGGGCGGACTTTGGCTATACCATCGACGGCGGGCCCCTGGGCGAGTTCTGCTACGAGACGTTCAACGCCGCCGAGGCCAAGGTGGTGGCGCACGGCCTCTCCTGCCACACCGGCACCGCCAAGGGCATGATGATCAACGCGTCGGAGGCCCTCATGCGCTTCCACCAGATGCTTCCCGCTGAGCAGCGCCCGGAGTTCACCGAGAACTACGACGGCTTCTTCTACCTTGAGCGCATCAACGGCAACTGCGAGGAGGCTCAGGCCGACTACATCATCCGCGACCACGACCAGGAAAAAGTCGAGGCCCGCAAGCAGATGATGCAACAGGCCGTCGAGATGGTGAACCTCCAGATGGGGGAGGGCACGCTTGAGATCGAGATCCGCGACCAGTACCACAACCTGGCCGATGTGGTGACCCGCCCGGAGTATGCGCACCTGATCGACAACGCCCGCGCCGCCTATGCGAGCATCGGCCAGGAGATGACCTGCATTCCCATGCGCGGCGGCACCGACGGCAGTCAGCTCTCCTTCCGCGGCTTTCCCTGCGCGAACCTCTCCGCGTGCTACTACAATGCCCATGGCGTCCGCGAGTTTGTCCCCGTGCCCGAGTTGGAATCCATGGTGGACATGCTCCAAGAACTTGTTTCGTTGTACGCGAAGTAATTAGTTCTCTTATAGAGAAAGGTACTGACATGGACCTTCAGCTTGAGAGCATCGACCCTGCGTGGCTGACCGAGACCCTGCGTGAGTGCGTCGAGGTGGACAGCCCCGTGGGCTACTACCCCGAGATCCACGAGTGGCTTCGCGACATCGTGGCCGAGATGGGCTACGAGATGTACGTTGACAACAAGGCCACGGCCTACGTGCGCGTTGCCGGCGCCGACTCCAGCAAGACCGTCCTTATCGGCGCCCACCTGGACTCCATCGGATTGATTGTCCGCGGCTTCAACGACGACGGTACCCTGCGCGTCCGCCAGCTGGGCGGCATCAACTACCCCAGCATCGAGGGCGAGACCTGCACTGTTCTGTGCCGCGACGGCCGCGCCCTTGCCGGCCAGGTCATCTGCGACAAGCACTCCGTCCACGTCTTTGAGGACGCCCGCACCGTCGCCCGCGACGAGAACAACATGTCCGTGAGCCTGGTGGCCGACGTCAAGAGCCCCGAGGACGCCCGCGCGCTGGGCGTGACCGAGGGCGCCGTCGTGGGCATCGACCCGCACTTCGAGAGCTTCGACAACGGCTACGTCATCAGCCGCCACATCGACGACAAGGCCGCCGTGGCCGTCCTTCTCGACGTCCTGCGTTGGCTCAAGGACTCCGGCAACACCCCGGCCTATGACACGCTGTTCGCCTTCCCCATCTACGAGGAGATCGGAAACGGCGGCACCTACGTGCCCGGGGGCGTTGACGAGTACGTGGCCGTGGACATCACCCTCATCGGCCCGGACTACGCCTCCGACGAGCACTGCTGCGCCGTCATTGCCTCCGACGCCAAGGGCCCCTACGACTGGGACCTTACCAATACGCTGATCGCCTGCGCCGAGGAGGTCTGCGACCCCAAGAAGTGGAACACCCAGGTGTGCTTCCACTACTCCACCGACGCCAACGCCGCCTACCACATGTCCCAGGACCTGCGCGCGGCCGCCTTTGGCATGGCGTGCCTGAACACCCACGGCCGCGAGCGCTGCCACATCGACGCGCTCGTCGAGACCGAGAAGCTCGCCCGTGCCTACGTGATGGGCTTCGGCCGCCAGACCGCCGAGTAGCTTTCCGGGAACTTGGGTAGATAAGAAAACGTGACTTGTTGGCGCGGTCCGTGCGGCCGTGCTTCTTTGTGAAAGGACGAAAGGATTTTGACCCTATGGCAAATGGTGATTGGAAGCAAAAGGTAAGCGAGGCGCAACGCCGCGCCGTCGAGTGGATGCGCGGCCGTCGCGGAGCCGACGATATCGTGTATGCCTGTATCTACCTGGCGTTTATTCTTGGTGTGATCAACATCTTCGCGCATTGGGCGTGGATGTCGTGGCTTGCGCTCGCGCTTCTGGTGTACGGGCTTTTCCGCATCCAGTCCAAGAATCTCGCGGCGCGCTCGCGCGAGAACGAGTCGTTCCTCAAGGCCATCGGGCCGCTGCGCCCCTGGCTGCAGAACCCGAAGGCCGCGGCGACGGAAGCCAAGCAGTTCAAGCATGTGAAGTGTTCTCACTGCGGGCAGAAGGTGCGCGTGCCGAGGGGCAAGGGCCGGCTGAGGGTTACTTGTCCTAAGTGCAGGGAGAAGTTCGAGGTTAAGTCGTAAGGCATTCTCATCTGTGTGGCGCAAGAAACCCCGCGCCTTTACTCCGTCCTCAAACAATCCCGGCTCGCACGGACGTGACATTAAGTCACGTCCGGCTCGTGCGGAACTGGGGGCGGAGCAAAGGCGAGGGGTTTCTTGCGTCGCGGGTTGGGACCTTGACCCACGTCATCGCGGGGCAGGAGGAGGGAAGTGTGTTGCGCGCTGCGCGCGCCCTTGGGTTAGAGGACGAAGATGAGGGCGGAGAGGGTTATGCAGATGCTTCCCGCCAAGGTGAACAGGTGGAAAACAAAGTGCAGGTAGGGGACCTTTTTTGGGATGTAGAAAATAGCCCCTACGGTGTAGCTTAGCCCGCCGGCAAGAAGGAGCCAGAAGGCGGGCCTGGGCAGCACCGCCCAAAGCGCCGGCAGCTTGAAGATGACGACCCAGCCGAGCAGCACGTACAGAAGCGCGGTCAGCCACTTGGGCTGGCGCTCGCGCAAGAAGCACTCGGCGACGATGCCCGCGAGCGCCACGGCCCACACAGCAACGCCCAGCCAAAGGCCGCCTTCGTTTGCCAGCGCGACGAGCGCGAACGGGGCGTAACTTCCTGCGATGAGCAGGTAGATGCCGCAATGGTCGAGCACTCGGAACACGCGCTTGGCGCCCTCGGGCGCAAGGGCGTGGTACAGCGTCGAGAAGAGGTACTCGACCATAAGGCCGATGCCCATGAGCAGCGCCGCCACTAGGCGCACCCCGCCGCCGTGGCTCACCGCGCGAACGATGAGAAGCACGAGCGCCGCGATGCTGAGCGCCGCGCCCACGCCGTGGCTCACGGAATTGGCGATCTCCTCGCCCAGTGTGTATCTGCGGATGCTGTGCCCCTTGCCGGACATGGCCTTTGTAGTGCTCATTCGTTGACCGCCCTTGTCTATACTAGTCTTTTGCCTAAAGAGCTTAACCCATCGCCGCTGAGGAGATACGTCATGAAGAAATCCACGTTCATCGCGAATGTTGTCGTCTGGGGCATCCTCGCCGCAGCCTCCATCGCCTTTTTGATCTGGGCCAACTCCGTGAACAACGAGTTCGATGAGAACAGCATGCTGCTCGTGGCTGCCGTTTACGCGCGACCGGTCGCCGCGTTCTCCGTCGGTGCGCTGATCACCACCGTGTTGGTCAACTTCTTCAAGTTGAAGCTCGGCCGCACGGCAAAGATCGTGTGGCGCGTCCTGGGCATCGTCCCGACGCTGCTCTTCGCGGTCTCGCCCTTCGCGATCCCGTACCTGCCCGAGCAAGCCGCAACGGTCTTCGCCGTTACCCTGATCGTCGCCATGGCGATACCGGTTCTCTTCGTGCTCTTCGGCGCGCTTTACGGCCTCTCGCTCGCCGGGCTCAAGCCGGCCGAGGGTGAGGCGGGCGAAGATCGCGGGGCCGAGGCCGCCGAGTAGCCCTTCTTCTGGGAAGAAATCAGGGATGGCGGCAGTTTTTTGAAGGACGCTCGAGTATAGAAGCAATCGCCTCCGACAAACGTGCAGGTAGATGGCCTGTTTGTCGGAGGCGATACTTTGTGGTGCGCCATTAAACTGCCGCCATCCCCGTTTTTTGCGATGGCTGCGCGTTTTGGCTAGTTGTCCGAGCGCTTGAAGCCGTTGCGCATCTCGTTGCTGCGGGCAAACAGCACGTGCCCGAGCAGCTCGTCGGTCTGACGGCGCGTCTCGTCGGCGATGGCCTGGTTCGTCTCGGCCATGTCGGCGCCCGCTGCGTCTGCCTGCAGGATCAGGCGCGTGGCCGCCGCCTGCAGCTTCTCTTGGTAGCGCTCGACGTGCGGCTGCGTTGCGGCAAAGCTGGCGTCGGCCATGGCGCCGATAAGGCGGTTTGCCCAATAGAAGCTCTCGGTCGTGCAGGTCTTGGGCGTGGAGCGCACGTACTCGGGCACCTCGTCGACCTGCGTGTAGAAGGGCACGAGCGCGTTGAAGGCGTTGCTGCCCAGGGCGATCCACTGGACGGCGCGGCGCGGCCCGTCGACGTAGGGGCGGATTTGCTGCGCCGTCAGCTGGCAGTTGCGGTTGATGCCGATGGGGCGATACATCCCGCGCGTCGCGGGCGTTCCCATGCGGCCGTAGGGGTCGTAGACGGTGCCCTGAAAGTGCAGACTCAGGGCGTACTTGACGTCCTCCATGGTGATCTTTCGCTCAGGCACGCGCGCCCATGGCAGGCGGTCGGACTCGGGCCCGAACTCCTCGTGCGGGGCGGCCGTCTCCCAAGGGCCGGCGCTCGGGTTGAGGAAGCGCTGGATGTCCCAGGCGCGCGGCGTGTTGTATACGTGGTCGGCGTCCGAGTGGCTGCCGAAGGCGTCGCGCGGGTTCAGCTGCCCGTCGAGCGAGAGGTCGAGGTGGTTATCCTCGATGAACTCGCGCAAATCTGCCGAGCACAGGTGCTCGCGCCCCTCGCCGAAGGCGTCTTCCAGGTCGAAGGAGTCGAGCCCCAGCTGGTTCGGCATGGTCACGTAGCAGTCGTCGGGCACGCGGCGGGCGATCCAGTGGTGGCCGCCCACGGTCTCGAGCCACCAGATCTCGTCGACGTCGGCAAACGCGATGCCGTTCATCTCGTAGGTGCCGTAGCGCTCGAGGAGCGCGCCCAGGCGCAGCACGCCGTCGCGGGCGCTCGTGGCGTAGGGGAGGACGAGCGTGACCATGTCCTCCTCGCCGATACCGCCCGCGACCTCGGGCTCGTATCCGTCCTCGCCGGGCTCGCCCTTCGCGGCGCGGTAGGCGACGAGGGGGTCGGCCGCCAGCACGCGCTCGTTTGAGGTAAGGGTCTCGGTCGCGTTCATGGCAACGTTGTGCTCGTTCACGCCGGCGGCCTCCCAGAGGCCTTCTTTAAGGTCGGCGTTCGGCATGCAGGTGTAGCGCGTGCCGCCCTCGGGCAGCGGCACCTCGAGGTGGCCGAGCACGGATTTGTAGGTCTTCTTGGCAGGGTCGGGGCGGTTCACGTCCATGCACTTCTCGCAGAACTCGCCGGAGGGGCAGTCCTCGTTGCGGGCGATGATGGTCGAGCCGTCGAAGCTCGCCTTCTTGCCGACCAAGATGGTGGTGCAGGCCATAATCGGGGCCTCCTATCTCGTGTTTGTTACATCGAGAACCAATGTTAGCCTTCTGCGTTGCGCGCGTGCCTACGAGCACGGATAATGGCCGAAGCAAATCCGCCGCGAGTGCGGGGCCGCGCCTCTTGTCGTTTCCGCCCGCGCCACGACCCCAGCAAGGAGCCCCGCCGCATGTCCATGAACTTCACTCGTCACCTGCCCCTGGCCAAAGAGACCCGAGAGGAGCTGCCGCTGTCGGCCGACCTCGTTGCCAAGAAGGCCGCCTTCGACGCCGAGGTGGCCGCCGTCATGCGTGGCGAGGACCCGCGCCGCCTGCTGATCATCGGCCCCTGCTCGGCCGACCGCGAGGACTCCGTCCTGGAGTACATGACGCGCCTGGCCGGCGTAGCCGAGAAGGTCTCCGACAAGCTGATCGTCATCCCGCGCGTCTACACCAACAAGCCGCGCACCAAGGGCACCGGCTACAAGGGGCTTCTCCACAACCCGGACCCCGAGGCCCCGGCCGACCTTCTGGAGGGCGTCAAGGCCGTGCGCCGCATGCACCTTCACGTCATCGAGCAGACCGGCTTCTTCACCGCCGACGAGATGCTCTATCCCTCCAACTACCAGTACCTCGTTGACCTTCTGTCCTACGTGGCCGTGGGCGCGCGCTCGGTGGAAAACCAGGAGCACCGCTTGGTGTCTGCCGGCATCTCGGTGCCCGTGGGCATGAAGAACCCCACCGCCGGCTCCACGTCGGTCATGCTGAACTCCATTTACGCCGCCCAGGCGCAGCAGAGCTTCATCTACCGCGGCTGGGAGGTCGAGTGCTCCGGCAACCCGCTGGCCCACGCCGTGCTTCGCGGCTACATCGGCCTGGACGGGCGCAACTACCCCAACTACCACTACGAGCACCTCGAGCGCCTGGCCGGCCGCTACCTCGACGCGGACTTCGACAACCCCTCCGTTGTCGTGGACTGCAACCACGACAACTCCGGCAAGAGGCCTCTTGAGCAGCCGCGTATTTGCCGCGAGGTGCTTGAGTCGTGTGCGCGCAACGCCGACGTGGCCCGCATGGTCAAGGGCTTCATGGTGGAGTCCTACCTCGAGGACGGCAACCAGCCCGTGGACGGCGGCGTCTGGGGCAAGTCCATCACGGACGCTTGCCTTGGCTGGGACAAGACCGAGCGCTTGATCCTCGATATCGCCGAGAAGCTGTAGCGGCGCTGGCTGAAAGCCGCGGTACGCATAGGCACGATAACGTTTTTGCGAGTTGAGCCCCTTGTTTTGAGGGTTTTGCGTCGCCCGTTTGAGTGCCACAGCGCACAACCCCCAAATCGAGGAAATTGTCTTCCTCGATTTGGGGGTTGTGCGCGATGGCACCAAAACTTAGGGCGCAAAACCCTCAAAGTGAGGAGTCGTTTCCGCCTTGAGACGACTCAGCGTGCGACTTGGTCTTGACATGGTACGAAAGCGGACCATAATTATCTACAATTGGTACGAAGTCGGACGAAAAGAGCCTCAATGGATAAAGAGCGCCTCACGACCGAGTGGCCAGCGAGCTTCGACAAGCTGTATCGGCAGAGCGACCGCCTGTATTACCGCCTTTCCCGCGAGTGCGGGCTTTCCGAGTCCGCTTACTGGGTCATGTACGCCGCGCACATGGATGGGGGAGAGATTTCCATCTCAAAGCTCACCGAGGAACACAACTTCCTGAAGCAGACCGTCAATTCCGCTCTGCGCCAGCTTAAACAGAAGGGTCTTATCGAGGTCGCGTTCTGTGAGGGAAGCCGCAAGGCGAAGAAGGCCGTCTTCACCGAGGAGGGCCGCGCATTTGCCGCCGAGCGTATACAGCCGGCCGTCGCCGCCGAGCGCCGAGCATTCTCCGCGCTCACCGTCGACGAGCAGCGGGAGATGATCCGCTTGGCCAACAAATACGTCGAGGTCGTCACAGGCGAGCTCGACCGCTTCGGGAAGGCATAGGCATGCAAGCTTTGCAAACTCAGGCAAAGACCACGCCATGGGCGCTTCTCGCTCGTCTCGTCGCCCCGTATAAAGGGCTAGGCGCAGCGACCTTGCTCACCTTGTGCTGCGATATCACGGGCATGCTCATCGTTCCGACCGAGCTCGCGGGTCTCCTCAACTCCGTGCTCGCCGGCGGCGATATGGGCCAAATTCTTCTGCACGGCGGCCGTATGCTCGCGGCGGCGCTCCTCGGTTCGCTCGGCTGTATCGTGAGCTATCGCCTCGCCTCGCGCCTCGCCGCGAACGTGGGTCGCGACCTGCGCTGTGCCGTCTACGAGCACAGCCTCGCCTTCTCTGCCGCCGACTTCAACCGCTTCGGCGCGGGCACCATGATCACGCGCACGCTCTCCGACGCCAACGTTGTGCAGCAGACCCTGCTCATGACCTTCATCATGCTGGGGCCGGCGCCCGTGACGGCCGTCATCGCCATTGTCATGGCTTTCTCCATCGACCGCGTCATGGGTCTCGTCCTGCTCGCGGTCACGCTCGCCGTGCTCGTCATCAGCATCGTTGCCGTGGCCAAATCGGCGCCCATCTTCGTCATTCTGCAGAGCCGAATCGACAGCATGAACGTGCACCTGCGCGAGTCCATCACGGGCGTGCGCCCCATCCGCGCCTTCGGCAAGGAGGCCTACGAGGAGGCGCGCCTCGACCAGACCTTCTCGGACTACGCCGAGCGCGCCATCCGCGTCAACCTCGTCTTCTCGGTGACGGACACCCTCACGTATTTCTGCATGAACGCCGTCGAGGCGCTCATCTTCTGGGTGGGCGCGGACCGCGTGGGCGCGCACGCCATGGGCATCGGCTCCATCTCGGCGGTGCTCGAGTACGCCATGCTCATCATGTTCTTCATGATGATGGCCCAGTTCGCGCTGCTGCAGATCCCGCGCGCCATGGCGTGCCTCGAGCGCGCGGCCGAGGTGCTCGATCTCGAGCCCTCCATCGCGTGGAAAGGCGCTGATGCAAAGACCCCCGCGCTCGCCCCCTCGGCCTGCGTCGCGCGCTTCGACCACGTGAGTTTTCGCTACGACGACGCCGACGAGGATATGCTGCGCGACCTCGATTTCTCGCTTTTCCGCGGCCAGACCTGCGCCATCATCGGCAACACGGGCTCAGGCAAGTCCACGGTGGCGAAGCTCCTGTTGCGCTTCGTCGATGCGACTTCGGGCACGCTTGAGTTCAACGAAAACAACGTTCACGACCTGCCAAAACGCGACCTGCTCAATAGAATCGCCTACGTGCCTCAGAAGGCATGGCTCTTCTCGGGCACCATCGCCGATAACCTCCGCCACGGCGACTGCGCGGCCGACGACGAGCGCCTGTGGCATGCCCTTGACGTGGCCCAGGCGGGCTTTGTCCGCGAGCTGCCCGACGGCCTCGCGACCAACGTGGCGCAAGGGGGCACGAACTTCTCGGGCGGCCAGCGCCAGCGCCTGGCCATCGCCCGCGCCCTCGTGCGCAAGGCGGACCTCTACATTTTCGACGACTCATTCAGCGCGCTTGACTACAAGACCGACGCCTCGCTGCGCCGCGCGCTCAAAGAGGAGCTCGCCGACGCCGCTGTTCTCATCATCGCCCAGCGCGTGAGCACCATCCGCGACGCCGATCAGATCGTCGTGCTCTCCGACGGCCGTGTCGTCGGCCTCGGCGCTCATGACGAGCTCCGGCGAACCTGTCCCACCTACCAAGAAATCTGCGATTCCCAGGAGAGAGGAGGTGCCGACGATGGCAGTCGATAAGCTGACCGGGCCGGCGCAGGCCGCAGCGCGGCAGGCCGCCGAGCCGAAAACCGCCGCGCCGCAAGCCGCTGAATTAAACGAGCCCCAGATCGACGGCAAGAAAGACCCCGTGCTCGACGACGAGCGCGAGGTCCCGGCCGACGCCGCCGGCACGGCCAGGCGCCTGTGGGCGAGCGCCTCCGGCCAGCGCTGGCGCCTGCTCGTGGCCGCGGCCGGCGCCGTGGGCAACGCGGCGCTCACCATCGTCGCCATCTTCTATTCCGCGAGCCTGGTCGACCTGCTCTGGCAAAACATCCAAGCTGCGTGGGCAGTGGGGGAGCACTACGTCATCAACCTCGGGAACGGCGGGCGAGAGGTGCTCATCTACCTCGGCCTTTGGACTTGTGCTTGGGCGTTCTACTCCCTGCAGTCCCTCGTCATGGCGGGCTTCGCCGAGCGCCTGAACCTGAGCCTTCGCAAGGCGATCGCGGCGAAGGTGGGCCGCCTCCCCCTGAGCTACTTCGACGCGCACCAGCCGGGCGACGTCATCAGCCGCGCCACGAACGACCTCGACAAGGTGTCCGAGGTGCTGCAGCGCGGCCTTCTGCAGATAATCGCGAGCGCCGTCTCGCTCGTCGGCTCCGTGGCCATGATGTTTGCCTGCGCGCCCGTGCTCGGCCTCGTGTTCGTCGTCTTTGCCGCGGCGTCGCTGCTGCTCACGCGCTTCGTCGCCGCAAAGACGATCGAGCTCGCGGCGCGTCGCCAGTCTGCGCTCGGAGACCTCACCGTCAAGGTCGAGGAGGCCTACTCCGGCCGCGGGGTCCTTCTCGCCTTCGGGCAAGAGGACATGAGCGCCCGCCGGGTCCGCGAGGCCTCCGAGCGCCTGGCCGAGGCGAGTTTCCGCGCCGACTTCGTCATGCAGGCCGTGAGCCCGGCGATCCGCCTGCTCACGCGTTTCTCCCAGGTCGCCTGCGGCGTCATCGCCGGCGCCCTTCTGCTCGCGGGGCAGCTCACGGTGGGCGTGTTCCAGTCGTTCTTCCAGTTTATGACCAACGCGACCGAGCCCTTAACGCAGCTCTCCACCACGCTGAACATGCTGCAGGGAGCGCTCGCCGCGGCCGAGCACGTCTATGCGCTGCTCGATGAGGGCGAGGTGGCGCCCGACCCCGAGCGCCCCGCGACCCTGCCTGAGCCGGTACGCGGCAGCGTCGAGTTCGAGCACGTCCGCTTCGGCTACTCGCCCGATAAGCCCCTCATGTGCGACGTGAACCTTCTGGCCGAGCCCGGCCAGAAGGTGGCCATCGTCGGGGCCACGGGCGCCGGCAAGACGACCTTGATCAACCTGCTCATGCGCTTCTATGAGATAGACGGCGGCCGCATCACGCTCGACGGCGTCGATACGCGCGAGCTCACCTTCGTCGAGCTGCGCCGCCAGTTCGGCATGGTCCTGCAGGACGCATGGCTCTTCGAGGGCACCATCGCCGAGAACATCGCCTACGGCAAGCCCGACGCGACGCGCGAGGAGATAGAGGCCGCCGCCCGCGCGGCGCACATGGATTTCTTTATCCGCACGCTGCCGCAGGGCTACGACACCCGCCTCTCCAACGACTCCGAGGCGATAAGCCAGGGCCAGCGGCAGCTGCTCACCATTGCCCGCGCCATGCTCTGCGACCCCGCGATCCTCATCCTTGACGAGGCCACCTCCAGCGTCGATACCCGCACCGAGCAGTACATCGTCCGTGCGATGGAGGCCATTATGGAGAGCCGCACGAGCTTCGTCATCGCGCACCGCCTCTCCACCATCGTGGACGCCGACCTCATCCTCGTGATGGACCACGGCAACATCATCGAGCAGGGCGCCCACGCAGAGCTCCTCGCCGCTGGCGGCTCCTACGCCGAGCTCTACCGCAGCCAATTCGCGTAAACGACAAACCCTGCAGTTGGGGTCAGTTTCGTGCCCGATTCTGACCCCAATTGCAGGGTTTGTCGCGTTCGCTCCTCGTCAGCCGCCGCTACGCGTTCGGGCAGCCCTCGCAGCAGCCTCCGCCTGCGGCCTCCGCGCAGCCTCCGCCGCGCTGGTCGGTGTTGTAAAAGCCGCTCCCGCTGAAGACGATGCCGTTCGCGCCGAAGACCCGCTCGGCCGGCTCGCCGCACGCGGGGCAGCTGACTTCGGGATGCTCGCTCATCGGGTGCTCGACCTCGAAGACGGTCTCGCAGCTCGTGCATTTGTAGTCGTAACGTGCCATGCCTTTGTTCCTCCGTGCTCACTCGGTTTTGCATGGGTTACTGTACCCGATAGCCGGCCGAGTCTTCGTCTTGTGCCAAAACTGACGATAAACTGTCACCGAACCTCAAATTGACGGGGGCTTCGGCAAGAAAGGCGATGGGGGAGAGATGACGATTCTCGGGGCGATCTTCGATTGCGACGGCACGCTCGTCGATTCGATGGGTATGTGGGCCGACTCAACGGCTTGGGTCTTCACCAACTACGGTGGGACCATGCCCGACGGTTTCTTCGACCGCGTCGAGTCGATCTCGCTTGCGAACATGTGCGCCATTTGCCACGAGGAGTTCGGCTACGGCGACACGGCCGGCGAGGTGTACGAAGCGGTGTGCGCCCATGTTCGCGACTGCTACGAGAACGAAATCGCCGCCTTCCCCGGCGCCCGCGACTTTTTGGCCGAGCTCAAGCGCGCGGGCATCCCTATGGCCATCGCGAGCTCCACGCCGGTGCGCGAGCTGCGCGTCGGCCTCGAGGCTCACGACATGCTCGGTTCCTTTGATGCCGTGGTATCGACCGAGGACGTGGGCGGCCGCGACAAGGAGTTCCCCGACGTCTACCTCGAGGCCTGTCGACGCCTTGGCCTTGACGCGGGCGACGAGCGCGTCCGCGAGCAGGTTTGGGTCTTCGAGGACGCGCCTTTCGGCGTGCAGACCTCGCACAAGGCGGGCTTCTCCGTCGTCGGCCTCATGAACGACCACGACGGCCGGCGCGA
Source organism: Paratractidigestivibacter sp. (assembly GCF_963660155.1). Taxonomy (GTDB): domain Bacteria; phylum Actinomycetota; class Coriobacteriia; order Coriobacteriales; family Atopobiaceae; genus Paratractidigestivibacter. The sequence goes on along the minus strand of NZ_CAVKWG010000006.1, from coordinate 67,011 downwards.
GGAGGATGTCCGCCCGTACTGCGATATCTACGTGCATGGCTACGCCGAGCTGAGCCTCGCCCTGCTCGAGGATTACGCGCGTCCTGCTGGCGGCGAGAAGGCCAATGCGGCCCCGCTTCAGGTCCTGGTCGTCGACGGCTCGCCGGAGCCGAGCTCGCCCGAGCTCGTGCGCTCGCTTGCCGGCGCGGCCGAGTACGTGGTTGCCGTCGACCGCGGCGCCGAGGCGCTTCTTGCCGCCGGGGTCGCCGCGCATGTTTTCGTGGGCGACGCCGACTCGGTGAGCGACGAGGCCGCCGCCTGGGCTCGCGCGCACGCGCGAACCGACATCCGCTTCCCGTCCGAGAAGTACGCGACCGACCTCGCGCTCGCCCTCGACTGCGCCGCCCACGAGGCTGCGCGGCAGGCGCGGGCCTTGGCCGTCACGCTGACCTGCGCCTCCGGCGGCCGTCCCGATCACTTCCTTGCCGTGGTCGGGCTTCTCGCCGGCGCGCCCGCAGTAAGCGCGCGCATGGTCGAGGACGGCTTCGAGCTGCGCATCCTTCGCCCGGAAGGGGAGAGGTCCTGGACGCTCGGCGAGAAGAACGTGGGCCGCACGTTCTCGGCGGTGGCCGTGGCGCCGGGCACGCGCGTTGACGAGCGCGGCTTCAAGTGGGAGCTCGCCGATAAGCCCATGGAGCTTCTGGGCGACCTCGGCATCTCCAACGTCGTGGCCGTCCCGGGCGCGACCGCGACTTGCCGCAGCGGCGCACTCGCGGCCTTTCTGCTCGCCTAACCCCATATGGCGAAGGGGCCGTCCCCCTGTCTTATTGTGGAGATGTGCCGCACGACGTTGTGGGAGCGCTACAATCCTTATCCGAGCAACACGACGAAAACGCACTAACCACGACTCCTGCTCCAAGCCGTGACAAAAACTGCACAACCTACCAGTGTTTCTCGCTTGCAGGCTCCGTCGCCTGTGCTATATTCGTACGGCTTTGTGAATTGCGGGCGCAGCGTGCGCCGCGCCCTCGAGGAGGTCTACCATGTCGAAGGTTTGTGAGTTCTGCGGTAAGCACCCGGTTGCTGGTCACACCATCAGCCACTCCCACCGCGTTGTCAACCGTACGTTCAAGCCGAACATCCAGCGCGTCACCGTCGTCATCGACGGCCACAAGCGCAAGGCCAACGTCTGCACCCGTTGCCTCAAGTCCGGCAAAATCGCCCGCAGCTAAGCGATTGCCATATAGCTCTCATGGGGAGGTCGGTCATCGGCCTCCCTTTTTCGTGGCGCTCCTGTGTTGACCGCTCAACGTTTGTATGTTGGCCGCAGCGGGCAGTTCTCTGCGCTATAATCTATGCGTTTATGCAACCAACAGCCACGGAGCACACTTCCGCGAGAGGAGACCCCATGTCTGGTGCTATCCCGGGAACGCTCAAGGTTTCCAACGACGTCATCGCCGACCTCGCCGGTTACGCAGCCCTCGAGTGCTACGGCGTCGTGGGCATGGCCGAGATCGACGGCCAGACCGGCGTTGTTCGCCTGCTTCCTTCTTACCGCCTGCGCAAGGGCATCGACGTCAGCGCCGCCGACGGCAAGGTCAACCTCGACCTGCACGTCATCGTCGAGCAGGGCGTCAACATGTCCTCCGTAGTCAACAACCTCACGAACTCGGTCCGCTTCATCGTCAAGCAGATTGCCGAGCTCGAGGACGTGGACATCAAGGTCCACATCGAGGGCCTGCGTGTCGCGCGCTAGCCCCATCCTGGACTGACCGTTTCTACGAACCGAGGTTTCCAAAGATGATCGCCAACGTCATCCGCACCTGCTTCCCCGTGGCCGCCAAGGCCCTCGCCGACAAGGCCGAGGACGTCAACAAACTCAACGTCTTCCCGGTCCCCGATGGCGACACCGGCACCAACATGTCCCTTACCCTGGGCACCGTTGTCAAGGAGGTCCAGGCCCTTCCCGCCGACGCCTCCATCGAGGACATCGCCAAGGCCATCACCCATGGCTCGCTTATGGGCGCGCGCGGCAACTCCGGCGTCATCACCTCGCAGATCCTGCGCGGTATCGCCGAGGGCCTCTGTGAGGCCAAGGACCAGGAGAACCCCACTCCCGTAGACATCGCCCGCGCGTGGCGCCGCGGCGTGAAGGTGGCCTTCAAGGCCGTCCGCAAGCCGGTCGAGGGCACCATCCTCACCGTCCTCAAGGACGTCTCGGCACGCGCCGACAAGCTCGAGAAGACAAAGATCACCACCTCCGAGATGCTCGACGCCCTCGTGGTCGAGGCCTACGAGTCCGTGGCCCGCACCCCCGACCTGCTCCCCGTCCTCAAGGAGAACGGCGTCGTCGACTCCGGCGCCTACGGCTTCGCTACTTTCTTCGAGGCTTTCGTCAACGCCGCCACCGGCAAGGCCGGCGAGCTCTCCGACTTCGACCCGACCGTCACCACCGAGGGCGCCAAGTCCGACGTCTCCGCCAAGGTCCAGATCGAGCTCAACGACGACTGGGAAGGCTCGGAGTTCCGTTACTGCAACGAGTTCCTCTTCCACGCCGAGAAGGAGTTTGACCCCGACGAGGCCCTCGCCCACCTCGCTACACTGGGCGACTGCGAGCTCGTCGTCGGCTCCTACCCCGACTACAAGGTCCACGTGCACTCCAACGAGCCCAACCGCGTGCTCGAGTACATGCTCGGATACGGCCAGATCTTCGAGGTCTTTATCCACAACATGGACCTCGAGGCCGCAGACCGCACCGCTAAAATCGCCGAGGACAAGAAAGCCGCAGAGAAGGCGCCGCGCAAGGAGCTCGGCTTCGTCGCCGTGGCCGCGGGCTCGGGCCAGGAGTCTATCCTGAAGTCCCTCGGCGTCGACGTCGTCGTCTCGGGCGGCCAGACCATGAACCCGTCCACGGCCGACATCCTCGAGGCCATCGAGGTCGCCAACGCCGACAACGTGATCGTCTTGCCCAACAACGGCAACATTCGCATGGCCTCCGAGGCCGCGGCTTCCGCTTGCCAGACCTGCAAGGTCGCCGTCGTCGCCACCAAGACCGTGCTGCAGGCCTTCTCGGCCATGTTCGTCGTCGACCCCGAGGCCGGCCTCGAGGACAATGCCGAGGCCATGCGCGACGCCATCGCCGACGTTCGCGGGGGCGAGGTCACCACTGCCGTGCGCGACTCCCAGGCGGCCGACGGCAGCCCCATCCACGACGGCGACGTCATGGGTATCCAGGACGACTCCATCGACGTCGTGGGCAACGACGTCAAGCAGGTCGCGCTCGACCTCATCAACAAGATGCAGGAAGAGGAGGAGGGCGACTCGCTCACCATCCTTGCCGGCGCCGACATGGACGACGTGGCCTTCGAGGACCTCGTGTCCGCCATTGAGGAGGCCCAGCCTGACCTTGAGGTCGACGCGCACCGCGGCGAGCAGCCGCTCTACCCGGTCGTCTTCGCCATCGAGTAACAAAGGGTCACGCGGCTCGTGGCCGAGCGTCCCAGCATAGCCATCGCTTCGGAGAGGGTGCAGCGTACCTGCGCCCTCTCCGATTCTGTCGAGCGGCTGCGTTACGTGAAGGGAGCCCGCGCCGACGCGCTGCGGCGCCTGGGCCTCACGCGGGTTCGCGACCTTCTAGGCCACGTGCCGCGCCGCTACCTCGATTTCTCCCGCGTGACCAAGGTGGCCTTCGCCGACGTGGGAGCCGAGGTGACCGTCATGGGCACCGTGGACAAGGTCGAGCTTAAGTTCCCGCGCCCGCGCATGCAGATCGTGAACCTCTTCGTCATCGACGACACGGGCGTCGTCGAGGCCACGTTCTTCAAGCAGCCGTGGATCGCCGAGCAGGTGCGCAAAGGCGACGTGGTCGCGCTCTCGGGCAAAGTGACGTTCGCCTATGGCTTCAAGCAGATGAAAGCCCCGTTCTATGAGGTCGTGGACGGCGACGGCGACATGGGCTACGCGCGCGTTCTGCCCGTCTATGCCGTGTCCGAGGGCATAAGCGTGCCGTGGATGCGCCGCATAGTGAGCACGGCGCTGAGCGACTGCGGTGATGTGTGCGATTTTTTGCCCGCGGGCCTCGTGGCCGAGCGGAGGCTTCCCGCTCTTGGCCGCGCGCTGCGGGAGGTTCACTTCCCGTCGAGCGTGGCCGCCTCCGAGCGCGCCCGGCGGCGCCTCGCCTACGATGAGCTGCTCTGCCTTCAGCTCACGCTGCTCTCGCGCCGCGACCTTGAGCTCGCGGGCGCGACAGCCGTGGAGCACGAGGTGCTGGGCCCGCACATGGACGCGCTTCTTGCCGCCATGCCATTCTCGCTGACCGATGAGCAGCGCGCCGCCGCCGATGAGACCTTGGCCGACATGGCCTCGCCCCGCGTCATGAACCGCTTGCTTCTCGGCGATGTGGGCACGGGCAAGACGGCCGTGGCGGCGGTCGCCCTCGCCGCCTGCGCCGATACCGGCACCCAGGCCGCCATGATGGCGCCGACCTCGGTCCTCGCGCGCCAGTACGCCGAGAAGATCGGCCCCTTGCTCGACGCCGCGGGCATCCGCTGGCGCCTCGTGACGGGTGCCGACGCGCCCGAAGAGCGCGCCGCCACCGAGGCCGCCGCTGTGAGCGGGGAGGCCACGGTCTTCTTCGGGACGACGGCGCTTCTGTCCGAAAGGCTCGAGTTCGCCCGCCTCTCGCTCGTGGTCATCGACGAGCAGCACCGCTTCGGCGTGAGCCAGCGCGCAGCCCTTCGCAAGAAGGGCCCTGGCGCCGACCTGCTCGCCATGTCGGCCACGCCCATCCCGCGAACGCTCGCCCTTTCGGTCTATGGCGACGTCGACCTCTCGCGCATCGCGCACCGCCCGCGCGCGGGCGCGGGCATTACGACCAAGGTCGTCTCGCCCGATAACCTCGACCTTGCCTGGGGCGCCGTGCGCGAAGCCGTCGCCGCGGGCCAGCAGGCCTATGTGATCTGTCCTTTGGTCGACGACGAGGACGACGGCGCCGGGCTCGAGGACGTGCCGGAGTCCGTGACCTCGACCTCCAAGTCGCTGCGCTCGGCCGTCTCCACGTTGGCTCAGCTGCGCCGATCCGTGCTCCCCGGCATCGAGTGCGACTTGCTCACGGGCAAGATGCGCGCAGACGAGAAGGACGCGGCCATGGAGCGGTTCCGCTCGGGCGCCACGCAGGTCCTCGTGGCCACGACGGTTGTGGAGGTCGGCGTCGATGTGCCCAACGCCACGGCCATGGTCGTGCTCGATGCCGATCGCTTCGGCCTGGCCACCCTTCACCAGCTGCGCGGGCGCGTGGGCCGCGGCGACGTCTCGGGCACGGTGTATCTTTCCTGCGCCGCAAAGAAGGGAACGCCCGCGCGAGAGCGCCTGGCCGCTCTCGAGGCCACGAGCGACGGCCTTCGCCTAGCCGAGCTCGACCTGAAACTTCGCCACGAGGGCGAGGTCTTGGGGTATCGTCAGTCGGGAGGCGTCACGCTGCGCATCTGCGACCTCGAGGCCGATGCCGACCTTGTGGAGCTCGCCCACGCCGACGCCCGCGCCATCGCCGGCGCCGACCCGGGCCTGCATGGCCCCGAGCACCGCCTGCTCGCCCACGAGGTCCGCGACCGTTACGACATCTATTTCGAGGAACTGGAGCGCTCATGAGAATCGTCGGAGGCAAATGGCGCGGGCTCGCCGTCGAGGCCCCGCAGGGACGCGGCACGACCCGCCCCACGACCGACCGCAACCGCGAGCGCTTCGCGTCGATGATCCTCTCGGCCGCCGGCCTCGACCTTTCCGGCATGGCCGTGCTCGACGCCTTCGCGGGCTCGGGCGCCATGGGCTTCGAGCTCGTGAGCCGCGGGGCCGCCTCGGCCACCTTCATCGACCTGGACCGCGGCGCAGTCTCGCGCATACGCCGTACCGCCGAGAAGAGCCTGCGCGCCGATCCCTGCGAGTGGCGGGTTGTCGCAGGCGACGCCGTCGCCCTCGCTGAGCAGGGGCGCGTTCCCGGAGGGCCTTTCGGCGTCGTCTTCCTCGACCCGCCCTACGCCGTTGCCGCCGACCGCGTGCGCGCCCTCGTCGATGCGCTTATCGCCACGGGCCAGGTGAGGCCCGGCGCAATCGTCGTCTATGAACACGCGAGCAAGGCCGCGGGCATCGCCGGCGGCGCGCTCGAGCTCCAGAAATCCAAGAACCAAGGCGTCACCACCGTCGACCTCATGGTGCTGCGGGCGCCCGACGACGCAGGTGGCCCCGCCTCCCAAAACGAAACCGAAGAAGATGAGCCTAATGAATAAATCGCAGGTAGATCACGTTGTTGTCCCCGGTACCTTCGACCCGGTCACGCTCGGCCACATGGACGTCATCCTCCGTGCCCGCAGACTCTTTCCCCGCGTGACGGTGGCCGTGGCCGCCTCGGTAGGCAAGCGGGGGAGCGGTCCCACCTTCAGTCTCGATCAGCGCACGCAGATGATCCGCGAGGCCTTGGTCGCCGAGGGCTGCGAGGACGTCGCAGTCGAGCCGTTTTCCGGCCTTCTCGTCGAGTTCTGCCGCGTCCACGGTGCCGGCGGCGTCGTCAAGGGCCTGCGCGCCATGACCGACTTCGAGTACGAGATGCAGCAGGCCGACCTCAACAGCCATCTCGCGCCCGAGCTCGAGAGCATCTTTGTCATGTCGAGCCCCGAGTACGGCTACGTGAGCTCGTCGATCGTGCGCGAGATCTCGTCGATGGGCTGCGACGTCTCGTCGCTTGTCCCGCCCAACGTGAACCGGCGTTTGATGGAACGATTCGGCTCACCTTCCTAAAAGTAAACCGCTCATCGCTTATCTGCTACCATAGATTAGATTCTGAGTGTTTGTGATGCGACGGCGCGCTAAAAATCGCCGACGTTCTTTCGAAAGGAGACCTGGATGCAGCCGGGTGAGGAAATCGAGACCCTCATAGACGAGCTCGAGCAGATCGTAAGCGAGGCCAAGTCGCCCTTTACCGGCGGCGGCCAGAAGAAGATCGTCGAAGCCCAGGACATCTATGAGATCCTGGACGAGATTCGCCGCGTCTTCCCGCAGGAGTTTACCGATGCGCGTCGCATCGTCAAGGAGGAGCAGGAGACGCTCGACCGCGCCCAGCAGCAGGCCGCGTCCATCATTGCCGATGCTCAGCAGCAGGCGATGATTCTCGCCGGCGACCAGGAGGTCGTTCGCCTCGCCCAGCAGCAGGCCGACGCCATCCGCGACCAGGCCTCCCAGTACGAGCGCGACACCCGCTTCAATGCCGAGGAGTACGCAGACACGGTCCTCGCCCATCTCGAGGAGAACCTCAAGAGCCTCACCGGCTCCGTCACCCGCGTGCGACAGACCCTCGACGAGAATTCCGGTGCCCGCAACAAGAGCAACAACGTGCCCTGGTAACGAGGTGCTTCGATGCAACCCCTTATTTTCCAGATCGATGAGCGCCTGGGCAACCCCGGCGACACGCTGCCTGTCAAGGGCCATCTCGTCGAGACCGGCTACGTGCTGGGCGAGCACACCTTCGAGCTGACCTCCGGCATTGACTACGACCTCGCGCTTACCAACGCGGGCGAGGGTATCCTGGCCACGGGCATGATTCGCTGCCACGTCAAGGGTACCTGCGACCGTTGCCTCGAGGACGCCGAGTTCGACATCGCCGGCGAGGTCGACGAGTACTACCTCTTCGAGGAGCCCGAGGAGATCGGCGACGATGACGACGAGGTCGATTTCGCCCTCGTCGGCGAGGACGATACCATTGATTTGGGTGAGGCCATCGTCTCGGCCCTCATCATGGAGACGCCGTTCATCGTGCTTTGCAAGGAGGACTGCCTGGGCCTTTGCCCGGTCTGTGGCGAGAACCTCAACGAGCACGACTGCGGCCACGCCGCCCAGATCGAGGAGAGCCGCCGCCCGGCCAACCCCTTCGCCGCGCTCGCCGGTCTCAAGTTCGACGATGAAGACGACGAGAGCGATTGTGTCGAGTCTGCCGGCGGCTCCGAGTAGGCGCGATTTCTCGCGATGTCGTGTAGAAATGCTGAAACGTGCCTTTTGCGCCGGAACGTGGTAGTATAAATAACGCATGATTTTTTGGCGTAAGACCGTCGGGTCAAAAGCGGAAGCTGTCCCCGGCGTTGGAAGAGAAGTCTGAGAGGTTCATCATGGCAGTACCCAAGCAAAAGAAGGGCCGCGGCGCCACCCACACCCGTCGTTCGGCGAACAGCAAGCTCACGGTCGCCCCGCGTTCCGTGTGCCCGCAGTGCGGCGCTCCCAAGCTCCCGCACCACGTGTGCCCGAACTGCGGCTACTACAAGGACCGCGAGGTCGTTGTCACCGAGTAGCTTGAGCCTCGCTCAATAAAGCGGTTGCGAAGGGGTCGCCCATGGGCGGCCCTTTTTGTGTGAGCAGGGCCTGCGCTGCCGTATACTAAAAAAGTTGATTAACCAGTCGTTTTATGGAGTTTCTATGACCACCATCTGCGTCGATGTCATGGGTTCCGACAAGGAGCCCTCCGTCGTTTTGGAGGGCGTGGCGGCGGCGCTGGCCGCCGACCCCGAGCTCAAGGTCCTCGTCGCCGGCGCGGCCGACGTCGTCGAGCCTTTCGCGGCCGCAAACGAGCGCGCGAGCGCCCTTGTCTGCACCGAGTTCATCTCGATGTCGGAGCACCCCGCCGCCGCCGTGCGCCAGAAGAAGGACGCGAGCATCGTGCGCGCCGCCGCCGCCGTGCGCGCGGGCGACGCCGACGGCCTTTTCTCGGCCGGCTCCACGGGTGCCGTCCTCGCCGCGGCCACCTTCGGCATCGGCCGCATCAAGGGCGTGAAGCGCCCGGCGCTCGCGCTGCCTTTCCCCGGCCCTGGCGATCACAAGACGATCTTTCTCGACATGGGCGCGAACGCCGATGTCAAGCCCGAGGTTATGGTCCAGTTCGCCCATATGGGGCGCGCCTACGCGAGCGTTGCCGCCGGCGTCGAGAACGCCCGCGTGGGGCTTCTGTGCAACGGCTCCGAGGAGACCAAGGGCTCGGAGATGGCCCTCGCGTACCACGCGGCCCTCGCCGAGGCGGATTGCGGCTTTGCCGGCAACGCCGAGGGCACCGACATCTTGGGCGGCGGCTTCGACGTCATCGTGGCCGACGGCTTCACCGGCAACGTTGCGCTCAAGTCCATCGAGGGCACGGGCAAGTTCGTGTTGGGGCGCCTCAAGGCTGCGATGGGGGAGTCCTTCCTCAACAAGCTTGGCCTCGCCCTTCTCAAGAAGGCGCTGAAGTCGCTCGCCGGCGAGCTCTCGGGCCACGAGTACGGCGGCGCGGTGCTTCTCGGCCTCAAGGCGCCCGTGGTAAAGGGGCACGGCGCCACGAGCGCCGAGGCGGTCAAGATGGGTATCCTGCACTGCGCCTCTGCCGCCCGCGCCGATCTTCCCGCCAAAATCGCCGACGCCTGCGCCCGCCTGTCCTAACGCTGCGCCGGCCCGCCCTATAAGGGTAGAATCGAAGCCGTGTAGCAAACCGACCTCCCGGCGCGCGCCGGGTGCGAACAAGGAGGAACCATGGACCGCTCCCAGATTCTGTCCAAGGTCATCGACATCGTCAACGACACTCTCGACATCGAGGACTCCGTGGAGCTCGACGAGAGCACCAACCTGAAGGACCTCGGCGCCGACTCCTTTGACCTCCTCGAGCTCGTGACCGCTCTCGAGGACGAGTTCGAGCTCACCATGGACGACGAGGCCGTCGAGAAGATTGCCACCATCGGCCAGGTCGTCGACGCCATCGAGAACGCCCAGTAGAGCTGAAGGGGACGTTTTTTGAAGATGAAGAGGCGCGTGGCCGCGGCCGAGGAGATCTGCGGCCACGTCTTTTCGGACAAGTCGCTCATGGAGCGAGCGCTCACCCACCCGTCCGCGGTGGAGGGCGCCCGCACCAAGCTTTCGTATGAGCGCCTGGAGTTCCTGGGCGACTCGGTCCTCGGCGCCATCGTAGCCACCGACGTCTACAACCGTTTCCCGTCCATGGACGAGGGGCAGCTCTCACAGCTCAAGATTGCGCTCGTCTCGGGTAACATGCTCTCGACCGTGGCGGACGGCCTCGGCTTCGCCGAGCTCATTGTGATGGGCGAATCCGAGAAGGGCACGGGCGCCCGCGGAATGCACTCGGCGCTCGAGAACGTCTACGAGGCTGTCGTCGGGGCCCTCTACCTCGACGCCGGCTACGACGCCACGCACGCCTTCGTCGAGCGCACACTGGGCCCGCACGCATCGGCCGACCTCGCCAAGAAGCCCATCAGCGCCAAGTCAAAACTTCAGGAGGTCACGCAGCGCGAGATGCACTGTGGGCCCACCTATAAGCTCGTGGGCGAGGAGGGCCCGGCCCATACGCCGACATTCACGTCCGTGGCTATGGTGGAGGGCCGCCGCATCGGTCGCGGTCAGGGTCCGTCTAAGAAAACCTCCGAGTCCGCCGCCGCCGCGGACGCTCTCGTCAACCTCGGGTACGCCGAAAAAGGCGAGTTCGAGGGTGAGGGCATGACCAACTAACGCCGACGCCCGCGCCGTCCCAACGCACACCCGAAAGGCACCCGCTTGTACCTGAAGTCGCTCACACTCAAGGGTTTCAAGTCCTTCGCGGACAAGACCCAGATGGCCTTCGATCCCGGCCTCAACGTGGTCGTGGGCCCGAACGGCTCCGGCAAGTCGAACGTGTCGGACGCTATTTTGTGGGTGCTCGGCGAGCAGAGCGCCAAGATGCTGCGCGGGCAGGCCATGGAAGACGTCATCTTCTCGGGCTCCTCGGCTCGCGGGGCCGTGGGTCTCGCAGAGGTCACGCTCGTGCTCGACAACTCCGACCACATGCTGCCCATCGATTTCTCCGAGGTCGCGGTCACGAGGCGCATGTATCGCTCCGGCGAGTCGGAGTACCTCATCAACAACTCGCCGTCGCGCCTGCGAGACGTCCAGGACATCCTGCACGACTCGGGACTCGGCAAGGACACGCATTCCATCATCAGCCAGGGCAAGCTCGACTCGGTTCTCTCCAGCCGCCCGGAGGAGCGCCGCAGCCTCATCGAGGAGGCGGCCGACATCTCCAAGCACCGCCGGCGCAAGGAGCGCTCCATACGCAAGCTCAAGAGCATGGACGAGAACCTCGCCCGCGCCAAGGTCGTCTCTCGCGAGATCGCGCGCCAACTGAAGCCGCTCGAGCGCCAGGTCGACAAGGCCAAGCGCGCCCATGACCTCTCTGAACGCCTGCAGGAGCTTACCGTGCAGCTCGCCGTCGACGACCTGCGGCGCCTTCAGGAGGAGTACAACCGCCTGGCCACCCGCGGGCACGAGGCCGAGGCGGCCGTCGAGCTCGCCCAGTACCGCCACGACGAGAAGTCCGCCGAGCTCGAGAAGCTCCAGAGCCTGCTCGAGCAGAAGGGCCTCTTCGTCGGCGACCTCGGCGAGCAGCGCCGCCGCATGCAGGACATCCTCGGCCGCATGGACTCCGACATGCGCCTTCTGGAGGAGAAGGGCAAGAACATGGTGTCGCGCCTCTCCGAGATGCGCACCCAGCTCTCCGCTATGGGCAAGCAGCGCGGCGAGGCCGCGGCCGAGCACGAGCGGCTGGCCGGCGAGCTCTCCGACCTGATGGTGCGAGAGCGCGACCTGAGGGCGAGCGTCGATGCGCTGCAGGAGAAGTCCCGCGAGGCCGCCCGCGCCCGCAAGGATTTGGAGGCCGAGGTCTCTCGCCTCGCGTCCCAGGAGCGCTCGGCCCGTGCCGAGGCCGACCGCGAGACGCTCGCCTACGCCAAGCTCGAGGACCAAATCGGCAACTCCGAGGTCGAGGACGAGATGTTCGCAGACCGCCTGGCGCAGCTCGCCGAGACCATCGCCAACTCCGAGGAGGCCATGACCGAGCGCGCCGAGCGCGAGGAGCGCCTGAAGGCGGAGCTCGAGGACGCGCGCGCCGAGGTGGCGAGCCTGGCCGAACAGATCAACTCCGGCAACAACGACCTGCAGGCCGCGCGTCGCGACGAGAAGGACGCCCGGGGCGTGCTCTCGTCGGCTGAGGCCACGCTGCAGGCCCTGCGCTCGGTCGACGCCGAGGTCGAGAAGGCGAGCCCTCTTGCCGCCAAGCTGGCCGAGGGCGCTTTCGCCAAGGACCGGGTCGAGTGCCGACTGGCCGACCTCATCGACGCCGACGCCGAGGTGGAGGGCCTGATCGAGCAGTTTTTGGGCGACGACCTCGCCGCGCTCGTCGTCGCGGACGCCGACGCCGCGGGGGCTGTCGCGGGTGAGGCCTGCGCGCTTGAGGGCGTCGGGGGGCGCGCGACCATCGTGGCGCGCGTCGCCAAACATGCCGCCAGCGACGGCCCCGACGCGCCCGGGGAGCCGCTGCTCGGCAGGCTGCGCGTGGTCGAGGAGGCCCGCGAGCTGCTCGAGGCCCTTCTCGGAGACGTGCGGCTGGTCGGCTCCGCCGGTGAGGCCGTGGCGGCGCACGAGAAGGCGCCGGCCTTCACCTACGTTACGCGGGGCGGCGTGGTCGTGATGCCCGACGGTCGCGTCCACGTCGGCAGTGCCCCCACGAACGAGTCCGGCGCCCTTGAGCGCAAGCGCCGAATCCGCGCGCTCGCCGAAGAGGCCCCGCGGCTCCGCGACGCGCTCACCGAGGCGGGGGAATCGGTGGCCGCCCTCGAGGCGACGCTCGCCGATGCCCGCGACAAGCACGCGCACGCAAAGGGCGAGGTCGCGCGCCTTCAGGGCGAGCTCACCTCCGTCGCCTCCGAGCGCGGGCGCTTGGAGAGCCAGCATGCCGGCGCCCTCTCGGAGCGCGCACAGGTCACGCACCGCCGCGAGGCCGCGCAGCAGAAGGCCGCCGATGCACGTCGCCACATCGAGCAGCACCGCGCGGCCGCCAAGCAGGCCAACGCCCTTGCCGACGAGGTCGCACGCGAGCTTAAGGAGAAAAACGACGCCCTCGAGCAGGCGCAGCGATCCTCCGGCAAGGCGAACCGCGAGCTCTCCGACGCCCGCCTGGAGCTCGCCATGGCCACCGAGCGCCGCGGAAACATCTCGTCGCGCGAGCGCGACTGCGCCCGCCACGTTGAGGACCTCGAGCGCCGCATCAAGGCCACCGAGGACTCGTCGCGCGCCCTCGGCATCGTTCGCCTGCGCGTGGACCCTCTCCACGACCGCTACGACGCCGTCCGCTCCCGTGCCCTCGGCTGGGCCGCGCGCCTGAAGGACCGCGCGAGCCTCGCCGAGGCGGACTCCGATTCCCTCAAGAAGACCATCGGCGAGGCCAAGGAGGCCGTGTCCGCGGCCGCGTCCGAGCTCGAGCGCGCCAAGGGCTCCGTCAACGAGGCCAAGATCGACATGGGCCGTCTCGAGGTGCAGGTGGAGGGCGCCATCAGCGCCATCACCGCCACGGGTGCCGTTCTCGACGAGGCGCTGCACGTTCCCGCTCCCGACGATCGCGACGCCGCCGAGCGCGAAGTCGCCGGCCTGAAGTCGCAGATCGAGGGCATCGGCCCCGTCAACGAGGTCGCCATGGACGAGTACCTGCGGCTCAAGGATCGCGCCGACTACATCGGCGAGCAGGTTGCCGACCTCGAGCGCGCGCGCTCCTCGCTCAAGAAGATCAACGCGGCCATCGACCGCAAGATGAAGAACCAGTTCCTCGTCGTCTTCGACAAGGTGAACCAGAACTTCTCCGAGATCTTCTCACTGCTCTTCCCGGGTGGCCAGGCGCACATCGAGATGACCGACCCCGAGAACCTCGCGGAGACCGGCATCGAGGTCGTCGCCCAGCCGCGCGGCAAGCGCCTCACCAAGATGATGCTCATGAGCGGCGGCGAGAAGTCGCTCACGGCGCTCGCCCTGCTCTTCGCGGTCTACAAGGTACGCACGGTGCCCTTCTACGTGTTCGACGAGGTCGAGGCTGCGCTCGACGACTCGAACCTCTCCAAGCTCCTCGACGCGATCGAGGCGCTCAAGGAGTCGACCCAGCTTATCGTCATCTCTCACCAGAGGCGCACGATGGAGCAGGCCGACGTCCTGTACGGCGTGAGCATGCAGGCCGACGGCGTGAGCCGCGTGGTCTCGCAGAGGCTCGACAAAACAACCGGAAAGGTGGTTGATGCATAATGGGATTTCTCGATAGCCTGAAGCGCGGCCTCGAGCGCTCGCGCGAGGCCTTGAATGAGGTCTTCTACATGGGCGGCGAGGTCGATGAGGACTTCTGGGAGGACCTCGAGGACTCGCTCGTCATGGCCGATATGGGCGGCGAGGTCGCCATGCGCGTGACCGACGACCTGCGCGACCTCGCGGCAAAGAAGAACCTCACGCGCGCGGGGCAGCTCAAGAGCGCCCTTGCAGAGCGCCTGGCCTCCGAGTTCGCCGCGACCGGTCGTGACCCTTTTACCGATTGCCCTTCCTGCGTGCTCTTCGTCGGCATCAACGGAGCCGGCAAGACGACCACGGTGGGCAAGCTCGCCGGCCGCGCCAAGGGCGAGGGCAGGCGCGTCGTCATCGGCGGCGCCGACACCTTCCGCGCAGCGGCCATCGAGCAGCTCCAGGTCTGGGGCGAGCGCGCGGGCGTCGACGTGATCACGCGTGAGCGCGGGGCCGACCCGGCGAGCGTCTGCTACGACGTCGTTGAGGAGGCTGAGCGCCGCGGCTGCGACCTCACCCTCATCGACACGGCCGGGCGCCTCCATACCTCAGCCGACCTCATGCGCGAGCTCGCCAAGGTGGTCAACGTTACCCGCAAGCGCTGCGAGGTGCCGGTGACGGTCGTGCTCGTGGTCGACGCCACGACGGGGCAAAACGGCCTCAACCAGGCCAAGGAGTTCAACGACGCCCTCGACCTTGACGGTTTGATCGTGACCAAGCTCGACGGCACCGCCAAGGGCGGCATCGCCCTGGCCATATCCAACCAGCTCCAGCTCCCCATCTACCGCATCGGTGTGGGCGAGTCCATCGACGACCTCCAATCCTTCGACGCGCTCGAGTTCTGTCGCGCGCTCGTGGGCGAAGGGATGTAGCACATGGCAGTGTTCAGCTCGCTTTCCGACCGTCTCCAGGACACCTTCGACAAGCTGCGCGGCAAGGGCCGGCTCACCGAGGACGACATCAACCTCGCCATGCGCGAGATCCGCATGGCGCTGCTCGAGGCCGACGTCAACTTCCGCGTGGTCAAGGGCTTCGTCGCCCGCTGCAAAGAGAAGTGCATGACGGCCGAGACCTTGGAGTCCCTGAATCCGTCGCAAAACGTCGTGCGCATCGTGCTCGACGAGCTCACCCAGCTGCTCGGCTCCACCGAAAGCAAGCTCGTCTTCGCGCAGAACCGCACGCCCAACGTGATCATGATGGTGGGCCTGCAGGGCTCCGGCAAGACGACTGCGTCGGCCAAGCTCGCCTACCTGCTCAAGTCCCAGGGCCACAGCCCGCTTCTGGCCGCCTGCGACACGCACCGACCGGCCGCCGCCGACCAGCTCGAGACCCTCGGCGCCGAGATCGGCGTGCGCGTCTACCGCGGCGACGGCAAGGATGCTGTGGCCGTGGCCACCGAGTCCGTCCGCGACGCCGTCGACCACCTGAACGACATCGTTATCGTGGACACCGCCGGCCGCCTGCAGATCGACGAGGAGATGATGCGGGAGGCCGTGGCCATCAAGCGGGCCGTGCGCCCCGACCAGATTCTTATGGTCGTCGACTCCATGACCGGCCAGGACATCGTCAACGTCGTCCAGACCTTCGCCGAGCGTGTGGACTTCGACGGCGTCATCATGTCCAAGCTCGACGGCGACGCCCGCGGCGGCGGCGCGCTCTCGGTCCGCGAGGTCACCGGCAAGCCGATCAAGTTCGTCTCGATGGGCGAGAAGCCCGACTCCCTCGAGGTCTTCCACCCCGACCGCATGGCCAAGCGAATTCTCGGCATGGGTGACGTGGTCGGCATCATCGAGCAGGCCCAGAAGCTCGCCGACGACCAGCAGGCCGCCGACGCCGAGCGCATGCTGCGCGAGGGCTTCACCATGGACGACCTGCTCTCGCAGATGCAGCAGATCCGCAAGATGGGCGGCCTGCAGAAGATCATCGGCATGATCCCCGGCATGGAGCGCGCCATGGCGCAGAACCCCGCCGCCAACGTCGACGACTCGCAGATGGCGCGCATCGAGGCCATCATCCGCTCCATGACCAAGGAAGAGCGCGCGAGGCCCAAGATCATCAACGGCCAGCGCAGAAAGCGCATCGCCGCTGGCTCCGGCCGCTCGGTGCAGGAGGTCAACCAGCTTATCAAGCAGTGGAGCGAGATGAACAAGATGATGTCCAAGATGCGCGGCATGACCGAGAACATGGGCGGCAAGGCCGGCAAGAAGAACCGCCGCGCCATGGCCAACATGATGCGCAACATGGGGCTCAAGTAAGCGGCGTTTTTGTCGAAGGTGAATTACGCCGAGGCAAAGCGGTTGGCATGCCAATTTAGCACCGGCGTTCCGACGATGCGGTAGCGCACCCGCTCATGCCGTGCCTGCCATTGGTGACAGGCACGGGCCGCCCGCAAATAAAACGGCCGGGAGAATACGCTTCTCCCGGCCGTTTCTTACTGCGCCTTTATGAGTTGGTGGGCTCGTTGGTGGCTGATGTCGAGCAGCTTGCCGATGTCGCGCAGCGTCAGGCCTTTGTCCCTGAGCGCCATGGCCGCCGCCTTTTGCTTTCCTTGGGCGAGTTGCTCGAGCTCCGCGGCCCTGCGCTTAAGCTCCACGGCTTCGGCGACCTCTGCCGGCAAGTCGTAGTCCACGTCGATCTCGATGCGCGGGTCCTGCGTCATTATCTCGATGAGGTCCTTCGCCATGGGCGCGATCTCCGCGATGGACCGCGCCTGGGTGGCCCGCTCGATCGACGGAACCTTGAGGCACCAGTATCCCTCGTCTGGGGTTGCTATGACCTTGTATCGGCTCACTTGGTCCACCAGTCCTTTCCCAATACACGCTCGTATTCTTTGCAAATCTCCTCGGCGGTTATCTCAAGGATCTCCGTGTGCCTTGGAATAGGGATAACCGTGTCGTCAAGGTGCCAGATGTCGTGGTTTGACCAGCTCCGGGCCTTTCTGAAGCTTACGCCTTGTTGTTTTGCCGCTTTGCGGATCTTCTTAGGGAGCTGTTTTGCCTTGGGCATCAGTGTACCAATCTGCCTGTCAATTTCAATAGACAAAGCTAGTCAATAGTGCTTGAATTCAATACCCGCTACTCGTCCTCCGCTCGCATGGAGCCGGCGTGGACGATGGCCAGGGCACAGAAGGCGAGAAGCCCGCCGAGGGCCGTGCAGACAAAGACCGGTAGCGCGGAGTCGCCCGTCTTGGGGACCGTGCCCGCGGGCGGGGTCTGAGCAGGGGGCTCCTCAGCCGGAGGAGTCTCGACAGGCGGGTTCTCCTTAAAGAAGAAGGCCTGGGCCGCATCGGCGATGTCGGCGTGGTCGGCGAGCTTCGCCTCGCCCGCATAGAGCTCCTCAAAAGCGACGACGGTCTTGCCGGCGAGCTTCGCGGCGTCGAGCTCGAAGGTCACCTTCGCCTCGCCGTCGGCGGACTCTGGCGTGAACTCGGCCTCTGCCTCGACCGCCTTGCCGTCGGTTGTCGTGAGGACGCCCGCGTCCGTGCCATCCGCCCCCTTTAGGTGGAGCGCTCCCTTGAGCTGGTAGGTCTTGCCCGGCAGGAGATTCCTAAAAGCCACGGTATCCGTGAGCGTGACGGGGCAAGGGTCGCCCGCGACCACCAGCTCCTTGGCGCCGGCGTAGTCGGTGAGGGTCGTCTCGATGACCGGGACGTGGATGCTCTGGGCTTCATCGTTGAGGTCGGCGTGTGAGCCGACGCGGGCGCCTGCCCGGTAAAGCTCCTCGAAGGCGACGAGGGTGCGTCCGGCGAGCTTGGTCGCGTCCACTGTGAACTCGAGCTCAACCTCGGTATCGGCGGCCTCGGCGGTAAACGAGAGGGACTTCTTTGCTACGACGCCCTCGTCGCTTCCGTCCTCACCGACCAGGTGCAGGCTTCCGCGGAGCTCATACTCGGCGCCTGCCTGGACATTCGTGATGGCCACGGTGTCGACGACCTTCTGGTCGGCAGCGGCGGCTATGTCGTGGTCGGCCGTCTGGGTGCCCGTTGCCGTGGTGGCGAGGGCCGGGAAGTCGACGGTCTGGGACTTATCCTCGATATCGGCGTGAACAGCATAGGTGACCTGCTCTTTTGAGACCTCCTCGAAAGCGACCACGTCGCGGCCGACAAGATGGGCGCCTGTGAACGTAAAGGTCAGCTCAACGGTGCCGCAGCCCTTCTCGGGCGTGAACTCGGACTCGGCGACGATCGGCTCGCCGGCGTCGTCGAGCGCGACGCCCTCGTCGGAGCCGTCCTCGCCCTTGAGGTGGAGGGTTCCTCGGACGGTGTAGGTTCGGCCGGGCTCCAGGTTCGTGTAGGTCACGGCATCTGTCAAGGTGATGGTCTCGGCGGTCGCGTCCGCCTCGTGGCCCGCGTTGCCAGAGAGCTCGGTCGAGATTTTGGGGATCCGGACGGTCTGCGCCTCGTCCGTCGCGTCGGCGTGCTCGCTCAGCAGGTCGTCGCCGTCGTAGACGCTCTCATAGGCGACGAGGCGGTGGCCGCCGAGCTTGCTCGCGTCGACCGTGAAGGTGACCTTTTGGTCCCCGACAGCGAGCTGAGGCGTGAACTCGATCTGCGCCTTGGCGACGACGCCTAGGTCGCGACCGTTCTCATCGAAGTCGTGGAGCTCGCCGACCAGGCGGTAAGCGTGGCCGCGCTCGAGTCCCTCGTAGCGCACGGTATCGGTGAGCTCGACCTCGGCCGCGGGGCAGACCTTCTCGCCGTCCGCGTAGGCCAAGGTGGTGGCGATGGCAGGCTCCTTGTCGTCGAACGTGCCGAGATGGTAGGTCTTCCCGTCGCGCGAGATGGTGAGCGTTGTGCTCACGAGGCGGTGCCCCTCGTTTGCCTTGCAGCGGAGCTCCTGGAGTTCGTAGGTGTCGTAGGGGAGGGCGCCGACCGAGTCGTTTGGCGCGCCGCCGCCGAACCAGGTGCCGCACACGACGAGTTTGGAGGAGTCGACGGTCTTGCCGTCGGATGACAAAGCCGCGTCGGCCGCATTGGTGTTGCTCGAATGGGCGGGCTCGGCGGAGTCGAAGCAGCCGTTCTCGTCGGTGACGAGCACGTGGCTCTCGCCGGTCGTCTTGGAGGTGAGCCTAAAGGCGACGTTCGCCATGCGGCGCTGGGTGTCCTCGTCGGCCTTGACGAACGAGAGGTTCGCGCGGATCACGCGGTTGCCCACCGTGGGCGCGTTGTAGGTCTCCACCTTCGCGGTCTCGCCGGCGGCCGTGATCTTGACGAGGCGTGGCGTCGGGTCGAGCACATAGCCCGTAGGCGCCTTGGTCTCTCGGATAACCACGCAGCCGAGCGGAAGCTCGCGGCCGAGCCTGCCCGTGCCGTCGTCGCCGGTCGTGACCGTATAAGTTTGGGACGGGTTCTCGGGAAGGTTGTCGAGCCCGTAGTCGCCGGCGTAGTAGTCGACGCGGAACTCGGCGTTGGCCAGGGTCGCCGCGCCCTTAGGCTCGGCCTTGCCGCTCTCGGCGTCCGTTTTTTTGACGGCCACCTCCACCGTGCAGGTCTGGGGCACGTCGCTCACGTCGACGGACTTTACTGTACCTGCGGGAACCTCCACGGGGCGCACCTCGGTGTCGCGGGCAAAGCCCGGTGCGGCCTTGTCCTCTCGCAGGAAATAGGAGCCGCGGATGATGCCCTCTGCCTTGGCGTTGCCGTTGCGGTCGCAACGCAGCGTGATCACGAGGTTCTTGCAGCCCTCATCCGAATACAGGCCGTATTCCGCGCCTTCGAGCGAATAACAGCCGTTGTTAGCGCTGACCTGCGCGTTCGAGGAGCTCTTGTGGAGCTCCAGGCCGCCCGTGAGCTCCTCGGACCAGAAATAGGCGAGCTGTTGGTCGCCGTTGGTTTTTGAATAAAGATACCCATACCCGATCTTCGAGGCGCTTTTTTCTCGCACGTAGGAAGCGATTTCAGCACACAGGTGGCGATAGTCCCTATGCACGTAATCGAGTTTCGATGCCATTCCATCGAGATTGAGGCCTGCGAGTTGGTATGCCCATACGTAACTTTGGGCCACTATGTAGGCGGCGTCTCCATTGAACCTTTCGTAGGCATAGTCATAAATCAACGCCGCCTCGGTTACTGCCTGCTGGCTCCAGGTGATCTCAAAAATTTCGCCGCCTTCGACACGTCGGGTTGTCTGGTTCAGGAGGTCCTTAACGTAAGCGGTTCCGTCGCCTCGGTCGATGCCCCGCTCAAGGCAAACGATCGGCCGGCTATTAGTTGAATCGACGTGGATATAGATGCTGCTGCCCAAGCTGCCTGAGGTTGTAACAACATCCACGACGTCGCCGATACTCGTCGCAAAGGCGGTTTGAGCCTCTGGCGCACATCCGGTCAGGATCCCCAACCATTGCGAGACTATGAGCAGTATGCACGACAGGACTGCTTCGGCCTTGAACCTTAAGGTTCCCATGGCCGTTGAACCGCAGCTGAATGGCTGCAGATTCCCCTTGTGTTTTTTCAGTTTCATAAGCGCTCCCTTCTGGATTGAGTGGCGCCTCTAGGGGCGCGGGGTCTCAAATCTACGGGGACACGGGGCTCATCGGCCCGCGTTTGGAGCGCGAGGTAAAATTGTCTTACGGAATTCTTACAGCAGTCTTCCCGGTTTTCAACAATGCACGGGTGAGCTCTTTGTGTAAGACGCCGGTTAGAATTCTTCGCGCGCGCGTCGGCCGCCGTTTGCGGCCGTAGACCCGCCGCCCAGGGAAAAAACTGCACGCAGCGTCCATATCCGAGGAATTCTTGCCGAGGGCGTGCGCATAAAGGTGCGCGCCCCTGCTGTTGAAAACTGAAAAGGCGCGCAATTGGCTATTTGAGCTGCGGTTTATTTAATTGTGAACAACCACGGTGTCGCCCACGCGACACAGATTCCAGAGTTCTGCAGCTTTATCGACCGGCAGGTTCACGCAGCCGTGGCTGCCGTTGCCGCAATAAATCGTGCCTCCGAAGCTCGAGCGCCAGCTGGCGTCGTGCAGGGCGTAGGAGTTGCCGATGAAAGGCATCCAGTAATCCACGTAGCTGATGTACTCGGGCTCGCCCGTGGAGGCGTCGATCTCTCCACGGAGCTCGACGTTGTCGCTCGCGCGGTTGGAGTTCATGGTGTAGACGCCGGTCGGGGTGGCGTGATCCTCGGTGGTATCGCCGGTGACGACGTCGCTCTCCCAGATGAGGCTGCCGGAATCGTCATACATGCGGGCGTGCTGCTCGCTGAGGTCGATGTCGATGTAGCGCTTACCCCAATCTTGGCCGCCGAGGACCCAGGTCTCGCCCTTGGACAGGGTGGGTATCTCGATGATCGTTTTCTGGCCGCCCTCGAGGGCCGAGATGATCTTATCGGCGGTGCTCGCGCCGTCGATGTTCCAGCCGTACTCCCCGCCTGCGACCGTGAAGGTCTGCCCATCGGCGCGCGTGTAGGTGCGGGAGGTGCCCACGGTGTCGCATGCCTTGGAGAGGTCCCCCTTGCACCATGCGGTCACCGCGGCGGAGTCGATCTCGATACCGAGGTCGTTGCCGACCTTGAGCCAAGAGGCAATCTGGTCGGCGCCGATCTCGGCCACGGTCGTGCCGGCGAGGGTGAGCGTTGGCGCGGCTGAGAGGCAGGAATTGGCCTTGACGACGAAGGAGGAGAAATCGTAGCCGGTGTTCATGCAGTCGTCGCCCAGTTCGACCGTGGTCTGCAGGGCATCAAGGGCGGAGCAGACCTTTGCCGCGGCCGCGTCGCCGTCGAGGCTGCTCGTGTCGCCGTCGATCTGGAGGACGAAGGCCTTGCTCGCAGAGTCATAGGTGACGGTGGCCTCCTTGGCGGTCTTCTCAGCGGTTGAGCGGCTCTGCTCCACGAAGGGGGCGAGCGCCGAGACGACCTTGTCGCTGTCGTACTTAATGGTCTTCTGCAACGTGTAGCTGCGGGAGCCTGAGATCTCGAGGGGCCATTGCCAGGCGCTCGTGCGCGACATGACGTTCGCTGCATAGGCTTCGCCGTCGTAGCCGAGGGAGAGGTCGGAGGCAGTGAGGTTGAGGTCCACGCCGTCGCCCGTCACCGAGATGACGTAGTCGGCGACCTGGGACTCGATGGAGGCGGCGACCTCTGACTTGGTCATGCCCGAGACGTCGGCCCCGTCGACCATGGTGTTGGGCAGGCAGTGCTCATTGAAGTAATAGACGCCGCCGCCGTAGGCCGCGGCGAGAAGGGCCACGAGCACGACGGGGATGAGCCAGAGCTTCCGGTAACGGCGCTTGGGCCGCCCCTTCGCCTCATACGCGCCCTCAGCGGGGACCGGCGCATCCTGCAAAGGCCCGTCCTCGGCGGGGGGCGTGGAGAACTCATCCGGGACGATCGAGGCGAACCTGTCGTCGGCGCCGATCGCGTCGATGGGGTCGGCGGTGGACGTGGAAGCCTCGGTCGCGGGATTTTC
Source organism: Paratractidigestivibacter sp. (assembly GCF_963660155.1). Taxonomy (GTDB): domain Bacteria; phylum Actinomycetota; class Coriobacteriia; order Coriobacteriales; family Atopobiaceae; genus Paratractidigestivibacter. Next base: position 44,493 of record NZ_CAVKWG010000006.1, on the reverse strand, counting down.
CTGCGGTTTCTCGTCGAGGCGCGCGATGCGCGCGGCCATGGAAAGGCGGGTCTTCTCCGCCTCGGTGTTCTGATTGTCGGGGTTCATTAACTCGGCCTCTGATTCGATGTAAGGTGTGGGGGGCCGGGGGTACCGGCGCAGCTTGCTCATGGTACCTCAGCGGCCGGACAACTATTATGCCGCTTGGCCGTTAAACAAGAAATGAGGGAAGTTCCATGCAGGCTGTAAGGCTCGACGACATCTCGGACCCGCGACTCGACGTCTTTGCGCGGCTGACCGAGCATCAGCTGAGGTGCGACCTCGACCCGGCGCGCGGCATCTTGATAGCGGAGTCCCCGCTGGTCGTTTGCGTGGCGCTCGACGCCGGGGTGGTCCCGCTGTCGTTTCTCGTCGACGAGCGGCACCTGGGTTCGTGCGCCGAGCTGCTCGAGCGGGCGGCGCAGGTCGCGGCCGAGGCCGGCGCGGATAAGCCCGAGGCGTTCGTCTTACCACACGACGTGGCCGAATGCCTCACGGGCTACAAAGTGACGCGCGGGTTTCTCTGCGCGATGAGGCGGCCGGCCGCGCGCGGCGTGGCGGAGGTGGTCGCCGGCGCCCGGCATGTGGCGGTCCTCGAGGACCTGGTCGACGTGTCCAACGTGGGCGCGCTCTTCCGCAGCGCCGCCGCTCTCGGGGCCGATGCCGTCGTGCTCTCCCCGCGATGCGCCGATCCCTTCTGCCGCCGCGCCGCGCGCGTATCGATGGGAACGGTGTTCCAGGTGCCGTGGGCGCGCGCCGAGGCGCCGTCTTGGCCGGGCGCGACCTTTGACCTTCTGCGCGAGAAGGGTTTCTCAGTGCTCGCGATGGCGCTCGCCGAAGATGCCGTTGCCATCGACGACCCGTCGCTTTCCCACGCGGACAAGCGGGCGCTGCTCTTCGGCAGCGAGGGCTACGGCCTTACGCGCGCGGCCCTCGACGCGGCCGATCGCAGCGTGATCATCCCGATGTCCAACGGCGTGGACTCGCTGAACGTGGCCGCCTCGAGCGCCGTGGCTTTCTGGCAGCTCTTCCGCTGAGCTCGCAAAGAAGAAGCCCCGTGCCGTCCGTCCGTACCGGGACTGCGCGGGGCTTTCTTGGTGTTTGTGACCTGCGGAGGGTTGCTACTGCTGGGAGGCCGGGGCGGGCATCGCGGGCGCGAAGCCGTCGTTGCGGGTGAGGATGTTCATGAACTCGTCGCCCGTGATGGTCTCCTTCTTCTGCAGGTAGTGCGCGATCTCGTGCAACTTGAAGCGGTTGGCCTGCAGGAGCTTGAGCGCCGTCTGGTGGCCCTCCTCGACGAGCTGGCGCACCTCGGCGTCGATTTCCTGCGCGGTGCCCTCCGAGCACGTGAGCTCGGAGCCGCCACCCAGGTAGCGGTTGCGCTGCTGGCCGAGGGCCACCATGCCGAACTTGTCGGACATGCCGTACTGGGTGACCATGGCGCGGGCGATGGCGGTGGCCTTCTCGATGTCGTTGGAGGCGCCGGTCGTCATCTCGCCGAAGATGAGCTCCTCGGCCGCGCGGCCGCCGCAGAGCACGGCGATCTTGTTCTTGGCCCCCTCGCGCGTGGTGAGGAAGTGCTCGTCCTCCTCGACCTGCATGGTGAAGCCGAGGGCGCCCGAGGTGCGTGGCACGATGGTGATCTTGGAGACGGGAGCCGAGCCCTTCTGCATGGCCGCCACGATGGCGTGGCCGGTCTCGTGGTAAGAGACGACGTCCTTCTCGTGCTCGGAGAGGACCGTGGACTTCTTCTTCTCGCCGGCGATGACCACGTCGACGGACTCGGCGAGGTCCTCCTGGGTCACGCGGCGACGGCCGAGGCGCACCGCTCGCAGGGCAGCCTCGTTGATGATGTTTGCGAGGTCCGCACCTGAGGCGCCGGGCGTCGATCGGGCGATGAAGTCGAGGTCGATACCGGGCTCCATCTTGACGTCGTTGGCGTGGATCTTGAGGATGGCCACGCGGCCGGCGAGGTCGGGGAGCTCGACGGGGATACGGCGGTCGAAGCGACCGGGACGAAGAAGGGCCTGGTCAAGGGACTCGGGGCGGTTCGTCGCGGCGAGGACCACGATGCCCTTCTGGTTGTCGAAGCCGTCCATCTCGGAGAGGAGCTGGTTCAAGGTCTGCTCGCGCTCATCGTTGGAGTTGAGCGAGCCGTCGCGCTTCTTGCCCACGGCATCGATCTCGTCGATGAAGACGATGCAGGGGGCCTTCTCCTTGGCCTGCTTGAAGAGGTCGCGAACCTTGGCGGCGCCGCGCCCGACGAACATCTCGACGAACTCGGAGCCGGCGATCTGGAAGAACGGCACGCCGGCCTCGCCGGCCACCGCCTTGGCTAGCAGCGTCTTGCCCGTGCCCGGAGGGCCGACGAGCAGTGCGCCGCGCGGGCAGCGGGCGCCGATCTCGTTGTACTTCTCGGGGCTCTTGAGGAAGCTGACGATCTCCTCGAGGGACTCCTTGGCCTCGTCCTGGCCCGCGACGTCGGTGAACTTGACGCCCGTCTCCTCGCCCTTGACCTCCTTGACGTTGGACTTGCCGAGGCCGCCCCCCATGCCGAAGCCGCCGCCGAAGTTCATCGAGGGGCCGTCGTCGCCCATGGCCTTCTTCATGCGGCGGTTGAGCAGCCAGCCGATGAGCAGGAAGAAGATGATGGGCAGGCCGTAGGAGAGCAGCAGGTAGAACCACATTTCGCTCGAGCTGTCGGCAATCTTGCCGACCATCTGAACCTTGTGCTCCTCGAGCTTCTCGTTGAGCCCGTCGCCCGACCCGAAGATGATCGTCGAGTAGGTCATCTGGTTGTCGCCTGAGCCTGTGGTGAAGTAGAGCGTGGCGTCGCCCTGGGTCTTCTGGACCTGGGTGACCTCGTCTTTGTCGACCATCGTGAGGAAGTCGCTGTAGCTGACCTCCTGGGTCTGCGAGCTCGAGAGCGCCGGGTACATCGTCTGGCTCACCACGAGGTAGACCACGATCGCGATGAGGATGTACAGCAGCATGTTCCGTCGCCGCTTGTTCTCGTCCATGTTCATGTAAGGGGACCTTTCATCGATCCGGTTTGCACACGAAGACAGTCTTACCCAAAAGCGGCTACTTCGTGCGCGCCTTCTCGGGAAGAACGCCGCTGCGGTATGCGTCGAGGAGCTGGCGCAGGTCGGCGATCTGCTCGCGGATCTGGTCGCCGGCGTCGGTGTCGCCCACCGTGAGGGCGCGCGGCCAGCGGCGGAAACGGTCGTCCTCGCTCATGATGTCGGCGTTGAGGTCGAGCACGTCCTTGATGCTCGCGAAGGGGCGATGCGCCTTGATGCGCATGCCGTGCGGGTCAGCGATCAGGGTGTAGCCGGCGATGCCCGTGGTCTTGTGATAGGCCTGGCAGAATCCGCCGTCGATGACGACGAGCATGCCGCCCGCCTTGACGGGGCTCTCGCCCTCGGATGCGTGGACCGGCGTGTGTCCGTTGATGATGGCGCCGCCCGCGTCGCAGCCGAACTCCTCGAGGATCATGCGGCAGGTCTCGGGGTCGTCGTTGTGGGAGTAGTAGGGGTCGCGAGGCTCGTCCCAGGTGGACTTGTCGGTCAGGTAGGTGCGTTCGAAGGTCTTCATGACGCGGCCCGAGAGCGGGGAGAGCCGCCCGCACCACAAGTACCACATCCAGTCGAGCGAGACCTGATCGTGCTCGTGCCACGCGCGGCGGGCGAGCTGGTCGGCGTAGTCGTAGTAGGCCTTGCCCTCGAGCATTTGGCCCTGGTGGTTAACGGGGCAGAACTCGCCCTCCTCGGTCATCGGGACGCAGGCGTGGAAGAGAACGTTGCCGTTGTGGACGAGGTAGGCGCTGCCGTGTTCGTAGAGGAAACCGACGTGGGCGCGCAGCTTCTCGGAGTGGCGGACGGCGCTCATGAGGTTGTCCATGACGCGCGCCTCGCCCTCGCTCAGCTCGTAGGGGTTCGCGGGGTCCAGGGTGGGGAAGTCGCGGGTGCGCATCTGGTGGGTCTGGCCGTCGATGACGACGGTGCCCTTGGCGGTGTCGACGTGCTCGAGCAACAAGCGGTCCTCCATCTGCCAGTTGGGGTGGCGACGGATCGTCTGGCCCTCGAGCTTGAAGAGGATGACCGAGATTGCCTTCTCAACGGGGTCCATGCCGTCCTGGGCGCGGTAGGTCTGCTCGGCGAATACCGTGAGCTCGCGCAGGCTCACGCCGTAGGCGCTTTCGAGGATCTTCAGGCTGTCGTAGTGGACGTTGTTGCGGATCACGGCGGCCAGGCACGCGGCCGAGCCGGACGCGGCGCCCATCCACACGATGTCGTGGTTGCCCCACTGGATATCGATGGAGTGGTAGGCCATGAGGCGGTCGAGGATGCGGTCGGCGCGCGGCCCGCGGTCGAAGATGTCGCCGACGAGGTGCAGATGATCGACGGCGAGCCGCTTGATGAGCGCGGCGAGCGAGCAGATGAAGTCGTCGGCGCTGCCCGTGCCGATGATCGAGGAGATGATGCCCTGGTGGTAGGCCAGGCGCGCCTCACGCTCGTCGGAGGAGGTGTGGAGCAGCTCGTCGATGATGTAGGAGAACTCGACTGGTATGGCCTTGCGGACCTTCGAGCGCGTGTAGGTGCCCGAGAGGTGGCGGGCCAGGCGCACGAGGCGCATGAGCGTGATGGCGTACCACTCCGACGTGACGCGGCCCTCCTCGCGAAGGCGGCGCAGCTTCAAGGTGGGGTAGTAGATGAGGGTGCAGAGGTCGGCCTGCTCCTCTCGCGTGAGCTGGAATTCGAAGGTCGACTGCACGCGCTCGCGGATGACGCCTGAGCAGTTGTTCAGGATGTGCTCGAAGGCCTGGTACTCGCCGTGCACGTCTGAGACGAAGTGCTCGGTGCCCTTGGGTAGGTTGAGGATGGCCTCGAGGTTGATGATCTCGGTGTAGGCCGACTGGGTGGTCGGGAACTTCTCGGAGAGGAGCTCGAGGTACTTGTCGCTCGCGGTGCGCGAGGTTTTCATGGTGTCCATTTGGTCCTTTCGACAGGGCGGGGCCGGTCGTACTCCTGCATTCGAGGGTTTTGCGTCGCCGCTTTGGGCCGGATGACGCATAACTCCCGAATCGAGGATGGTTTCATCCTGGAATCGGAGGTTTTGCGTGATGGCGGAAAAATCATGGGTGCAAAACCCTCAAAACGAGGAGATGCCAATGCGTATGAAGCACACCTTAGCCTCTCGGACGGCCTATTCCTGCGCGTTTTCGACCAGTGGGCGGCGCGAGCGGGCGCCCGCGCTACTTTGTGGTGAAGCTGAAGGTCGAGAAATCCATCGACATGAGCTCATAATGGAGGGCCTGTCGCCGTGCCCGGGATCTTCCGGCCTGTTCGCGGTCAAGATGCGCCCCGACCTCCCCGAGGTCGCGCCTGATCTTTTGGGCGAGGTCCTCCATGTACTCGAAGTTCGAGAGGAGCACGCTGTTCAGGCGATACTCCGCCATGCCGCAGGCCGCGAACTCGTTGTTCCTCCTGGCGTCTTGGGTTTGTCTTTTGGGAGTGAGGTGCAGCGCGCCGTCGTACTCGATGGCCGCGTGGCGCTCGCCGTCGCGCGACGCTAGCAAGATATCCGGCTTCCTCACGTGGCGAACACCGCTTTCGCCAAGGGCGTCGAGCTCCAGGGAACGGTTCATGGACTCGATCGTGAGGCCGTGCCCGCCGAGGCGCGGCGGCAGCGAGAGCATTAGGGCTATGCGCGTCTCCTGCGGCGAGGCGGAGCCTGCCGGGGCGAGGCGCAGGAGCCTGCGGACCTTCGTGCTCCCGCGCACCGACCCGAGCAGATCAAGGTGGTCCAGGGTGCGCCTGGGCGTCGTGGCCGGCATATTTCTTTGGGTAAGGGTCTTGCCTCGGTTGCTCAGGGCGTAGAGCGAGAAGAGCTCGCTGAGCAAGACGATGAGCCCAAGGTCGGTGAGCGACGGCGCCATCTGCACCGCAAGCTGCTCGGGAGAGGCGCAATAGAGCCCGGCTCCGAGTTTGATTACCGATCCATAGGGGTGCCTCGCGCTCCACGAATGGCAGGTGCAGAACGAGTTGTCCGTCCTTGCCGCGGCTCTGTCAACAAGGACGTGCGCGGGTTCGCGAAGGTCCGCTAGCTCGGGAAAGCGGCGCCGCGCCTCTTCGATGTCGCAACGCTCCGGCGCCCGCTCGGGCACGGCGTGGATGTCGCGCGAGCCGTGCTCAAGGGCTCCCCGCATCCCGGGCAGCCGCAGCACCTCAAGGGCCGTTGTATGTGAGAAGAGGATGTCCATGACAAAAAGCGTAGCGAAATTCACATAAAGGGTGCCGCTGAACTGCGAGATCTTGTCATTTCGTCTTACCGCGAGCTAACCGAATCCTTACCAGTTTTCATCAATGACGATGTCTCGCGGCTGCGTAAGGCATCGGTAGGAAACGTGCGCTGGGGAGGCTCGTGCCGTTCACCGGTATGTGGCGACCGTCCGGCCGGGCTTCTCCATGCTCCCGACACAAACCACGAGGGCACTTAGAGGGCGATATCGCGTGGCGTCGTCCTGGTTATGAGGGTTTTGCGCCGCCGATTTTGTGACCGCGACGCAAAACCCCGAATACCAGGGGTTTTGCGTCCTCGATTTGAGGATTTTGCGTCTTGGCTCCAAAAACGAGGGCGCAAAACCCTCAAATCGAGGGGAGGAGAGCGGCAACCGAGCCGCCAAGCGCCTCGGTTGTGGACATGTTCTGCACAACTGGTCTTTGATTTGCAATACCACCTTGACGCGCTACACTTAACAGGTATTCGAAATCAGATACCAGTTGCGTTCCAACGGCCCATTGGGCACCAGGGCGCATATAACGACGGAAGGAGCCAACCACATGTGCGGAATCATTGGCTTTACTGGTAGGAGCCAGGCTAAGGACATTCTCGTCGAGGGCCTGACCCGCATGGAGTACCGCGGCTACGACTCGGCGGGCGTCGCGCTCGAGGTCGCGGGCGCCGACGGCGAGGCCCGCCTCGACGTCATCCGCCGCGTCGGCAAGGTCGCAGGCCTCGCTTCGGAGCTCGAGGGCTACAAGGACGAGTCGACCTGCGGCATCGGCCACACCCGCTGGGCCACCCACGGCCGACCCTCCACCGCCAACGCCCACCCGCACACGAGCTGCGACGGCCGCATCGCCGTCGTCCACAACGGCATCGTCGAGAACTTCGCCGAGCTCCGCGAGGAGCTCCAGGACCGCGGCCACGAGTTCAAGAGCGACACCGATACCGAGGTCTTCGCCCATCTCATCGAGGAGGCTTACGGCTGCGAGGGCGATCTCATGGCCGCCGTCCGTGAGGCGGTCTCGCAGGTCGCGGGCGCCTATGGCCTCGCCGCCGTGTGCGCCGACGAGCCCGGGACCATCGCCGTGGCCCGCAAGGACTCGCCGATCATCATCGGCATGGGCGAGATGGGCGCCTACGTGGCCTCCGACGTCATCGCCCTCATCGACGCCACGCGCGACGTCGTCGTGCTCGCCGACGATCAGTTCGCCAAGCTCACGCCCGAGGGCATCGAGTACACCGATTCCGAGGGCCGCGCCATCCAGCCCGAGGTCACCCACGTCGACTGGGACCTCGACATGGCCGAGAAGGGCGGCTACCCCGACTTCATGCTCAAGGAGATTCACGAGCAGCCCCGCGTCGTGCGCGACACCCTCGTCGGTCGCATGAGCGCCAACGGCGAGCTTGACATCGACGAGCTGGGCCTCTCGCTGCAGGAGCTCAACGACATCGACCGCGTCTACGTCATCGCTTGCGGCACCTCTTACCACGCGGGCCTCGTGGCCAAGAACGTCATCGAGGGCTGGGCTCGCATCCCCTGCGAGGTCGAGGCCGCCAGCGAGTTCCGCTACCGCGACCCGATCATCACCCCCTCGACGCTCGTCGTCGCCGTGTCGCAGTCCGGCGAGACGGCCGATACCCTGGCCGCCATTCGCGATGCGCGCATCAAGGGCGCCAAGGTCTTCGGCATCACGAACGTCGTGGGCAGCCCCGTGGCCCGCGAGTCCGACGGCGTCATCTACACCAAGGCCAACAAAGAGATCGCCGTCGCCTCCACCAAGAGCTTCATCGGCCAGATTGTTTCGCTGATGCTGCTCGCCCTGCTGCTCGCCCAGGTCAAGTACCGCCTCTCCACCAAGACCGCTCGCATGTTCTTCCGCGAGCTGGGCGACACGGCCGAGCAGATCCAGCGCATCCTCGACGAGTCCAGCGACTCCATCCACGAGGCCGCAGAGGCCGTGGCGCCGGCCCACTCGGCCCTCTTCGTCGGCCGCGGCATGGGCGCTGCTATCGCCTACGAGGGTGCGCTCAAGCTCAAGGAGGTCAGTTACCTGCACGCCGAGGCCTACGCAGCCGGTGAGATGAAGCACGGCCCCATCGCGCTGATCGAGCCGGGTTTCCCGGTCATCGCCGTGGCCACCAAGAGCCCCACCTACGATAAGGTGGTGAGCAACCTCATGGAGTGCCGCGCCCGCGGCGCCGTCGTCGTCACCGTGGCCACCGAGGGCGACGAGGAAATCAAGAAGATTGCTGACCACGTCATCTATATCCCGCAGGTGCGCGACTGCTTCAGCCCTATCACCGCGTCCGTGCCCCTGCAGCTGCTCGCCCGCGAGGCCGCGCTACTGCGCGGCTGCGACGTCGACCAGCCCCGCAACCTCGCCAAGTCGGTAACTGTGGAGTAGGGGGCGAATTCCCTCTTTACGGCCAAGGCGCCCCTGCGCGATGACACTCACGCGGGGGCGCCGTCCCTTTTGCGGGAGTTTGAGCGCCGCCTGCCGTTTTGCCACACGTGTCCTCCACATAACCAATCAAACTGTAAGTGATTCAGACAATAAGTTTGGTTATCTTGGCGCAAAGACGCCGAGACCCCGCGCGCGGGTGGCGCGGGAGCGACGAAAGGAGAGCGCCCATGGCCGACGCAACGTCAACCACCATCGATGAGAGGAGCGCGGAGCTCACCAAGCTCGACGGCAACCCGTCGCTCGGCCTCGCATTCCCGCAGGCGCTGCAGCACGTGCTCGCCATGCTCGTCGGAAACATCACCCCGCCGATGCTCATCGCGGCGGCGCTCAACCTATCGGCGGCCGACCAGTCGATGCTCATGCAATCGGCCATGATCATCGGCGGCATCACCACCCTGCTGCAGCTCTACCCTGTCTTCGGCTTCGGCATGGGCCTGCCCTCCGTCATGGGCGTCGCCTTCGCCTACATGCCCATCCTCATGCTCATCGGCACCCAGTACGGCATTGCCGCCATCTTCGGATCGCAGCTCGTGGCCGGCTTCGTCTCCATCTTCATCGGCATGTTCATGGAGAAGATCCGCCGTTTCTTCCCGCCCATCGTGAGCGGTACCGTCGTCGTGTCCATCGGACTCTCGCTTTACGAGACGGCTATCAATTACATGGGCGGCGGCAGCGCCGCTAAGGCGGCCGGCACCTTCGGCTCGCCCGAGTTCTGGATCCTCGCCCTCGCCACGCTCGTCGTCACCCTGGCGTGCAGCCTCTTCGGCAAGGGCTACCTCAAGGTATCCGGCATGATCGTCGGCATCGCCGTCGGCTACGCCATCGCCCTGTTCATGGGCGGCATCGTGAGCTTCGACAACTTCGCCAACGCCGCTTGGTTCTCGGTGCCCATGCCCCTGCACTTCGGCCTCGAGTTCCATCCCGACGCCATAGTCCTCATGATCCTCATGTACGTTGTCCAGGCCGTCCAGACCATCGGCGACGTCTCGTCGACCGCCAAGGGCGGCTTCGGCCGCGAGGCCACCGACAAGGAGCTCGGCGGAGCCATCAAGGGCCAGAGCATCTGCGGCATGCTGGGCGCCCTCATCGGCGGCATGCCGACCGACCCCTATAGCCAAAACGTCGGCCTCATCTGCACCACCAAGGTCGTGGCCAAGCGCGTGTTCCGCATCGTCGCCATCGTCATGATCGTCGCCGGCATCTGCCCGAAGTTCTGCATGCTCATGGCCACCATCCCGCAGCCGGTCCTCGGCGGGGCCACGGTCACCGTGTTCGCCGCCATCACGCTGTCGGGCATCGAGCTCCTCTGCGAGCAGCCCTTCACGTATCGCAACAAGATGATCGTGGGCATCTCGCTGGCCCTGGGCATCGGCATCGGCGCCGTGCCCGAGATCTTGCAGTTCCTGCCCGAGATCGTTCAGAACATCTTCGGCAGCTCGCTCGTCGTCTCGTTCATCGTCGTGTTCCTGCTGAACATCATCGTTCCGGAGACCGAGGCCGACCGCGCACCCGAGGAGGACTAGCCCCTTCGGCGGCCGCACAGCCCCCCCACGAAGCCCCGCCAGTGAAAGGCTTATTTCGCTGGCGGGGCTTTTCTTGGTGAGCGGAGAGGCGCCGCCGAAGGACACCGCAGGCCGCTTTCTTGTGGCTGCTTGGTGTGCCCGGCGGCGCTCATCGGGCGATAATGGCCCGCTCAAGCTGCTCAGGGGTACCCATAGTTGCCGCTTTGTTTCATAATGTGCCGGAACTTAAACGGCGCCTCCGCGCCGCCTATGAAGAACCGAAAGGACACGTATATGAAGTCGATCATCCCCGCCGCCGGCCTCGGCACGCGTTTTCTCCCCGGCACCAAGGTCACGCCCAAGGAGATGTTGCCTGTCCTGGACAAGCCCGTCATCCAGTACGTTGTGGAGGAGGCCCTGGCGCCCGAGGAGGTCGACGAGTGCATTATCGTGAGCTCCCAGGCCAAGCCCCAGATCATGAGCTACTTCACGCGCGACCTCGCCCTTGAGGATGAGCTGCGCTCCCGCGACAAGCCCGCCTACGCCGAGGCCATCGCCGAGGCCGGCAGCCTACCCGTCGACTTCTGCTTCCAGAGCGAGCCGCGCGGCCTTGGCCACGCCATCCGCTGTGCCTCCTACGCCACCGGCGACGAGCCGTTCTTCGTGCTTCTCGGCGACTACATGGTCCCCGACAAGAAGATCCTGCCGCGCATGATGGAGGTCTCCAAGGCCCACGGCAGCTGCTCCGTGATCGCGGTCGCACCGTGCCCGGAGGACGAGGTCTCGCGTTACGGCATCATCGCCGGCAAGCAGGTGGGCTCCATCGCCGAGTTCCCCGAGGCCGGCGAGAACGACGAGGGCGCCGTCTGGAAGCTCACCGGCATGGTGGAGAAGCCCAAGGCCGCTCTTGCCCCCAGCCGCCTCTTTATCGTGGGCCGCTACTTGCTCTCCCCGCGCGTGATGGAGCTGCTCAAGGACCAGAAGCCCGGTGCCGGCAACGAGATCCAGCTGACCGACGCCATGGAGCGCTGCCTTGCCGAGGAGGAGTTCTACGCCCTGGTCATCGACCCCAAGGAGGGCTACGACACGGGCACCGTTGCCGGCTGGATCGCCACCAACGCCCGCATGGCCGCCGCCGACGAGCGCTTCGCCTCCGCCTTCAACGAGGCCATGGCCGACTAGGCTCGCCCAATCAACCAAAGAACGCGCCCGCCGACAACCGCCGACGGGCGCGTTTCTTTGCGGACGGGTGTTTTTGCCCCGCCTAGCCCCAGTAGCCCTTGTGGACCTCGCAGGCCTCCTCGACGAGCTCGGGGAAGGGGCCTGCGACCTCGATCTGCTTCTGGCTGGAGCCGAAAATCTCGCGGCACGGCGTGTCGAGCGTCGGGTTCTGCTCGGAGTCTCCGGTCTGCGCGAGGATGTCGCGCTCGCTCATGGCGTAGACGACGCGCCCGACGTTTGCCCAATAAATGGCGCCCGAGCACATCGCGCACGGCTCGCCTGTGGTGTAGATGGTGCATTGCCACAGGTAGTCGTGGTCGAAGCGGTGGCTTGCCTCCTCCATGAGCGACGCCTCGGCGTGGCCTGTGCAGATGTGCTCGGAGATTTCGCGGTTCTTCTGCTCGAGCACGACCTCCTTGTGCTCGTTCACCAGGATGGCGCCGAAGGGGGTGTTACCGTTCTCGCGGCTCCTCCTCGACACCTCGATGGCGCGGCGCAGAAACGCCACGTCCTCCTCGTGCGTAAACGTTGCCCTGCGCTTCTCGTCCCAGCTCGACATATGCTCTCCATTCGCTCGTGGCGGGCCAACTCGGCGAAAAAAAGCGCGAGGCTGGCAAGGGGCGGCTTGCTCGTCTCGCGCTTCTTGGCCGGCCGCGCCGCGCGTACCTCGTGCACGCGGCCCTGTGATGGATTGCGACCTGCTCTAATTCGCTTTTCTTGCCGACCTTACCACGTGCGGCCCTGTTCGTGCTACCATCTGAGGCCATAGGCGATGACGGGGAGAGTACCCGGGGGCGCGCGGTCAGAAGAGAGCGGGGATGGTGGGATCTCGCGGCCGCGTCCCGGAGAAGATCACCCCCGAGCCGCGGCCCCAAAGCGAAGGGAGCGAGGGCGGGCGCCCGAAGCTTCTTCGCAAGTAGGCGTCGCCGGAGTGGCCGCCGTCACAGGCCAGCCGAGTAAGGCGAAGTCATTCGCTCGCTGGGTGGTTGAAGCAAAGTGTGCATGTGAGCGCTTTGTCCCAGCAAGACGGGACGGGCGCTTTTTTGGTGCCCAGGAAGGAGTCACGAGAGTGGCGAACGAGTACAAGAAGACGACGAACCTCCCGCAGACGGGCTTCCCGATGCGCGCAAGCTTGGCGCAGAACGAGCCCAAGCGCCTGGCCTCGTGGGAGGACGAGGGCGTCTACGAGCAGATGCTCAAGAAGAACGAGGGCCACAAGAAGTTCGTCCTGCACGACGGCCCCCCGTACGCCAACGGCCCCATCCACCTCGGCCACGCGCAGAACAAGATCTCAAAGGACATCATCAACCGCTTCAAGTCCATGCAGGGCTACCAAACCCCTTACGTCCCCGGCTGGGACTGCCACGGCCAGCCCATCGAGCACAAGGTGGAGACCATCCTCGGCACCGAGAAGTTCAACGAGCTTCCCACCGAGAAGGTCCGCGAGCTCTGCCGCAAGATGGCCGTCGAGCAGGTCGACACCCAGCGCCAGGGCTTCAAGCGCCTGGGCGTTTTGGGCGAGTGGGACAACCCCTACCTCACCTACGTGAACGACTACGATGCCACCGACATCGAGATCTTCAAGGCTATCTTCGACCGCGGCGCAATCTATCGCGGCCGCAAGCCCGTTCACTGGTGCTCGCACTGCCACACGGCGCTCGCCGAGGCCGAGATCGAGTACGGCGACGAGGTCAGCCCCGCCATCTTCGTGCGCTTCGAGATGACCACGGTGCCGGCCGGCCTCGAGGCCTGGGAGGGCAAGCTCTGGGTCGACATCTGGACCACCACTCCCTGGACGCTTCCGGCCGACGACGCCGTCATCCTGCACCCCGAGGCCTCCTACGTGGCCGTCATCCACGACGGCCAGGCCGAGATCATGGCCGAGGCCCTCGTCGAGAAGGACTGCGCCAAGTTCGGCTATGAGGACGTGGAGCTCGTGCGCGGCGCCGACGGCGAGCCCTGGCGCATGACGGGCACCGAGCTTTGCCACAACAAGTACAAGCAGCCGATTTTCGGCGACCAGGGCGAGGAGGGCGAGTTCATCTACGCCGACTACGTCACCCTGGACGACGGCACCGGCATCGTCCACACCGCCCCCGGCCACGGCGTCGACGACTACTTGGCCGGCATGAAGTTCGGCATCCCCGTGGTCATGCCCGTCGACGACGACGGCCGCTTCTTCAAGGGCGACGTCATGGGCACCGGCGGCCCGTGGTCCGGCATGGAGGTCAACGAGGCCAACCCCAAAATCATCGAGTGGCTGCGCGAGCGTGGCACGCTGATCCTGCACGAGGACATCAACCACAGCTACCCGCACTGCTGGCGCTGCAAGGAGCCGGTCATCTTCCGCGCCACGAGCCAGTGGTTCGTCTCGATGGACAAGCCGCTCGCCGATGGCAAGTCGCTTCGCGAGGAGGCCACGGCCGAGCTCAACAAGGTCGCCTTCTACCCGGCCCACGCCATCAAGCGCATCGGCTCCATGGTCGAGGGCCGTCCCGACTGGTGTATCTCCCGCCAGCGCAACTGGGGCGTGCCGATTCCGGCCTACACCTGCCAAGACTGCGGCGAGGTCGTCATGAACGACGCCACGCTGGACGCCGTCATCGAGCTCTTCCGCACCAAGGGCTCCGACTGCTGGTTCACCGACGACCCGGCCTCCTACCTGGGCGACGCCTGCACCTGCGAGAAGTGCGGCGGCCACAACCTCAAGGCCAACAAGGACATCCTGGACGTCTGGTGGGACTCCGGCGTCTCCCACACCGCCGTCTGCCGTCACCGCGACAACCTTGCCTTCCCGGCCGACATGTACCTCGAGGGTTCCGACCAGCACCGTGGCTGGTTCATGAGCTCGCTCATGACCTCCGTGGGCGCCTACGGCGTTGCCCCCTACAAGTCCGTGGTCTCCCAGGGCTTCACCCTTGACGGCCAGGGCCGCAAGATGTCCAAGTCGCTCGGCAACGTCATCGACCCCAACAAGGTCTGCGACGAGCGCGGCGCCGACGTGCTTCGCCTGTGGCTCGCCTCCGTCGACACCTCCAACGACGTTCCCTGCGACGGCGACATCCTCGGCCACGTCGGCGAGGCCTACCGCAAGATCCGCAACACCCTGCGGTTCCTTTTGGGCGAGATCGAGGGCCAGTTTGACCCTGCGGCCGACGCCGTCGAGCTCTCCGAGCTCACCGCCTACGACCAGCTGGCGCTTGCCCGCATGTGCAAGGTCCACCAGACCGTGACCGACGCCTACAACGGCTACCGCTTCAACGTGGTCTACCGCAACCTCTACGACTACGTGACCGAGCTCTCCAACGGCTACCTCAACGCCACCAAGGACCGCGTCTACTGCGGCGAGAAGGACGGCGCCGAGCGCAGGAGCGCCCTTACCGTCTGGGCCCAGATCCTCACCATGCTCGTCCACGACCTGCAGCCGATTCTGGTCTTTACCTGCGACGAGATCATGGAGTTCCTGCCCGCCTCCATGCGCGACGGCCAGGAGCGCGCCGCCCTTCTCGACTGGTACCAGGCCCCCTGGACGGCCGACGGGTGCGCCGAGAAGCTCGCCGCCTACGAGCACATGACCGCCGCCCGCGACGCCTTCACCAAGGCGTTCGAGGAGGCCAAGGCAGCCGGCAGCGTCACCGAGAAGACAAGCCAGGGCGCTCGAGCCGAGCTCACCCTGACCGCCGAGGCGGCCGCCGCGCTTTCCGGCGTCGACCTCGCCGAGGTTTTCGTTTGCTCCGCGGTCGAGGTCTCCGAGGGCGCCGAGCTCTCCTGTGCCGTGGCCCCCGCCGACGGCGAGAAGTGCCCGCGCTGCTGGAACTTCCGCACCCTCGGCGCCGACGGCCTGTGCTGCCGCTGCCACGACGCCGTGGCCGCCCACCAGGAGTAACGTGGGCGCCTCGCTCAAAACAACGAACGTCGCCCGCCGCCTCGGCACCTTCGCCGGGGCGGCGGCCCTCGTGGTCTCGCTCGACCAGCTCGTCAAGGCCTGGGCGCGCGCCGCGCTTGCCGTGGGCGAGCCCGAGACCCTCATCCCGCACGTGATGGACTTGAGCCTCGTGTACAACACGGGCGCGGCCTTCTCGATGGGGGAGGGAAAAGGCCTTCTCTTTGTGGCCATCGCAGCCGTGATCACCGTTGGCTGCGCCGTGCTCTGCTGGCGAGAGGAAACAATTCCGGTGCCCCTGGCCGTCTCGCTGGGGTGCGTGGCGGGTGGTGGCATCGGCAACGCCATCGACCGCATCGTCGCAGGTAAAGTGACGGATTTTTTCGCCACGACCTTTATGGACTTCGCCGTTTTCAACGTAGCCGACATCTTCATCACCTGCGGCGTCGCGGTCGCGTTCATCCTCTGGACCCGCTGGGATCGCGCCCGCGAGGCCGCCGACGCCGCCGAGGCCTGACATGTCGGCGCGCATCGTGAACCTTTTGGTTGGCCCCGAGTCCGATGGGATGCGGCTCGACGCGTTTCTTGCCGCGGCCGAGGGCATGCCTTCGCGCTCTGCGTGCGCGAAGCTCGTGGAGTCGGGCGCCGTGCTCATCAACACCTGCCCCACCACCTCGAAGTCCGAGAAGGTCCTGCTCGGCGACCGCGTGAGCGCCGAGGTCGAGGACGCCTCCGACGACGCGTCCGGGCCGCTTGCGCCCAACCCCTACATCAATCTCGACATCCGCTTCGAGGACGACCACCTCATCGTGCTCTCCAAGCAGGCGGGACTCGTCTGCCACCCGAGCCCGGGCCACATCGACGACACCCTGGCCAACGCTCTCGTCGCCCATTGCGGCTACGCCCATCTCGGCATGCTGCAGGGAGAGGAGCGCCCCGGCATCGTGCACCGCCTCGATATGGACACCTCGGGCCTTATGGTGGCCGCCAAGGACGACGAGACCCAGAAGGCCCTGCAGGACCTCATCCGCATGCGCGTCCTCGACCGACGCTACGTCACCCTCGTGCGGGGCTACGTGGCCCGCGACGAGGACACCGTCATCACCGGCATCGCCCGCTCTACCCGCGACCGCCTGCGCATGGCCGTGACCGACGCGCCCGGCGCGCGCGAGGCCATCACCACCTATCGCGTGCTCGAGCGCTTCGAGTGCGGCCGGCGAGACGAGGGTTACAGCCTCCTCGAGTGCCACCTCTATACGGGTCGCACCCACCAGATCCGCGTGCACATGCGCCACATTGGCCACCAGCTCGTGGGCGACCAGCTCTACGGCCGCGGCGACGACCGTGTGAACCTCGGCCTGCGCCGCCAGTTCCTGCACTCCTGGAGTATCGGCTTCGACCACCCCGTCACTGGCGAGAGGATCGAGCGCTCAGACCACCTGCCCGACGACCTTCTCGCTATACTAGAAGGGCTTAAAGAACGCTCGATGGGGCGCACCGCGGCGGGCAAGGACATCTGCCCGCGGCTCGGCGCCTCGTACTAGACCGTACAAGCGGGGGAGAACCCTATGATGCAGTTCAACAGGCTCGGGCTCACGCCGATCGTCATCTTCAACATGATCATCTGGCTGTTCTTCACGCTGGCCTACTTCTACCAGATCGTCTATATCATTCGCGTGGCCATCAAGGGTATGGTGCGCCTGCCCGAGGCCAAGAAGAACCATCGCTACGCGTTCTTTATCGCGGCCCACAACGAGGAGCCGGTCATTGGCAACCTCGTGCGCTCCTGCCTTACGCAGGACTACCCGCGCGAGCTCGTCGATTGCTTCGTCATCTGCGACGCCTGCACCGACAACACCCATGCCGAGGCTGAGGCCGCCGGCGCCATCGTCTGGGACCGCAACGACCTCGCTCGCAAGGGCAAGAGCTGGGTCATGGACTACGGCTTCGACCGCATCCTCAACGAGTACGGCGACAAGTACGAAGCTTTCATCGTCATGGACGCCGACAACATCATCGCGCCCGACTACCTCAAGGTCATGAACCAGGCCTTCGACGCCGGCTACCTCGTGTGCACGAGCTACCGCAACTCCAAGAACTTCGACTCCAGCTGGGTGAGCTCGGCCTACGCCACGTGGTTTTTGCGCGAGGCCAAGTTCCTCAACAACGCCCGCATGATGTTGGGTACCTCTTGTGCCATCTCCGGTTCCGGCTGGATGGTTTCGGAGAGGATCGTTCGAGGCATGCATGGCTGGGACTTCCACACCTTGACCGAGGACATCCAGTTCTCCACCTTCTGCTGCGCGCACAACATCCAGATCGGCTTTGCGCCGGCGGAGTTCTTCGATGAGCAGCCCCTTACCTTCAAGGCGTCCTGGACGCAGCGCATGCGCTGGACCAAGGGCTTCTACCAGGTGTTCTTCTCATACGGGCGAGACCTCGTCAAGGGCATCGGCAAGCGGCAGTTCGCTTCTTACGACATGCTGATGACCATCGCGCCGGGCATGATCCTTACGCTGCTGTCGTTCTTTATCAACGCCGTTTACCTTATCGTGGGAACGCTCTCGCACGGCTTCATCGCCACCGACGCCGAGCTCTCGATGTGCGTAGGCTCGCTCATCATGACCTTCGCGTCAATGTACATCGTGTTCTTCATCCTGGCCGTCATCACGACCGTTTCTGAGCGCAAGCACATCCATGCAAAGAAGAAGTGGCGCATCTTCACGAACCTCTTCACGTTCCCGTTTTTCATGATGACCTACATCCCCATCACCGTCGCCGCCCTGTTTAAAAAGGTCGAGTGGGTGCCGACCAAGCACGACATCGCGGTGGACTTCAGCGACGTTGTCGCGGGTGGGTCTGAGTAACGAGCGGGTTGGCGAGAAGCGCCCCTGCCTTACCTCAGTGCTCAAACAGCTTCGGAAGGGCCCGCTTCGGCGGGCCCTTTCTGCAGAACTGTGCCTGAGGCAAGGGAGGGGCGCTTCTCGCTCACGTGCTTGTGGCGTGCCTACGGCTACGGGTCGCTGAAGGCTATCGCGACCTCGCGCTCGGAAGCTCGGCGGCAGGGCTGTTTGATCTGTGCTGTCTTGTGGTTAGGCACCCTCACCAAAATGCTGGTCAGTGGGCTATTTGTGACGTTGGCCGAATAGTTGTTGCGGATGATACAATATCGCGCAATGTCGCGAATCGGGACCTGCGCGCTGCAGGCGAAAGGGGATTGACCACATGGCAACGTTCTTCGAGGGCGAGTCGCACACCTTTTCTGAGTACCTGCTCGTACCCGGCTATTCCTCGGCGGAGAACATCCCCGCCAACGTGTCGCTCAAGACCCCGCTCGTCAAGTACAAGCGCGGCGAGGAGTGTGCCATTACCCTGAACGTGCCCATGGTCTCTGCCATCATGCAGTCCGTCTCTGGTCCCAAGCTCGCCATCGCGCTTGCTCAGGAGGGTGGCGTCTCCTTTATCTACGGTTCGCAGACCGCCGAGTCCGAGGCGGCCATGATCCGCGAGGTAAAGGCTTACAAAGCTGGCTTCGTCGTCTCTGACTCCACCCTCACCCCCGACATGACGCTGGCCGAGGTCCTTGAGCTTCTCGATAAGACCGGCCACTCCACCATGCCCGTGACCGAGGACGGCACCGCCCACGGCAAGTTTTGCGGCATCGTGACTTCTCGCGACTACCGCGTCTCCCGCGATTCGCGCGACCGCAAGGTCTCCGAGTTCATGACCCCGGCCGAGAGCGTCGTGACCGCCCCAGACGGCACCTCCCTCAAGGTGGCCAACGACATCATTTGGGAGCACAAGCTGAACGCGCTGCCCATCGTCGACGCCGACGGCAACCTCGTCTCGCTCGTCTTCCGCAAGGACTACGACTCCCACAAGTCCCGCCCGAACGAGCTCCTCGACAGCTCCAAACGCTACATCGTGGGCGCCGGCATCAACACTCGCGACTACGCCGAGCGCGTTCCGCTGCTGCTCGAGGCGGGCGCGGACGTGCTCTGCATCGACTCTTCCGAGGGCTTCTCCGAGTGGCAGAAGCTGACCATCGAGTGGATTCGCGCTCACTACGGCGACTCCGTTAAGGTGGGCGCAGGCAACGTGGTCGACGCCGACGGCTTCCGCTTTCTCGCCGATTGCGGCGCCGACTTCGTCAAGGTGGGCATCGGCGGCGGCTCCATCTGCATCACCCGCGAGACCAAGGGTATCGGCCGCGGCCAGGCTACGGCCCTCATCGACGTCTGCCGCGCCCGTGACGAGTACTTCGAGGAGACCGGCGTCTACGTGCCCGTCTGCTCCGACGGCGGCATTGTCTACGACTACCACATGACGCTCGCGCTTGCCATGGGCGCGGACTTCATGATGCTCGGCCGTTACTTCGCTCGCTTCGACGAGTCCCCGACCGAGCGCGTCAACGTCGGCGGCCAGTACATGAAGGAGTACTGGGGCGAGGGCTCAGCGCGCGCCCGCAACTGGCAGCGCTACGACCTCGGCGGCGCGGCCAAGCTCTCCTTCGTCGAGGGCGTCGACTCCTACGTTCCTTACGCCGGTACCCTGCACGACGGCGTCTCCGGTACGCTCTATAAGGTGAAGTCCACGATGTGCAACTGCGGCGCGAACTCAATATCTGAGCTGCAGGAGAAGGCGCGCCTCACGCTCGTGTCCTCCGTCTCCATCGTCGAGGGCGGCGCGCACGACGTCGTGGTCAAGGACCAGAACCACCAGTCCACGACCTACCGCTAGGGCGCATAGCGCGGGGTTCCGTGCTTTTGTCGCATAGGATGGCAAGAAGGCCGGCCTGCAATTCGGGGACGAGGACAGCACTTTGCGGACAGAGGGCTGTCCTCTGTCCGCAAATCGCTGGCGCGTTCTTGTGGGTGGGTGCTGGTTGTCCGACCTGCCACGGGCGACAGTCATCGGTGGCGGGCCTAGAGCTTGAACTGCCTGCCGGTCGTCCTGTACCACAGGCAAAGCTCGCCTGCGGGCATAGGCTTGGCGAAGTGGAAGCCCTGAAGGCGGTCCGCGCCGTAGTCGATGGCGGCCAGCGCTTGATCGCGGGACTCGATTCCCTCGGCCACGACCTTCTCGCCGACCTTGTGGAAGAAGGGGATGAGAG
Source organism: Paratractidigestivibacter sp. (assembly GCF_963660155.1). Lineage (GTDB taxonomy): Bacteria > Actinomycetota > Coriobacteriia > Coriobacteriales > Atopobiaceae > Paratractidigestivibacter. Next base: position 24,000 of record NZ_CAVKWG010000006.1, on the reverse strand, counting down.
TGCTCACCATGAGGCTTGAGTTCTTGTCGCTGCAGATGCCGTCGATGAGGCTCTTATCGAGCTTGACGTAGGTGAAGGGCATCGAGACAGTGCTCGAGAGGTTGGAGTAGCCGGTGCCGAAGTCGTCCATCATGAACTCGAAGCCGCGCCCGCGCATCTCCTCCATGACGCTCGCGACCAGGGCTCCGTTCTCCGTCACGGTACGCTCGGTGATCTCCAGCTTGATTTGCGACGGATCGACGTCGTGCTCGTCAAGAAGCGCAGCGAGTCGCTCGGTTACCCCCGTCTGCAGCAGCTGGCGCGCCGTGAGGTTCACCGAGACGTAGCGAAGCTCCGGGATCGCGCCCGACTGAAGAAGATCGCATGCGCCGTGTATAACGATCCAAGTGAGGTCGTCGATGACGTCGCTCTGCTCGGCGAGGGGCACGAAGTCTCCCGGCGACACGAGCCTGCCCTTCTCGTCGCGCATGCGGATCAGCGCTTCGGCCGTCTCGAAGCGGCCGTTCTCGGCGCAATAGAGGGGTTGGAACCAAGTCTCGAAGCGGTTCTGCTGCATGGCGGTCTGCATGCTGAGCAGAATACGCTTCTGCTTGGCGTAGCGCTCGGCCATCTGGTCGTCGAAACGCAGCACCTCGGCGTTCTCGCGCTTGGCCACGCCGAGCGAGAACTCGAGGCGGTTCACCACGTTCTCCGGGCCCCATTGCTTGCCGAGGTGGCGCATCTCGACGATGACGGCGTTGAGTCTCACCGCGTGGTCTTTGTCGACGCTCCAAGGCTTACGCATCGCCGAGACGATTCTGTCGAGGCGCCTATCTTGCTCGGCCGCATCAGTGTGGGGAAGAAGCACAATGAATTCGTCTCCGTCGAATCGATAGGCGAAACCGCCGCGCGAGAGCTCCTCGAGCTTGCGGGCCACCTGGAAAAGCACGATGTCGCCGCCCGCGTGCCCGTAGACGCGGTTGATCTCCGAGAAGTTTCTGAGACCCACGAGCATGACCTGGTAGTCCTGCTTGGCTTCGATGCGCGCGGCGAGCTCGGCGGTGAAGCTTGAGCGGTTGCCGAGCTCGGTTAAGGAGTCGACCTCGATCCGCACGCTCTGGAAGTTCATGAAGATGATGAGGATGATCACGGCGGCGAAGGTGCCGTTGAGCAGCTGCTCGGGGTATATGCGCTGGAAGATGAGCAGCAGCGCGACGATTATGGGAACGCAGCGGACGATCTTTCTCATCGACAGGCTCACGCTCTTGCGGTGCAGCAGGTAGCAGGAGACGATCAGGATGATCTCGGCCACCGGCAGCGCGTAGACGATACGGTTGAGGGGCCCGCGGAGATAGTCTCCGGACGCGTCGAAATGGAAGAGCCATCCGGTCCAGGGGTTCGTGGCGATCAAGGCCGCGTAAATCGCGCCCAAGGCGGCGACGGTGTAGCCCGCCATTTTCGCGCCTTGCTTGTCGTGCACGAACTCGTACTCTCGCATGAGCAGGTAGACCGTGATGACCAAGGTCATGGCCACGCTCGAGACGAAGTAGAGCGTGTTGATCGCGACGTTGATGGGCAGCGGCACGTTCGCGTGCATATCGTCGACCCAGATCGTGAGTATGTTCAAGACGATAGAGGACGTGGTCAAGATGAGGCACGACCAGAACAGCCTTCTGCGGGGTGTGGTTATCTGGCGCTTGTCGTAGTAGAAGTAAATGACCACCGCGATGAAGATCAGCGCAAGATACTCGGATATGAGTGTCCAGTCGAACAAAAGGGTACCTTTCGAAAAATAAAACGGCTTAAGCTTAATTTTAAGGCCGTCCGCGGCATGCGAGGGCGCCGATTGCCGCGGGGCCAAGACTTAGGGCGGTCCGGACCTTGCGCACGAAGCCACGCTTCCCACGGATAAGTGTTCGAAATATATTAGCGCGATTTCGTGCGCGTTAACCGACGTGTGTCTTGTTTCGAAGGCGTATCTCCGGCGTTTTCTCTTCGTCTCAATGTACCGTTCGCCCCAAAAATCCCATCGCTCACAGAGTATTGTCCTCTCGTCGATTAAAGAGAGGACTGAACACATGGCAGACATGATCGAGATTCGCGACCTCAACAAGTACTTCGGCGACGTCCACGTGCTCAAGGACGTGAACCTCAGCGTCGCCGAGGGCGAGAAGGTCGTCATCATCGGGCCCTCCGGCTCCGGTAAGTCGACACTCATCCGCTGCGTCGATTACCTCGAGGAGCCCACGAGCGGCACCATCACCATCGACGGCATCGAGCTCAACAAGAAAAACCACCTGGAGATGGCCCGCAAGTACTCCTCTATGGTCTTCCAGCAGTTCAACCTGTACCCCAACATGACGGTGCTCGCAAACCTGACCCTGGCCCCCATCAAGCTCCAGAAGAAGAGCAAGGAAGAGGCCAACCAGATCGCCATGGCCGCGCTCAAGCGAGTCGGCATGGCCCACAAGGCCGGCGAGTACCCGCAGAACCTCTCCGGTGGCCAGCAGCAGCGCGTGGCCATCGCCCGCGCCCTCTGTACCAAGCAGCCGATCATCCTGTTCGACGAGCCCACCTCCGCCCTTGACCCCGAGATGGTCCAGGAGGTTCTCGACGTCATGATCGAGCTCGCGCAGGAGAACATCACGATGATCTGCGTCACCCACGAGATGGGCTTTGCCCGCCAGGTCGCCGACCGCGTCGTCTTCATGGAGGACGGCCGCATCCTTGAGGTCGGCACGCCCGAACACTTCTTCGAGAACCCCGAGAACGACCGTTGCCGCGACTTCCTCTCGAAGATCCTGCACTAGGCGGTGGGCGCATGAGAAACACGATTTCGAGCATCTCCCGCAGGGACTTCCTCGCGCTTCTCGGCGCGGGCGCGCTCGCCGCGGGCGCGGCATCCACGGCGGGCTGTGGCTCCTCCGCCGGCTCCGCATCCGCTGCCGGCGACTCCGGCTCCAAGCTCGCGGCCATCAAGGCTCGCGGCCACATGAATGCCGGCGTCAAGAAGGACGTCCCCGGCTACGGTTACCTCGACACCGCCACCGGCGAGTTCCAGGGCATGGAGATCGACCTGTGCCACCAGATTGCCGCTGAGGTCTTCGGCGTCTCTTACGAGGAGGCGAAGGCCGAAAAACTGGTCGAGTTTACCGACGTGACGCCTAAGACGCGCGGCCCCCTTATCGACAACGACCAGCTCGATATGGTCGTCGCGACCTACACCATCACCGAGACCCGCAAGAAGAGCTGGGACTTCTCCACGCCCTACCGCACCGACTACGTGGGCCTCATGGTCAAGAAGCGCTCCGGGTTCACCTCCATCAACGACCTTGACGGCAAGGTCATCGGGGTCTCGCAGGGCGCTACTACCCAAGGCCTCATCGAGCAGATGATCGCCGACGAGGGCTTTACCTGCACACCGGAGTTCCGCGCCTTCAGCGGCTACCCCATCATCAAGAGCTCGCTCGACGCCGGCAACATCGACGTCTTCGCCATGGACCGTTCCACGCTCGCGGGCTACATGAACGACACCGTCGAGCTCTTGCAGCCCGAGGTCAAGTTCGGCGAGCAGGGCTACGGCGTCGCCACAAAGAAGGGCTGCGACCTTTCCGCGGTGGTCGACAAGGTGGTCCAGGATCGGCTCGCCGACGGTTGGCTCGACGAAGAGGTCTCGACCTGGGGCCTCGTGTAGGCGCCCGCGGCCAGGAAAGGTAACAATATGCTCGAAGGATTGTTCGACGCCGAGCGTTGGTCGGCTACATTCAGCAACATGGGGCCCTTCTGGGAGGGCTTCGCGGTGACGCTCGAGGTCGTGGCGGCGGGTCTTCTGCTGTCGCTCGTGCTGGGCACACTGCTCGGCGTCTTTTCGACCACCCGCTCGCGTGCCCTGCGCGCCATTAGCCGCGTTTACGTCGAGTTCTACCAGAACACGCCGCTTCCCGTGCAGGTGCTCTTTATGTACATGGCGGGCCCGCAGTTCCTGCAGGCCGTGACCGGCGCCGATCAGCCCGTGCGCATCGCGCCGTTCGTGCTAGGCTTCCTCGGCGTGGGCCTGTACCACGCGGCCTACATCTCCGAGGTCATCCGCACGGGCATCGAGGCGGTGCCCAAGGGGCAGATGGAGGCGGCCCAGAGCCAGGGCTTCACTCGCGTGCAGTCCTACGCCTACGTCATCTTGCCGCAGACGTTCAAGATTATCTTGCCCCCGCTGTGCAACCAGGCGCTGAACCTCGTCAAGAATACCTCGGTGCTCGCGCTCGTGGCCGGCGGCGACCTGATGTATCGCTCCGACAACTTCGTGTCGCTCTACGGCTATCTGCAGGGTTACATCGTCTGCTGCCTCATGTACTTCATCATCTGCTTCCCGCTTGCCCTGCTCGTGCAGTGGTTCGAGAAGCGCTCCAAGGACCGTCCGCGCGCCAAAGACCTTCCCGAGGTCGAGCTGCTCGCCGCAGAGGAGGCTTAAGGCATGGAAATTTTCTCCGCAACTAACCTGCTCTACATCTGGGGCGGCTTCGTCAAGACCATCGAGATCTCGGCGCTCTCCATCTTCTTCTCGCTGATCTTCGGCACCATCCTCGCGCTGATCAAGGCCTATGTCTCCAGGCCTTTGCGTCTTATTGCCAGCGCCTACATCGAGCTTTTCCGCTGCACGCCCAACCTGCTGTGGATCCTCTTCATCTACTTCACCGTGCAGGGCCTGGACATCGTGATCTCAACCATCGCCTTCACGCTCTTTACCTCGGCGGTTATGGCCGAGATCGTGCGCGGCGGCCTGAACGCCGTGCCTAAGGGGCAGTTCGAGGCGGCGCGCAGCCAGGGCTTCGGCTTCTTCCAGACGATGGGCTACATCATCTTGCCGCAGACCTTCAAGAGCATCATCCCGGCGCTCTTCTCGCAGTGCACGACGGTGATCAAGGACTCGTCGTACCTCTCGGGCATCAACGTGGCCGAGCTCATGTACACCTCCAACGTCGTCATGGCGCACGCCCTCGAGCTCTCGCAGGTCCTCATGGTCTACGGGCTCATCTTCGCGATGTACTTCGCGCTTAACTTCGGGATCTCGATGCTCGTCCGAATGTACCAGCGCAGCGTCGTCGCCGCGTAGTAATCTAGGGGCGGGCGAGGGGATAGTCTCTTGCCCGGTCGTTCTCAACCAGTGGAGGTCGCCATGTCCATCGACACCGATTCCGTCTCGCCGGATACCGATACATACCCCGTCGTCATCACCATCGCCCGTGACTTCGGTGCAGAGGGCCACGAAATCGGCAAGATGCTCTCGCTGGAGCTTGGCATCCCGTTCTACGATAACGAGCTGCTGGTACGGGCATCGGAGCGCGCTGGTTCCTCCGTGTCAGATGCCGCCGCCTATGACGAGCAGTGCGCGGCCGAGCTCTTCGCGTTCTTGCCCGACGCGGTGGATGCGCGCTCCGCGGGCGACAAACTCTTTGCCCACGTGGTCGAGGTCGTCCAGGAGCTGGGGTGCAAATCCTGCATCATCGAGGGGCGCCTCTCCGACTACATCCTGCGCGACAACCCCAACCAGATATCCGTGCTGGTCACGGCCCCGCTCGAGGCCCGCATCGAGATCGTTCGCCGCAAGCGCGGTTGGGACGAGAAGCGTGCCAAGAAGCTTGTCAAGAAGATGCAGCGTGGCCGCGAGCTCTTCTATGAGCGCTACTCGAAGGGCAAGTGCGGCCTGCACGACCACAAGGACCTTATCGTGAACCGCGCCCGCTTCGGGCGCCAAGGGTGCGTGGACATCATCGCCGCAGCGTACCGCGCGAAGGTCGCGGCCGTCGAGCGCGCCGCCTCCGAGGGCGCGTCAGCGGCAGAGGCCGCCGAGTAGGGCACGTCGTCGCCACCGCTTCGACGGGCGTTCGGCTTGGCACAAAATCCGCTCCTTTCGGGGTCGTATTTGTGCGCGGCCGTACGCTCGGCGTTTATTGTCGGTGAGAAAGGCCCCTCGGGCTGTGGAGGGTTCCGGTTGCGGCGTTAGTTGCGGGCGCCGCAGGCTGCGCAGGCGGCGGGGGTCGCGGCGAGGCCGCCGCGCGCGGTTTCGCGAAGAGAGGCGGGCAGGGCGTGGCCCACCTCGCTCATGGCATGGACGACCTGGTCGAAGGGCACGAGGCTTCTCACGCCCGAAAGCGCGAGCTGTGCCGACGAGAAGGCCGCGGCGACGCCGATGGCGTTGCGGACCTGGCAGGGGACCTCGACGAGACCGCCCACGGGGTCGCAGACGAGGCCCAGCAGGTTCGATATGGTAAGCGAGCTCGCGGTGAGGGCCTGCTCGGGCGTGGCCCCCATGAGCTGCGCGCAGGCCGCGGCCGCCATGGCAGCGGCGCTTCCGACCTCGGCCTGGCAGCCTCCCTCGGCACCCGCGACGCAGGCGCCGGTCTGGATGTTGAGCCCGATGGCGGCCGCGCAATAGAGCGCCTCGGCCACGGCATCGTCGTCGGCGCCCAGGTGATCGGCCAGGGCGAGCACGCATCCGGGTACGACGCCCGCCGAGCCCGCCGTCGGCGCGGCAACGATGACGCCCATGGCGGCCGATCGCTCGAGCACGGCCATCGCGCGCGCAACGGCGTCGGTCTGCACGTCACCCATAAGCGCCGCCGCGAGCTGAGGCGCATTGGTCTTGACGGCGGTTGCCTCACCGCCGATGAAGCCTCCGAGCGAGCGCGTCGGGTGCTCGATGGGCGCTGTCGTCTCGTCGCGCATGGTCTCTATCACGCGCTTCATGACCGAGGCCGCGGCGTCCTTGCCGATGAGCATCTCCTCGCGCGTGCGCATGACGCCGCCGATGGAGAGGCCCAGTTCGGCGCAAGCGCCCAGCATCTGCTCGCCGTCGTCGAAGAGCTCCTCGGCCGATACGCCCGGCCCCACGACGGCGCCCGCTCCGGAAAGCGATATGAACGTCGCGAAGTCAACGTGCTCGAGGCCGCGGGCCATGTCGAGCACGCTCTCGGCGGGCGCGCCGTCCGTCTCGAACACAGTGTAGGCCTGTCCGCCCTCCTCGGTTCGGTAGGTGCGGCAAAAAGCGATGTTCACCTGCGCATATGCGAGCAGGTTTGCCAGCGCGGCGAGCACACCAGGCACGTCTCGGTGCGCGACGAAGAGCGTCGTGTAGCGCCCCGTCACGTCGACGCCCACACCGTTGATGCGGCTGATGCGGACCTTTCCGCCGCCGAGGCTCTCGCCGCGCACGGTGGTCACGGTGCCGGAGTCGCTCTTCATCTGGATGTCCACGGTGTTCGGGTGCATGGTGGCGTCGTCGCCGGCTGCGACGAACCCGTAGTCGAGCCCCGCCTCCGCAGCCAGCGCGAACGCGTCGCGGATGCGCTCGTCGTAGGTTGAAAGGCCGAGGATGCCCGCCACCAGCGCGCGGTCGGTTCCGTGGCCTTTGTGCGTGTGCGCGAAGCTGTTCCAGAGCGAGAAGCGCACGCTCGCGACGCGCCCGTCGACGAGCGACGCCGCGACCTGGGCGCAGCGCAGCGCGCCCGCGGTATGCGAGGACGATGGGCCCACCATGATGGGGCCCAGGACCTCGAATGCCGAGGTGGTTGCCAGTGTCTGGGGCTTAGAAGCCATCACGTGTCCTCTCTATCTAAACGGCAATTCGAGAATAGCGCAACGTCGTTGCGAGGACTCTGACTAGCCCTCTAAGCGTTCTTTATGTAGACTTCTTGAGTCTTGCAAACCCAAGTAGAGGAGGACCAAATGGATCTTATGGAGCTCCTCAAGCTCCTGGGCATCGTCATCGTCGTTGTTGGCTTTGCCCTCAAGCTTGACTCCATCCTCATCATCATGGCGGCGGCAATCGTCACCGCCGTGGTGTCCGGCATGGACCCGATGACCTTCTTGTCCACCATGGGCAAGAGCTTCGTCTCCAACCGTTCCATGCTCATCTTCGTGATGACGTTCGTGATCACGGGCACCCTGGAGCGCAACGGCCTTAAACAGGCCGCCGCGGCCCTGATGTCCAAGTTCAAGGGCGCCACCGCGGGAATCGTGCTTGCCGCCTATGGCGTCTTCCGCGTGATCTTCGCGGCCTTCAACGTGGGCTTCGGCGGCGTCGCCGGCTTCGTGCGCCCCGTTATCATGCCGATGGCCCAGGCTGCGGTAGAAGAGGACGGCCGGCCCATCGCCGACGAGCAGCTCGAGGCCATCAAGGGCATGGCCGCCGGCATGGAGAACGTCACCTGGTTCTTTGGCCAGGTGCTCTTCGTAGGTGGCTCTGGCGGCCTTCTCGTTCAGTCCACGCTGGCTGAGCTCGGCTACACCGTCGAGCTGATCGACATCGCCGCCGTTGAGGTGCCCGTCGCCATCATCTCCACGCTTGTCGCCATCGTGTACTACATCATCGTCGACAAGCGCCTGACCGCCAAGTACCACGCTCCCGTGGCCGCACAGAACGGGGGTGAGAAGTAATGGATGCCTTCATCACTTACTTCACCAGCGCCGACGTCACGCTTTCCAACAAGCTTCTGGAGGTCGTCTACATCATCATCGGCCTGGTCTGCATCTACACCGGCGCGATCAACGCCAAAGACAAGACAAACGAGAAGCGCCCCGGCACCGCCGCGTTCTGGTGCATCCTCGGCGCCCTTCTCGTTTTGGGCAAGTGGATTCCCGAGTGGGTCGCCGGCCTTCTGTTGGTTGCCATGTGCGTTGCCCCCATTATCAAGCAGGTCGGCAAGGGTAAGGGCGGCACCCCCACCGCCGAGGAGATGCAGGGCAACTTCGAGAAGATCGGCATGAAGATCTTCATCCCGTCACTGGCCATCGGCGGCTTTGCCCTGATCTTTGCCCTGTTCACAAAGATCAGCTCTCTTGTAGGCCTGACCTTCGGCGTCGTCGTGGGCGGCGTTCTGCTCATGGTGTTCAACAAGTCCAACAACCCCAAGGTGTTCCTCGGCGACTGCCGTCGCATGCTCGACACCGTGGGCCCGCTGTCCATGCTGCCGACCCTTCTCGCCGGCCTGGGCTCCGTCTTCACCGCCGCCGGCGTCGGAACCGTCATCTCCAACCTGGTGAGCGGCATCATCCCCGACGGCAACGCCGTCATCGGCATCATCGTCTACGCCATTGGCATGGCCATCTTCACCATGATCATGGGCAACGCCTACGGCGCCATCACCGTCATGACCGTGGGTATCGGCGCGCCGTTCGTCCTGGCCCTTGGCGCCAACCCGACCATCATCGGTTCGCTGGCGCTCACCTGCGGCTTCTGCGGCACCCTGATGACCCCGATGGCCGCAAACTTCAATATCGTGCCTGTGGCGATTCTCGACATGAAAGACGAGTACGGTGTCATCAAGAAGCAGGTCCCCATCGCCCTCATCATGCTCGTGGTGCAGATCTGCTACATGATCTTCTTCGGCCTGTAGGGCTTATCCTTACGCCAAACGTCGCGTACTTCTCGCCGCTGTGCGGATAGAATTGCACTGACGCAATTTGGGGGGCGTCTCGCCGGCCGGCGTGGCGCCCCTTTCCTTTTGAGAGGAGCTTCCCATGAAGATTCTTGTCACTGGCTTCCAGCCGTTTGGCGGCGAGTCCGTCAACCCCGCCTACGAGGCCGTCCGTCGCCTGCCTGCCCAGATCGCGGGCGCCGACATCGCCACCGTGGAGATCCCCGTGGTCTACAAGAAGGGCCCCGCCGCCGTGGAGGCCGCCATCGACGCCGAGAAGCCCGACATGGTGCTGTGCGTGGGCCAGGCCGGTGGCCGCGCCCAGATCACGCCTGAGTTCGTGGGCATCAACTACGCCAACTTCCGCATCCCCGACAACGAGGGCTTCCAGCCGCTGGCCACCAAGCTCGAGGACGACGGCCCGGACGCCTACTTTGCCACCATCCCGGTGCAGGCCATGGCCGACGCCGCCCAGCAGGCGGGCATTCCCGCCGCCGTCTCCTACACCGCGGGCACCTACTGCTGCAACGAGGTCCTCTACAGCCTGCTGTACGCCCTCGACCACCGTCACCCGGGCGTGCGCGGCGGCTTCGTGCACGTGCCGTACCTGGACTCCCAGGCCGCCAACCTCAAGGCCGGCACCCCGTCCATGAGCCTCGAGCGTATTACCGAGGGCCTGACCCTGATGATCGCCGCCATGGTCGAGCACGAGGGCGAGGACATCGTCTCCGCCTCCGCCGGCACCGAGGACTAGGTTCGGCGTGGCGGTCAAGCTTGACGTCACCGTGGCACCCCTTGAGCGCGACCGCGTGTTCAAGGGGTGCTCGCTTGTGACTTGTGACGAGAAGGTCTTCTCGGACGCCTCCACGCTGGCGCGCGAGTTCGCGGCGGTGAAGAACGACGTCGCGGGCCGCGTGATGCCCGTGGTGACGGCTGTCTGCGCGGGAAACGCCGGCGATGACGGCACGTATCGCTACTTCATGGGCGACGAGGTTGAGAAGCGCGGCGGTAACAAGGGCCTGGAGGAGCTTCTCGTGCCCGCGGGGACGCTTGTGGCCGTGGTGCCCGTGAAGTTCCACATGGAGGCCTCGGCGGCCCTCCGCGCGGCTCAGGTCCGCCAGGCGTTCTACGATGGCTGGCTGCCAGGCAGCTGCTACGAGTGCGCCTCTGATGAGCTCGGCTTCGCGGATGTTGAGCTTTATCACTACCGAAAGCGGCGGTTTCGCCGGGCCAAGAAGATGGTCCTGAACCTGATGTTCGTGCTGCGGGAGAAGACGGGGGCGTAATTAGCGGCGGCCTCAAGTGCCCTAGCCCAGGTGGTGCTCCGGGACGACGCAGAACATGATTGCGGGCTCGGAGTCGCTGAGGTTTCGCATGGCATGTGCGTGGCCCTCGGGGCAGTAGTGGCACTGGCCTGAGAGGCAGATTTCCTCCTCATCGTCGTAGGTCAGGGCGATAGCGCCCGAAATCACGTAGATGACCTCGGCGTTCCTCTCGTGGGTGTGCAGGCCGCTCGTGCAGCCGGGCTCCACCTTGCCCAAGATAATCTTGCACTTGCCGTCGTCGTGCATCTTGGCGTCGAAGTGTCCCTCTCCGCCTTTAAAGTTGAGGATGCTGACGTACTCCTCGGAATCGAAATCAAAGATCATGGCGCGTCCTTTCGCTTGCGTGGACAAAGGGACAGTCCCTTTGTCCAGAACTCTAGTGACTGGTGCAGGTGCGAATAAACCGCTCGTAGATGTCTACGAGCTCCTCGGAGAAGAACTCCGTGCCGCCGTGGTCGGCGCCCTCCACGAGGACGAGCTGCGAGGCGTGGCCGAGCTCGAGGAGCCTCTCGTGGAGCTCTGCCGAGAGCTCGCAGTTGACCATGCGGTCTTTGGTGCCGTGGACGATAAGCGCGGGCGGAAGCGGGGTCTCTTCGTCGATTTGCTCGGTAAACGAGCCAATGCGCCGCAGCTCAGGGTGTTTGCGGAGGTCGACGCCGCCCATGAGCTTGCCCTCGGGGCTCTCGGCGGTGAGGTTGTTCTCGGTTGTGGGGTAGCCGTCTTCGTGCATGAGGCTCACGGCGCCGTACCAGTCGATGACTCCGCGCACATTCGCAGGGAGAAGCTCGCCCTTCTCGTCCGGCGTGATGCAGGCGAACATGGCCGTGTGGCCGCCGGAGGAGTTGCCGCCGAGCACGATCTTCTTGGCCGCGACGTCGTATTCCTTGGCGTGGGCGATCATGAAGCGCACGGCGGCGAGCGCGTCTTCGACCTGCGCGGGGTGGGAAGCCATGGAGGAGTCGCGGTACTCGACGACGGCCACGACGACGCCGCGGCGCGCGAGTTGGGCGAGTTGCGGCAGGTCGCGTGTGCATTTTTGCTTCTGCCAGGCCGACCCCTGGACGTAGACGAGGCAGGGGAAGGATGCTGCGCGAATCTTTGCCCCCATGGCCTTGATGGCTTGGCGGGCGCGGGTCAGCTCGCGGTTCGCGGGGAGAAGGATCTGCAGGTGGAGCTCGACGTCGCCGCGCGTCGCGTATGCGACGTCGCGCAGGATCTCGACGCCCATCTCCTCGCCGGTCGTGGGCACGCGCCGCGACTCGGCGATCTCGCGGCAAAACTCCGGGAACGCCTCGTAAGACCAGTCCTTGACTTCCATTTCTGCCTCCAAATAGAAAACCTGCAAAAGGGACTGTCCCTTTTGCAGGTCGCGTTGCTCTTGGGTGGTCTGCTAGAGGGCTATGGTGCGGGCGCGGTCGAGGCGCGCCATGCAGTCGGCGCGGCCGACAAGTGCCATCGTCTCGCCGAGGGGCGGGGAAACCATGTTGCCGCACTCGGCCACGCGCACGGCCTGGAAGACCACGCGCTTCTTGAGGTCGAGGGCCTCGGGCAGCGGCTCCAGCGCAGCGTCGATTGCCTCGGGCGTCCAGTCGTCTGCGGCCACGGCGTCAAGGGCGGCGCGGGCGGCGTCGAGAATGGCGCCCATGCCCTCCTTGGCGAGGCCCTTCTCGACGGACTTCTCGTCGTAGACCAGGGTCTCGGCGGTGGCGAAGACGGGCGCCGCGACGGTTGCGACGTCGGCTGGGAACTTGGTGCGCGGCTTCACGATGGCCGCGAGCGCGTCGACCCAGGCCTCGTCGTAGTCGACGTTGCCCTCGATGAGGCCGGCCTCGTGGAGCTCGGGCACCATGATCTGGTCAGCGAAATCAGCGTCGGAGAGCGTGCGGATATACTCGGCCTGGATCCAGTCGAGCTTCTTTGGGTCGAAGGTTGCCGGGTTCTTGGAGACGTGGTCGAGGCTGAACTTGCTGGCCAGGACGTCGCGCGGCACGATGGTCGTCTCGCCGTCGAGCGACCAGCCGAGAAGCGCCAGGTAGTTGACGAAGGCGTCGGAGAGGTAGCCGGCGTCGCGATACTCCTCGACGTTGGTGGCGCCGTGGCGCTTGGAGAGCTTCTTGCCGTCTGCGCCCAGGATCATGGAGATGTGGGCGAAGGTGGGGACGGGGGCGCCCAGGGCCTCGTAGACCATGACCTGGCGCGGGGTGTTGGAGAGGTGGTCGTCGCCGCGGATGACGTGGGTGATACCCATCATGGCGTCGTCCACCACGGTGGCGAAGTTGTAGGTGGGGGTGCCGTCCGTGCGGAAGATGACGAAGTCGTCGAGCTCGCGGGCGTTGAAGGTCACGTCGCCGTGGACGGCGTCGTGAATGATCACGTCGCCGCGGTCCTCGGGCACCTTGATGCGCAGGACGTAGGGCTCGCCGGCCTCGATGCGGGCGCGGGCCTCGTCGGCGGGGATGTTACGGCAGTTGCGCTGGTAGCCCTGGAAGGGGTCCTTGCGCTCTTGGGCCGCGGCGCGGTCGGCGGCCAGGCGTTCGGCGGAGCAGAAGCAGGGGTAGGCGCGGCCCTCGTCCCAGAGCTTCTGGGCGGCCTTCTTGTAGATGTCCAGGCGCTCGGTCTGCGAGTAGGGGCCGAAGTCGCCGCCGACCTCGGGACCCTCGTCCCAGTCAAGGCCCAGCCAGCGCATGGCGCGCAAGATGATCTGGGTGTTCTCGTCGGTGGAGCGGGTGGGGTCGGTGTCGTCGATGCGCAGGATGAAGGTGCCGCCGTTGGCGCGGGCGAAGGCCCAGTTGTAGATGGCGGTGCGGGCGCCGCCCACGTGGAGCTTGCCGGTGGGGGAGGGCGCAAAGCGCACGCGGACTTGCTTGTCTGACATGGGGTCTCCTCAGGTCAGGGGGTTTCGTTTCACAGATACCTTTAGTATAGCGGCGAGAAGCCCCGCGCGGCGCGTAGCTTACGCGGCCTGCACGCGCTCAAGAAATGCGAGGGCGTTTTTGTGGCAGAGCTTCTCGGCAAGGTCGTGCCCGAAGTGCGCGACGAGGCGCTCCTGGAAGGCGGGGATGTGGTCGGCGCCGTCAAGGAAAACCGGGACGTCCGCGCCGTCGAGGTCGCCGCCAAGGGCAATGGCGTCCTCGCCGCCGAGGTCGAGCCAATGCTCGAGGTGTGAGACGACCTGCTCAAACGTAACGTCCTTGCTCTTCTCTCCCCAAGCGCCGTCCGTTATGAAGCCGCCGCAGTAGTTGAGGCCGGTGACGCCGCCGGCGGCCATGATCGCGCGGAACTGGTCGTCGGTAAGGTTGCGCGGGTGTCCGCAGACGGCGCGGGAGTTTGAGTGGCTGGCACAGAAGGGCCGCGTGGCGCGAGCGGACACGTCCGCGAAGCACTCGTCGTTCAGGTGGCTCACGTCTATGGCCACGCGGCAGCGCTCGAGCTCGGCGAGCGCGGCGGCCCCGGTCGCGCTCATGTGCTCGCTCGTGTCATGGCCGCTCGCGAGCGGGCCTCCCGCGTTCCACGAGAGAGACGCCATTTGAAGCCCCTCGGCCGCGAGCTTCTCGACGAGACCGAGATCCTCGGCAAAGAGACGCGCGTTCTCGATGGTGCGGATGGCGCAGACGCCGCCGGCATCGAGGGTACCTCTGGCGTCCTCGGCGCTTTTTGCCAGCGTGACCTGCGGGTTATTTGCGAGCTGATTCTGGAAGCACCCCCATACGTGCTCCTGGAACTCCACGGCCTGGGCAGGCGTGAGCTCGTCGGGGATAAAGCACGCGAAGCACTGGGCCCACGGGACGTCGCCGATTTTCTCGAGCGAGACGTGGCAGTGGTTCTTCGCGAGGTCCCGCGCCGCCGGCGGGTTCTCCGCATCCCAACGGTAGTAATAGTCGCGTCCGAGCGCTGCCCTGAGCTCGGCGCTCGCCGAATGCCAAGCCAAGCGCACCGCCGTGTCGCAGTGCATATCAACCACAGGAATGCTCACAGCCCCAACCCCTTCGTTGTCCTTGATTGCTCCTCAATCATAGCCCCGCCGTCCGCCTGCGCCTCGTCGAGGTGGTACCACCTCGGCAAGAAATCCCTCGAGGTGGCGCACTGGCTCTGCCACTTCGCCTCGAGGTGGCACCCCGAGTACCACCTCGAGGCTTCGGCGGTGCCCTCGCTGCGCCGAATATGCCAAGGCGGCGCCGACTAGCGTAGCCTCGCGTCTCTCACCCACGCCTGCATATCGATCTCTTCGAGTTCATGCCAAAGGGCCATTCGGCGCTCCCGCTCAAGGTCGGAACGCCATCTTGTGGTTTCATGGCTGGGAAGACCGAGCTCGCTTCGAATCTGCGACATCAGCGCATCCATGTAGTCGATGTTGTCGTAGTGCTCTTTATAGATCTCGTAAGGACTGAATCCATTGGCTATGAGCTCATTGCGTCGCACAGTGTCGCATATCACCTGGCTTTGGTGGTGCGCGCCCATGTAATCGAGGCAGACTCCTCGCTTCTTGGAACTGCCGACTCCTAGGAAAAGAAGGTCCGGCTTGCGTATGCGCAGTTCCTTGATGCTTTCCGAGAGCCTCCCGATTCCAACTGGATCGTTAAGGATGACATTGCCAAGACCGTACCCGCCTTGTGAGCAGGGGATGGTTGTCCGAAGGTATAGTTTTGCCTCCATTGGTGACGCCGCGTTGATCGGGGCTATCTTCAGTGCCCGGCGAACAGCGCCGACGCCACGGGCCCCAGGCATTTTGCCGAGAAGCTCTTGGAGATCCTGGGTGGACAAGATCGGTTTGGTGCGAGGGTTCATATCGGCTTCGCGGTCTGGGGAAATCGCATAGAGGCCCAAGAGCTCGGACAGGAGCATCAGAAGCTCAAGCTTCGGAAGCTTCGATGCGAGTTGTACGGCCACGAGGCCCGGTGAAACGCAGCGAACCCCGGGGCCGAGCTCGATCACGCTACCTGGTGGTAAGGGAATTTCCCTTATGTGCGGGCAAACTGTGCTTGATCGGTGATGAGCGTTATGGCTCGCCACAAGAATCCCGATGGGTTTCCGGATTTGGGCCAGTTGAGGGCATGCGGTCGCCGTGGCCTCTACTTCCTCCGGCGACGGCATGCGAGCGGGAATATCCGTAGGGCAGAGCTTCGCCGTCGCGAGGTGTCGGGCAAAGTATGGTTGCCGCGCGACCTCAAGTGCGGCGCTATGTGATACAAGGATGTCCATGCCGTGATGGTAGGGAAGAGAGACGCATCAGATTCTCGACACCCTCCACGGTTTCTTACCGAATTCTTACAGAATTCTAACCGACCTTTCAACAATCCGCAGCTAACCCCGTGTGTAAGACAAAGCTAACACTCACCAGTCGTCTCAATCATTTCCACAACCTCCCGAGGTGGTACCCCCTCAACCTGCGATACCCTCCCGCCCGCAGGGCGCGGCACCCTCGCCACCCGCGATGCCCTCCCACCTGTAAGGCGCGGTGCCGCAGGCACTCGCGCCCCCCAACAAAGACGCCCTGAGATTCCGAAGGAATCTCAGGGCGACACATCTCTCCCTCACTGCCCCCGCACCCCGCGCGAGCATGCCCAGCACGTCGCCCTCGCATGCGGAAGGCCCCGCGTTTCTTGTCAGGCGATTTCGCGCAGCGAGCGAGCGAAGCGAGCGCTGAGCCAGACAAGAAACGCGGGGCCTTCCGCATGCGAGGGCATCAGCCCCCTTTACATGATCTTCGTGGACTCCAACCTCTCCTCGACCCATTCGTTCAGCCTGATTACCGGCGTGCGGAGCACGAGACCCAGCAAAAGCGCCGGCACAAGGTAGACGAGCAGCGTCGCGAGCTCGGCCCAGAAGTCGCCGTTGTAGATGCCGAACATGGCCGCGCGCATCGCGTTCTCGGCGTGGACGAACGGAAGGAACGGGTACACGGTCTGGAAGAAGCCTTCGGGCAGCATCTGGACAGGGAAGGTGCCGCCCGAGCCAGCCACTTGGATGACCATGAGCACGACGGCGATGGCCTTGCCCACATCGCCGAAGCTCGCCGTCAGCGCGTAGATGATGTTCACGAAAACGAGCGATGCGGTGAGGCCCGCGAGCACGAAGAGCCACGGGTGCGCGCACTGGACGCCGAGGTAGAATAGGTCGCCGCCCATAATGAGCAGGGTCTGCATGAACCCGACCGCCACGAAGAAGGCGATGCGCCCAAGGTAGGACTGATGCGGCCTGCAGCCGGTCTCCTCGATTCGCTTCTCACTCGGGTTGCACTTGACGAGGGCCGCGAGGACGACGCCGCCGATCCAAATGGCGAGCGTTGTGTAGAAGGGTGTCATGGCGCTGCCGTTGTTCTCGGTCGCGTAGACGGCGTTGCGGTCCATCTCGACGGGGGAGGAGATGAAGGAGGCGAGCGAGCTCGCGCCGCTCGAGAGAATCGTGCGTACCTCGTCCATGTCACCGGAATTGAGGGCGCTCGAGAGGCGGCTCGTCAGGTAGGAGATGTCGGTCGCGGAGTCGGAGAGCTTGGAGCCGGCCTTGGAGAGGCCTTCCTGGGCGCTGGCCACGGAGCTCGCGGCGTCGCTCGCGGCTCCCGAGACGGAATCGAGCGCGGACTGGATGGCGCCCTTGATGGTGTCCGCGCTGTTCGCGCAGCCGTCGATGGTCGAGGCGAGTCCGGAGAGCGAGGACTTGACGTCGCTTTCGAACTGGCCCTGAACATCGGAGATGCTGCTTTTGGCGGAGTCGATGAGGCCCTCGAGCTCGCTCTTGGCTTCCTCGACGGTCTTCTTGCCGTCGCGCAGGTCGGAGGCGGTCGACGAAAGGTGGCTCGAGAGGTCGTTCAGGCTCTGGATGTGCGAGGAGATGGTGTTCTGGAGCTCGGTGATGGTTGCGATGGAGTCCTGCAGGGCGTTGCTCGCCTTAAAGAGGACTCGGTACTTGGCGCGGGCGGCCACGAGCCCCGGTTCGATCGAGTTCCAGCCGTCCTCGGCGGCGTCGATCTGCGCCTTCACGCTGTCGACCTGGGGGTCGATAGCGTCCTTGGCGCTCTGCTCGGCGGTGCGGACGCCCTCGAGCTTCTCGTTGACCTCGCCGAGCTTAGCCGCGTTCTCGTCGACCGAACCCTTGACCTCCTCGAGGGCGGAGGCGAGCTTCTCGGTCTGCTTGCCGGCCCCGTCGAAGGCCTTCTGCAAGGACGACCTCACGCCGTCGAGGCTGGAAGCGCTGGACTGGATGGCGGTGTTCACGGCGTCGGTCGCGCCGGACAGGGAGTCGCCCACGCTGCGCACGTTGCTCGCCGTGTCGCGCAGGCCGTTGCCCACGTCCAGTGTCGACGAGAGCGAGGTTGTGCTCGTGCTCCCCGCGTCTTCGAGTGCGCTCCTCACGGTGCTGAGTGTCTCGCCGAAGCTCGTCACCCTGTCGCCGGCGTCGCCGAGGCTCTCGGCCGCGCCGTCGAGGGCGCGGCTCAGCTTGATTGCGAACTCGGAGAACCCGTCGTCGTCGAGGTAGTCGGTAAGGTCCTCCAGAACGCCCGCGCCCACGCTCGTCACCGACTCGGCGAAGGACGAGTCGATGTCCTGCTGCACCGCGGTCGAGGCCTTGTTCGTGACGATGGACGCGATGGCGTTGGCCTTCTCGTTCTGGTAGAAGAGCACCTGCGGCTTCTTGGCGGAGTCGGAAAGGACGCTGAGCATGTCGGTGGTGAAGCTCTCGGGGAAGACGATGGCCGCGTAGTACTCGCCGCTGCGTACGCCCTCGACGGCCTCGTCCTCGGACACGAAGGTGTAGCCGATGGAGGTCGACTCGCGCAGGCTCGCCTCCATGCGCTGGCCCATGTTGAGCTCGATGGGAAGAAGCTCGCCCGTGTAGCCGGCGTCGCAGTTGGCAACGGCGACCTTGAGGTTCTTGGTGTTGCCGTAGGGGTCCCAGGAGCCGGCGATGTTGAACCAGGCGTAGAACGAGGGCACGACGACCATGCCCACGCAGACGACGAGGCTGATCACGTTGGCGAAGACGTGCTTGGCGTCAAGCTTGATGAAGTTGAGAATCTTGCGCATCACTGATTGCCTCCCTTCGAGTCCTTAAAGTGCGCGGCGCGTCTGACCCGCGTCTTGTTCGATTCGTCCGCGTGAGAAGCACTGATCGTCGGTAGGGTCGTCGTCACGTCGGAGTCGGCGATGACGCCCGCGAGCTTGGCCGCCGCGCCGCGCTCTATGCGCATCTTCTCGATGGGCGCGAACGCGAGAAGCTCGCCCTTGAGCTCGTCGTCGAGCATGTCGTAGAGCTCCTCGGGGGTCTTGTCGGCCAGGCTCGTCTTGCTCTCCACGCGGTCGTGCAGATACTCGACCACGATGAGGAACGTGCAGATGGCCACGAGCGAGATAATCCAGAGGATGAGCATCGCGAATTTGGCCTCGGTGGCGAACATGAGCGCGAGGAGGACCAGCGGCACGACGATGAGCGCCACGAACCCTCGGCGCACGAGCACCGGGTACTTGAGCTCGAAGGACGCGGCCGAGGCAATGAACGTCTCCTTGTAGCTCTGAGAATCCATCAGGGCCTTGACGATGGTGGTCAAGCGGAAGTGGGTCTCGAGGCCCGTGCGCTCGGTGATCATCATGTCGGTCTCGCCGAGCTTGCGGTCGAAGAGGGTGTTGATGTTCAGCAGGTGACGACGGGCCGCCACGCCGATGAGCAGGGCGGGGACGAGGAAGAGCAGCAGCGTGAGAAGGTTCATGGCGTAGTAGTTGCCATAGAAGCCGGCGATGGCCTCGCGCATGGCGTTGATGCCGTAGGTGAAGGGCAGCCAGGGGTTCAACGCCTGGAAGAAGACCGGCTGCATCTCGATGGGATAGGTACCCGAGGCGCCCGGAATCTGCAACACGACGAGAAGGACGCAGAGCGCCTTGCCGATGTGCTTGAAGGCGATGGAGAGCGAATAGATGAAGAAAACGTAGACGAAGCTCTGGACCATGCCCGCGAAGACGAAGGCCACAGGCGAGAGACACTGGATGCCCAAGACGATGTCGCCCACGCAGCAGATGATGGCCTGCACCTGGCCGATGATGTTGAGCAGCAGCCAGCGGCCGAAGAAGCCTTGCCACGGCTTGAAGTCGCCGATGCCTTCGTCGTCGCTCTCGAGCTTAAAGATGGCGACGAGCACGAAGCCGCCGACCCACAGGGCGAGGTTCGTGTAGAAGGGCGCGACGCCGCTGCCGTAGTTCTTGACGGCATAGACGGACTGGTCGACGAGCTCGGCGGGGGAGCCCAGGAAGCTGCCGACGCTCTCGGAGTCGAGCCCGAGGATGCGGCTCACGGCGGCGTAGCTCTCCACCGACTCGACGGCGGCCACGTCGGAGGAGATGCTGCCGACCTTTTCGCTCACCGAGCGCACGGAGTCGGCGGCCGACGTCAGGGTGGTGCCCGCGCCCTCGATCAGGCCGTCGAGCTGGTCGAGCGAGGAGGACGCCTGCGAGAGCATTGGGGAGATGGACTTGATCACGCCCGCGAGCTGCGCCCCGTTTGAGGCGAAGCCGTCGAGCGAGCTTGAGAGGGCCGGCAAAGTGGTGGAGCTGAGGCTGGTCTGTAGGTCGTTCAGGGAAGACGAGCCGTTCTGGATGGCGGAGTTGGCGTTGCTTACGAGCTCGGAGACGGTGTCGTTCGTGCTCTTGAGGGCAGCCGAGGTGTTCTTCAGCGTATCGACCTTGCTCTGCGTGTAGTCGATGACGCTCTGGACCTTGGAGATGGCGGAGTCGATGCCGGAAAGCAGGTAGGATTTCGATGACACGGAGTCGTCGAGCCCGTCGACGGCCAGGCGCACGCGCTCAAGGGAGGTGCGGCAGTCGGCCAAGGTGTTGCCCTGCAGCGCGTCGAGGGCGCTGATGGCGCCGTCGAGCTGGCCCTGCGCCCAGCCGACCTCGCCCGTGATCTGGCCGATGGAGTAGCTCACCTTGGACGAGATGCCCGAGAGCGACGTGCTGCCGGTGGAGAGGGCCGACTGAAGGCTGCCGGCGAGCGACGAAGCCTTCGTGCGGGTGCCGCTCAGGCTGTCGAGCGAGGCCTGCAGGCTCGATGCGATGTCGTCGGTGGAGCCGCCCACGGTGGAGAGGCTCTCCTTGGCGGTCACGATGGCCGAGCGCGCCGAGTCGAGGGCGCCCTGGTTGGAGGAGAGGTCGTCGGCCAGGTCGGAGAGCGAGCCGGAGGCGTCGGCGAGGTTCGTCGAGACCGAGTCACGCGCGCCGTTCACGTTGTCGGCGGTCTTGCCCATGAAGGTCTGCAGCTTGTTCACGACCTTGGTGCCCGCGAGCTCGACGAACTTGTTGGCGATCTGGTTCTCGATGGTCGTGGAGCCGGTGTCGGTCACCTTGGGCGCCACGGCGTTGGCCTTCTCGTTGACGTAGTAGGCGATGTGGGCCTTGTCGGTGTTTCCGTCGAGGACGTCCGCGAGGCTCGAGGTGAAGTCGGTGGGCACGACGAACGCCGCGTAATAGGTGCCCGCGCGCACGCCCTCGACGGCCTCGTCCTCGTCGTCGACGAACTTCCAGCCGAGCTGGGTGTTCTGCTCGAGCTCCTCGCGGATCATGTCGCCGGCGTTCGTGTAGCCCATGTTGGACACGTCGGCGCCCTCGTCCTCGATGACGACGGCGATCGGCACGGTGGAGGTGTTCTCGTAGGGGTCCCAGTTGGCGAGGATGTTGAACCACGCGTAGAGGGAGGGGATGATGGCGACGCCGATGGTGATGATGAGGGCGACGGGGTTCACGACCAGCCGCTTTAGGTCGCGAAAAAAAATCTGCCAAACCTTGCGCACATTGCCTCGTTTCAAATCCTGTTAAAAATGCACAGCCTAATGTATATCCTTCGGCTCCGGATTTGAACCGGATGTGTTCAGCTTTTTTGAATTGAACTCAAAAATTACGGAGCAAACCGTTCACATGGTAGAATGCATGGCCGAGATACCTGCGAGAGGAACCTGAATGGGCATTTTGAACGACGGCCGCATGGCCGCCGACATCGAGAAGGGCGTGAGGCGCGTGCGCGCGGCGAAGGCGGACCTCGCCGGGGCCGCGGGCAAGCTGCGCTCCGACACGAAGACCCGCAAGAGCGCCGCGACCCGCGAGAAGATCATGCTCGCGGCCACAGAGCTCATTGTCGAGCACAACGGCACCGACTTCCAGATGAGCGAGGTCAGTGCCCGTTGCAACATGTCCAAAGGCTCGCTTTACTATTATTTCTCCGACAAAGAAGCGCTGGTGGAGGCTATCTCCGACCGCGAGGTCGAGGAGCTCATCTCGCAGATCGAGACCGTGGTCGCCAACGCATCTTCCGCTGTTGCGTCGATCACGGGAATCGCCGGCGTGCTCTCCAGCAGCCTGCGCCCGAGGAGCCCCCTGACCCTTGCCGTCACGCGGGAGCTGCTCAACTCAAAGCAGTCGGTGCTGCCTTCCGTGGAAGGGCGCCTCAACCGCCTCATCTCCATCTTCGAGGCGCAGATCGATCGAGCGAAGGCCGAGGGGCTCGCGCGGCCCGAGGTCAATTCGCGCCTGGGCGCCATCTCCATAACCGGCGCGTTCACCTTCGCGATCTTCGAGGACCGCCCCGACGACGAGCTCCAGGACTCCGAGACCTTCTCGCGCGAGCTCATCCACCTCATCATCTGCGGCGTCGGCACCAAGAAGGCGCGCCGCGAGTTTGGGGTAGAAGAGGGCTAGCCTCATGGCCGTCGCCTGGCGACGGCTCCAACATTTGCGTTAAGGCCGAGTGCCTGACCTGCTCGGCTGGCAGTGACTGCACACAGAAAGGAAGCGCATAGCATGTCACAAAAGAACTACCTGTTTACCTCCGAGAGCGTTACCGAAGGGCACCCCGACAAGATCTGCGACCAGGTGAGCGATGCCGTTCTGGACGCGATCCTTGCCAAGGAGGCGGAGCTTGAGGCCCGAGGGTTCGTCTCGGCCGATGGCGTGGCCGCCAAAGTGGACAACGTCCGCTGCGCCTGCGAGACCTTCGTGACGACCGGCACCGTGATCGTGGCCGGCGAGGTCCGCACCGAGGCGTACGTCGACGTCCAGAAGATCGCGAGAGACACCATCCGCCGCATCGGCTACGACCGCGCGAAGTACGGCTTCGACTGCGATACCTGCGGCGTCATGAACCTCATCCACGAGCAGAGCGCCGACATCGCCGCCGGCGTGGACGAGTCCTTCGATACGCAGGCCGGCCGAACGACCGACCCCATCGACGCGGTGGGCGCGGGCGACCAGGGCATGATGTTCGGCTACGCCACCGACGAGACCGACGTGCTCATGCCGATGCCCCACTACCTGGCGAGCCGCATGGCCGAGCGCCTGACCGAGGTCCGTAAGGCCGGTGTGGTGGACTATCTGCGCCCCGACGGCAAGACCCAGGTGACCGTTCGCTACGAGGACGACAAGCCCGTCGAGGTCACGGCCGTGGTCGTGTCCACGCAGCACTCCGACGCCGTCGAGAGCATGGACGCCGTTAAGGCCGACATGACCGAGCATGTCATCGCGCCGGTGCTCGACGCCGCGGGCATCAAGTGGGACGAGGCCGACATCTACGTGAACCCGACCGGCCGCTTCGTCGTGGGCGGCCCTATGGGCGACACCGGCCTCACCGGCCGCAAGATCATCGTTGACACCTACGGTGGCATGGGCCGCCACGGCGGCGGCGCCTTTTCCGGCAAGGATTGCACGAAGGTCGACCGCTCGGCCGCCTACGCTGCGCGCTGGGTCGCCAAGAACGTCGTGGCCGCGGGCCTCGCGCACAAGTGCGAGATTGAGCTCGCCTACGCCATCGGCGTCTCTCACCCGCTGTCCGTCATGGTCGATACCTTCGGGACCGGCGCGGTGGATGACCGCGTGATCGAGGCCGCCGTGGAGCGCGTCTTCGACTTGCGCCCGGGCGCCATTATCCGCGACCTCGACCTGCGCCGGCCCATCTACGAGAAGACCGCAGCCTACGGCCACTTCGGCCGCGAGCTGCCCGAGTTCACCTGGGAGCGTCGCGACCGCGTCGACGAGCTGCGCGCCGCCGTGGCCGAGCTCACAGCGTAGCGCTCCGGTTTTCTTCCCGGCGCCAAGAAAAGCCGCCGGCTTGGTCCCGGTCCGGCCCGCGCGCCAAGAAAAGCCGCCGGCTTGGTCCCGGTCCGGCCCGCGCGCCAAGAAAAGCCGCCGGCTTGGTCCCGGTCCGGCCCGCGCGCCAAGAAAAGCCGCCGGCTTGGTCCCGGTCCGGCCCGCGCGCCAAGAAAAGCCGCCGGCTTGGTCCCGGTCCGGCCCGCGCGCCAAGAAAAGCCGCCG
>NZ_CAVKWG010000005.1:0-30023 GCF_963660155.1 Paratractidigestivibacter sp. | reverse complement strand
CCAACCGCGCAAAGTCAACGTTCCTCAACAGCATGAGCCACGACATCCG
The DNA here is from genome assembly GCF_963660155.1 of Paratractidigestivibacter sp. Taxonomy (GTDB): domain Bacteria; phylum Actinomycetota; class Coriobacteriia; order Coriobacteriales; family Atopobiaceae; genus Paratractidigestivibacter. The sequence continues at coordinate 29,974 of NZ_CAVKWG010000005.1, read as the reverse complement.
CACGCCGATGAACGCCATCATCGGCTTTACGGCGCTGGCCCAGACCCACCTTGACGACACGGCTCTGGTGCAGGACTACCTGGGAAAGATCGGAACCTCCGGCACGCACCTGCTTTCCCTGATCAACGACATCCTGGACATGAGCCGCATCGAGTCCGGCACGGTGAAGCTCGACGAGAAGCCGCTGCACCTGCCCGACCTCATGCGCGACCTGCGCACCATGGTCCAGGGGCTCATCAACGCCAAGAACCAGCACCTCTTCATCGACACACAAGACGTGGTGCACGAGGACGTCGTCTGCGACAAGCTGCGCCTTAACCAGATCCTCATCAACATCGTGGGCAACGCCAACAAGTTCACGCCGGTCGGCGGAGACATCATCATCCGCCTTGCCGAGAAGCCCTGCTCAACGCCGCACTACACCACGCTTGAGTTCTCCGTTAAGGACAACGGCATCGGCATGTCCGAGGAGTTCCTCGGCTACATCTTCGACACCTTCTCGCGCGAGTACAGCTCCACGGTCTCCGGCGAGCAGGGCACGGGCCTGGGCATGGCCATCACCAAGAACATCGTGGACATGATGGGCGGCCAGATCTCGGTGGAAAGCGAAGAGGGCAAGGGCTCGTGCTTTACCGTGACGCTCGACCTGCGCCTGGCCGGCGAGGCCGCCGACCGTGAGCCCATCCCCGAGCTACTGGGCGCCCGCGCGCTGGTGGTGGACGACGACCTGGACACCTGCCGCAGCGTGAGCAAGATGCTCCACGACATCCAGATGCGCCCCGATTGGACGGCATCTGGCCACGAGGCCGTGATCCGCGCGCAGGACGCGCAGGAGATGGGCGACGAGTACAAGGTCTATATCATTGACTATTTGATGCCCGACATGAACGGCATAGAGACGGTGCGTCGCATCCGCAAGGTGATAAGCGACGATGTGCCGATTATCGTTCTGACGGCCTATGACTGGGGCGGCTTTGAGGCCGAGGCCCGCGAGGCCGGCGTCACGGCGTTCGTGTCCAAGCCGATCTTCATGTCCGAGCTGAGGCAGGTGCTCACGCGGCCGGCCGGCGCCGTCGACGCGGGCGGCGGCGCCGCGACGGCGGGCGCGGGCGGCGGGCGCCGCTACGACTACAGCGGCCGCCACGTGCTTCTCGTCGAGGACAACGAGCTCAACCGAGAGATCGCCTGCGCGATCCTTGGGGAGACGGGCATGGTCCTCGACACCGTAAACGACGGCGACGAGGCTGTGGCCGCGGTGGCAGACGCGCCCGCCGGCACCTACGACCTGGTGCTGATGGACATCCAGATGCCCAGGATGGACGGCTACACGGCCACGCGCGAGATCCGCACGCTGCCGGACAACGAGAAGGCCAACGTGCCGATTGTGGCCATGACGGCAAACGCGTTTGACGAGGACCGCGACAAGGCCTTCCGCGCGGGCATGAACGGACACATCATCAAGCCGATCAGCATCGACGCCATCGCCGCCGTCCTCGACCACGTCTTCTCCTAGGCGCGCCTGCGATTTGGGGACAGACACCTTTTCGCACACGAACCTTGGCATCGACGACTTTGCCCAAAGATTCGGCAACGAACTTGCAGCCGTGACGCGTGTGCGAAAAGGTGTCTGTCCCCAAATTGCAGGCGCGCGTGTGCGAAAAGGTGTCTTTCACCGAAAGGGCCCGTATGACCGCTACGTCACATCCGCTCGAGATCCTTCGCCGCGTCTTCGGCTACGAGAGTTTCCGCCCGCACCAGGAGGGCATCGTCGACGCGGCGCTCGCGGGCCGCGACGTGCTCGCCGTCATGCCGACGTCGGCCGGCAAGTCGATCTGCTACCAGTTGCCGGCCATCGCGCTGGCCGAGGCCGCGGGCGGCCTCACGGTGGTCGTCTCTCCCCTGATCTCGCTCATGGCGGACCAGGTGGGGGCACTGCGTCAGTACGGCGTGGCGGCGAGCTGCCTCAACTCGACGCTTTCCGCGCCCGAGCAGTCAGACGTCCTGCACGGCATCGCGTCGGGCGCGCTCGCGCTTGTGTACGTGGCGCCCGAGCGCTTGGACGACCCTTACTTTATTGATGTGGTCGCACAGCGAGGCGCAGCGCTTCTTGCCGTGGACGAGGCTCACTGCATCAGCCAGTGGGGCAACGACTTCAGGCCTTCTTACCAGCGCATTATTGAGTTTATCGCCGCGCTGCCGCATCGTCCGCCCGTGATGGCGCTTACCGCCACGGCCACGCGCGAGGTGCGCGAAGATATCGTGCGGGCGCTCGGCCTCATAAACCCGCACACCGTCCTTGCGAGCTTCGACCGCCCCAACCTCAAGTTCCTCGTCGAGCGACCCATCAACAAGAAGGCCAAGGACGACCGCGTGGTCGCCTACGCACGCGAGCATGCCGGCCAATCGGGCATCGTCTACTGCTCGAGCCGCCGCGCCGTCGAAGAAGTCTGTGAGCTGCTGCGCGACGAGGGCCTCGCCGCCACGCGCTACCATGCGGGCCTCAGCGCCGACGAGCGAGACCGCAACCAAGACGATTTTCTCTACGACCGCGCCCGCGTGATGGTGGCCACCAACGCCTTCGGCATGGGCATCGACAAGTCGAACGTCAACTACATCGTCCACTACAACATCCCGAGCTGCCTGGAGAACTATTACCAGGAGGCCGGCCGCGCGGGCCGCGACGGCACCCCGGCCGAGTGCCTGCTGCTCTACTCGGCAGGCGACGTCCACACGCAGGAGTTCCTGCTCAGCCGCACCGACCGCGACGACCTTTCGCCCGAGGAGCTCGCCTGGCTGCACGAGCGCGACGAGGCGCGGCTCAAGCAGATGGTCTTCTACGCCACCACGACCGACTGCCTGCGCAGCTTTATCCTGCGCTACTTCAGCGAGGAGGCGCCCGCGTACTGCGGAAACTGCGCGAACTGCCTCGCCGAGTTCGAGGAGGCGGACGCCACCGTGGACGCCCTTAAGGTGGTGAGCTGCGTGGCCCGGCTCGCGCAGCGCGGGCGCACCGTCGGCGCCTCCACCATCGTGGATATCCTGCGCGGCTCGCGCGCCGAGAAGGTCCTGAGCCGCGGATACGACCAGCTCAGCACCTACGGCATCATGGCCGACGTGCCGGTGACGCGGATCCGCAGCCTCATCGACGAGCTCGTGTACCGCGGGCTGCTCGCGCGCACGTCGTGCGACTACCCCACGATCCAGCTCTCGGCGGCGAGCGGCGCCTTTATGCGGACCCGGCTTGTGGACGGGGAGCCGTTCGTGCTGCGCGTGGCAAAGGGCAAGCCGCGCAAGAAGCGCCCCGCGGACGCGGGCCCAGGCGCGGGCGGGCGCGGCGCCAAAACCGCGGCCACAGTCGAGCTCGCCGACGTGGATCAGGAGCTCTACCAGCGGCTTGTTGACCTTCGCACCGAGCTCGCGCGCGAGCAGCAGGTGCCGGCCTACATCATCTTTTCCAACGCGGCGCTCATCGACATGTGCGCAAAGAAGCCCCGCGACCTCGACGAGTTCCTGCAGGTTTCCGGCGTGGGCCAAAAGAAGGCCGACGCCTACGGCGAAGCGTTTCTCGCGCGGATCAACGGGTAGGCCGCGCGGCCTGCGATTTGGGGACAGTCCCCTTTTTGCACACGAGCGGCAGTTTCAAGCGACTCGCCCAACGATTCGGCGACGGGCTCGCAGCACTCATGCGTGTGCAAAAAGGGGACTGTCCCCAAATCGCAGGCCGCCCACATCACCGCGCAGGCGGGCGGCTCATCACGTACCAGCGGTTCGTGTCCCACCACAGGTGCGTTTGATAGCCGCCGAACCAGACGGTAAAGCGCACGCCGCGGCCGGTGCCGAGGCATGCCCAGCTCTCGCGGCGGCTCACCTTGGTGATCTCGTAGGCGCGCCCCGGGCGCCACAGCACGGCAATGGGGGTCAGCGCACCATCGGCATCGATCTCGCAGCGCACGCGCACGTAGCGACGCGTGCGCTTCTCGGCACCCTGAGACATGCTTCTCCCCTCCCGTCTGTCGTGGCCTGCTCGGAACGTACGTTCCTAGTATGCCACGACCACGGGACAACAAACACGTGTTCCGGTTATCGGGAGATTTTCTCGGCGGCTCACGGCGCCACGCAGCCGCCCGAAGCCGCCTAGTGCTTCTTCTTCGGCGCCTTCTTGCGAACGCTGTACCCAAAGGTTCCGACGCGTTTGCCCAGGTCAAAGTACTCGCCATGGCTGTAGGCGGTCAGGTTTGCGCGCGCGAGGTCGAGCCGGCCGCGCTCATCGAGCAGGCTCTCCTCCACCTGCACCGCCTCGACGCTGGCAAGAAACATGTGGTGGCTGCCGAGCTCCTTGACCTCGGTGACCTTGCACTCGATGTTCACCGGACTCTCAGCGATGACCGGGGCGAGCTCCAGCATGGCGGCCGGCGCAGCGGTAAGGCCGCACTCCGCCCACTTGTCGTAGTTACGGCCAGAGCGCACGCCACACCAGTCGCAGGCGCGCTGCAGCTTGTGGGTGGTCAGATTGACCACGAACTCGCCGGACTCGCGGATGATCGGGTAGCTCGCGCGCTCGGGGCGCACAGAAATGTAGAGCATCGGCGGGTTCGTGCAGATGGTACCCGTCCACCCGATGGCGATGATGTTCTTCTTGCCAGCAGCGTTTCCGCAGCTCACCATGGCCGTCGGCAACGGATAGAGCATGTTGCCGCCAGCCCAAACCTGTTTAGCCATGTGTGCGCGCTGCCCTACTTGTTGTTGACGACGCGGGAAAGAAGCTCGTGCTGAGCCACCAGCACGACGCCGGAAACGACGGCCGCACCGGCCGCGCAGGCGCCGACAACGCGCAGGATGGTCGTCTTGCGACGAGACGCGACCTCTTCCTGCTCCTGAACAAACGCCAGGTCAGTAAAGAACTCGGGCTTTGCCGACTCATCGGTAAAGACGATGTTGCCGTCGCCCATGAGCCACAGGAGCTGGCGGGTCGTCACGCGGCGGGCCTTGCCGTCGCGCTCACCAGGGGTCACAAAGCAAAACTTGCCATCGAGCATGACGATATCGCGCTCGGCGCCTTCAACGACCGCATAGGCCGGGTAATCCTTCTTCGTCACGTTCTTCACGAGGGTCTCCTTCGTTGCAGTCGTTCGTTCTTCCTAGGGTAGCGCGTCTTCGCGCGGGACGCCCCCGGCACGGACGAGCGGTCCGGCGGGCACAATCGATGCTTTTGATGTACCCAAACGTGGCTGCGCGGGGCTTTCGGCGCGCCCTCGACACCAAAATTAGCTAAGTATTTCTCCGCCTTAGCCGAACTCGACGGCGTACAGAGGCTTGTAACGGGGGCCGTTTTTCTCCAGATAACTGCGGAACAAGGTGACCTGCACGGCCTCGCAGGGCAGCGGGAACGTGAGCTGCGGCAAATCGCCGCCCGGCAGCTTGGCCCGGCGCGCCAACGTGACGTGCGGCGAGAAAGAAAACGAGCCGTCGAAGGCCACGCCGCGCGAAGCGAGCCCCTCGCGCACACGCCCAGCCAGCGCCATGAGCTCGGGATCCTTCGCGATCTCGAGCCAAAGGCCCGCGCCGCCCGCACACTTGCCAAAGGCGCCGAGGCCAATAACGTCGATGGGCATCGGGCCCGCCGTCGCGCAGGCGGCGTCCATCACGTCCATGGCGTCGCGCGCCACGGCCTCGTTTATCTCGCCAAGAAACGCCAGTGTGAGATGGTAGTTCTCGGCCGGCACAAAGCGACCGTCAACCTCGCGCTGCAACTGGCGAGCCAGCGCCGCGGCATCGTCGACGAACTCCTCCGGCATCTCCAAGGCAATAAACGCCCGCATGTGGCCTCCCTTTTGGACAAAGGGACAGTCCCTTTGTCCACTTGCGAACAAACGTTGCTAAGTGTGTGGCAGGACGAATCGTCGCGATTGTTGTCCGCCGCCTCGGCCAAAATAGTCTCACACAACGTAGCAGCCACAACGCAGAAGGAGGTGCAGATGGGACCGGACCCGATCATCCGACGCGACGCCGTGGACACGGGGCGGACCTATTTGTGCATCGACCTCAAGAGCTTCTACGCCTCTGTCGAGTGCGCCGACCGCGGCCTCGACCCCTTTACGACGAACCTCGTCGTGGCCGACCCGTCGCGCGGGGACGGCACCATCTGCCTGGCCGCGAGCCCCGCGATTAAGGCGCTCGGCGTCTCGAGCCGCGCCCGCGTCTTCGAGATCCCCAAGGACATCAACTACATCAAGGCGCCCCCGCGCATGAAGCGCTACATGGAGGTCTCCGCCCAGATCTACGGCATCTACCTGCGGCGCGTTAGCCCGCAAGACATCCACGTCTACTCGATCGACGAGTGCTTCATCGACGCGACGCCCTACCTCAGGCTCTACCGCACCGACGCGAAGAGCTTCGCCGAGCTCCTTATGGCCGACGTCGAGGAAGAGACCCACATCTGCGCCACGGCGGGCATCGGCACGAACCTGTTTTTGGCCAAGGTGGCGCTCGACATCACGGCCAAGCACGTGGACGACCACATCGGTTACCTGGACGAACGCGAGTTCCGCCGCAAGATCTGGCACCACCGGCCTATCACCGACATCTGGGGCATCGGCCCCGGCATCGCGCGTCGCCTCTTGCAGTACAACGTGGTGGACCTGGCGGGCATCACGCAGATAGACGAGCGGTTCTTGCACAAGGAATTCGGTGTCAACGCGGAATACCTCATCGACCACGCCTGGGGCTACGAGTCCTGCACCATCGCCGACATCCACGCCTACAAGCCGCGCGGCCACTCGACAAGCAACGGGCAGGTCCTCATGCGCGACTACAGCTTCGCCGAGGCAAGAAACGTCCTGCGCGAGATGGCGTCGGCCTCGGCGCTCGACCTCGTGGAGAAGCACCTGGTCTGCGACTCGGTCTCGCTGTACGTGGGTTACTCGTGGGACGACCTGGGGGCGCAGAGCGCGGGCGCCGCGCGCAAGCTCGGCAAGCTGACGAACTCGCGAAACGAGCTGCTCGGCTGGGTGCTGGACATCTACGACGAGGTGGCCGACCGCGACCGCTCCATCCGCCGCCTCAGCGTGAGCCTTGGCGGCCTTGCCGACGAGCGCTATGCCACGCACACGCTCTTCGACGACGTCGAGGCGGACGAGGAGGAGCATTCTCTAAGTGCCGCGACGCTTGCCGTGCAGAGGAAGTTCGGCAAGAACGCGCTGCTGCGCGGCGTGAGCTTTCGCGAGGAGGCCACGCAGAGGGAGAGAAACAACCAGGTTGGAGGCCACCGTGCAGAGTGAGGGACAGATCCGGTCGACGGGCCGCGGTGGGGCAGCCGAAGTGCAGGCGCCCCGCAGGCACTGTCCCGAGGACGAGCCGCTGGGGCGCCCTCGGACGGCCCGCCTGCCGAAGCCCCAGGCCGAGCGGGCGACCCAGTTCATGCCTTTCGCCGCGCTCGTGGGTTTTGAGGAGTACCTGGCCCGCGCCGAGGCCGCGGCGGCCGCGAGCGACGACGCGCGAACGGCGGCGCTGGAGGAATAGCGTTGCGACAGCAAAGCCGGCGGCTGCGTGCGGAGCCGAGCGTTTCTTGCTGCTTCCCAATAGCTTGCATAGGCTGGCGTGAGGACCACGTCGTAAACAGCCGATACTCACACAATTTAATGTCCGCTTTATCAGACACTAAATGATATAGTGTCGTGTATTCCAGACGTTAGGATTGCCATGAAGAGACCAACGACAGCCAAAACGAAACTTGCCGCGCGCCGAATCGGCGAGAACATCTCGACGTGGCGAAAACTCTACAACCTCACCTCGCAGCAGCTCGCCGACAAGGCCGCCGTCTCGCGCTCGACCATCTCTCGGCTCGAGAACGGCGACCCGACCGTGAGCCTCGAGACGTTCCTCAACGTGTGCCGCGCGCTCAACTGCCTCGACGCCGTGGTGGACGCCACGGATCCCTACGAAACGGATTACGGCCGTATCCGAGCCGACCAAAGCCTGCCGCAAAGAGTGAGGGGCTGACCGTGATTCCAAGCCTCGAGGTGCACACTAACCTGCTGGGTCGCGAAGACGTGATGGTCGGCACGTGCCGCTTTGGCTTGCGGCGCGGTCAGATTTCGAGCGTATTTTGCTACGACGACCTCTACCTCTCCCATCCCGACGCCTATGCGATAGACCCCGCCCTGCCCTTAAGGGCGGCTTCATACCACAGCAACGGCGTGCACGGCGCGCTCCGTGACTCCGCGCCCGATCGCTGGGGCAGACATCTCATCGATTGGCAAGCGCTGTATAACGGTGATTCTGGAGTCGCCGGCGCGCGATGTCTTGACGAGCTCGATTACCTCATCGGAGTAAGCGACGCTTCTCGTCAAGGAGCGCTTCGATACGCGCTGCCCGGCGGCAAGACCTTCCTTTCGGCGGAAGGCGAGGCCCCTCCCATTGTTGAGCTGAAGAGGCTCTTGCATTCAGCTCGGGAGGTCGCGCTTGGCAACGACGGAAAAGAGCAGGTGAAGGAGCTGCTCGAAGCCGGCTCGGCATCCCTGGGAGGTGCGCGTCCAAAAGCCTCGGTCGTAGACGAGGGCAAGATTCTTCTCGCGAAGTTCTCTCACCCGGAAGATGAATGGGACGTCATAACCTGGGAAAAAGTTGCCCTAGAGATTGCCATGGCGGCGGGTATTCGCACGCCTCGTTCCAAACTGCTGACCATTGGGAGCAGCAGTGTGTTGTTGCTGGAAAGGTTTGACCGCTTCGATTCGTTGCTTGAGGGGGAGCGAATTCCCTACCTGAGCGCGATGAGCCTGATCGGCGGCAGGGACGGCCTGTCCTACGATTACGTCGAGGTGGCGGAAGCCCTTGTCGACTGGGCGAGCAACGCGCGGGCGGAACTTGAGAAGCTGTTTCGCCGGGCTGCACTCTCGGTTGCGATCAACAACACCGATGACCATCTGCGCAACCTCGGGTTATTACGCGAAGAAGACCGCTGGGGGTTCTCACCGGCATTTGACATAAACATCAATCCCGACCTGCGCCACACCCATGTGACCGCCGTCTACGGCGAGACGGGGGCAGCGATTGCGGAATCGCTCGGTGAGTTTGCCGAAGTCTGCGAGGTCGGGACTGAAAGAGCGCGATCGATTGTTGCGTCCACCGTAAATGCGTCGCGCCAGTGCGCCGCCTTTGCAAAGAAGCACGGTTGTAAGCAAGCTGAGATAACGCTGCTTGCAGGCGCCGTTGAGAATCGGTGCGCGGCGCTGGAGAAGGTGTTCGGGCTCTAGCCGAGGGCGGATGCGAACAGCACGAGACCTCCTATACTACGGAACTAGCATGCCAACGGCTAAGCGAATTTCCGCATAACGCGTGCTCCAACGGCCTGAAATTGGGCATTCCCCTCCCCGTGGGCTCGCCCCACAACGTTCGTTCAGTTTTTCGATGGTTAAATCGGAATCGGCCGGTATGAAGGGCCGAATTCGGCCGCGTTTGCCCAGTTGGCGAAACAGCTTTACTCGGTGATTCTGATTTAACCATCGAAAAACTGAACGAACGCAAAATCGCGGGGTCTCGGCGGCGATATGCGCCCCGTCTTCGCCGGTTGTGGCCATCGGAGCGGCTATTCCGTCCCGTTTTCGACGGTCGTGGCCCCGCGGCATGGCCACAAACGCAAACTACCGGGCGCGGCAGGCGGCCCGGCGGCCACAAGCGCAAAAACTGGGGCCGCGACGGCCCGGCAGGTCTCCTAGAGAAACGCTGCCATGTACACCGGGCAGTACGTTATCGCCCCGTCCACCTCGATATTGCCCTCGCAGAGGACGACCGCCTCGTCGATGCCGTAGTTCGGGGTGCCGAGCACCTTGCGCAACGCGCTGTGGCGCGAGTAGCCTTTGCCCGACTTGACCTCCACGGGCATCACGCGGCCGTCGCGCGTCTGCACCACGAAGTCCAGCTCGCCCATGCCCCTGTTCTTAAAGTAATACAGGCCGAGGCCGTGCGCAGCGAGCTCCTGCGCCACAGCATTCTCGTAGACCGCGCCAAAGTTGATATCGGGGCGCGACCCGAGGATCCCGCGCACCACATCCAGCCCGCACTGGTAGGTGAGGATGCCCACATCGGAGCTGAAGAGTTTGAACTTGGGCGCTTCCATGCTCGCCGCGAGGGGATATCGAGGCTCCCTTACGTTGTAGACGGCCAGCGCCGCGTTCGCATCGGTCAGCCACATGAAGTCGTTGTCGTAGCGGTCGAAGTGGGAGTCCCCCTCGACATCGCGAATGGTGAAGCGCTTATCCTGCCGGCTTATCTCGCTGGGCATCAGGTCGAAAATCCTACGGACGACGCGCGCCCTCCCCTGCGCATATTTGCCGATGTCCCAGCGGTACTGCGTGACGATAGCCTCTTGCGCGGTCCTCGCTCGCCCAACGTCGTCCGAATCGACGAACGCGAGGACGGCGTCGGGCATGCCGCCGCTGATAAGGTAGTGATGAAACAGCGTGAGGAGCCTGCCGTGGACGAACTCGTCGAGAGGCCGCTTCTCGCGGAAGGCGTACCGCGCCGCGTCTAGGAGCGCGGGCGCGACGCCGTTGGCCCAGCAATACTCCTCAAAGTCGAGCGGGTACATCTTCACCGTGCTCAGGTACCCGACCGGGGCGGAAGCGATTCCCCTGAGCTCCACGCCGAGCATCGACCCCGAGAGGATGTAATCGTAGTCGGCCCGCTCCATGAGGAATTTGATGGCCGTGACCGCCTCCTTGCACTCCTGGATCTCGTCAAGGAAGAAGACCGTCTTGCCAGGCACGAGCGGGACGTCGGCGAAGGCCGTCAAGCGCAAGAAGAGCTCGGAGGAGCTCGTCGCGGTCTCGACCGCGCGCCGGGCCTCGGTGTTCTCGTAGAAGTTGAGCTCGACCACGTTCTCCCAGTGAGCCGCGGCGAAGCGCCTGGCAAGATAAGTCTTGCCCACTTGGCGGGCGCCCGTGATAAGCAGGGCCTGCTTGGACCTGTTCCGATACCACTCCTCGAGCGCGTCGAGCGCCTTGCGTTTGAGCATATCAACGTCCCTCCCGATAATCTGACATATAGGCATTATAGCCTGCGATTTGTCAATTTGCGAAGGGTATTTAACATCGGTTTTGTCAATTTGCAACAGCTGTTTTGGTAGGTATTTGTCAGTTTGTGAGCATGATTCGACAGTGATTTTGTCAATTTTCAAATAGAGCTGCGTTCGGCTCGGAAGGTCGCGCCTGGCAACGCGGGGCGCGGGGCCGCGGGGTCTCGGCGTCCGCCATGCGTCCGCTTTTCGACGGTCACAAACGCAAAAGATGGGGCTGCGGCGATCCGGCGGGCTCGCCCGTAAACGGGTAAGAGCCGCCTTGGCCGGCGGCTCTTCTCTGGGCGCGAGCCCGCTGACCTGTTCGTCCAATACAGGAGGGTGTTAAGCCCCCCGCGCGCCCCAGTTATGCCCCGTCGGCTTCCCGCGCACAGCGGGGGGCCTTCGGGCGAGGGCCACGCCGCGGGCCCGGGCCCGTGGCTTGTCGTCTCACGCAACGCTTAGGGAACTGCGAATGCGGTCTGTTCGCGGTTGCGTGCGGAAAGGTCTAGCGGGTCTTGCTTGGTATTGCCATAGTGTCGCGACTGTCCGCGAGATTCGGATATGGTAAAGGCCGCCGGCGGGCGCACCAGCGGCGAGAGGGCGAGCCCGGCGGCGAGGGCCACGGCCGCGGCCCGGGTCTTGTTCTTCTGTCTCATGTTCTGCTCCTGTCCCGCCTCGGCGCCCGGCGGCGCTTTGGCGCAAGGATACCCCCCGGCAGGCCGGCGCAATGCTCAACCTGCGGTTTTCGAAGGAAAGCAGGACCGCGGAGGGCAGGCGGGGGAACGGCGGACGGGCGACAACAGGCCCCCTCGCGCCCGAAGGCGACGCGCGCCAAAAGAATAGCGGGGGGCGCGGAGGCTGTATCGACGCCTAATCCGTGATCTTTCCGCGCTACGCGGCGAGGTGGCCGAGATCCTCCAGCAGGAACTTCCAAGCCGGCTTCATCTCTATGCGCACCGCGCCTTCGACCGTCTCGCCCTCACCTTCCTTGGTGACAATTACCAAGCGCCTAACAGACCCATCAATGACCGCAAGCTTGACGAGACTCGAGACCTCCCTCGGCTTGGCGCTTTCCGACAAGGAATATGCGACCTGCACCGCAAGGCCTTGCTCGGGGACATAAAATTCAACATCTATGTCGTTGCGCTGCGACTTAAGGTAGTGCAGGCCCTCTCCAAAGGCATCGTGCATAGCGACGGCAACCTTTTTCATAAGCACGCGCAACGACTCGGGAAAGCCGCCATCGGTGTAGAAAGCATCGAAGGCGCCGCTAATCGTCCCCCTTGCGTTAGTGGCATAAAACGACTCCGGAGTATACAAGGTCTTCTTGGCGTCGAGATACTCGTCAAATCGATAGGGCGTGATGTGCTTGGTCAAGAAGCGGAACCCTTGGGGGCCGGGTTATGGCTGGGTCGCGGGGAGCGCCGGGGCTGCGATGCCGAGAAAACGCGGCGAGTTGGTGCGCGCGGGGTGGTTTTGCAAAGAAAACGCGGCGAGTTGGTCGGATTGGGACCAAGTGGAAGCGTTTTCTTGGCGGGCGGGTCGCAAACGGACCAAGTGGAGGCGTTTTCTTGGCAAACGGACCGCAAACGGACCAAGTGGAAGCGTTTTCTTGGCGGGCGGACCGCAAACGGACCAAGTGGAGGCGTTTTCTTGGCGCGCGGGCCGGTCGCGGCCGGCGGCGAAGACCCGGCACCAATGACTGCTGCCCGTGGACGTGCGCCTCTCCCGCAAAGTTCGGAAGGCTTCCGAACTTCGGAAGGCTTCCGAACTTCGGAAGGCTTCCAAACTTTTGTTACACATCGTATATCCGCAGGTCAGCGGCTTGCGCGGAGACAAGAAGACGCCCCCTCAAAGTTTGGAAGGCTTCCGAACTCTGAGGGGGCGTCGGGTGCGGGATGAGAGGGGCGGGATTAGTAGCGCTTGCCACCGAAGTTGCCGCGCCCGCCGCGGTCGTCACGGCCGCCGAAGCCGCCGCGCCCGCCGCGGTTGAAGCCGCCGCGGTCGTCACGGCCACCGAAGTTGCCGCGGCCGCCGCGGTCGTCACGGCCGCCGAAGCCGCCGCGGCCGCCACGGTCGCCGCCGCGGTTGAAGCCGCCGCGGTCGCCGCCGCGACGATCATCGCGGCCGCCGCGGTCGAAGCCGCCGCGCCCACCACGGTCGCCACCGCGACGGTCGTCACGGCCGCCGCGGTCGAAGCCTCCACGGCCACCGCGGTCGTCACGGCCGCCGAAGCCGCCGCGCGGGCTGCGGTCGCCGCCACGGCCGCCGCCGAAGCCGCCGCGCCCACCACGGTCGCCGCCACGGCCGCCGCCGAAGCCGCCACGGCCACCACGGTCGCCGCCGCGGCCGCCGAAGCCGCCGCGCGGGCCGCGGTCATCGCGGTCGAGGCCCATCTCGGTCAGCGGGGCGATGATCTTGTCCAGAGCGGCGAAGACCTCGTCGAGCTCCTCGTCGGAAAGGCTCGGGACGAGCTTGACGCCCTCGCGGCCTTGGGCGGAAGCGGCCTCGGCAGCGCCCTCCTCGGCGCTCACCAGGACGGCGCGCATGTCCTCTTCCTCGGGGAACTCGCGGGTAACGAGGCCGTTCTTCTCGGCCTCGGCCATCATGGCGTCGAGCTCGCGCAGGCGAATGCCGAGCAGCTCGGACATCTCCTTCTGCTCCATCTGGGGCTTGAGCTCGAGGAGCTTGATGGCACGCAGCAGGTTGCTCACGCGCTGGTTCTTCTCGGACTCCTCGTCGCGGATCATGTCCTTGCGGTTGCGCAGCAGGCGCGCGGCACGCTGAGCCTTATCGAACAGCACCTCATTCTTGTCGGCGGGGGCCTCCTCGGCCTCCTCCCCGTCCTCGAGGTCCTCGTCCTCGTCATCCATCTCGTTGTCGATAGCGTCCTCGTCGAGCTCCTCGTCCTCGAGCATCTCGGCCTCGAGTTCCTCGTTCTCGTCCATCATCTCGTCGTTCTCGTTGCACTCAGACATGCGTCTCCTCCTGCGCCTTCCGGCGAATCGTCGGCCATAAGGCCATCTGTGGCCGCCACTCTGCGGCTCTTCACAAGTAGAAAAGTTTACGTCCCGACCGCGTCCCGACCGCCAGACAAACCGCTCGCACACGCAAACGCCGCAAGTCTACGCCCCGGACCTCGCCGCTTGACCCGCCCGCGACGCCTCTGCTTTCGGGAACGCCGAGCTCGCCCGCGGCACCTTACCCGCCGGCGACTAAAGCACGTTGGCCAGGGCGGCGAGAAGGGCCGAGATCTCGATCGGCTTGGAGATGTGGGCGTTCATGCCGGCGCCGATGGAGCGCTTCACGTCCTCCTCGAAGGCGTTGGCGCTCGCCGCCACGATGGGTACCGTGGCCGCGTCGGCGCGGTCGAGCGCGCGGATCTGGCGCGCGGCTGTAAGGCCGTCCATCACAGGCATCATCACGTCCATAAGAATCAGGCCATAGCGCCCGGGCTCGGACTCCTTGAACCTGCTCACGCACTCGAGGCCGTTGGGGACCCCCTCGACCACGCAGCCCTGGTCCTCGAGCAGGTAGGTGAGAATCTCCATGTTGAGCTCGTTGTCCTCGGCCACGAGCACGGAGAGGCCCCTCAGGTCGGCGGCGCCGGCGTCCTCGGCGCCCGCGCCCGGCTCCGCGCCATTCGCGCCCGGCTCCGCGCCCGCGCCCTCCGCCGCCACCGGCAGTTTAATCGTGAACGAGAACGTGCTGCCGCGCCCGACCTCGCTCTCGAGTTCGATCTGCCCGCCCATCATATGCACGAGGCGGTTCGAGATGGCAAGGCCGAGGCCCGTGCCCTGCTGGCGCGCGTCGGCGCTGTCCACCTGCTCGAACTTCTCGAAGATGCGCTGCGCGTCCTCAGGACTCACGCCGACACCGTGGTCGGCCACGGCAAAGGTCAGGGCGCTGACCTGCGGACCCTCGCTGACCTCGCTCACCGTGAGCACCACGTCGGTGTCCTCGCCGGAATACTTGTTCGCGTTGCCGAGCAGGTTGATGAGGACCTGGTTCACGCGCATCGCGTCGCCGATAAAGCGCGTGTGCTCGAGCCGCACATCGAACACCAGCCGCTGCCGCTTCTGGTCGAAGCGGGTGCCCACAACGCCGCGCAGGTCGCCCACGAGCTCGGCCAGGTCGAACTCCGCGGCCACAAGGCCCATCTTGCCGCTCTCGATCTTGGACATGTCCAGGATGTCGTTCAGCAGGTCGAGCAGGTAGTGAGAGGAGCTGCGCACCTTCTTCAGGCAGTCCGTGCGGCGCTCCTCGGTCTGCCCGGGCAAAAGCGCGATCTCGGTCATGCCGATGATGCCGTTCATGGGCGTGCGGATCTCGTGCGACATGCGCGCGAGGAAGTCGCTCTTTGCGCGCGCCGACTGGTCAAGGCGCTCCTGGTTGATGCGGTTCTGGATAACGATCGAGATCTCGCGCAGCGTGGTCGCTTCCTCGTCGCTCGCCAGCGCCGCCGCTGAGTCGATGCCCTTGTAGGTGATACTTCCCGAGTAGTGCGCATTGTCGGTCATGAAGAACGTGACCCCGTCCACCGACTGGCCGCTCGACCACGACTTGAAGCCACCGATGGGCGGAAAATCCTTGATAGCCACGAGCGCGCCGCGCTCCGCACCCTCTTGCAGGCGCTCCGCATCGGTCGCCGAGCAGCGCAGCACCGTGACCTTGCCGTGGTAGTTCTGGATCCCCTGCCACTGGTAGGCCATGGTGATGGCGAGGTTGTCCATCGAGAAGTTCGTGACCATCAGATTCTGCAGCCCGAAGCGCTCCTGCAGCAGATTCGAAAGCAGGTCGAGCGCGGCGGCCATCGAGAAGCGCCGGTCGAGCAGGTTCATCGCGATGGACGGCAGGCTCATCTTCTCGACGTTGCTGGTCGAGACGACCTCACCGTACTTGCCGGGCTCGGCGTCGGGGTCCTCCACGTTTTCCCAGGCCAAAAGGTCAAGGCCGCGGAGCTTGGCCTCCCGTGCGGTCACACGGGCGCGCGCCGAGAGCTCCTCAGTCGTGTCGGCGAAAGCCGCGCCCACAATGCCGGCGCAGAACCCTAGGTCAAGAACCTCTTTGCGCACAAGAGCAGCGTAACGAGTGCGCACCTGCTGCACGCGAGAGGCGCACTCCTGCTCGTCCATGCCCCCGGCCCAGATGAGGAACTCGTCGCCGCCGGCGCGAATAAGCACCACGCGGTTGCCCCCTTCTTGCCAGCCGAAGGCGTCGCGCAGGATGTGCGCGAGCTCGCATATGAGCACGTCGCCGAAGATGAGGCCGTAGTTGGAGACGACCCCGAAAAAGTCATCGAGGTCGATGAGCACAAGCGTGCCCTGCGGCAGCTCCTCGCGCGAGTCCCAGACGACGTTAAGGCCCGCATCGCGCTTATAGAAGCCCGAGACCGGATCGCAAACCTGCGCATATGCCTCGGCGATCTCGCGCTCACGCTCCTCGGTGATGTCGTGCAGGTAGCCGACGTAGACCTCGGTCGCGCCGTCGACGCCCACGATGGAGCGAACGTTGACCTGAATCCAGCCGTTCTGGTGGTAGCCGGGGATGGAGCCGCGCAAAACAACGGAGGTCCGGCACCCCGGCTCGGGGCGCAGCTTGCCCAAAAGGGGCATCTCGTCCGGCGAGAAGCACCCGCTGGCCTTCTTCGTCCCCCACTCGTCGAGATTCCAGATGCCGTCGCTGTCGAGCGAATTTACGATCTCGATCTCGTGCGTGGTGGGGCGGAGGGTGTAGAAGATGTCCGACGTGGACTCGATGGCCTGGCGGTAGCGCTCCTTCTCCTCAGAGAGGCGCTCGGCTGCGGCCCCTTCTTTGGCGCTGAGGTCGTCAACGATGTCGTGCAGCTCGTTGATCTCGGCGACCCTCGACGGCTGGAAGGCCGCGAGGCCCTCGGAGCCGCCGCGGACGCTTTCCATGAGGCGGTGGACCGGGCGCGTGATGCCGCGGACCGCGAGGGCAATTACGGCGATGCCGACGGCCAGCGCCGCGCCCGACACCAGCAGAATGTTGCGGAACAAGCCCCGGCTCGCCGAGAAGATCGAGTCCTCCGAGACGAGGCCCACGAGCACCCACTTGGAGTGCTCGTAGGGGACGCGCTTGTCGTAAAGGGAGATGTCCGACTTGACGGCGTAGACGTCCTGCTTGCCCATGTTGACGCCTCTCACGCGGAACAGCCTACCGCGCCCCGCGTCCTCGAGCGCGAAGTCGCCGGCGTCGTCGCCAACGTAGTTGTAGAGCACGCCGTTGCCCGTCACGCACGTGTAGGTGCCGTCGCCGTTATCGTAGGCGAGCGCGAAACCGGCCGAGCTGCCGCCCGAGAGCTCTGCGGTCGAGAGATAGCTCTTGGCCAGGTAATCGACGGAGACCTCGATGCCCAGGACCGCGAAGACCTTACCGTTTGCCCGCAGGGGCACGGAGTAGGAAATCATGCGGTGGCCGTCCATGAAGCTGTCCTCGAGGATGAAGGGCGCCGACCAGTAGCCAAGCGCCGACGCGTCGACGTCGGGGTTGGCGTTGCCCGCCTTGAGGGGCTCGTAGTAGAAGTCGTCGGCCGCGCGTGCGCCCGCCGCCCCGAGGTCGAAAGTCGGGTTCCAGGAATTATCGAGCGCGAGGCCAAAGTCTTGGCCGAACGCCTGGTCGCCGCGCTCGATGAGCAGGTCGGAATTGGTCTGCGTGCGCATGGTGGGGTCGGAATCGCGCACGTAGACGCCCGTGTGGCGCGACGCGGATCCCGTGCCGTCGGCGTTGGCCATCACAAGGAAGATGCCGCTCGTCGTGTTGCCCTCTATGACGTCGAGCAGGTCCTCGTAGACCGACGAGACGTAGGCGCGCTGGGCGCGGGAGTCAGCGAGAAACGCGTCGACGGTCTGGCCGCTTTGGGCCAGCTGGTTCGCAAGCGCCTCTTCGTAGTAGGAGACGTCCCCGCGTATGGAGGCCCACTGGTCGACCATGGCGCTCTGGAGCACGTCCGCGTGGTTCTCGGTGGTGCGGGAATCGAGGCCGATGACGCTCTGCTCCATCTGCTCGCCCGTGTTCGAGACGGCGAGAAGGGCGATGGGCACAACGGCAACCAGGACGACGACAGCGAGGAGCGGCACAAGAAGCGAGCGCCGGATCGAGTGCGCGACGTTGGGGCGCTTGTCGTTGTCCATGTGCTCTCCTCTCGGTGTTTTCTCGCTTGCGCGGGCGGCGGGCGGCGATGCGGGCGGCGCGGCGCGGGCGGACGCCTGCGGTTTACGGCGCTGACCTGTCCTTACTTGCTTCCGGCGATGGCCGACTCGAGCGCCGTCTTAAAGACCGTAAACCACGACGAGAACGCATCGTCGGTCACGTAAGGCGCCACGGCGTCGGCCGCGCTCGCGCCGCCCGCGATGGCCTGTTCGATGGCCGCGCGGTCGGCCGCGGCCTTGTCGGAGAGGTTGTAGTCGAGGACCTTGCGCGCCGCGGAGCCGTTCTCGAAGCAGCCGGCGGCGTAGAAGGTCTCCTGCTCGATGGAGCTCATGACGAGCGACAAGGTGTCGTAGGTCTTGTCGCTCACCTTGAGGCCGTTGTTCTTGATGGCGGCGTCGAGCGCCTCGACGGTGTTGGCCTCCATAAGAACGGGCAGGTAGGAGGACTGGCAAACAAAGCGCAGGTTGTTCTCGGGCTCGCTGAACCACTTGAGGAACTCGACGGCCGCGTACTCGTGCTCGTCATCCGAGGCGCTCACGCACATGCCGGCGCCCTGCTGGACGCAGACCCTCTCGCCGCCCTCCATGATGGGGGCCGCAAGCACCTTGTAGCCGATGGTCGTCGCGGTATCGCTGTCGGGGGTTACCTGGTCGGGGAAGTAGGTGGCCGACGCGGTGGAGCCGGTGTAGGCCAAGATCTCGCCCGTCTTGACGTCGTCGGAGCGGAACTTGCCCGCGGCCTTGAACCACCCGTTGACGTAGGGCACGTAGTAGTTGTCCCAGAGGCGGCGGACCTTGTCGCGGTCGAGGTTCAAGGTGACCTTGCCGTCGGCCGCGTCGAAGAGCTCGGCACCCATCTGCCTCATGCCGATGATGAAGTAGTTGGACATGGAGTCGCGACCGTAGAAAGCGCGGCCGCCGCTCCACTCGTGGTAGGACTGGGCGACCTTGGTAACGCCCTCGGTGGTCGCGAGGTCCTCGAACGTGGCGCCGGTCGCCGCGGCAAAGGGCTCCCAGTCGGTCACGTTGATCATGAAGGTCTCGGTCGACTTGG
Source organism: Paratractidigestivibacter sp. (assembly GCF_963660155.1). Taxonomy (GTDB): domain Bacteria; phylum Actinomycetota; class Coriobacteriia; order Coriobacteriales; family Atopobiaceae; genus Paratractidigestivibacter. The sequence continues at coordinate 10,695 of NZ_CAVKWG010000005.1, read as the reverse complement.
CAACGGGCAGCAGGTAGAGCTTATCGTCGTCGAGCAGGTAGCCCTCCTTGAGGTAGCCCTCGACGTAAGCGCTGAGCTCGTCGGCGGTAAAGTACTGTCCAACCTCGGCGAGCTTGCCGGCCTGCTGGACGGTATAGGCGGTGTCGGAGTAGCTGAAGAAGATGGTGGGCAAGTCGCTGGAGCCCACGACGCCCGCGAGCGAGTCGGAGATGGCCGCCTCGAGGTCCGAGACGGAGCCCAGGCTCTGGGCCTCGACGTAGATGCCCTTCTCCTTGCCCGCGTTAGTGTTGAACTCGTTGACGAGGTCGTCGAAGGCGGCCTGCTGGGAACCGTTGTAGTAGTGCCAGACGCCGATGTTGGTGGGGTTGGAGGGGTCGAGCTTGGCCGTCTTCACGGACGACGCAGCCTGCTGCGAGGAGGCGCCGCAGCCGGAAAGAAGCCCCAAGCCGGTCGTCGCCGCGGCCCCGAGAAATCCCCTGCGCGAAACGTTAGCGACCATCGGCGTGCCCCTTCTCACCTAAGGCGATATGCAGATTGCTCCATTATGAACCACCAGCAGGTCAATGAGGGTTAGCAATCGCCAAACGGAGCGAGCGCCGTCACCGCGGACCTCTCCCCCAAAGTTCGGAAGGCTTCCAAACTTCGGAAGCCTTCCGAACTTTAGTTGAAATAGGTATATCCGCAGGTAAACGGCTTGCCGTGTTTCTCGAGAGGGCCCTCGAGGAGTTTGGAAGCCTTCCGAAGTTTGAGGGCGGGTTTGGGAGCGGGGCGAGCGGGTCAGCCGACAGAGCGGGGCGGGGCCAGCCGACGGGGCGGAGGGGCGGGCGGCTAGCTCTGGCGGTAGTGCGCGAAGAAATCGGCGAGGTCCTCGAGGGACTCGCGCAGCACCTCCATGCGCGGCAGGTAGACGATACGGAAGTGGTCGGGCTCGCCCCAGTTGAAGCCGCCGCCGCGCGTGATGAGGATCTTCTTCTGGTGCAGCAGGTCGAGCGCGAACTGCTCGTCGTTGGTGATGTTGAACTTCTTGACGTCCATCTTGGGGAAGATGTAGAAGGCCGCCTTGGGCTTGACGGTGGTGATGCCGTCGATGGCGTTCAGGGCCTCGTAGACGTAGTTGCGCTGCTCGTAGACGCGGCCGCCGGGACGGATGTACTCGTTTACAGATTGATATCCGCCAAGGGCCGTCTGCACAATGGACTGCGCCGGCACGTTGGAGCAAAGGCGCATGTTGGAGAGCATGTTGACGCCGAGGATGAAGTCCTTCATGCAGGCAAGGTTGCCCGAAAGAATCATCCAACCCACGCGGTAGCCGCAGACCATGTGGCTCTTGGAGAGGCCGGAGAACGTGACGCAGGGCAGGTCAGGCGCGAGCGAGGCGATGGAGATGTGCTCGAAGCCGTCCATGATCAGGCGGTCGTAGATCTCGTCGGCAAAGATCATCAGCTGGTGGCGGCGGGCAATCTCGACGATGCCCTCAAGGATCTCGCGCGAGTAGACGGCGCCCGTGGGGTTGTTGGGGTTGATGATGACGAGGGCCTTGGTGTTGGAGGTGATCTTTTTCTCCATATCGGCGAGGTCGGGGTTCCACTCGTTTAGCTCGTCGCAGATGTAGTGGACGGGGGTGCCGCCGGCGAGCGTCACGCAGGCGGTCCACAGCGGGTAGTCGGGGCTGGGGATAAGAACCTCGTCGCCGTTCTCGATGAGGGCGTGCATGCTGAGCTGGATGAGCTCCGAGACGCCGTTGCCCGTGTAGATGTGCTTCATGTCTACGCCGGGGATGTTACGCAGCTGAGCGTACTGCATGATGGCCTTACGGGCGGCAAAGAGGCCGCGCGAGTCGGAGTAGCCCTCGCAGTCGGTGAGCTGCTGGCGCATGTCGTAGACGACCTCGTCGGGGGCGCGGAAGCCGAAGGGCGCGGGGTTTCCGATGTTGAGCTTCAGGATGCGGGCGCCGTCCTCCTCCATGCGGGCGGCCTCGTCGACCACCGGGCCGCGCACATCGTAGAGGACGTTCTCGAGCTTGCTGGACTTTTTGAACTCGCGCATGGTGGTGCTCCCTTGGGTCGGGGTTTTCTTTGCGGTGGTGCGGTCGTGCGAGGCGGCAGGCGCGGGGCGGGGCGCGGCGGCCTTGCCCAAAAGCCAGTCGGCGGACACGCCGAGCAGGTCGGCAAGAAGCGCGCACGCGGCGCCGCGCGGGACAACCTTACCGCTGACGTACTGGCTGACCTGGCTTTTTCCGAGCTTCTTGCCACGTTCGGAGGCCAGGCGGATAAGGTCTGCCTGCTTGACGCCGGCGTCGTCCATGGCCGATTTAAGCCGTCGCGCGAAGGTCGTGTTTGGCATGAGTCGCTCCGAAAGTTCAATTTAGGTTCAATTTGCTGGTTCACGAATTGCACTATAGCACGGACAAATTGAACTATTTGTCAGAACGGATAAAGTTCAACAGATCACATGCCGCGTGGGCATCGGCATAAGACGAAGGGACAGCTCCTTTTTGCGGACAAGTGGGACAGCCCCTTTGTCCACCAAGAACGTGGACAGAGGGGCTGTCCCACTTGTCCGCAAAAGCCCCCTCTGTCCGCAAAAGGGCTGTCCCCCTGTCTTAAAAAGTGGTGCGCAACTGATACGCAGACGGGGGCATACTACAAATCAACAAGCTCGCACACAGCGCCCCGACCAGCCGGCCGGCAAACCAAAGGAGAACACCATGAAGAAGCCCACCTCCAAGCTCATCGCCCTGCCCCTCGCCGTCCTCGTCGCCTTCGTCGCCGTCATCGGCCTCGGCGCCTGCTCGAGCAGCACCCCCTTGCAGGGCCAGTTCGGCACGGACAACGCCGAGTTCGAGATCAGCCAGGAGATGATCGTCGCTCGCCTGAACAACACCTCGGCCGACACCGACTGGAACTACACCATTACCGGCGAGGGCGGCCTCCAGTGCGAGGGCGACGAGATCTCCGAGGGCAAGGATTGCAGCGGCAACACGACCGAGGGCGTCGTCTCCAGCCACGCCTTCCGCTTCTCCGCCACGGGCGCCGGCGAGCAGACCGTCACCTTCACGTACGGCAACGACTCCGCCAAGACCATCACCCTCAAGGTCGTGACCGGCGACAAGGGCGCGCTCAAGAGCGTCTCGGCCACCGACGCGAACGGCGACGTCTGCGGCGACCTCGCGAGGAAGTAGGCGATTCGCCAAGAAGCGATTCCAATAATCGCAGGGCCCGCTGCGGAAAACACCCGCTGCGGGCCCTATTTGTGCGGCGCCGGGCAAAAAGCCGCGCTAGCGCAGGCTGCGTAGCATGTGGCGCGGCACGGCATGCAGGGCGCACGGGCCGATGACGTTGCCGGCGGCACGCTTGGCCTCGTCGCTGCCGTTGCTCGTAGCATAGGCGTGGCCGCGAGCTGCAAAGCGCTCGAGCATCTGGATGTCGTTGCCGCTATCGCCGTAAACCGCGACCTCATCCTGAGAAACGCCCAGGTAATCGGCCAGCCACGCCACCGCCTCGCCCTTATTGACGCCCTTTGCCGTCACCTCGATCATCGACGGGTTAAACGGCGCATTTATCACCTGATCGGACCAGTCGTCGATGAACTCGCGGAGCGCCCGGGCCTCGTCCATGCCCTTGATGTGGGCGTTTATCTTGCAGATGTCCTGTGCGGCGATGTCTTGCGGCGAGCAGCCATAAACGTGCTCAGGGCCGCCCGTCATGCTCATGCCGCGCATGACGACCTTGCGCCACAGCGGCATATGCCCGTAAGAAGCGGCGTGCTCGTCCTCGCTGCCCGTGTGGTAGGTGTGCTCGACGCCGATGTAGTCGAGCGGTGTCTTCGGGAACTCGCGCACGATGGCCTCGACGAACTCGCGCGGCATCATCGAGACGCGGGCGAGCCGCCCCTCCTCGTCGAGCACGAGCGAGCCGTTGGCGCAGACCACGGCGACGTTTCCCTCGAACCCGAGGGCGTTGTTGGAGCGCAGCGTGCGCCCCGTCGCGATGGAGAAATGCCGGCCTGCCTCGCGCACCCGGCGAAGCGAATGCAGGATAACAGGGTCGGTGACGTGCAGCGCGTTCAAGAGCGTTCCGTCCAAATCGGCGGCAAACAGCTTTATCACGCGCTACCTCCTCTCCTCGGGGCCGACGGTTCACGAGTGTAGCCCAACGCGCGACGCCGCCCGCAAAGTAGAATGAGCTGGCAATAAAACCATCGACACCGACGTGCTCGTGCTCCGTCCGCCCGCGCCGGCGCCCAAACAGATAAGGCCAGCCATGTTCAACGTTGTCCTCTACCAGCCCGAGATCCCCGCGAACACGGGAAACATCGGCCGCACATGCGTGGTCACGGGAAGCCGGCTGCACCTCGTCGGCCCCTTGGGTTTTTCGCTGGACGACCGCATGCTGCAGCGGGCCGGGCTCGGGTATTGGCGAAGCCTTGATGTGTGCGTCTATAATAATTGGAGCGAGTTCTTGCAGGTTAATGGCCTTATTACCGACGACGCGCGCCTGCACTTCCTTACAAAGAAGGCCCGGCGCACCTACGCTGAGGCAAGCTACGTCGAAGGCGATTACCTGGTCTTTGGCCGCGAGTCCACCGGCATCGACGAGGAGGTGCTCGCCGCCGCGCCCGAGCGATGCGAGCGCATCCCGATGCTCGCCGACGCCGTCTCCATCCACGACGCTGACACGTGGACGGCGCCCGAGCGCGGCGTGGGCGTCACGGGCATGGGCGCCGACAGCACAGGCGCAGGCGGCGTCACGGGCGCCACCCGCGCCGAAAGCCCCCTTCTCGCCCAGGACATCTGCGGCAACTTCATCGACCCGAGCGACTACCGCATCAGCGCGCTGAATCTCTCCAACGCAGCCGCCGTCGTGCTCTACGAGGCGCTGCGCCAGACCGGCTTTGCGAGCATGTGAGGCCCGCCTGCGCTAGGATGTACCCATTCGACCCCGGACCACAGGAGTCCTCGTGAGTGCGTTTATTAATTGGATGCTTTCGGAAAAGCCCTGGATAAGCCTATCGATCATCTTGATCGGCGGTTTTATCTGGTTTCGGCTCGACCGCCATTTTAAGAAGTGCCTGATCGCCCACGCGAACACGGCGACCCGGCAGACCAGCCTCAACCTCGCCCTCATGGTCGCCAAGGGCGCCGTGGCCGCGTTCGCCGTCATCTTTGTGCTGCAGGTCAACGGCGTGGACGTGCCCGGCATGATCGCGGGCCTGGGCGTCGCCGGCATCATCGTTGGCTTCGCGCTGCAAGACCTGCTCAAGGACCTCATCATGGGCACGGCCATCGTGTGGGACAACACGTTCGCGCTGGGCGACGTGATCCGCGTCGGCAACTTCGAGGGCAAGGTCCTCTCGTTCAACTTCAAGTCCACGAAGGTTCAAGACATCCGCACGGGCAACGTCGTCACGTTCTGCAACCGCGACGTGGCGACCATCGAGGTCGTCTCCGACTGGCTGGACATCGACGTGCCGGTGGCCTACGAGGTGGAGGCGGCCGACGCCCGCGAGATATGCGCCGAGGTTGCGCGGCGCTGCGAGCGGATCGATAGCGTGAACTCGGCGGAGTTCATAGGCACCCAAGAGCTCGCGGCGTCGAGCATCGTCTACCGCGTCCGACTGCACTGCGACCCCGCGAGCCGCTACGCCGTGCGGCGGGCCGCAAACAGTGCAGCGCAGGACGTCTTCGCCGAGCGCGACCTCGCCTTCCCCTACGATCACCTCGACGTCCAGCTCTGCAAGTAGGCCTGCAAAGGGGACAGTCCCTTTTGCAGGTTAAAACAAGCCGCCGGCACCCGTGACCAGGACGCCGGCGGCGTTTTCTTGCGATGACCTGCAAAAGGGACTGTCCCCTTTGCAGGTTTTAGACCAGCTTGCCCTTGCAGTGGTCGATCATGTGCTGGACCATCTGGGCCTCCCAGCCGAGGAAGTCCTTCTTGCGGGGCTTGAGCTGGCCGTCGACCAGCTCGTCGTAGGCGACCTTGGCCTTGATGAAGCGGGTGACGCGGGTCTCGCCCTCGTGCGTCATGCAGCTCTCGACGAGCTTCTGGGGGCCGAGGCCCATGAGCAGGCGCGGGTTGTACAGGACGTGGTCCTTCTCGTCCTCGCCCTTGTACACGACGACGGACTTGGTCACGCCGATCTGGTTGGCGGCCAGGCACACGGCGTCCTCATTGGCGTTCATGGTGTCGATAAGGTCCTGGGCGAGTTCCGCGTCATCGGCGGTAGCGGCCTCGCAGGGCGTGGAGAGAACGGCGTCGTCGCAGACGAGCTCCTTAATCATGCGGGTTCCTTTCCGTGGGATAGGCGCGCCAAGACCTGCTCGCCGGCGCGCCGCGTGTGCCGTCGAGTATATCATTGCTTGTGTATGGCCAAATTTGCCGCGACCCAAAAGGAGGTGCCGCATGCCGCGAGAAACAAAGGCCGCCAAGGTCGAGCGTGCCTGCGAGGTGTGCCGGCGCCTCGACGAGAAGTACGGCCCCGTCGAGTGCTTCCTCGACTATTCGACGCCGTTTAGGCTGGTCATCGCGGTGCTTCTCTCGGCGCAGACCACCGACGCGCAGGTAAACCGCGTGACGCCCGAGCTCTTCGACCGCTTCCCCACGCCCGAGGCCATGGCCGCGGCCTCCCCCGCCGAGGTGGCCGAGATCATCCGCACCCTGGGGTTCTACAAGACCAAGGCTCGCCACTGCGTCGAGTGCGCACAGAAGATCGTAGCCGACTTCGGCGGCGAGGTGCCGCGCACGATGGCCGAGCTCACGAGCCTGCCGGGCGTGGGCCGCAAGACCGCCAACATCGTCCTCAACGTGAGCTTCGGCATCGTCGAGGGCATCGCCGTGGACACGCACGTCAACCGCATCGCGCACCGCCTCGCCCTCTCGCCCAAGACGCACGAGAAGGAGCCGCTCAAGACCGAGCAGGACCTGCTGCGCCTCTTGCCGCGCGAGCTTTGGGGGCCGGTGAACCATCAGTGGATCCGCCACGGGCGAGACACCTGCAGCGCCCGCGCGCCGCGCTGCGCCGAGTGTGTGCTGGCCGACATTTGCCCCAGCGCGGGCCTCGGCGCGGGAGCGGGAGCCGGCGCAAGCGCGGGCCTCGGCGCGGGCAAGGCCTAGGGGGGTCACCGTGATAGCGTGCCAGTTGGTGGTGTGGTTCTATGTTTTCTCGATGATCGGGTGGCTCTTCGAGTGCATCTATTGCTCCATCGTCGAGAAGCGCTGGTGCAACCGCGGGTTTCTCTTCGGGCCCGTCTGCCCCATCTATGGGGCGGGCGCGGTGGCGGCGCTCATCGTGTTCGGCAACCACCTGGTGCGCGCGTCGCTGCCCGCTCCGTGGGCTATCTTCTTGATCTGCGGCATCGGCGCCTCGTGCATGGAGTGGGTCACATCGGTCGTTATGGAGCGGGTCTTCGGCACCGTGTGGTGGGATTATTCCGACATGCCGCTAAACCTCAAGGGGCGTGTCTGCGTGCCGGCGGCGTGTCTGTTCGGCATCTGCGGCGTGGCCATCGTCTACCTTGCGTTACCGCTGATAGACGTTGTTGTGGCCGTCGTGCCGCCGCTGGCCTTCGAGATTTGCGGGCTCGTCCTCGGCATGCTCTTTGCCGTGGACATGACGCTCAGCATCTGCACGCTGACCGAGATCTTGGCCGCCATCGAGCATGCGCAGGGGACCTTCGACGACCGCGTCCAGGGCGTGATGGACGCCGCGGACGACCGCCTGCGCATCGCGGCCGAGACCATGGGCGCGCGCCAGCAGCACATCCTGCACAACATGCGACGCTTTCGCACCGAGCGGCTAGGCGGCGGCGTGCGGCGACTCACCGAGACGCTGGACAACGTGATAAGAAAGGGGCGCCGACCGTGACACCGGAAGTGCAGAATGCCTTCGAGGAACAGGTGGCGGAGCTCGAGAACGCGGCGCGCGTGCCTGTGATGCGCGAGTGCATCCAGCACGGGCAGGTGACGACGTGGGCGCATTGCGTGCGTGTGGCAAGGGCAGCCGTGTCAATAGCCGAGGCCCTTCACCTGCGCGTAAGCCAGCGAGAACTCGTGCGGGCGGCGCTTCTCCACGATTATTTTTTGTACGATTGGCACGAGCCGAACCACACCAAGCATGCCACGATGCACCCGGTCTTCGCGCTGGAAAACGCCCGCGTGGACTTCGACCTCACGCCGCTGGAGGAAAACGCCATCGCCGCCCACATGTGGCCGCTGCCGCCGGGCCGCGTGCCCGCGAGCCGCGAGGCCTGGCTCATCTGCGCGGCCGACAAGTGGTGCTCCCTCGGCGAGACCCTCTTCATGCGATAGTGGACAAAGGGACAGTCCCTTTGTCCACCCCGACGAGAAAGGCGGCGGATGAACATCCAGATCTTCGGCACCAAGAAGAGCTTCGACACAAAGAAGGCGCAGCGCTGGTTCAAGGAGCGCCGGATCAAGTTCCAGTTCATCGACCTGCGCGAGAAGGAGATGAGCAAAGGCGAGCTGCACAGCGTCGTCTCCGCCGCGGGCGGCATCGACGCCGTGCTCAACCCAAAGGCAAAAGACGAGGAGGCGCTGGCCCTCGTGCAGCATCTTGCCGAGTCGCAGCGATTCGACAAGCTGCTCGAGAACCAGCAGCTCCTCCGTGAGCCCATCGTGCGCAACGGCCGCGCGGCCACCGTCGGCTACTGCCCCGATGTGTGGGTCGGCTGGCAATAAACCTCGACGAACGAACCTGTCATTTCGTGCAGCCGCAGGAACCTGTCACCACGTACAGGTCTGTCCCAAAACCGCTGCAGAAAGGGGACTGTCCCCAAGTGGTGGGCGTGGCTAGACGGCGGCCTCGCCGCGCTCGCGGGTGCGGATGCGGACGCACTCGTCCATCGGGTAGACGAAGATCTTGCCGTCGCCGACCTCGCCGGTGTGCGCCACGTCACAGACGCAGTCGATGAGCGGCTCCACCGCGTCATCGGCAACCACGAGCTCGACCTTGACCTTGGGGATCATGTTGAGCAGGACCTCGTTGCCGCGCACGTACTCTTTCCAGCCGTGCTGCGTGCCACAGCCCTGGACCTCGTAGATGGTCATGCCGCGCACGCCCTTCTCGAAGAGGGCTTCTTTAAGTTCCTCGAGCTTCTCGGGGCGAACGATGGCGGTTACTTTTTTCATGTTGAACTCCTTCGGAGCGTCGTGATCTTTGCGGGTGTTCGCGATGCCGTTCGCGCGGCCGCGCGCGTCCTTACGCGTCCAGGCCGGTGTAGGCGGGATAAGCGCTCTCGCCGTGCTCGCAGGCGTCGAGGCCGAGCGCCTCGTCGTGCTCGCTCACGCGCAGCTCGCCATGGAACAGCGCGCGCACGACGGCAATAATCACCAGGTCAAGCACCACAACAATGACCAGCGTGACCAGGATGCCCACGACCTGGCTCACCAGCAGCGAGAAGTCGCCGGTATAGAGCAGACCGCCGTGCGAGGTCCACGAGAGCTCCGGCACGCAGAAGAAACCGGTAAGCACGCCGCCCAGCAAACCGCCCACGCCGTGGCACCCGAAGGCGTCGAGCGCGTCGTCGTAGCCGAACTTGGCCTTGAGCTTGGAGATGGCGAAGTAGCAGACGGGCGACACGATAAGGCCCATGACCGCCGCGGCCCACGGCTCGACGAAGCCCGCGCCCGGGGTCACCACGACGAGGCCCGCGACGAGGCCGGTCACACCGCCGACGAGGGTCGGCTTTCCGGTCTGCGCCTTCTCGACGACGAGCCAAGAAGCGAGGCCGGCCGCGGAGGCCACCACCGTGTTCAGGATCGCGAGGGCGGCAGTGCCGTCAGCGGCGAACTCGGAGCCGCCGTTGAAGCCGAACCAGCCGAGCCACAGAAGGCCGGCTCCGAGCGCAACGAAGGGCACGTTGTGCGGGCGGTAGCTCGTAAGGCCGAAGCCGCGGCGGCCGCCGAGGGTAAGGGCGAGCAAAAGGCCGGTCACGCCGGAGCTGATGTGCACGACGTCACCGCCGGCGAAGTCGAGCGCCCCAATCTTGTCGCCGATAAGGGAGCCCGCGCCGCCCCAGACCATGTGGGCGAGCGGCGAGTACACGACGAGCGACCAGATGGCGATGAAGGTGAGCACGGCGCCGAACTTCATGCGGCCTGCGACGGAGCCCGTGACGATGGCCGCGGTGATCATGGCGAAGGCCATCTGGAACATCACGTTGATGATGGTCGGGTAGACGGTGCCGTCGGGCACGTCGGCCGCCTCGGCGAGCATCTTGCCCGCGACGCCGTTAAGCCCCAGCTGGTCGAAGCCGCCGAACCAGCTCAGCGAGCCGTCACCGCCGTAGGCGAACGACCAGCCGGCGGCGACCCACACGAGGCCGACGACGCCGATGACGGCGAAGCACATGAGCATGGTGTTGATCACGTTCTTGCGGCGAGAAAGGCCGCCGTAAAAGAACGCGAGGCCCGGGGTCATAAAGAACACGAGCATGGTGCAGATCATCATAAACGCTGTTGAACCGGTATCGTACATGACGCCTCCTGGGTCGGTTTGGTCATCCACGACGATTTTTGTTTGACCGGCGGCGACAGGTATTGTAAACGCGGCACCTGTTACCCGCGCGCGGCCGACCCGAAACTTCCGATACCGCCGCGAAACCCAGGTTCGCCGGCTCGAAACCCGCGCGTAACGACCCGCATTGGCCCGCAGTTTGGGGACAGTCCCCTTTTTGCA
>NZ_CAVKWG010000004.1:0-27898 GCF_963660155.1 Paratractidigestivibacter sp. | reverse complement strand
GCGTCAGCGGGTAGAGCCTGGTGCCGGACCCGCCGGCGAGGATGATGCCCTTCATGACAAGAGCCTCCCATGAACGTCTGATTACACAGTTTTTCAAGATTCTAAGCCAAACTACCGCTATGTCGGCAGCTCATTGGCTAACGTGGTCGGCAATCCACCCAAGAGCCACGGATGCGTACGCAGCCGCGCACATCGGAAGCGCGGCATCATCGAAGCGAATCCTAGGGTCGTGCATCGAGAAGTGGTTGTCGGTGTCTCGGACGGCGGCTCCAACAGTCAGGTAGGCCGAAGGCACCCGCTCAGATATGAATGCAAAATCCTCGGCGCCGAGCGAATGCTGTATTCCGCGAAAACGAATGTCCGGCTGGGCCGATCCGATATAGGAAAGACAGGCAGACGTCTGGCTTGCGTCGACGTTTACTGGTGGCACAGCAGAGAGCGACTCGACGTCAGCCGTGCACCCATGCTCGCATGCAATTCGCTGGACAGTCCGGATGACGTCCCTCTTAAGTTCGGACAACACCTCGGGTCTAAATGCCCTCATCGTTCCCTCAAGCCTACACTCGTCGGGAATTGCGTTCGGAGCAGTCCCTCCATGGAAAGAACCGATGGAGATGACCGCCTCCGACGCGTCGCCGACCGTTGACTCCACGAGACCGGGTAAAACTCCGTGAATATGCGCTCCCGCAGTAATTGGATCATTGCACTTCTGCGGCGCGGAGCCGTGACCGCCACGCCCATGGAGGACGATTCGAAAACTCCAAGCGCCCGCAAACTCATTGTCACCGTAGATCATGAGGCCCATAGGGCAGCGGCCATTCACATGGAGCGCAAAAGCAGCATCCACCTGCGGCGCGTTCAACACGCCGTCTGAAACAACGGCCGCTGCGCCGGTAAGAGTTTCCTCGCCGGGCTGAAAGAGGAGCTTCACGCAGCCCCCAATCCGACGGAGATCTTCTTCGCGGCTGCACAAAAGCTTCGCCGCACCCAAAAGAGAGGAGGAGTGCATGTCGTGTCCACATGCATGGGCGCAACCGTTGACGGAAGCCCAAGGCTCCCCGGAGCGCTCTTCGAACGGGAGCCCGTCCATATCGGCCCGTAATAGGATGCAGGGTCCATCGCTGAGCCCGAGAAGCACCACCACCTCACCAGCATTGCCCACCTTCGGCTCCAAACCCATATTGCTCAGCGTATCGAAGATGTACTTGGTGGTAAGCGGTGTGGATAACCCAAGCTCAGGCGACTGATGAAGTTCGTGACGCCATGCACTGAGAACACCACTCAAAGCTTCAGCCTCATCGTATAAGTGCTTTCCGCCGATGAGGGCTGCGGCAACAGGGGTCGGCTCCTTCGCGCGGTGGGGCTCGGTCATGTCAAACAACGCAACGGTCCTTTCCGCCTTAAAGGTTCAACGACTCGGAGAGCGCCTTATACAGCACCTGCTGGCCGCGCCTATTGGGGTGCAGCCCATCGCTGGAAAGAAGGAGTTGGCTCAAGTCGAAACCCTCGGCATCGGCAACCTTGCTGAAGTTAGAGTAGATCGAGACGAAGTTCCATCCCTTTGCCGCGCAGAGATTCCTCAGCACGGCGTCCTCCTGCTCAATCGAAAAGTTGTCCTGCTCAATTAAGGTAGGTGTCGAGGAGCACACCACCACACGGTCGCTGCCGTAGTTCTCCACAAGCGCTGAAATGAACTGCTCGGAATAGGCCTCAAAATCACCCAGTGTCTCGGACTTGTCGTAAGATCCGCGGTCGTTTGCGCCGACCATGACGACCACAAGATCCTCGTCGCCTTGCGCCATCTCCCCATACTCCGAGTAGAATTTCATGCAGCCGATTTGAGGAATACTGGCATTGACCAGGGAGACCCCCAAGCCCTCAAGGTCTGAGCGCAGCATGTTCGAAGCGCTGTGGAGATAAGCGGAAGGCTCGTAGAACGTCGAATCGCCTGTGGCGAGAATCACGTTGTCATTGGTGGAGAACTGATCCTGACACCCGATGCCGGCGAGGATGGAATCGCCGATGATACGAACGGAGCGCACTTGGCCGCTCTTTATGAGTATCCCAAGTTGCAAATCCCCGCGATCCAACGCGGAGATCCTGCAGGGATCGAAGCCGGCGGGCACGTTGAGAAGGGCTCCGGTGACCCAGTCGAAGGTGTATTTAACCCCGCCTAGCTCCTGCTCACCATACTGCATGCGGCCCGTGACCCCGTCGTAATGAACCCACTTCTGGCCGGCGGCAAGGTATTTCCACCCGTACTGAAGAGACCCGTCAACATCGTCGAAGAGGCACCAGCCGTCACCCACAAACGACTCGCCATGCACCATGATCGCAGTCACAGAATCGTAGTAGACCCACTTCTGAACATCAGAAAGTAATTGAAACCCGTACTGAACGGCGCCCGTGATGTTGTCGAAGAGATACCAGCCGTTGTGCTCGGAGTCGTAGCTGAGGAACCTCTCGCCATGGGCCATGGAGCCGTTATCGATGTCGTAGTAGACCCACTTGCCGCCGTTGCTGGGCACAAACGTCATGCCCGTATACATCGCGCCCGTACAGACGTCGAACATGAACCAACCGGAGCGCTCCTCGTTGTTGCCGACATACGACTCGCCATGCGCCATTTGGCCGTTGATGTCATCGTAGTAGACCGTCTTGCCGCCGTTGCTCAGGATATAACGAAAACCCTTGAGCATCGCGCCGGTAATCTCGTCGAAGAGATACCAGCCTCCGTAGCGAAAATCCTCGCCCTTGATCATGTGGGCATGTTCATCGAAGCGCACCCATTTAGATTGCGAGCCGATCCACACGTCTTTATTGCGGGCGATAGCGCCGTCCGAATCAGCCCAATACCAGTACTGATTACCGGTTGAGCCATCTGTCTCGGGGGCGAAGAAAGCCTTGTCCTTGACAACCTGCCCGTTCTCGACCCAGAAATACTGGCCGTCGATATAGTTCCAGCCATCAGGCAAGGTCGCCTCCGGCTCGGAGGGAATCTGGCTTTCGAGCTCATAGCTCTTGAGCTCGTCGTTTGAAGTCAAGGTCGTGGCTGAATCCGATGCCGAAGGAGATTCCGAACCCGCGGACACGTTGGAGGCGTCTTCGGGCTCTACATCAGGAACACCGCTGCCGCCAGACTCACCCTCGGCACAGGAGTCATTGTAAACAAGCTCATCTGAGGCAGACTCGGTGCCCTTCTCACCAGTTGCAACGTCACCTGGAGCTTCTCCGACATCGGACCCGGCATCATCCCCAGCTTCAACTGAGACACCGAGGTCCGCAGCACCGGAAAGGTCGTCAAGGGGCCTCCCCTCAACCGGAAACTGATCGAAAGCCGAAGATGAACCCTCCTCAAATTCTTCCGGCTTGACAACAGCCACCTCTTCATCTTGAGTCGCATCCTCGGCAGCGGCACAATTACCTTGGTCGAAAGCATTCTCCTCGCCCAACGCAAAAACGGGGCTGACTGAGATGCCTGCAGCCACGGCGACCGACACCGCCACCGGAAGAACGCGGGCGCTAGCCTTAAGATCCATATCGCTCCTCAAAACATAACGAATTGCGCCAGGCGAACAAACGCCATCCTACTACTAACCCCTGCCGGCAACCTGATCGAAGTAGTGGCACGCGACCCAATCCGGAACCCAAGTCTGACCGTGAGCCATCTTTCTGGTTACGGCGTCAAAGTAGTACCAAAATTCATCGTAATAATGCAGGCCCTGGATCATCTGGCCGGTCACGTGATCGCATCGGACCCACTTGACACCATTGCAGGGGCATAGGTATCGCCGTGGAACATGGCTCATGTGACCTCGTCAAGGAGATGCCAGCCCGTGGACACGGCCACATTCTTAGAGCTTGAAGAGCCATCGACGTTGCGAATCTCAAAGCGTTGGTTCGCACCGCCAAGGGCGGCCCACAAGGCCAGCCTCGCACCGGCTTCGGCCGACCCTCCGTAGACGTCGATTACCTTGTTCTGCGACCCCGCATTGCCATTGGCGATTTAATGTATTCTTGACGGCCGCTCAGGCAATCTCTACGTCCCACACGGACACATCAATGACAGCCTCGGCGTTATACGAGGCGATGGTTCCGTCCTTTACAAAACAAACTTCTAATCAATCTCTACTGCAATCTGATTGCCAAGGGTCTCGCAGGCATCCTCGAGCTGTGCTTCGTCGTCGAAGCTGAGGAATACGATACCAAGGGCTTTGTTGGCACCGTCAAAAGGCTCCACTGCGTCTCCGGGCTCAACATACATGACGGTCCTGTACACATGTCCTACGATCTCAGGCGAAACGCGGAGCTCGCGATATATGCCAGCGCGGTCGGCATGCAAGACGTACGTGGAGAAAGCGAGGCCGTTGCCGCAGAAATCGATGGGCATAGAACGGTCCCCCATCGCGTAGCGGACGTTGGCCTCCACCAAATCAATGCCCGACAGGTCGGAGAGCTGGATGGGAATCATGTTTCCACCGGCACGTGCTCCAAGCTCGAGAAAGTACGGCACGTCGTCTTTGCCAACAATAATCTCAACATTGAGCTCGCCGAACTCGATGCCCAAGGAGGTGACGAGCGCCTGGACCTGCTCGCGGACGCGAGTCTCTTGGATATCCGAGAGACCTGACGGGTTCCGCTCCCCCACCGGCACAAGGCCTCCCTGGCGATAATCGCGCAGGCAGCTCATAAGCCCCCAGAACCGCACTTCCCCGTCAACGACGAACACATCGCCACCGATGACGCGTGGAAAACCATACTCGATGTATTCTTCGAGGATGAGCACCTCGTTGCGAGAGAACCCTGCAGCCGTCTTGAGGGCGCGCGCAAACTTCTCGATATCGGGCGCGTCGATGATGCTCACGCCCTTAGAGCCCGAGGAATCCGTCGGCTTGATGACGACAGGGAAACTCATTTCTTCCCCGAGCAAAACCCCCAACACCTCATCGGCCGAAGCGCCTACGGCCACAGGAACGGACTTAGGGCACGGGAACCCGTGACCGGCCAGATACTTGCGGAACAGGTGCTTCTCGCTTAGGACCTCAACAGACTTAAGCGGGTTCGTGGGAAGCCCGAGCCGCTCGGCAACATAGGCGGCTGTTGTCGCCGCTGGATCAGAGGAGTACGCAAGAACCCCCGAGACGCCTTCAAGTTGGGCAATCTCGAGCATCTTTTGCTTATCAGTCGTGCTCTGTTGATAGAACACGTCAGCGACGTATTGTCCGGGATTATCCGGCAAATAGTCGCACAGCACGGTCCGGTAGCCCAGTCGTTTGGCGGCCTCGATGGCGACAACCTGTTGCTTGGAGCCACCGAGGAGCAAGATAGAAGACATGCGGGGAAACTCCTAGGCTTAGCGCGGGATGCCGTTGCGAGCCTTGATGGCGTCCTCGCCCAGGGCGTCGATGGCCGCGAGGCGCTTCTCGAAGTACGGCGCGAGGACCTCGTGCGTACGGTACGGGGTGAACATCTGCAGGTAGGTGCAGCCGGAGTGAGAGTTGATCTCCATGAGCTTAGGACCCTTGTCGGTCATGCAGAGGTCGTAGCCGAGCCACTCGACCGGGGCCACGCGGATGGCCATCTGCTTGAGCATCTCCTCGAGCTCGGCCCAGTTCTCGATCCTGCCGTCCACGTAGGTGCCGCTGTCGGGGTGGGTGTCCACGTCTTTGCGGCCGTCGTTGTAGCTCAGAAGGATCGAGTGCTTGCCGGTGCTCGCGCCGTAGTTGCCCGTCTTGGGGTCGAAGGGCACGTTGAAGAGACGCAGGCCGGGCTCGCGCGGCAGGTTGAAGTTGCTCTTGCTGTCGTCGTTCTTGCTGATGCCCGAGTCGTCTGAAACGGCGAAGCGGAAGTAGGACGCGACGGTGGTGGGCGAGACGCCGTCCTCGTTGAGCATGAGGATGCGAAGCGTGTGGATAACGGGGTTGATCTGCGCGAACTCCTCGGCGGGGTGGAAGAACTCGGTGTAGAGGTAGTTGCGGTTCGCGGTCACGAAGTCGCGGACCTCGTCCTCGGTGGCCTCCTTGTTGCCCACATAGAAGGTGCCGTCAAGGTAGGAAAGCTTATTGAAGCCCATGCCCCAGCCGCCGTTGCAGGGCTTACAGGCGAACTCGCCCTTCTCCTTGAGCAGGGCGATGAAGCCATCGAGCGACTTGTCCATGTGGCTGTTGATCAGCGGCAAGATGCGGGTCTGGTCGACGTAGTAGTAGCTCTCGGGGATGTACTTCTCGAACTCCGTGCCCGCGAACAGGTAGGCGAAGGTGAGCTTGTCGTTAATCCAGAAGCGCTCCCAGTCGTTGAGCGGCCAGACGCGGCAGTAGTCGTAGTCCGAGAGGTAATCGTTCTTGTTCTGCTCGTTGAGCTGCAGCGCCACGGCGGTCTCACCGTAGAAGCCGTTAGCGTGGGCCCACTCAAGCAGCTCGGGGTCGATGAACTGGGCCTCGGCGTTGCTCTTGCGCTCGCGCTCGAGGTTGCCGAGGTACTGATTGGCCATCTTCTTTGCGAAGCCGTCCTGGAGCAGGGCTTCCATGGTGTTCTCTACCATCTAATTGCCTTTCTCATAGCCAAATACGGATCAGCACAAATTGAGTTCATTATATGGGTCAAATGCTAGCCCAACGTTGCGACCGCCCTGATTATAGATAAGCAAAAAACAACGGCTCTCCGGGAGCCTCGGAAAGCCGCTGCTGAGTAGTGCTATAAGTGCATAAATTTAATTGTTAAAACGCACATCGTTGTAAAGACGAATCGTGGTGTACATAGGCACCCAGTCAAAAATCCACTTGGCATTAACGGTGCTCAAGCGAACGCAGCCGTCAGAAATATACTTACCAAGCTGCGAATCCTCGTTATTTCCCGTGTGGATAACGGAGTGAATTCCCTGATCTTGGACGAAGTGATATCGATAAGAAACGTTCGCGAAACGGTCGATCTCGACCTTTGCGACAGCGGGGCCAGACCAGGTGATAGGGCCGCTGTTGCTGTCCGTAAAGTTGTCGATCTGAGCGCCATAGCCGTTGGCGCTGTGATCATAGACGGAGCCGTTGGTGATGCCCTTCTCTTCATTGGTCAAAAGGCCGAGGTGCCAGAAGCCCGAGTAGGTCTTGTTGTTGCGGCCAACCGTGCAGAGGTAGTCCTGAAGCGGAATCCAAGTACCGTTAACCTTCCGGAACACCATGGTCCTCAGACGGACCTTGTCGACCATGACATATACGTCGTTGGTAGCACCGGAAGCGCTTCCAGCCCAGTTGAGCCACTCCCAAGCATCATGCGCGGCGTTGGTGGAAGCGCACTGACGGCCGGTGACGGTGTCGAAGTAGTTCCACGAACCGTTGATGTAGTGCCAGTCGTAGAGCATCCAGCCCATGGTAGTGTCGTAATAGACCGTCTTGCCGCCATAGTATGAATCCGAGGCGTCGGCAAGCCACTTGTAGCCATAGGTCGTGGCACCAGTAGTTTTGTCGAAATAGTACCAGTGGTAGCCGGCTTTGGTATTGTCCTTGGACTGGCGATACTGCTCGCCGTAAACCATCCAACCATACGTGTCGTCGTAATAAACCCACTTGCCGCCATTGGAGGGAACATAAACGAAGTTCTTGAGCATCATGCCGCTAGTAGTGTCGAAGAACCACCAGTGCCACTGGCCATCGACCTTAGAGACGCGACAGTCCTCGCCCTTGACCATGCTGTAGTCGTCTGAGATGCGCACCCATTTGCCCTGGCCGTTGTTGCGCCAGTCGCCCTTCTCGGCGTTGTTGTCGAGCGGGATGTAGGTGTCCTTGTTGCGTGCGATGGAGCCGTCGGCGTCGGCCCAGTACCACTTGCCGGTGCCGGAGTCGTAGAAGGCGTGCTCGGTGACGGCGCGCCCCTCCTCGTACCAGTACTTAACGCCGTTGGCGTCGGTGTACCAACCGTACCAGGGCGTGTTCTCTGCGGCGAGGGCCACGGCCTGGTCAGCCTCGGCGACATCGGCGTCCTTCGCGTCGGCCGTGTCAACGACAGCGTCACCATCGACGGCCTCGTCGGCAACATCGTCAGTCATGCCATCCGTAGAGTTCCTCTCGGTGATCGCATCCGACTCAGCGCCGGTCTTCGAATCGATCTTGGTGTCAGCAGCGGCGTCGGCATCGGTGTCGTCAGCATCGCCAGCGTCGGCAGCCTCGCCGGACTCGCTCGCAGCGCCGGCATCGACGCCCTCGTCGCCCGCGGAGGTCACGGCATCGTCAAGATCGACGGTGTCGCTTCCCTCGGTCCCAGAGGGAGAAGAAACTTCGTCAGCCTCGCTCGAATCGGCAGCAGGCGTCTCGGCAACGGTCGTCTCGACGTCTTCGGCGGGCGAAGCCTCGGCCGTTACGGCATCGGAAGCGCCCTCGGCCCCGTTTACAAGCACCTCTTCGGCGTGAACCGGCGTCGCACCCATAGCGAGCGTAAGGCCAGCTACCACGGCAAAGGCAGCTCCAGTGGCCTTCTTGTTCCAAGAAAAAGACATGTGAAACTTTTCCTTCCTATTGGCTGCAAAAAACAATTTAATGAGTTTAGAGGACTCATGCCGACAAATGGCCACAAGAGACCATTGACATAATTTATTCAGTGCGCATGCTCATTACTGAGCGAGAGCCAAACTCTTTGGATACGCGTCTCTCAAGTCCCATAAATTACGCGCCAACTCTACATAACATTGGGTTTGCATTAGAGCTGGGCTACACTCAATTACAGTTGTAAATGAACCTGAGGAGCAAAGAATGAAGATCACAACGACCAACTCACCCCGAAAAGCAGTGGTTGCCGGGCTTCTGGGTAGTCTTGCGCTCGCCGCCGCCTTTACAGCACCTTCTCAAAGCGCCCTCGCCGTCGACGATGTCGTCGATTCCGAGGCAGCCGCTCAGGCCGAGACGGTCTATAACGGCTGGAGCAGTGACAAGAGCCGCTGGTACGACGACGGCCAAATGGCTACCGAGCACGCGTTTTATGACCCCGAGTCCCGTGAATGGTATTGGGCGGACGCCGACGGCTCGATCGCCAAGGGCAAGGACGTATACATCCCCCGCGACGAGTCCAAAAAGAACGCCGACGGAACCTGGGCCGACACCAACGGCAAGTGGGTCCGTGTCGATGAGAGCGGCGTGATGCTCAAGGGCCTTAGCGATGACCACGGCAATTATTACTACTTCGACGAGATTACCGGTGAGATGTATCACGGCGAGCATCTGCTCGACTCCTCCATTTGGCATGGCGACCCCACAGTTAAACAGGGGCTTTCTTGGTACCACTTCGACGAGGTCACCGGCGTGATGGACCGCGACAAAGATGTCTACATCGGCTCTAACGGCGGCAAGTGGTGTCGCTACGACGAGAACGGCTGCATGGTCCACGGAGAAGACTACCGTCAGTCCAAAGATGACGGCCAGATGCACTGGTGGTATTTCGACGATGTCACAGGAGCCATGGCCAAGGGCCTGAACACCCGTTATGTGAAGAGCGCCGGAGAAAACAAGACCTATTATTATGACGAGGTTATGGGCTGGATGCTCTATGGCACCCAGTGGGTCAACGGCACCCCCATGGTCTTCGACAGCGTCTTCGGCTGGTACACGGGCAACGGCGGCTATGCCGGCTCGTCTTCCGCCGTGTCATACACCAACAAGACCGTGAAGAAGCTACTCGAGACCGCCGAGTCGCTCGAGTCCAAGAACTCTGGGCTGTGGTATGGCTCGACCGTCACCGTGCAGCCCCACAACACGCAGCTCAGGTTGACGTGCGACGCGTTCGTCGCTTATGTTCACTACCTGTGCGACGTGCAAGCTTGGGATTCTTGGGGCGGCAGCGACTGGTGGAACGACTCCTCCTTTAACGCCCAGATCAAGTGGGTCAAGAGCCTTGGTAACCTCAAGTACAACATCAACGAGCTCGAGCCCGGCGATATAGTGTTCTACGGCACTTCCGAGACGAACCTGCGTCATGCCGCCATTTACAAGGGCAACGGGGTCATTATTCACTCTGCCGATAAATCCAGCGGCATCACCGAGGGGCCTGTATCGGATCTCAACGACTTTGTTGCCGGCGGATCGGCGATGAAAAAGTAGGGGGCATAGACGTCCCTTGCGCGACAGCGAAAGGCGACCGGCTCGGTGCCGGTCGCCTTTTTCTTAATTTACGGCCATCGAACCTCAGAGAGGATTGCCCTAGCTCCAGTACGGATGGCCGTACCCAACAATGCACCACTCGCGAATGTTGTACCATCTGGCAACAATACCAGGCTCACTTGCCTCTGCCAGCAACACGGAGTTGCCGTTGATTGCGACGACGATAGCTGCGTGCCCAGCGGGGACACCCATGTCATCCGTCCATCCAGGGTAATGGAAAAACGCGATGTCGCCTATGCGGGGAGAATAGTCCAGGCGGCCCCGGCTCTGATACCAGTAGTAATTGTCGTGAGGCCAGCCGGAGGTCTCGCCCCCAGAAAGGAAGTCGCCGAGGCCGGCGTGCCGGAAACACCACCAGACGTAGGCCATGCAGGGCCCCCATGAACAGATGCGCCCACCGGCCGACGTGAGTTCACCATTACAATCGATGTCTTGCCCATACGTTGTGTTAATAACGCCGATGAGCTTTTGCGTGAGCTGATCCTCACTAAGGCGAGCACCGGTGCACTCGTCGAAATAATACGGGCGATCATCGATCATCTGAGCACCGTAAACCATCCAACCGAAGGTCTGGTCATAGTAGACCCACTTGCCACCGCTTGAGTCGACCCAGCAAAAGCCCTTGCGCATTTGTGCAGTCGTAGTATCGAAATACCACCAATGCCACTGGCCATCGTCCTTGGAAACTCGATAGTCCTCACCCTTGACCATGGAGTAGTCGTCGCTTACGCGTACCCACTTGCCATACCCATTGTTACGCCAGTCTCCAGACTCGGCCTCATTGTTAACGGGGATGTAGGTATCCTTGTTACGAGCAAGAACGCCGCCAGCATCCGCCCAGTACCAACGGTCAGTCACGGGGTCCCAAAAAGCATGCTCCTCGACAGGGCGCCCGTTCTCGTACCAATAGCGGTTGCCGGATGCTTCGTCCTCATAAAACACAAGGTGAGGGGTGGTCAAAACACCATTCACGTAGTACTCAAGAGTGCCATCGCTGGACTTGACCCAACCATTCTTCGCATTGTTTGCGGCGAGCTCGACTTGACATTGCCCCTCAACGGAAGCAGGGAAATCCTGAATTTCTGTATCGTGCGCGTCTTCAATGATCTCGTCAGCAGCAAGCCCCGACGACTCAATCTCGTGGGATTCGCTTGGCCCGATCTCCTCAAGGCCTTCAGTCGTCGTACCCTCATCGTCAACTTCAACCTGAGGCTTTACGTCAGTAGGGTCAGAGTCATTCACATCTCCGTCTTCGGCGGTCGCACCATTTGAGACCTCGGTGCTCGTCTCAAAATCTGACGGGAAAGTGTCGCCATTTGAAGCTGCCAGATCTTCGGTTGTCTCCGTTTCGACCCATGCGGCATCATCTATCTCGACCTCGACGATGCTTTCATCGGCATATATGTCAGATGCTTCAGGTAAAGATTCCACAGCAAGCGCGGGCGCCGCAATCATCGCAATTGTCAGACCGAGCGCACAAGCAAAGCCGGAGTAACCCCCACGTATCCAGGATTTATGCATAATCCCCCCCCCATAGCCATTGGTTTCGATTTATCGAAAATAACGAGAACTCGTTACCGAACTCAATTTGTGAATGTTTACCGACCTATCCCTCGCCGAAAACATAACCTATCCGCACCTGCAGCGCTAAACGGCATGAGCAGATAAAAAAACGGCATAACGTATACGCTCTTTGCCTCCCAAAGCAAATAGCAACCAAAACCAGTGAAGAACACAGCCGCAAAGAGTAGCCTTCCAAGGTCGTGGGTGCCCCCAAATGCGAACGAACCGACGAACGCAACAAGAGCGAGTCCATAGATAACGAGCTGGTACCCATCCATAAACGACGTCCATACACCGCCGGGGGACGTTGCCCCCAAAGCGCCATAGGCATCGTAGTAATCGTTCGTGTAACGCACAATATTAAAGTTGGAGTAAGTCACCGAGCAGAAGGTAGGCTCCGCCCACTCGGAGGCCAGCTTCTCAGCAAAGAAAGTCACGCATCCAAGAGGATCGCTAGCAAATCCCGAAATATTCGACACTAATTGCTCGGTCGCCATCTGGGACTGCTTGCTGACCTCTCCCCCACTTTTGACATAGATCTCCGCAGCCCGAGTATCCCACCAGCCAGCCATCCCGCAGTTCTCGCTTGTCTCGGTACCTAGCATGATCCAAGAAATCTTAGGCATGCCATCACCAAAATCGTTGCCCGTCTTGGTTTCTACCAGCCTGGTCGGAATCACGGAGAGTCTCGAAGAAATAACAATACAGATGCACAATAAAATCAGCGGCAGGGGATTACGTTCCTTAAGAGCGGCATAGAGCCATGCAATAGCGGCCGCAACACCAAAAAGGATGAACGTGCTCTTAATGATCATCATTAGCGCGAGGGGCACAAACGATAGACCAATAAGAGAAGCCCGGGAAGGCATGCTCTTGGCCAGGAGCGCCCGAAGCTGAAGATATAAGAACAAGACCCCGAAACCGAATCCAATGCTATTTCCGTAAACGAAACCGGCCGAAAGCTGCATAGGCAAGCAAAATAGCAGGAGTAATGCCAGACGGGTTCGGCTTTCGGACGTCTTCAGGAAGGTTCTACCCATCGCATAGACCAAGGCCAAGGAGAGCTCGTTGAAAGCCACATTGATCAGCTGCAGGGTCAAAAACGCGTAGAAATCCCCCACAAGCTTATAGATAAGGTAGAAGTAACAGAAAATGCCGCATTGATAGGGATAGTACGAGAAGTAAACATAGGCGTTGCCATCAAGGTTGCTGAGCGTGGCTGCGCCCTCGTTCACAAACAGAGACCAGTCACCCTTTGCAGCGGAAGACGCATAGGCCAGAAGGCGCTGCGAGTCTGCGAACCCGGAGTCAACGGCATTCTGACGCACAACCCACCACACGGAAAACGTCGTGGTAATCACCATGACCGTGGTAAAGACAACCCTTTCGGGACAACGCGAGCAAACCTTACCCAAAAGTAGAAGCACCGCAAGAAATACCGCGGCACAGAGGATGCCAGATGCCGGGGCGGGCCAATCCGCAGAAAAGAGCCAGCTTAGGGTTTGGGTCTCCTCTTCGGGATCGTATATAAGTCCCGTACAAGCAAACGAAAGCGAAAAGACGACAGCAAGAAACAGCGTCGAGAAAGTCAAGAGCAGGAAGGCCCCTAGGTTTGCCAACGTGTCGAGCGCGGGTACCTTTTGCTTTTGGGCCGGAGTTTCACAGAAATGCTTTAGGTTACTCAACGGCTCTCATCGCCTTAAGATGCCCAAGCGCCCCGGAGAAACAAGGAGCCGCCGAGCTAATAACGTAGGCAACCATAAAGTCCGCCACACAACGTGCGACAGCCAGAAGAGCCCATGAGCCCTGGATTGGCGCTCGGCTCATCGTGTCAACAATAAGGCCCCATCGGAGCACATCGTCCTCAAAAATGTGCACACAGAGCGCGACGAGCGTAATGGTCCCGAGCCTGGCCAAGAGGCACCAGAACCCTGTTTTGCCCACCGGCCCCCTTTCGAGTGCGCAGCAGAGTCCGATTACGCAGAAAGACCCAGCAACCGCTCCTGACACGTTGCGCACAAATGCGAGGGGCGTGTTTCCGTAACCGCACATTGCCATTGAGAACCCCTCGTAGCCGACAAAAGCCCACACCCAAATTCCGGCGAAAATAACCCAAACAATGGGGTGCATAGCTCCGCGATCAAAAAGGCTGTATCGGCGCGCATACGCACCGAGCGTAACGAACGGCACGGCACAAAGGCCGCATTGAATATCAAAAGGCAAGTAGATGTATTTAGCGGAACACCACCCGAGCAAAAAACAGATGACGCTGACCAGAGGTGCTGCCTTTGTCTTGAAGCCGAAGATGGTGAATAAACGCGCCCAAAACAACGCAAGAAGGAACCAGATCCCGCCGATGCGATACACCTGAGGCCAAACAGCAAGCCCCTCGCCCGCAATATCCCCCGCGCCGTAAACCGCAGCCGATAGCCAGTCCTTAAAGAGCTGTAGGGTTGAACCCTGGTCGCGTAGAACCAAATTGGAGACGCAGGAGCCAACCACAACAGCGCCGGCGCCAATCGCATACGGCCTCAAGAGACTTCTTGCTTCTCTTCCACAATCAAACGGTTTGTCTGTATGCAGAAAGTATCCGCTCACGATAAAAAACAACGGTAAATGAAAGGTGAACGCAAGCGCCACAACCTTGCTGGCGCTCGCGCTCCCACTTTGGAATCTAATTGCCGTATGGCCAATGATTACGGCCGCTAGGGCTACGGACTTGGCTACGTCAAAAGCCTTGATACGCTGAGTCAAAACTGACCACCTAGTCGGAAAGTCCCAGGTACTTCTTCCAGAAAGCAACAGAGGTCATCTTGGGAAGCGCCTCAGAGTACGCGCGCTTGAGTTCGTCGTAACGCTTGCGGTAATCGGCCTTATCGGCCTGATAGCGCTTCTCGAGCTCCTGGAACTTAGCTGCGTCCTTGTGGCGGATAACGGCTTTGCCGTTAGTAATGTCGACGGCGACGATATACTCAGCACCGTAGAGCTTGCCAATGGGCTCAGCCCAGCCCACATTGTCGATGACCACAACCTTGCCGTCCTCGGTAACCTTGCCGAAGGAGCGGTTGCCGTTTCGGGTAATCGCGTACTTCTTGCCGCTGCGACCGTCGAGGGGGCGGTCGCGGAAGATTTTCCAGTCGGTCAAACCGTCGACATCTACGCCTAGCTCGACAAGCTCGCCACGCAGCTCATCGATGGGGCGCAGTTTCTCGGCGTTCTTGTTCGCGTCCATAAAAGCCTTCTGCGCAACCGGCTGCATAATCCACTCCGGGCCCTTGAGAAAGTCTTCGATGCCCTGGAGCACAAGCTCGGCATTGGCATAGTTGAACTTGGAGAGCTCAAGGTTAAAGGCACCGCGAATCTGAGCGGCAAAGTCGCTCATGGGTGCAAAGTTGCTTGCGAACTGATCGATAAGACAGTTGCGCGTCATCTGGTATCGCTCCTGAGCCGCGTTATAGCGCATGCGGAACGAGAGGTGCCAGATGCAGATGCTGTTCATCGTGATGAACTTCGGCTTACAACGACGGCTATACTCCACGTCGTCACCGCGCACGAAAACCGGAACCGGTAAGCCGTGCTTCTCAATCTGAGTCATCGGGATAACGCAGTACCACCAAGCAGCATAGTGCTGCTCTTGGTCAACGCAGTCAGAAATATAGGTAGGAATATCAAAGGTTTCGTTAGCCACAACGTCGTGAAGCACATCCATGCGAGCGACAGGCTTGATAGGATGGAACGCGCCCTCCCGACCGATGTAGCCCATCTCCTCCCAGCGAACGTACGGCTCGTCCATGTTCATCATTGCGCCGGAAATGAATGCGTCCTTGTACTCGTCATTCACCAGGCTAAGCAAATTGAATGTCCTGATGATGCTCTCCGGCGAAATCAGCACGTCGTCGTCCATAAGAAGAGCGTGCGTTGCCTTCGGGTTGGACTCCATGGCCTCGATCATGCCGCGCGCGAAGCCACCCGCGCCACCGGCATTGTCGTTGGGATGAACACTCACGCCGTCGCTGTCGAGTGCCTCGACGTCGAGCGTGCGGCCATTGTCTACCACGTGCATATGGAAGTGGCCGGCGATGGCATCGTCACTACCAAGAATCTGATCCTTGACGAGGCCGATATTTCGAGTGATGAAGTCTTCTTTCTTGAAGGTTGTGGTACAAAGTGCGAGCTCGACTTCGCGGACCTGCTCCCGCTCGACCATGGCGTAATAGTAGCCGCCGCGGAACTGCACGTCGCCCTCACACTCAATAGCGAACGCCACAATGACGTCGCTTGGGCCCTCAACGATTTCGAAGTCGACGGTCTGCCAATCTGCGGAGGCCTCGATCTTCCTCACAGTACCCTCGACGGCATCGGAGTAGTAGCTGAAGGCACCCGCACGCGTCTGGTAGACGCTGCACGCCGATCCTCGGACCTCAAAGTGCAAACCGAACTTTTCGGCAAAGCTGTACTTGCGCCACTTCTTAATGGATAGTGCATTGAAGAACGTGGTGAAATCGTGCTTGCCGGCACCTTTAAGGCACCAGTTCCCGTCTTGAATATGAACAAATGGCTTGGTAGAGCGACAAAGCATGTGGGGGGAGCCAAGGAACTGCGGGTCCTCGGAAAGCAGAATGTTTGCGATCTTGAAGTTGATCATCCGTAAAACTCCAATACAAATTCGGTCATACAGGAGCAAGTTTAAAGCAACATACACATTGTCACTGAGAAACGCATGCGCATTCCGTCAGATTCCTCTATATGGAAGCAGCGTCTCATTTGCCCCGTAGCTTGCGAACCGCGGATTTGACAGCCTCGCGGCGCTGCGACCCCTGAGGAAGAAGCGCATCGACGGCGCCGCGTACAACGTTGCCCTCAGAAATTAGCCGTCCCGAGTCAGCGATGTCTTGCTTGTGCTCCAGCTCTTGGCGAAGCTCGCTCTCGCGGCGATCCATCTCTCGATACGCAGCGTCCTCACGGTCCTGAGCCTCAATACGGTTCATGTGGTGCATACCAAGAAGCCGCTCGTAGAATGGGGTCTCGCGCGCATACATCCAGAAGAACTCGCCGAGATCGCAAGGACCGGGCTTCCACGGCTTCTGGAAGCCGGCGTAATGCAGAATCTTGGGGCGCCTATAAGCCGCCGTGAAGGCATCGAAGACGTCGGCAGGCGCATGCGTGAACACTTTGGCGATGCGACCGCAGCAGTCGTTCATCACGTTCCAGGCGTTGTCCAGGTACACGACGCGGCCCTGGCAGCGGGCGTTCAGGATGTCCTGGTCGTCGTAGATGTACTTGGGTTCGGCGGCAATCTCGAGCCACTTCTGGAACGGGTAGAGCTTGCGCATCTCGGCGGTGTTCAGCACGAGGACGCCGGCCTGGAAGTAACCGTAAGGCTCGACGAGCCCGAGCACCTCGCGGGAATACTTCATGCGCTCGCCATCGCTCATGTTGAGGTTGCCCAAATAGTCAATATCGCGCGCGGCTGCTATGAGGTTTTCGCCCAGCTCGACCGAGAAGAGCTCGGACACGTCGCCCTGCACGATGAGGTCGCTGTCGAGGTAGACGACCTTATCGTAGCTCGGCAGGATCTCCTGGATGAGGAAACGGTAGTAGGTCTCAACGGAGATGTGCCCGTTGCTGGTCTGCAGGTTGAGGTCGCCCACATAGCCGTCGACGTTTACGCAGCGGACGCTCGCGTTCTCAAAGCTAGCGAAGAAGTCGTCCAGAAGGCGGCTGTAGTAAGGACCGATGTCCCTCTCGAGGATATAGACGTCGTAGAAACAATCCTTAGACGCGTTGACGAGCATGGAATAGACGGCGGTGGTGACCATGGGAACGTAGTTGATATCCGCGGCGAAGACGACTGGCACGACAGGCTTGCCCTGGCCGTCGGCGCACTCCAGGCGCGGCTCGCTCGCATGGTCGGGCTGCTCGAAGTGGACGCACTGGACCTGCCTGTGCTTAAGCACGGGGTTCACTCGCTTCTCGTGGGCAAGCCAAATGTTGAAGAGACGCTCGGAGAGGTGGCCCGGCGTGCGCAGCGCCTCGTGCGAGAGAAGCGCCGTGTCCCAGCCGGCGATGAACCTCTCGAGGATGGGAAACATCCACTCGCAGTAGCGGAAGAAAAGCTCGCGGCGCATGATGTACATGTTGCAGAAGCAGGTGAGATGCCCCGCGAGGTAGGCGTCGGCATCGGCGGCGTAGTCGGGTTGCAGCTCCTTGAGGATCTCGATCACGCGGTCGAGATCGGCGATCTTGAGGTACGGCGCGCGGCTGTAGTGGTCGTACGTGCTCTCGTAGTGCTCCGGGAAGTCACGGAGGTCCTTGACGCCCGTGGTCACGACGTCGTAGCCCTCGATGGCGGCACGGATGGAGTCGTCGTCCAGGCCGTAGCGGGCGCGGGTCCCCCAGCCGATCTTCTCGCCCTCCATGACCTCGCCATAGGGGTTCTCCTCGTGCTCGACGTCGGAGAAATCGAAGTAGCGGCGATAGTGGCAGAAGCCGTAATACTTGGCGTCCGCGTTCTTCCAGGCCCAGTACTGGGTCGTGAGCTCGCAATACATCGCGTTCTGCGCGGAGATGTTGTTGCCCGTGTCGTCTTGATAAGCCCATAGCAGGCGGCGTCGAGGCGAGCAGGCGCCCACCTGGACCGGTTGCAGCACGTTGCTGTGGAAGAGGTCGACGTTCTTGTGCGTGGTCACGAAGATGCGGACGTCCTCGGCCTCGTAGGCGGAGGCCATGCTGAGCGTAGGCGCGTCGGCCGCGGTCGAGGCGGCAAAGCCATTGATGCGCTCGAGGTCGAAGAGGTGGCCGCGAGCCGTCTCACGCATGGACCGATACTCAACGGAGAGGCCCTCTCCGCCTCGCCTTTCGATATCCTCTCCCAAGAAAAAGAGGCGGAAACAGTACGAGTCTTCATTTACAGGGACTCCGCCGACGTAAGCGGCGTAAGCGACGTCACGCGCCAGACGCATGAGCTGTGTGGCAATAGCATCGTGGCCGAGCTCGTCTGCCGCCAGGCCAGCGACAGCCTTTTTATCGGCATTCGAGACGCGCGTCTGCCAATCGTTCATGAGCAGGTCGAGCAGTTTTGACTTGGCACCAGCGGCAAAAGCCTGCAGGCCATGGGCATCGGCGTAGGCATCCGTCGCGTCCATGCAGGCGCGGAACTGCTTGCAGAAGCGGGCGAACGTATCGGCATCGATGCCGCTCGTGCCCGTCACGCCGCGGCCGAAGTGGTAGTTAAGGAGCCGCACGTCGTTGACCGTGACCTGCGAAGCCGCCTTGTCGGCAAGCACGAAGAACTCGTAGCAGTCCTCCGCGCGCTCGAGGCGCTCATCGGTCATGGCGGCGAAGGCCTCACGGGCAAGCTGCAGCTTGTAGGCTCGCTGCGTGACGCGCCAGTCCTGAAGATAGCCGCCATCGGCAACGAACACCGAGGTCATGAGCTCGTCATGGCCCCAATCGGCCTGCTCGCCGTTCACGTTCTTCTCAAAGCCCTCGCAGGCCTCGGGCGTCGCACCGTCGGCGATAACGCTGATGCCGAAGTGCGCGATGTCGGCAGGACGCTCGTTCAACGCGCAGGCAAGCTGCTGCAGTCCGTCGGACGAGAAGTCGTCGTCCGCGTCCAGGAAGATGACGTAGTCGCCCGCGCACTCGGCCACGCCGGCGCGGCGAGCGAGGTGCAGGCCGACGTTATTCGCGAGGTCGAGCACGCGGAAGCGCGCATCGGCATCCGCAAAGCGATGCGCCACGGCGCTCGTATCATCAGGGCTCGCGTCGTTGACGACGACGCATTCCCAGTCGCTGAACGTCTGGTTGGCGAGGCTCTGCAGGCAAGCGGGAAGATACTCGCTGTTCTTGTATGCGGTAACAACTACGGAGAAAGTCGGCACGACGAAAGCCTTTCTCGAGGCGGACGGTGTCTTCACAAGAGTTTATTAGTATATCGCGCCCGTTAACCGCATACACGCTGGACGAGTTTTCGCCAGAGCTTACGTGAAGCGGGAGCGATGGTCTCGATGTCGGCAAGGTGGCGGCGGGCGGCGTCGCGCATGAAGCGGTAACGTTCGGAGCCCTCCCCGCAGACGTGCGCATCGACGGCCTCAACCTGATCAAGAAGGGCATAGAGGTCGTCATCCTTCTTCGGATAGGCGCCGGAATCGTAGAGCGCGTAGGCGCGGTCGCGGACAAAACGCCAGAGCTCGCCGGCCAACGCATCAGGTTCCCAGTCGCCTTCGATGCGCTCGATGGCGCCGGGGCACTCGGACAGCGAAAGGCCGTCGGCCATCTCGTTGGCCACGTGCTCGATGAGGTGGTCGCGGACGTCGGCGAGCCGTGCCGCCCAATCGCTTCGCGCGGAGGCGACGTCGGGGCGAGCGACGTAGTCGCAAAGAAGCGAGAGCGCACGGGAGTCGAGCCTGCTCACGCGCGCGAGCTTGTCGACGGTATAGTTGCCGGCCATGGTCTCGCCGCGGCCGAGGTGGTACACGTACCAGGCCTCCCCCACCGCACGGTAGGTCTTAGCCGACGACGAGAGAATAAAGCTCAGGTAGAGGTCATCGGAAAGGGTGAGCTCAACGTCGGCGGCGCGGCCCCAGCAGGCGCGGGCAAAGTCGCCCCGATACGCCTTGTGGTGCACGTGCCAGTCGAAGCCGTCCTCGAAAGCGAACTGCCGCACCAAGATCTCGTCCCCCGCGAGCTCGCGCGCAGGCGGCGTGAGGAAGCTCTCCATGCCGTCACGAGCGGCGGCGGCGTCGCCGGTCTCGGCCACGACGCGGGCACCGAAGTGCAGGATGTCGACGGGAGAATCGGCCAAAGCGCCGTCGATGGCGGCAAGAGAACCCTCGGCAAGCGCGTCGTCCTGGTCGAGCAGCAGCACAGAGTCGCCAGCCGACGCAAGCACGCCGTCTCGGCGAGCGCGGAGCGTCCCGCCGTTCTGCGAGCGGTGCACGACTTTGACCTGCGGCGCATTGGGGAACATCGTGTCCAAGGCATCGCCTGTGAGCCCAGGGTCGCGATCATCGACGACAATGACCTCCACATCGTCGCGCCCCTGCCCAAGGACGCTCTGCACGGCCTCCTCTATGTGCGCAAGGCCGTCGTAGTACGGGATGATTATCGAGAAACGAGGGGTCATAAGACTCTCCAGACCACGGTTTACGCCCTCTTTTATAATAGGGATTGCTCTACGCAAGCGAGAGAAAGAACAGCGGATGCAAATCAATTCCCTCGGCCTTTGCCGCGCAAGCGAGAAAATCTATGAGAAGCTGGAGGTGACGGGGCTTGAGGATGACCAGCACCTCGCCGTCGTGGTCTCCGATGGCTGCGGCTCGCCGCTTCCCTGCGAGCTTTTCGACCTCGGCAACAGCGAGTACGTCGCCGTAACCCCAGACCTGCCGATCAAAGAGGCCTCCTACACGCTCGCCGCCGTCGATTCCTGCGGACAGGTCGGCCAGACCGAGCAGCACGGCGTCGATTTCGAGGCGGCCAAATGGCAGTCTCGCATCAACTATCGCCTGCACAAGGACGCCTGCGCGCAAATCCGCTGCTACGACGAGACGCACCCGGCCGACCACTCCGAGACGAGCCTCAAGGTGATGCAGGTCACTTCTTGCCCCACCTGCATGAAGTTCAGGATCCGGCTGCGCTTCCCCGGAGCAAAGCCCGGCAAGCTGCGCCTCGTCCTGCTGCGCGCCGAGAACCTCGCGCCCGTGGCGAGCGACTACACGCCGATGGGCGAGGCAAAGCTTCCAGCCGAGGGTCCCGGAGTCCCGCCCGACCGTCGAATCACGGTAACCGTCAACGTTCCGTGGGACGCAGAAGACCTCATTGCATATGCCTGGGAGGAGGGCCAGGAGGGACTTCTCATCCAACAGCGCCTTAACAAAAGCGGTTGGGACGCCATGCGTCAGCAACTCGACAACCTCTTCTTTAATAATGCCGGCGAGGATCCCTACTACGATGAATGGTTCCGTATCCATCGAACAACCAAACACACAATCGGGCTCCAGAGGAAAGTTAGGTTTGAGCTCAACCCGAAGTTCAGCATCATCGTTCCGCTCTACAAAACACCCGTAGGCTTTTTCGAGGAAATGATCACTTCCGTTGAGGCGCAGTCCTACGCCAACTGGGAATGCGTGTTAGTCAACTCAACGCCAAACGATCTCGAGCTCAAAACGTGCATAGACAAAGCTACCGAGCGCGATAGGCGCATTAAAGTAATTGAACTCGAGAAGAACCTCGGGATCTCACTTAACACGAATGCTGGGATTGCCGAGGCCACGGGCGACTACATCTGTTTCTTCGACCACGACGACCTGCTCGAACCGGATATCCTCTTCGAGTACGCTAAAGCCATTAACAACGATCGAGCTGTCGACCTCATCTACTGCGACGAGGATAAAATCGCGCCCGACGGCAAGCATCGTGAGCCCTCATTCAAGCCCGATTTCAACCTCGACCTGCTTTATAACAGCAACTACATCTGCCACATGCTATGCGTGCGGACGAGCATCCTCGCGCAGATCGAGCCGAACACCAAGGAAAATGATGGCGCTCAGGACTACAACACCACGTTGCAAGTAATCGAGAGAGCACAGCGCATTTGCCACATACCTCGGATGCTTTATCACTGGCGAATTAGCGAAAATTCAACTGCCGGACCTGCCGAAGCCAAGTCTTACGCAACCGAAGCCGGAGTTCTGGCCTTACAGTCGCATATGGACCGAAGGGGCCTCAAGGCGAAGGTCACCGATGGAAAGGTACCGTTTACGTTCGATGTGGCCTATGCCGTGCCGGAGCCAACGCCGCTCGTTTCGATCATCGTTCCTACTTACGAGCACGTTGATTTGCTGCGCGCCTGCGTAGAGTCGATTTTCGAAAAGAGCACGTACGTGAATTTCGAGCTCATAATCGTCGAGAACAACAGCCGTAAACAGGAAACCTTCGATTACTACAAATCGCTCGAGTCAGACCCGCGTGTTAAGGTCATTACCTGGAAAGGCCTAGGTTTCAACTTCTCGGAACTCATAAACCTTGGGCGAAGTCACGCGAAGGGCGATTATCTACTGCTGCTCAACAATGACACCGAGGTAATCACCTGTGACTGGATTGAACGCATGGTGGGCAACGCCGCGCGCCCCGAGATTGGCTGCGTAGGAGCAAAGCTCTATTACCCGGATGACACAATTCAACATGCTGGGGTCGTCTTCGCCGACGGGGCCGCGCACTCCTTCGGTGGCATGCCCCGCGAGAACGAGGCCTATTTCAGGCTCGCAGTAACCCAGCGCGACGCTATTGCCGTAACGGGCGCCTGCCTCATGGTCTCGGCGGAGCTGTTCGACTCGGTTGGCGGGTTCGACACAGAGTTAGCCGTCGCCTTCAATGATGTCGATTTTTGCCTGAAGATGCTCGCGCTTGGAAAATTCAATGTTTTCCTCCCGGATGTAGAGCTCTACCACTACGAATCCGTCTCTCGTGGGTTCGATGAAGATATAGAGGGGCAAGGGCGCTTACGAGTTGAGGACTCCCTATTCAAGCAGCGCTTCGCTAGGCAGTTCAACTATCGCGACCCCTATTACAACCCCAACCTTATTCCAAGGTGCCCAGAGGCCCGCTATTATCACTTCTAAAGCCGACGCTGCCCGGCCCCTCGTGGGAGCTGGGCAGCGTTACTTGTGGCACAGGCCCTCTTTACAGCCCGTACCAGGCTATTTTCTCATCGCGCCAACCGGCCGCGACGATGTTCTTGAGCTCGTCGGCTTTAGTGGTGTAGTGGTGCGTGCCGGTAACGGCGAACGGGTTGTACGTGCGATACACCGCGACGCCATCGGTGGCGGCCGAGTACCAGCCGATGCCTTCATCGGTCCATCCGGCAGCCTTGCAGGTCTCGACCTCGTCTTTTTTGGTCGTGTAGTGGTGGTCGCCGCCTTTTACGTAGCTGTTGTACAGGCGATAAACCGGCGTCCCGGACTTGGCGGGAGCCGTCCAGCCCGTGTCCTCGGAGGTCCATCCCACCTTCGTCAACGAATCGCGCTCGTCGGCGCTCGAAGTGTAGAAACGCTTGCCCGTGTACTTGTTGTACAGGCGATACATCGGGCGCGCGTAATCGTAGTCGGGCGTTTTGTGCGCCGTGGTCCAACCGTAGTGGGACGGTGTGAGGCCCGACTTGAAGGACTTGTCGCTCTTGAGGAAGTACTCGTGGTGGTCCGTGGCCGTCTCGTCCCACGTGAGGTCCGCGTGGTACCACTCGCCCTCGACCTGCACGAGGTTCCAGCTGTGGTTCATGTCCTTGCTCACGACGTAAAGGCACTCCATGCCTGTGCGCCTGAGCAGGAGCTTATACGCGAGCGAGTAGCCCTGGCAAACGGCCTTGCCGCAGACCAGCGCGCCGTACGGGGTGTAGCAAGAGTTGTCGCCCGTGTTCACGTAGGCGGAGCAAGACAAGACGTAGTCGTGGAGCTTGAGCGCGATCTGATAATCGCTCATCGTCTTTGCGTCAACCAGCGCAAGGCCCTTAGCAACGGCAGCCTCTACCTGCGTCTTTATCTGCGGGATCTTGGAAGTGTCTGACACGACGTAGCGCAGCTTGGCATCGACGGCCCGCTCGTCGTCGTTGGCTTTGTCGTCCTTGTTGGCGTCCTCGTACTCGAGGCTGTACTTGGGCGCGACCCAGTAATACTCGGCATTGGCCACGGCGAGGCTGAAGGCGCGGCGCACCTCGCCGCAGGTCGCGTCCTCGGGGAACTCAACTTTGGCGGCGCACTCATCAAAAGCACCAAGAAACTGCTGGTAGAGGGCAAGAACCTTGGCGTCGGTGGATTCTTGGCCGTCGTAGTCGAGCGGCATGACCCCAAGGCCGTCGGGGTCCTTTGCGTCGAGGACCTGCGAAAAGTCGACTTCCTCAAGAGAGGGGCCCGCGGACACCTCCGCTGCCGCGGCACCGCGCGGCAAAACCAGCGCAAGCAAGGTAAACATGCATGCAGCAAGGCCAATGCGAAGCAGCAAGACGGCTTGACAGCTCATGAGTTTCTTAATTATCATCCCCCAAACTCCAGAAGGCCCTGGACCATGTTGTAGATCCTGGTCCCGTACATCTTGTCCGCCGCCCACGTCCCGCTCAGGCCCTCGATAGTCGTGGCGCGGCCGCGGGTCACGTAACCGAAGCGCGAGTCCACGCAGGCGTTGTTCAAGGGCTCGGTCGATGCATACGCCTTAAGGTGCTGCACCTGCGCGCGGATGCCCGTGCGCACATCGGGGAAGGAGTTGCCGCGCACGCCGTTGCCCGTCGCTCCCAAGCCGCCGAAGTTGCACTGCTCGGGCAGCACGTCGCCGCCGAACTGCAGCCAGCCCGTCTCCCACATCATCTGGCAGAAGACGACCTCCGCGCGCACGCCCTCGGCCGTGGCCTCCTCATAGGCGATCTGCGCGAACTGCTCGATATTCGCCGCTCCCTTGCTCGCATAGGTGCTGGACGGGAACGCGTAGCCGACCCACTTATAATACGCGGCCATCTGCTGCGCCGTGGCAAGGGACGTGCCCATGATCGCGTGGCTCGTCCGGTCGGCGGCGTTGCTCACGTTGACCTTAAGCTCCTTGACCTCGAGCGCATACCACGCGACGCCCTCGTCGCGCCATCCGAGCGCGACCACCCAGTCGTGCTCATCCTTGTCGCCCGTGTAGTTGTGGGTGCCGGTCTTTGCGTTGGGGTTGTACTCGCGATAAATCGAAGCCGTATGTGCGTCGTCCGAGTACCAGCCAATCCCCTCGTCTGTCCAGCCGGCGGCGATGCAGGCGGCCTTCTCCTTGGCATCCGTCGTGTAGTGGTGGTTCCCACCGGCAACGTAGCTATTGTACAGGCGATAAACCGGCGTGCTCGATCTCTTGGGAGCGACCCAGCCCTCGCCCTCGTTGTCCCAGCCGACCTCGACAAGGTTGTCCCTCTCGGCGGCATCAGCCGTGTAGAAGTGCTCGCCGGTGTATTTGTTGTACAGGCGATACATTACCTGGCTTCCGCTCGAGGTCGCCAGGGCGGTTTCTGCCGCAAGGAGCAAAAACACACACGCGGCCGAGACAACCGCTACAAGACACGCAGAGAGCCTATTTACGCGCATAAAGTCACCGCTTCCTACTTGACGCCGTACCAACCGATGCCCTCGTCCTTCCACCCGGCCTCAACGAGGCTGTTGCGCTCGGCGGAGTCCGTGGTGTAGTGGTGGGTACCCGTCACGGCGTTGGGGTTGTAGAGGCGATAGACGGCGACGGCCTTGGAGCTGTCGGAGTACCAGCCGATTCCCTCATGCCTCCAGTCCCTGTTCACCAGGTCGATGAGCTCGTCCGCGGAGGTGGTGTAGTGGTGATCGCCGCCCGAGACGTTGGGGTTGTAGAGCCTGTACACGGGATCGCCGGACTTGGGCGCCCGCCAGGCGATGCCCTCGGAGGACCAGCCGCAGTCGATGAGATTCACGCGCTCGGCGGTGCTCGACGTGTAGAAGTGCTCGCCGGTATAACGGTTGTACAGGCGATACATCTTGATGCGGTTCGGGTCGTCGGCCTCCTTTGAGAGGCCGTAGACCTTGGCGATGGCAGTGGCGTCGGCGCGGCCGAGCGCCTGGAGCTTGCCTGTGGTGTTCAGGTAGTTGTAGTAGTCAGACGAGTCGATGAACGCGTGCTCGACGATGATGCCCGGCATGCCGGCGAGCCGCGAATAACGGATGTCGCCGTAGTAGTCGGCATACGTGTCGTATTTGCCGTCGCCGTTGGAGTCGTAGCCGTACCTGCCAACCTCATCGATAATGCGGACCTTCGAGCCGCGGTTCTTGATGCCGAGCTTGTTGAGCTCGGAGAGAATGGAGTCCGCAAGGCTCTTGCCAACTGTGTAGGCGTCCTTGTTGTAGCTCGAGTTGTAGGGATAGTAGACCTCGGCGCCGATGCCGCCGGAAGCGTTGATGTGCAAGCTCACGTAGGCGTCGCAGCCGGCGCCCTTGGCGCGGTTCACACGCTCCTGAAGGGTCGGGCACTCGTTCTGGGTGCGGGTGCAGAAGACCTTGACGCCCGAATAGAGCTCGAGCTCGGCACGGCACGCCTGATAAATCGCCCACGTCATGTCGGCCTCGCGGGCGCCGTTGGAGGTGGCGCCGGAATCGTTGCCGCCGTGGCCGGGGTTAAGCGCGATCAACAGGTTGCCGGAGGCATCGGAAAGCGTCGTGAGGTCGACCTCCTCGGAGAGCAGCTCGTCCTCATCGGCGCAAACCGTCTGCGGCTCGGCGGCGGCGTCGTCGTTGAAGGTGGTCACATTGGTGAGCATGCCCTCGCCCTCCGAAGCCGCGCACACGGCGAAGGTGCGCACGGGGCTCGCGCAGTCGGAGAAGTCGACAACAGCCGAGGCCTCGCCCGCGGTATAGGAAAGCGACGAGAGCGAGTAGGTAGCGGCGGACTCGGGCGTAAAGGAGAAGAGCACGGCGGAGTCGCTGGCGTTAGCGAGCGGTAGGACGGTGAGCTCACTCGTCTCCTCGGTGCGAAGCGTGAGCTCGGCTGTAGCGATGCCGTCGGCCGCGGCCGCGAGACCGAGCGCGATGTGCTGTTCCTCGCCCACAGGAAGGCTCGCCGAGTCGATGTAAACAAACTCGATGACGTCCTCGGAAGAGACGATGTGCGCCTCTGCGCCGAGGGCCTCAGTGGCGGCCGAGAGAGCAACGGGCGCAGCAGCCGCGCCCGAAAGGAAAATTCGCCTGGAAATAGACACAGTAATCGCCTTTCTATAGAACTTTCAAAGCTTGTCTATGGTATACGACCAGCCGGTGCCAAGCACGAGTACTAAGGAAGAGGAGAAGGCCGATAGCGAATAAGGCAGATTCGCGGAACCGTCATTTGCTGATCGGCAGTGCATCCAGGCGTTACCGCAGATCAGCAAATGAGGGCTGCCGGCCTAGGTCGACAGCCCTCATCGGGACGCACAATTTGCCCTATACGCCCCCTTTCGTGGGAACTGAACCATGTTATAAACGCCGAGCAATGGAGCGCAGACTACCTGAGCGGCGTGCAACGATCAACAGCGAACGTTCGTGAATGAGTCGTCTTTGCGCTACTTCACGCCGTACCAGCTGATGCCCTCGGCCCTCCAGCCGAGGCTGACCAGGTGGTCGTTCTCGGCCTTGCTGGTCGTGTAGTTGTGGGTGCCGGTCGTGGCATAGGGGTTGTACTGGCGG
>NZ_CAVKWG010000003.1:0-9085 GCF_963660155.1 Paratractidigestivibacter sp. | reverse complement strand
GAAACCTGCAAAAGGGACTGTCCCCAATGCAGGTGCGGGATGGTTGCTGAGCCAGGCGCCAACAAGCTGCAGGTCTTGCACGAGCAGCGGCTCCCACTCCTGGTGATAAATGCACGCCGCAGGATGGAACGTCGGGCACACAACGAAGTGCCCCGCCTGGTAAAGCTGCCCGCGCAGCGTCGTGACGCCGCGGTTCGTGCGCAAGACGAACTGCGCGGCGAAGTTGCCCAAGCACACGATGACGTCCGGCCACACGCTGCGGATCTGTTCGCGCAAGAACGGCGAGCACGCCTCGATCTCCTCGGGCCTGGGGTTGCGGTTTCCCGGCGGGCGGCACTTGATCACGTTCGCGATGTAAATCTCGTCCCTGATCAGGCCCGCATTGCCAAGAAGCGCGTCGAGCTTGTGCCCCGCTGCGCCCACAAACGGCTCGCCTTGCAAATCCTCGTTGCGCCCCGGTCCCTCGCCGATGAACATCACGCGCGCGTGCGGGTTACCCACACCGTACACCAGGTTCGTGCGCGTATCGCCCAGCGTACACAAGCGGCAGTCTCCCATCACGGTGCGGATCTCGTCGAGCGAGACCTCTCGTGGCCTCTGGTGGTCGTGGCCGGGAATCCTCATGACGCCCATGGCAACCGCCTACACGTAGATCTTCTCAAGGCGCTGGCCGAAGTTGCAGACGATCTCGTAGTTGATGGTGCCGCGCAGGCGCGCCATCTCGTCGGCCGAGATCTGCTCGTTGCCGTCGGCGCCGATGAGGGTGACGACGTCGCCCACGTGGACCTCCGGCACGGGGCAACAGGTACGGTTGGCGTTCACGTCCACGGCGAACATGAACTGGTCCATGCAGATGTTGCCGACCTGCGGCTGGCGCCGGCCGCCCACCAACACGTCCATGTTATTGGATAGCGTTCGGGAAAGGCCGTCGGCGTAACCGATGGGCACTGTCGCCACCTGGATGTTGCGCTTGGGCACGCGATAAGTCATGCCGTAGCCCACACCGGCCCCGACCTCGGGATACACGACACGCGTCACGCGGCTGCGCACGCTCATCACGGGCTCGAGCGCCAGCGCGGAACGCGTGGTCTCGGCGGCGTCGAGGCCGTAGAGGCCGATGCCCACGCGGCACATGTCGAAGTGGCACTCAGGGTGCAGCAGCGTACCCGGCGTGTTGTCGCAGTGCACGAGGCCGCAGTCGAGCCCCGCGTCGCGGATGGCCTGGCAGGTGCTGTGGAAGCGGTTGAGCTGCAACGCGAAATCCCGGTCGTCGGGCACGTCGGCCGTGGCGAAGTGCGTGAGCGTGCCCGCGCACTCGAGGCCGCGGTGGAAGTCGATGGCGCGGCGCAGCTCCAGGGCGTCGGCCGGCAGCACGCCGATGCGCGTCATGCCGGAGTCGACGATGAGATGATACTTGGCCACGGTCCCCGCCGCGGCGGCCGCCTCCCCCAGCGCGAGCGCGAAGTCCGCCTCGAAGACGCAGGGCATGAGGTCGTGCTCGACGAGCGTCTGCACGCTCTCCACCGGCGGCTGAGAAAGGATGAGGATCGGCAACTCAATGCCGGCCCGACGCAGCTCAACGCCCTCGCGCACGGTGGCGACGGCGAACTGATCGGCGCCCGCGGCATGCATGGCGTTCGCGCAGCGCACGGCGCCGTGGCCGTACGCGTCGGCCTTGACGACGCACATCATCTGGACGCCGCGCTCGAGCCGGCGCTTGAACGCCGTGGTGTTTCTCCGCAGCGCCGAAAGGTCGATCTCGATCCAGCTCCAGCGGTCGTCGGGAGACGCGATTACAACCATGGGAACTCCTTCTTTGGGCCGCGTGGCAAATGCCCGCGCATTCCCAGTCTAAGCCTCCGGGCCAGCCAGAGACTCGGGGACGAAGGCGTGCTCCTCGATGGCGTCGGCGGCAAGACCGATGCAGTCGATGATGTCGCCGGCCACGACGCCGCGCGTGCCGTAGGCCTCGGCGGCCAGCGTGCCCGCGTAGCCGTGGACCTCGCAGGCCAAGGCGGCAAGAAGCGGCAGGTCAGACACCTTATCGACCGACTGGGCGAGGTAGCTGGCCATCATGCCGGCGAGCACGTCGCCTGAGCCGGCGGTGGCGAGTGCCGCGGGTCCGGGCTTGGGCAGAACAGCCTGGTCCGCGCCGACGCAGCCGGTCGCGCTGCCCTTGGCAACAACGACCAGCTCAGAGCCACCGTCGGTCCAGATAATCTGGCGGGCGCACTCGAGCTGCTCCTCGAGGCTCGCGGGCGGGTTGTCGGCGCGGCCGACGAGACGGCCGAGCTCGCGGCGGTGCGGCGTGAGGATGAGCGGCGCTCCTCGGCGCGTGATCTCGGGGTAATCTGTGATGTTGCCCTCGGTGAGGTGCGAGAGGCAGTTGAGGCCGTCCGCATCGATGACCAGCGGTTTACTGCCGCACAGCAGCTCGCTTACGCAAGCGACGGGGCCGGATGCGACGCGCATGCCGGGACCGATGAGGGTCGCCGTGTTGCTCTCTGCGAGCATAGAGACCTTAACGGCGGCCTCGCCGGTCAGCACGCCATCGACGTCGCAGGGCAGGCCGATAACCGGGATCTCGAGCACATGGCTCTGCACGATAGGAACGATGCTCGCGGGAACGGCCAGCGTCACGTAGCCGGCGCCGGCGCGCGCGGCGGCGCGGGCGGCCATGATCGGGGCGCCCGGGAAGCGCGAGGAGCCGCCCACCACGAGCACCGAGCCGCGGGTGAACTTATCCTGAGCGGCGCTCGGCTCAATGGAAACACGCCGGTAGTCGGCCAGGTCCGTGCGCCATGCCACCGGGTCGGCCTCGACGACGAGGCGCTCGGTCTGCTCGGCCAGCGGGGCCACGACGATGACGCCGCACGCGTCGCGGCCCGCGTCGGCAAGAAGCCCGGGCTTGAGTGCGATCATGGTGACGGTCATGTCGGCGATGACGCAGTCGCCGTCGATGAGGCCGGTCTGCGCGGAAAGGCCGCTCGGCACGTCGACGGCGACGACGCGCGCATTCGAGGCGTTGATGCAGTCGACCCAGATGTCGAACGGCTTGCGAACGCCGCCGCGGAAGCCGGTGCCCAGCATACAGTCGACCACGGTGTCGGCATCGGCGAGCAGCTCCCTGACCTTTTCGCGAGAAGGGCCGATGAACATGGGCGTGCCGGAACGGACGGCGCTCTGCGCCACCCGGCGCGCAAGATCGCCGGGGATGCGCTTGGGCTCGACGGGCGCGACGATGCGCACGGAGACGCCGTGGGAGTGGAGCGCCTCGGCGCAGACCCAGCCGTCGCCGCCGTTATTGCCCATGCCACAGAAGACCACGACGTTCTTTGCCCCGAGCTCCAGGACCTCGTGGGCAACGGCGCGCCCGGCGCGGCGCATGAGCTCCGAGACGCTCACGCCGACGCGGGTAAGGCCGACCTCAACGCGCTTGATGTCATCGATGTTGAGCACTGGCTGCATGGGTTACTCCTCAGTGGAAGGGCGGTTTGTGGGGAGCGCCGTGGAGGCCACGGCCGTCATGTCGGGCGCGAGGGTGTCGATGGGAAGCGCCATTTGCGCGTCCTCGACCCGCTCGAGCTCGTCGAGCACGCTCTTTGCCTCGCGAAAAGACGCCGCCAGCGCGCGGGCCGCGTCGGCCCTGGCGTCGGGCTTGGGCTTGACGGCCTCCGTGACGGCCACGGCGTTGGCCACGGCAACGTCGCGCGTGTAGCTGATGGAGAGCGCCACCTCGACGACGCCTTTCTCCAGAGCGACCTTGGCGGCGCCGCCGGTAAGACGGGCGCGGACGGAGCCGCGATCATCGCGGGTCACGCTGACGTCGCGGATGCCCACGCCACCGCCAAATCCGCAGCCCAGAGCCTTGACGACGGCCTCGCGCGCGGCCCAGCGGGCGGCGTAGTGCTCGGCGGGGCGGGCGGAGCGCTCGCAGTAGGCGCGCTCCTCCTCGGTAAAAACGCGGCGCAGGAAGTTAGGGCGGCGCCTCATGACGCGCTCCATGCGCGAGATCTCGAGCATATCGACCCCGATGCCGGCAGCTGTCACAGGCCTCGCCTCCTTTTGTGCCCTTGCGCAGGGGCGGCCCCGCGGCCTACCCACGATCTACTCCCGTGGTCTAGCCCGCGGCCTACCCCCGCGACCTGCAATTTGTCTGAAAATCAACGCGCGCCGGCCCCGCCGACGCGCGTCAGTCAAACCGCTATGAATTCTACCAGTGCGAGCGTCCAGCAGTTAGGCCATATACGGCTTCAGCGCAGCAATCACAATCTGGTTGGCCTCGGCGCAGAGCTTCTCGTCGGGAGCCTCGGCCAGCACGCGCACGAGCGGCTCGGTGCCGGAGGCGCGCACGAGCACGCGACCGTTGCCCTCAAGGAACTGCTCGGCCTTGGCCACGGCGCTCGTGACCTCGGGCGCGTTCATCGCGGCGCCCTTGTCGGTCACGCGGATGTTGTCGAGCTGCTGCGGGTAGAGCTTGACCGGACGCGTGAGCTCGGAGAGCTTCTCGCGCTCGCCGCGCAGGACCTCCATGATGCGCAGCGAGGTCATGATGCCATCGCCGGTCTTCTCGAGGTCCGAGAAGATCACGTGGCCGGACTGTTCGCCGCCCAAGGTGTAGCCATTCTCGCGCATGCAGGCGTAGACGTTCTTGTCGCCCACGTCGGTCTTCTCGTAAGAGATGCCGGCGGCGTCGAAAGCGCGGAACAGGCCGAAGTTGCTCATAACGGTGGGGACCACGGTGGACTTGGCCAGGCGACCGTGCTTGTTGAGGTAGCAGCCGCAGACGTAAAGGATCAGGTCGCCGTCCACCAGGTGGCCGC
Source organism: Paratractidigestivibacter sp. (assembly GCF_963660155.1). GTDB lineage: Bacteria > Actinomycetota > Coriobacteriia > Coriobacteriales > Atopobiaceae > Paratractidigestivibacter. The sequence continues at coordinate 4,262 of NZ_CAVKWG010000003.1, read as the reverse complement.
GCTCGTCCACGGCAAGGCAGCGGTCGGCGTCGCCGTCGTAGGCAAAGCCCACGTCGAGGCCGTTCTGGACGACGAAGCGCTGGAGCTGCTCGATGTGGGTGCTTCCGCAGTCCACGTTGATGTTGAAGCCGTTGGGCGAGTTGTTGATCACGTGGGTCTCGGCGCCCATGGCGTCGAAGACCGGGCGCGCCACGGAGGACGCGGAGCCGTTTGCGCAGTCCAAGCCGATCTTCAGGCCCTGCAGCGAGAAGCCGCAGCTCGAGATGAGGCTCGCGATGTAGCGGTTGCGGCCCTGCATGTAGTCAACGGTGCAGCCGATGGCGTCGCCGGTGGCCAGAGGCACGTCGGTCTTGCCGTCGATGTAGTCCTCGATGAGCTCCAGGACGTCCTCGTCCATCTTGTAGCCCTCGCGGTTGACCAGCTTGATGCCGTTGTCGGTGTAGGGGTTGTGAGAGGCGGTGATCATAACGCCGCAGTCGAAGGCGCCGTCCACGACCTCGTAAGAAACGCCCGGCGTGGGGATGACGTGCAGCATGTAGGCGTCGGCGCCGGAAGCGACGAGGCCGCTGATCAGCGCAGACTCGAACATGTAGCTGGAGCGGCGGGTGTCCTTGCCGATGATGACGCGGGCCTTCTTGCCCTGGCGCTTGCCATAGTACCAGCCGACGAAGCGGCCGATCTTGTAGGCGTGCTCGACGTCCAGGCCCTCGTTGGCGCGGCCGCGGAAGCCGTCGGTGCCGAAGTACTTCATTCGTCGTCCCTTCTCGGTAGACAACAGGTGTGTGCAATAGGCGATGTGCTCAGTGGCTCAAAATTCTACTACCAGCGCGAGGCCGGCGCGGCCGCGCGGGCGCATACCCGCCGCCACGCCATAAGAAAAGGACCCGCCGAGCGAGTCGACGGATCCCAAAAGTGCAAGGTGTGCTCGAAGCTTAGCGCTTGGAGAACTGCGGGCGCTTGCGGGCCTTCTTCAGGCCGTACTTCTTGCGCTCGACCGCACGCGCGTCGCGCGTGAGGAAGCCGGCCTTCTTGAGGTCGGCGCGGTAATCGCCGGCGTCCAGAAGGGCGCGGGAAATGCCCAGGCGGCAGGCGCCGGACTGGCCGTTGATGCCGCCGCCGTCGCAGTTGGCGAGGACGTCGAAACGATCAGCGGTCTCGGTGAGCTTCAGCGGCTCGAGGGCGTTGTCGACGAGCTGCTGACGACCAAAGTAATTGAGGGCGTCGCGGCCGTTGACGATGAACTTGCCGGTGCCGGGAACGAGACGGACACGGGCGACGGCCTCCTTGCGGCGACCAGTGCCCCAGTAAACAACGGAGTTCTCAGCCATCGTTAGGCCCTCCAATCGATCTTCACGGGGTTCTGGGCGGCGTGCGGGTGCTCGGGGCCGGCGTAGACCTTGAGCTTCATGCCCTGCTTGCGGCCGAGCGTGTTCTTGGGGAGCATGCCCTTGACAGCGTGCTCGATGACGCGCTCGGGGTGCTTCTCCATGGCCTCTTTGAAGCTCTCGAACTTCATGCCGCCAAGGTAGCCAGAGTAGCGCCAGTAGCGCTTCTGGTCCATCTTGTTGCCGGTCAGGATGACCTTATCGGCGTTGATGACGACCACGAAATCGCCGGTGTCGGCGTTCGGGGTGTACTGCGGTTTGTTCTTACCGCGCAGCGCCATAGCAGCGGTGGTCGCAAGACGACCGAGGGTAGCGCCCTCAGCGTCGATAAGCAGCCACTTGCGCTCGACCTCACCGGCCTTGGCGAACTGAGTCGACTTCTTCACTTGACTCCTCCTACGTACCTACGGTTCGGACGGCTTCTGGACAAACCGCCGACATGCTTGTTCTGTTAAGAGATTACGGGGCTCTTCTAGACAAAGCTTGTAAATTGTACGCCAGCGCAGGCGCCGCGAGCGGGGAAATTTTGCCCGCCCGCGGCCCTCACAAGCTCGACACATCGCTCCGCCCGCACCGGGCGACCTGCCATTTGGGGACAGTCCCCTTTCCGCAGCGGTTTGGGGACAGTCCCCTTTCCGCAGCGGTTTGGGGACAGACCTTAGCGGTTAGACGAGGAAGGCGTCGATCTCGGCGAGACGGGCCTCGGCCTGGCGGCGTCCCTGCAGGTAGAGGTCCAGAAGCGGCGCACCCGCCGTCTCCATAACGCCCACCTCGACGGGCTTCTCGGGAGCGATAACCAGGCAGCGGCCCTCGCGCTCGAGCTCCCAGAGTTGCTCTCGCTGCGCGTTGTAACGCGGGCCGCGCGTGCGCAGGGCCTCGGTGTAGTACGGGTAGCTCTCGTAGCGGCGCGAGCGCAGGACTATGGCCTCGGTGCCGGCGCCCTTCTCGTATCCGCGGTCCTGCGTGACGACGACGAGCGCGCGCTCGGCCGGCGTGTGGCCCTCGACCTTGCGGGCACCCGGCAGGCCCATCGCCACGGCGAAGGGGATGGAGTCGGTGGTGCCGCCGTCGAGATAGCGCTGGCCGTTTATCTCCACCATGCGCGAGACGCCCGGCAGCGAGGCGGACGCACGAACCTTGACCGCGTCCTCGGGAAGATGAACAACGGGCAGGTAATCGGGGGTACCGAAGGTCACGTTGGACGCGACGGCGTACATGCGCATCGGGTTCTCCTCGAAGGCGTCGTTGTCGCAGGGGTCGAGCTCGTTCTGCACGGTCTCGTAGACGAACTCGCCGCCGGCGATGTCACCCGTCTTTGCGAGGCTCTTGAAGCCCATGAAGCGGTCGTCGTCGCGGAAGGTGAGCATGACGCGCATGGTGCGGCCAATCTGGCCGCTCTTGAAGCTGACGGCGTTCATGGCGCCGGCCGACACGCCCCACACGCTGGAGAAACGCGTGAGGCCGCGCTCGGCGAGGACGTCGAGGACGCCGGCGGTAAAGATGCCGCGGAAGCCGCCGCCCTCGAGGACGAGCGCCGGGGCGTCGGCGTCGGTGGCGTCGGTGGCGTCAGCAGCGTCGGTGACGTCGGCGTCCATGAGCGCGTCGTTCTCAGCGCTCACATTGGTAAGAATCTCTTCTGACACGCTAATTCTCCTAACCTCTTGGCGTCTTCGGACATTGTTGCGTGGCATAAGTCGAGGTTATGCACGATATAACTCGGACCGGCCGAGTAGCGCATATTTTCTCAACCCATCTACCTGCGGAAACGCGAATCGCAATCGCCTGGCTACTCGCTCACTTTGAATTAAATCGTGCATAACCTCGACTTCCGCTTCAGAACGGCCGTAAAAGCGGCGCGGATGGCCTCGCGGCCACCCGAACGCCTTCTCCCTACAGCTCGAAATCGGGCAGGGCGGCGCGGGCGGCGGCAAGAAATCGCTCGGCCGAGGCGCAGGCCACGAGCTCCTCGGGGAAATCGATGCGCTCGAGCAGCTCGCGGGTGTGGTCGGCGCGGCCGATGGCCGGCGCGATGTGGGCGTCGGAGCCGAAGCTCACGAAGCAGCCGAGCTCGGCGCAGCGGCGCGCGACCTTCTCGCAGCGAGCGAGCGACTTTTTCGCCTTGAGGGGCTCGGCGATGCTCGACTCGTTGATCTCGATGAGTTTGCCCATGTTGCGAGCCGCCTCAAGCACCGGGTCGAGCTCGAAGTCCACGCCCGAGCGACCGACGTGACCGAGGATGAGCACCTTCGGGTCCTCAAGGACGTTGATGTACATCTGCGTGTTCTGCGCGCGCGTGGCCGCGTCGCAGAAGTCCTTGCGGTGGATGCTCGCAATGACGTAATCGCAGGCACCGAAGACCTTCGATTTAAGCGTGGCCTCGCGGCGGCGCTCCTCGGTGATGTTGTGGGTAACGGGGATGTCGTGACCGAAGAGGTGCCCCTCGACGTCCACGATGTCGGCCTCGCAGCCGTGCAGCAGGCGCACGCCGTGCCACTCGCGCGGCCAAACGCCCATGTTGATGTAGTACTGGAAGTTCTTGAGGGTCTGCTCCTCGAAGAGCATGCACGAGAAGTGATCGGTAATGCCGAGCAGCTCAAGGCCCGCGTCGGCCGCGGACCGGACGTCCTCCTCCACCGTCGAGTAGGCGTGACGAGAAAAGAGCGTGTGCGTGTGCACGTCACAGGCAATTTTGAGCATGAGCAGCCTTTCTTGACTCGGCGTTTTGCCCCCATTCTACGGCGAAAGGCGGGCCGGCCGCGTCGGCCGCCCCGCCCCGGGTGGACAAAGGGACTGTCCCTTTGTACGTGATGTCTGTCCCAAAACCGCAGCGGTTTGGGGACTGTCCCCAAATGGTAGGGGGTTATTACTTGGTGGGCT
>NZ_CAVKWG010000002.1:0-20411 GCF_963660155.1 Paratractidigestivibacter sp. | reverse complement strand
CGGCCGAGCGGTACTATCCGGGGCTGATGGCCGCCTAGGCGGCCGCGTTAACGGACGCGGGCTCACTCCCGAGCCGAGATTTCGTGTCCAAACGAGCGGGCCACTTTAGTCGGCAAGGTTGACGGAGTCGGGCGCGAGGTCCCCGCCGTGCTCCCTCGCCATTTCCTCGAGGGCGGCGTCTATAATCTCCTGCAGGCCGCTGCGTTGAGTTAACTCATTCATGGTCCTCCTTACACTGGCGTAATGGCAGAATCCGGTGTAGGACGAACCGCGTAGCGGCTATTTTTGATTGGCCGGGAATTGGCTGAAATAGCCTGACTATAAGTGGCTAAAATCTCCTGACGCCAACAACGCCCGGGAGCTAGGCAGCGTCCTCGATCTCGTACAGCCTGCAGTTGTCAGAGGACGCGACCAACACAAAGCTTGAATCATCAGAGTCGATATTGAAATCAGACCAGTCCGTATAGGGGTAGTCAAACGCCCAGCACCAAAGATACTTACTGGTATCAAGAGCATAATTTTCTGTATAGTTGTCTGTACTCAAAAGCAAAACGTACTTCGCGCCAGTATTCTGCACTGCGGCTTCTACATCCGCGTTCGTATCGTATTCATCAATTTTTTTGACAAGCTTGGCATCGGAGGTTTCTTTTGAGCCCGGTCGTTCTTTGTAGTAAACGTTGATGTCATCGGTAACATATGCGTATGCGCTGCCGTCATACGGATTATTTAGAACCAAATCTGATCCAACTATGTCTTTTACGGAATCGAGGAAGTTCTCCTCTTCCGATGTTAGAGGAGAAGTAGAGCCTTTCCCATTCAGGCGTTGAATCTCTTGTCTGTTATAAAGCATGGCGCTTATGCCCTTGGTATCGTACATTTGGCTCAAAGCCCCATTAAAGCCAAAAGAAGGAACAAGGGCGATCAGGAGAGCGATGAAGAAACAGGGCGCTATAGGGGGCAGCTGTTTGGCGGGAGATGAAACTCGCTTAAACAAGGCAGCTGTCGCATCGCGAATTGACACAAGACCCAAATAACCCAATGGGATAGAGAAAAGACCCAGCGCTGCGGAGGTTCTCCATGGATCGTTGTACCAAAAACCAGAAAATAGCTGCTTAAATTCCCCATCCATTGAAATGTTGACAACATAGATGGCGGCCATCAAAAAAAACGAAACCACCAGCCAGCGAGTCTGTCGAGAGCGGAGCGCCGAAACAATCCCGATGACGACGAGCGCGCTGTATATCGGGCATGCAATCCCTCTTCGGAGGCTGAAATCAAGAACGCTCTTGATTGCCTCTCCAAAAGAAAGTAGGGGTTGCCAATAATACGAAACGACTCCCTCGAAAAATGAGGAATGATAGCATCCTAGCCAAATGCAAGCAGCAAATACGACAAAAGCGGCCGAGCAGCCAATACGCCATGCGAAAGGCCTCTTTTTTTTCTTGAAAGAAAGCTCGAAAATTCTGTGACAACAGTACGGAAGAAGGAGCACCGCCATGGCAAAAAAGGAATTTGGGTGCGAAAAGAAGAGGGACACGCATGAAAGGGCAAACAACACACCATAAGAGACCCTTTCGCGCGGACAGGCATTTTCCCCAATAAGCAAGATAAAGAGCGATGCCGCCGCAGGCATCAAAAGCATTCCCAACAGGTTGGGATATAGAGGAGTGCCGATGATTAAGTACAAGGGGAAGGAAGGCACGATCAACAAAGCAAGCGCCACGAGCACGTAATTATTATCTCGAGGGAAGATAGACTCTAAAAGCGAAAACATTCCGAGCGGATAGCAAAAGGCAAGGCACCAATAGAGCATGGCGTTCTCCGCCAACACAGCAGATGCGTCCGAGAGAGACGCCCCCAGGGCAGCAAAGATAGTAAAGGCCGATGGATAAAACGCGGCCACGCCGGAAGCCTCCGGAACCTGGTTCTGCAAAAGAGTCTGAGGATAGGAGGCGGTTTTAAACGCATTAAACACACCGGAGGTCATAAAGGATTTAATGTTACTCAGGTGGTGCAAGTTGTCTGAATATTGCACAAAGGAATCGTTCGGATCAATAACTCCCAAAAGCATAAAGGCGAAAAATGCTAAACAGAAAACAACGATCAGACCAAGACCGGCCATTCGGCCAGGATTTGTTGGCAGCAATTCCCTGCGCAGCATAAACCCATTGCAAAGGATGTGGACGGCAGCACCCATCAACATGGAAGTAATAAAAGCAATGGCCAATACGGGAATGGCGGAAGAAGCCAAGGGAAGTGCATCCACAAGAACACCAGAGAGGCATACTATTCCGCATGAAACCGCAGGGGCAACAGCCAGAGCCCTCACAGCATCATTACAAATAAGGTAAGCGCAAATAAACCCAGGCAGAGCGCAGAGCGTAATGAAAAGAATAGTCAGAGCTAACGAAACCATATAAACATCCTCTTCAAAATCTTTGGCTCGATAAAATAGAACCGTGCTAAGCGGCTACCTCGTCTACGTTGTTCTCGGATGCCTGCCCAAGGATTGGAGCTTCAACCGCTGGCAGCGGGCAGCAATCTACGCATTCAACATAGCTGGAGTCGCCCTACGTTACTTTGAGACCATCATCACGTCTGACAGGGCGGGCGAACTCGTCCCCTTTCTATGGGGCTACACTAACCTCCCCTGCTTCCTTGAGGGTGTCGATCTTGCCTGGAGGATGGTCGGCCCCGTAGTGGCATATCTCCTGTGTCTGGGCATCACCTACGTAGGAAAGCACGTTTCCGGCACCAAGCTCCTCTTTCCCTAACGCCTATACCAGGGAGAACACGGGCGGGGAGCCTTGGGGCAGCGCGCCGTCTCCGAAAACTTTACGCAGCGAGGCTATCCTCGGAGATGGCGCGCTCGAGGGTGGTGAGGCGGTACTCGAGGTCGCCCACAGCGCCGTCGATCTTGTCGTCGACCTCTCCCCCATCCGCGAACTTAAGGCATCTTGTCGTTTGTGGGATCGATGACTTCGTCGTCAGCCTCCTCAATGAAAGTTTGGGCCAAGACTTCATCGGCATCTGCAACAGCATCAACCCCCATCTATCGCTCCCAAGTCTTCTCGGAGACAATGTAGCGCGGGCGGACCTTGACCTCGAGATAGATTTTGCCGATGTACTCGCCGATGACGCCGACCGAGAGCAGGAGCACGCCCAGAAGGAAGCACAGGATCGACGTCATGGAGGCCCATCCTGCCACGGCGTTGCCCGTGAAGGACACGACGACCGCCCAGATGACGCCGATGAAGGAGACGAGCGAGACCGCAAGGCCGAACCCGGTGATGAGGCGGATGGGCTTGACCGACAGGCTCGTGATGCCGTTGATGGCCAGGGCGAGCATCTTGGAGAGCGGGTAGTGGCTCTCACCAGCGATGCGCTCGTGGCGCTCGTAGTAGACGCTCGTCGACTTGAAGCCGACGAGCGGGACCATGCCGCGCAGGAACAGGTTGACCTCGCGGAACTCGGAGAGCGCGTCGAGGGCGCGCGAGCTCATGAGGCGGTAGTCGGCGTGGTTGTAGACGGTCTCGACGCCCATCCTCTCCATGAGGCGATAGAAGGACTGCGCGGTGAAGCGCTTGAAGCCGGTATCGGTCTCGCGGGAGGAGCGCACGCCGTAGACCACGTCGCAGCCATCGAGGTAGGCGTCGACCATGGCGTCCATCGCGTCGATGTCGTCCTGGCCGTCGCAGTCGATGGAGATGGTTATGTCGGCGAGCGAGCGGGCCTCCATGAGGCCGCAGAGCAGCGCGTTCTGGTGGCCGCGGTTGCGGGAGAGGCAGATGCCCCGGTAGACGGGGTCGGAGGCCGCCAGGCCCTCGATGATCCCCCAGGTCCCGTCCTTGCTGCCGTCGTTGATGAACAGGATGCGGCTTTCGAGCGAGATCTTGCCAGCGGAGACGAGCTGCTCGATCTTGGCCTTGAAGAGTTTGCAGGTAATCGGAAGGACCTCCTGCTCGTTATAGCAGGGAATCACAATGTACAGGACGGGTTGGCTCATTGATCGGGCCTTTCTTGAGGGCCGAATGCGGCAGTTTGCGGGTTTATTGCTGCTCGGGGTCCTTGGCCTCGAGCCACTTCTTGCGGGAGAGGAAGTTCCAAACCATGACCACTGCGGTGGCCACGAGCTTGGTGAGGGTGACAGCGATGGCGCCGGAGCCCAGGGCCGCGGTACCGGCGAGCATGATGAGCTCGTTGATGACGAGGCCCACGACCGAGAGCGCGATGAAGATAATGAACTCGCGCTGGCGGCTCATGTCATCGCGCCGTTGGAAGACGTATTTCATCGACGCGATGTAGTTGAAGACGACGCTCACGCAGAACGATACTGCGGCCGAGAGCACGGGGTCTACCCCGAACACCTGCGACAGGAGCATGAGGACGCCGTAGTCGATGCAGAACGCGATGACGCCGACGACGCCGAATTTAAGGAACTGCTCTATGAGCTTGCGCATGAAGGGGGCCTTTCGAGTTATTTATTGACGAAGCTATGGTAACCGCACGGTGTGTAGATGCTCAGGTGGAAAGAATCGCGGCCGAGTCGGCGTCGGGGCCGGCCGCGAGGCGCTCTCGCTCCCCGCCGGGCGACAAACCCTGCAATTGGAGTCAGAATCGAGGACGAAAATGACCCAGAATGCAGGGTTTTGTTGAGTGAAGGCTCAGGCCGGCGGACCGCTAACGCTCAAGGACCGAAAGGAAGTGGCGGTCGGCATCGGGAGCCGAGGTCAGGGCCATCGATTTAGCCGTGAAGCCGGCGCCTTCGGGGGACGCGAGGAAGGCGCTGACCACATCAGCGTCCTCGGCAGCGAGAACAGAGCAGGTGGAATAGGCAAGGCGGCCGCCGGGGGCGACGCGGATCGAGGCGTTGCGAAGGATGCGGAGCTGGAGGGCGGCAAGGTCGCTGACGGCGTCCTCACGCAGGGACCAGGAGATCTCGGGGTGGCGCGAGAGGGTACCCGTGCCGGAGCAAGGCGCATCAACGAAGACGAGGTCAAAGGTGCCATCGATGTGTTCGAGGGTCTGGCCGTCGTCACAGACGCAGCGGACTCGGTCGGCCACGCCGGCGGTCTGCATGCGTGCTGAGGCCAGCGCAGACTTCTTGGGGTCGAGCTCAACTGAGGTGAGACGTGCGCCGGTAGCGGCGAGAAGGACCGACTTGGTGCCTCGGCCTTGGCCGACCTCGAGGACCTTCTGGCCTTGGGTTGGTGCAAGGGTTGCAACAACCTCTTGGGCGGCGAGGTCGCAAGGGAGCACGTCGCAGTTTGCGACGAGGTCGGAATCGTTGAGGGCAGCAGGACAGCCAAGGACAAAGGAGCCGGCGACCGGGCCGTCGGCAGGGTCACAGCCCGCCTCGGCAAGAAGCTCCCGGCATTCCTCAACCGTATGCTTGGCCGTGTTGGCGGCAACGCTCTGGCAAGGGGGCTCGAGGGTGCGGCGAGCGTAGTCGGCTGCCGCAGCAGGATCCAGGTCTGTGCGAACGGCGGCTGCAAGCCACTCAGGCAAAGCACCAACGCGCTGCAGGTCATCGATGGTGTAGATGCCGGAATCGAGCGCGTCTTGCGACGCCGCGAGCGCCTTCGAGTCCTCGTCGGCCACGCGGCGCAGGACAGCGTTGCCGAGGCCCGCCGCCCGCTTGCTCACCGAGCGCACGAGCTCCACGCCCTGGCTCACCGCCACATGGTCGGGGATATCCAAGTAGAGAATCTCGAAGGCGGCGATGCGCAGGGCATCGCGGACGAGCGGCTCCAGGACGGAGCGGGAGTGCAGGTGACTCGTTATTGCGCGATCGACCTCGCCCCGCGCGGCGATAGTGCCTAGCACAAGCCTTGTTGCAAGCGCTCTGTCGCGGGAATCCAGAGCAGCTAGAACGTCGGAATCGCGGAGCATGTCGCGGGCACGCGCCTCTCGGCGGCGGCATTCGGAGAAGAGCTTGAGAGCCGCGCGGCGGGCGGGGGCGAGTTTGGTGGTCGGCATTAGGGGTGCTTTCTGTGAGGGATGCTTTCCGTGAGAGGTGTGAGCGACCTGCAATTGGAGACAGGCACATATGGCAGGAAGAACACCTACCATCTGAGCCAGTCACCAGTTACAGGTCATCCGGGCTGTGCAGGCCGGCCTCCCGCGGCTCGTTATTCGGCGCGGGACCAGGTGAGGTCGCCGCGCAGGCCGGAGGCCCAGGCGGCGGCGGGCATCTCTTTCTTGCCGTCAGGCTTGACGGCCGTGAGCTCAAGGGTGCCATCGGCGCAGCCGAGATACACATGCTTCTTCTGCACCTCGATAACACCCGCTGCGATTTGCGCTTCATCTGTGACGCGGGCCGTCATGGCGCGCACACCCTTGCCGGCGACGACGAGGCGCGCGGGCGCCGTGTCGCTCGATGCCTGGACGCGCAGGGCGTTCGCGGCGACGGTGCCGGCGGGGTCGAGCCGCATCTCCTCCTTGCGGACCTTGGCGGCGAGCGTCACGCCGGCGGGGTCCTGCTCATGCCACTCAACCGTACCGTCAGAAAGCCTCGGTAACACGTCTACCAGCGCCTTCGCGCCCGCATCGGCGAGTTCGGCCGTCAACTCCATGCAGCCCTTCCCCCCGACCGGAACGCTCACCTGCGCGCACCATGCGCCGGCATCGAGGTCGTGGGCGACGCGCATGATGGAGACTCCCGTCTCGGCATCGCCCGCGAGGATCGAGCGCTGGATGGGAGCCGCGCCGCGCCAACGGGGCAGCAGCGACGCGTGGACGTTCACTGCGCCCAGCGGAGCCATCGCCAGCACGTCGTCAGGCAGGATGCACCCGTAGGCCACGACGCACATCACGTCGGGGGCGGCCTTAGCGATCGCAACCTTGGCCTCGTCGGTCATCCTCGTGGTCTCAAACACGGGAATACCCAGTTCAAGAGCCTTTTGTTTAACCGGTGAGGCCACGAGTTTCTTGCCGCGGCCTCGCACCGCGTCGGGCCGCGTGAAGACGAGCGCGACCTCGTGGCCCGCGTCGGCGAGCGCCTGGAGCGACGGCACGGCGAACTCGGGCGTGCCCATAAAGACGACGCGCATGCTCGCCCTCCCCTAGTCCTCGACGACGGTCTCGCCGGGCATGGCGCCGGCGGCGAGGGCCTCGTTGTAGGCGCGCATGGCCTCGGCGCGCTTGGTCGGCGTGAGGTGATCGACCATGGTCTTGCCGTGCAGGTGGTCGATCTCGTGCTGCAGGCAGACGGCCATGAGGTTTCCCTCGGCCTCGTACTGGAGCAGGTCGCCGTTGAGGTCGTAGGCCTGCACGACCACATGCGAGGGGCGCGTCACCGTCACGTTGATGCCCGGGAACGAGAGACAGCCCTCCTGGAAGTCGCGCGGCTCGCCGTCGGCGGTGATGATCTTGGGGTTGATGAGGACGTAGGGGTTCTTCATGCTGCCCTTGCCCTCGTAGTCGCAGTCGATGACGACGAGCTGCTTGAGCACGCCGACCTGTGGCGCGGCCAGGCCGCAGCCCTCGGCGGCGTACATGATCTTGAGCATGCGGTCGGCAAGCTTCTTGAGCTCGCGGTCGATGGTCTCGACCGGCTCGCACTCCGTGCAGAGCGCCTCGTTCGGCGAGAGAACGATATCGTCCAAAAGGCCCATCCGGGTCTCCTTTCGTTAATCGACCTGCAAAGGGGACAGTCCCTTTTGCAGGTTTTAGTCGACCCGCAAAAGGGACTGTCCCCTTTGCGGGTCACATCATGTCGTAGGCGTCGATGTCCACTGACATGTTAATGCCTTTGGGTGCGCCGAGGGACGCGGCGGCAGCACCGAGCACGCCGCCGAGGTCAGCGTCGACGGGGGCCTTGACCATCACGTGGCGTCGGAAGAAGTCCTTGGCGCGCGCCTTCACGCAATCGGTGGGGCCGAGCACCTCCCAGCCGGCCTGCCCAGTAACGTTTTCGCGGATTGTCTCGGCAACCTTAGCAGACGCCGCGCGAGTGTCCTTGTCCGAGCGGCCCCACAGCACCACATTGCCCAGGCGCGAGAAGGGCGGGTAGCCGGCATCCTCTCGCTCGGCAAGCTCGGAGGCGAGGAAGAGCTCGCGGTCGTGGCCCTCCACGGCGCGCATGGCCGGGTGGGTCGCCCAGTAGGTCTGCACGATGACCTGTCCGGGCCTCTCTCCCCTGCCGGCGCGGCCCGCGACCTGCTCGAGCAGGTCGTAGGTCCTCTCGGCTGCGCGGAAATCGGGCAACTTGAGCATGGTGTCGGCGTTGATCACGCCCACCAGCGTGACCTCGGGGAAGTCGAGCCCCTTGGCGATCATCTGCGTGCCCACGAGTACGGCGGAGTCGGCCGCGTCGAAGGCCTCGAGGAGCTTCTGGTGGGCTCCCTTGGCCCGCGTGGTGTCGGCATCCATGCGGATGACCTCGACGCCCTCGGGCAAGATCATGCGCAGCTCGTCCTCGACGCGCTGGGTTCCCACGCCGTAGGCACCCATGTAGCGGCTCCCGCAGTTGGGGCACGAGCAGCTGGGATCGGGGTAGGCGCGCACAGGCCAGCAGCGGCCGCAGGTGTGGCAGACAAGGCTGTGGCCGCGCTCGTGGTACGTGAGGGCGCAGCTGCAGTGTGGGCACTCGGGGACGCAGCCGCACTCGCGGCACATGAGGAAGTTCGCGAAGCCGCGGCGGTTGAGCATGAGCACGGCCTTCTCGCCGCGCCCGACGGTCTCGCGCAGGGCGTCGGCGAGCGGGGCCGAGAAGACTGAGCGCCCGCCGCCGCGGAACTGCTCGGCCATGTCGATGACGCGCACCTCGGGCAAGCGAGAGGCGCCGGGGCGCTCGGGCATGGCGACGCGGGTCCATTTGACGCCGCGGTACTCGCCGTCCCGGCAGCGGCCGAGGGACTCGAGCGACGGCGTGGCCGATCCCAGGACCAGGGCGCAGCCGCGCTCGCGGGCCATGCGCGCCGCGACCTCGCGGGCGTGGTAGCGGGGGCTCTTGTCCTGCTTGTAGCTGCCCTCATGCTCCTCGTCGATGATGATGAGGCCGGGGTCCGCGAGCGGCGCGAAGAGGGCGGAGCGGGCGCCGACGACGACGCGCGCCTCGCCTTGGCGGACGAGGTCCCACTGGTCGAAGCGCTCGCCTGCGGAGAGGCGCGAGTGGAGGACGGCCACGTCGTCGCCGAAGCGGCTGCGGAACCGGCCGACGGTCTGGGCGGTGAGGCTGATCTCGGGCACGAGGACGAGGGCGCCGCGACCGGCCGCGAGGGCATGCTCGATGGCGTCGAGGTAGACCTCGGTCTTGCCGGAGCCGGTGACGCCGTCGACGAGCACGACGTCTCCCGCGCCCGCCTCGAGCGCAGCGTCGATGACGGCAAGAGCAGCCTTCTGACCTGCGGTTAATTGCTTCGGTCGAGGAGCCTGGGCCGAGGAGAGGGATGTGGCCTCGGCGCCTCCGCGCACATGCCGGCGGGTCTCGACGGCAACGACCCCGCGCTTGGCGAGCGCGGTGACGGCCGAGACCGCGCCGGGTATGGTGGCGGCGAGCTCGGCCACGCGCTGCGGGCCCTGCGCGAGGGCCTCGATGACGGCGCGCTGGCGCGGGGCGTTCTTCTTCGGCGCGAAGTCGGCGGCCGCCGGCGTGAGGCCGGCCCAGCGCTCGTCGACGGCGCCGGTGGAGTCCTGGACGAGGCGCCACGGCTCGCCGGGGGCGTCGCGCACGACCTTGACCTTCTGGCCGGGGGCGAGAAAAGGTCGAACGGCATCGGCGAGCGGGCACGCATACTCGCGGGCCATCCAGCGCGCGACGGCAGCGGCGCCCTCGTCGAAGGCGGGCGCAGCGAGGTCTTGGGAGACGGGCTTGGTCTTCGCGGGGTCGATACCGGCGGGCGGTTCTTCGCTGAGAGCGACAACGTAGCCCACGACCTGCCGGTTCCCCAGCGGCACGAGGACGGTGGAGCCCACGCGGACGGTGTCGGCGAGCTCGGGCGGCAGCGCATAGTCGAAGGCGCCGTCGATGGCACGGGTGGGGATGTCGAGAACGACGCTCGCGTATATCATGCGGCTCTTTCCTCCTCGCGCATCGCGCGTTCGGCCTTGGTTGCAACTAGATGATTGTAACCGAGCCGCAGGTAGGCCGAGGTGCGCGAATCGCGGGCAAGGTGTTGAGCTGTGGGCGGAACTGGGCCGGGCAGCGTCCGATTGGTGCGGCGGAGTCGTCACAAAGAAAACGACGCGAGTTGGTCGATCCGTGCCCCTGTTGCAAAGAAATCGGGCCGACTTGGTCGTTCGGCAGCCTTGATGCCAAGAAAACCGCGCGAGTTGGTCGGTTTTCGCCATCGCCGCCAAGAAAACAGATCGAGTTGGTCGAAACCGGACCAACTCGGACGCGTTTCTTTGCGAATCCGGCCCGAGCAGACCAACTCGGCCGCGTTTCTTTGCGAATCCGGCCCGAGATCGCGGGCGCCGCTCCTTATAGCGTTACACAACAACCGTATCCCGCGCGCATTTCGCCGCCGTTTCCCAGAGAGCAAAAGCAACAAACACGAGCTAGAACGGCCGGGCAACCTTGTGCAATGGGTTTTATCGGTTTTCAACAAAGAAATCCGACGAGTTCGTGAGGTCGCGTGCGCAAGAAACGTTTGCGGGCCGTGGAAGACCTGCGCGAATGCCGCTCGCAGCCACATATCAACCGTTCATGAATTCCTTTACTCCGGAATTATCGGCGCGATTTAGCTTACTGAAAGCTGAATGAGTCCTTAAGCAGCGTATTGTTGAAAATCCAGGCTCGCGACATCCCCGGACCGTAAGAATTCTGTTAGACGCGTTCGATACCATCGCGCCATGGACATCGTCTTCTCTCATATAACCGCACTTGAAGTGTATCGCACAGGGGTCGCGCCAAGACCTTTGGCAGGTGCCAGCGACGGGCGCGCGCTACCTGACGGGGCGCCGCCACCGTCAGCGGTCGCCTCGTGGCTCGATTCATCTGCTCTTGGAGACGCGCTTTCGCGGCCGGTCGACCTACTCGCGGCAGAGATTACCTCGAGCTCGCGCCGACCGGATGCGCGAATCCGAGCAGCGAGCGGCGAGTTACCAGCAGGCTCCATCCTCGCCATCGACGAAGGCGCGAGCATAGTATGCCCGGAACTGATGCTTCTCCAGATGGCACGAACGGCGACCTTCCTGGAGCTTGTCCTTCTCGTCTGTGAGGTTTGCGGGGTGTACGCGATCTCACCCCACTCACCCACCGGCATGCTGCAGCGCGAGGCGCCCCTTACGAGCAAGGCGGCGATTCCTGGCCTCCTTGACCGAACAAAGGGATACCGGGGGTCAGCGACCCTTCGAAAGGCATGCAGCCTCGCATTCGACAACTCCGGGTCTCCCATGGAAAGCAAGCTGGCGATCCGGGTGTTTTGGCCGCGGCGACTCGGGGGCTATGGAATCGCCGTTGAATCCCTCAACGAAGAGCTGGACACCGGCCTTGCGGCAAAGCGCATCCGCAAGCCGGACCTGCTGCTCAGGCGTCCTGCCGAGGGAGCTTTGGGGGTTTGCGTCGATTACCACGGCGGGGTCCACGAGGGCCCAGAGCGGCATCGCATCGACGACGAGAGAATGAACGAGCTGCTCGCGCTGGGCATGCGCCCGTACGTGCTCTGGCGCCAGCAATACCAGAGCATGCGCTACATGGACGAGCTGTTCGATCACCAGATAAGGGCCGAGCTCGGGTTGCGGACGCCTCGGCCCACGCACGCGCGGGCAGCAGTGGAGCTGGCGAGGAGGCGCGCGCTTCTCGCCGAGCTCAACGCCATCGACGGTACGAGATGGGGCGCTTCGCAAAAGGGGCGCACCGTCCAGTCGGCCCTTGAGGAAGTCGAGCGCGCCGAATGGGAGCTCAAGCAGGCTGAAGGCCGGTAGCCGCAAAGAAAACGCGCCGAGTTGGTCTGCGCGGCTGCCGTCTGCAAAGAAAACGCGCCGAGTTGGTCGCAAAAGCCCCGGTCTGCAAAGAAAACGCCGCCACTTGGTCGACTGGGGACCAAGTGGCGGCGATATTTTGGCAACAGGGCCGTCCGGAGACCAACTCGGCGGCTTTTCTTGGCGCACGGGCCGGACCGGGACCAAGCCGTCGGTGTTTCTTGGCGGCAGCGCGCCAACGGGACCAACTCGGCGGCGTTTCTTGGCGGCGGCGACCCTGCGCCCCACGCCCCGCGCGCCGCACCCCTACTCGTACGCGAGGAGCTCCGCCCTCAGCAGCGTCGGCGCGTCGAACAAGAGCATAGCGACCTCGTCGCCGTTGAGCCGCTGGTCACGGACCCAGGCTCCGTCCACCATCTCGCCGTCCTCAAGCGCCAAGATGTCCACGTTGGGCCGCGCCTCGTCGCCCGAGACGAAATCGATGGTGCAGCGGAGCGCGAGCACATATACCGCCCCGTCGGCGCCCTTGGCGACCGCGCACGCGCCGGGCAGGTCGCCCTCGGCAAAGCTCACCGCCACCTTGAAGTCGCCGAGGTCGATCATGTTATCGTCGGGCCGCTCGGCCGTCGCGGCGTCCATGCGGCCATCGGCTCCCGCGACCTCGACCAGCGCAGCGAGCCCGCGCATTACGGCCGCGTACTCGTCGGGATCCTGCGGCGTCCTCAGCGCGGGGTCGCTCGTGTCGGCGCCAAAGAGGATACCGGCGGAACTGTCGAACGGCTCGCCCATCTCTTCGTAGCCGAAGGGCGCGAAGCAGACGGCATGGTGATGCCCGACCGACCAGATCGCGCGCGGGGCGGCGTAGGCGTGCGTGGCCGTCTCGGGAACGAGCAGCGGGTTTCCGCCCGCTCGGTAGGAATCCGCCACGTCGCAGAAGTACGGCACGTAGATGTCGGGCGCGAGGACCTCGATGGAGGGCGCGACCGCCCGCCACACGCCGAAGACGCGCGCGTTCGGCCCTCCGGTCGGGAAGCGCCCGGGCTTGTGGCCCTTGTCGAGCCAGCAGTTTGCGGAAAGCGGAAGCTTGTGCTCGGCAAGCCCCGCCTCGGCAATAAACTGCACGTAGGAGGCCATGTAATACGTAGTAAAGACCTCCTCGGCAACCTCGCCGAAGACCTCCTCCCATGTTCCGGAGCCACAGCCCGCGTCCAGAGCGGCCAGGATGTCGTCGGCAAGAAGCCCGCGCGTGCCGCGAAGCTCCTCGAGGAAATCGGCCGGCACCTCAGAGGCGAACGCGGCATCGGCCGCCGCCGAGTGCTCACGGCCCGCGGCCATCTCGCCGACCTCGTTCTCCACCTGCATCGACACCACGGTGCCCTGCTCGCCGTCAACCTCGCGCAGGTGCGCCATCAGCGAGGCGAAGGCCCGTGCATCGGCCGCTCGGGTCTCGTCGCCAAAGAGCGAGAGCGCGGCGTACGGGAAGTTGTGGAAGTCGGGCATGCGGACCTTGTTCTTGCCCGCGACCATCTGAGCGCGCGGGAATCGCCCGAGGTCGCGCTTGACCCATGCGGGCGCGTAGTAGCACTGCGCGTTCTTCCAGGCGCCGAACCACAGAAGGCCTAGGCGCAGGCCGCGCTCACGCGCGACATCGAGGACCATGTCGACCTGCGAGAAGTCGAAGACGCCCTCCTCCGGCTCCAATAACTCCCAGGTCACCGGCACCAAAACGGAGTTCATGCCGAGCGAGACCGCACGGCCGCACGCCTCGGCGAAGACCCTCGGGCTCGAGGATGACGAGTTGTGGCACTCGCCCGCGAGCATCGTGAAGGGCTCTCCGCCCACCATGAGCCGAAGCTCGCCGGAAGCGTTTCTCTTGAATTCCGAAACCATGGCAATGCCCCCTTTTGACGTGTCTTAAGAGAAGAGAATGGTGGAGAGGTCGGCCGAGCCGTCGCCGCGAGCGACCAGATATACGGCGTGGTCACCCTGCACCGCGGGCATAGCAGCGCAGACCTCGCGCCACGCGTCGCCCTCCCCCACCTCGATGCCGACGACCTCGGTCCCGTCGGGCGAGTCGAGGCGAAGCGAGAGCCCGCCCGCCAGCGCGCCGCGGACCTCCAGCGTGACCTGGTCCTCGTTGCCCGTGAACGCAAAGTACTTCCAGCCCACGCTCGCGCCGTCGCAGAGGTTGGCCACGTAGGTCCTCGCCGAGGTGACGCACCCGGCGTCGACTTCCTGCGTCACAACGGGATGCTGCGCCGAGATCTGAAGGTCGCCGCGGTAGTGGACCGCGCCCACGGGCCCCACGAGATGGCAGCAGGTGCTCGCCGCATACACGCGGCCGCAAGGTAATGCGCCGCAGTTCAGGCCACAACTCGTAATTTCGACCTGCTCAATGGAACCATTCTCGTCGATGTGGATCCGCTCGGCGCAGCCCTGGCGCGCATGTTGCGCCCCGTGCGTGTGCCGGTGATAAAAGATGTAATCGATGCCAGCGATGCGCGCCATGCCGCCGTGGTTGTTGCCGAGGTCCATGACGGCATCCGCCTCGTCCTCGTGGCCGGGCAGGCCCACGTCGCCGTTGGACACGAGCACGCCGCCGTAGGACACGGGGCCCCAGGGCTCGGGCATCGTCGCCCAGCAGAGCTCGTGGCCGACCTCGCTGGAGTATACGAAATAGTAGCGCCCGTCGAGCTCACGGATGCTCGAAGCCTCGAAGAACGAATGTCCCTCGAAACCGGTGCCGTCGGCCTGCAGATAACCGGGCGCGAGGCGCCTGGGCTCCTCGGCCATGGTGTGCATGTCGTCGCCCAGGCGCACGACGAAGCTGCCCTCGGTGGCCGAGACGGGCAGGCGGCCGCCGGCCTTCTTGGCGCCGAAGCCGTAATAAAGCCAGCAGCCGCCGTCGTCGCACGGCAGCGCCGCAGGGTCGAACGGCATGCCGAACCCGGAGTCGCCGGTGAACTTCTCGCCGCTCGGCAGGCAGATGGGCCCGACGTAGCGGTAGCGGCCGGCCGGCTCGTCGCAGGCGGCAACGCTCATAATGGGGCCCTCCGGCGTGAGCATGCGGAAATAGAACAGGTAGAACCTGCCGTCGGCGCCCTCACAGACGTCGGACGCGCCGTAGCCCGCAAGGTCGGCGTTCTCGGGATCGTCGCATTTGCGCCACACGACGCCCTCGAAGGTCCAGGCACCGAGGTCGTCCACCGGAGCCGACCAGCACACGTAGTCGCCGGGACAATAAGCTGTGCCCTCGGGCGCGTCGTGGCTGCCGTACACGTAGACGCGGTCGCCGAAAACGTGCGGCTCGCCGTCGGGGATGTACTCCCAGCCGGGAAGGTAAGGGTTCACGGCAATATGCCTCATCTAGCGCTCCTTGGATTTTACGATTTACGGTTTGATGCTTAGCGACCCTAAATAAGCTCGAACGACCCAGCGAGGAGGTCGCGGCTGTTCGGCCCCACGAAGACCTCGAAGGACCCGGGCTCGCTCGCCCAGGCGTGCTCAGGCGTCCAGAAGCGAAGCTGATCCTCGCCAATCTCGAACTCGACGGTGCGGGTCTCGCTCGCAGCCAGCTCGACGCGGGCGAAGTCCCGCAGCTCGAGCATCGGCCGTACGCGGCTCGCCGCCACGTCATGGATATAGAGCTGCACCACCTCGATACCCGCGACCTGCGATTCATTTGTCACGTCGACACTTACGCGGAGCTTCTCGCCGGCTCGCAGCGAGCCCGTGCCCACACACAGGTTCTCGTAGCGGGCCGTGTGGTAAGAAAGGCCATAGCCGAAGGGGAACAGCGCCTCGTTCGGCGCGTCCATGTAGCGAGAGACGAAGCGCCCGCTATGCGCCGAGCCCTTGGCGGGGCGACCTGTGGAGAACTGCGCGTAGTAGAGCGGCTCTTGCCCCACGTTGTGAGGAAAGCTCACGGTGAGGCGGCCGGAGGGGTTAACGTCGCCGAAGAGAACGTCGGCCACGGCGCGGCCGCCCGCGGTGCCCGGGAACCAGGCCTCAAGCACGGCGTCGCAGTCGTCCAGCACATCAGTCAGGGCCAGCGGACGGCCGTTGAACAGCACGAGCACCACAGGCTTACCGAGCTCGCGGACGCGCGCGAGCAGGCGCTTCTGGGGAGCGGGCAGGGTGATGTCGGTGCGCGCGCCGCCCTCGCCGCTCTGCAGCATGTGCTCACCGAGCGCCATGACCACGACGTCGGCCGCGGCAGCCAGCGCGAGCGCCTCGGTCTCGAGCTCGTCCGCGCTCGGGCCATCGTCGACGCCTGAGGTGATCCCGACGTATTTGCCGAAATCGCCCAGCTCAGAATAGTCGTCGAGCGTCTCGCAGCCCTTCGCCCAGCCAAAGCGCTCAGGCCCCAGGACCTCCTCGAAGGCATCCGCCAGCGTGACGGAGCGCGACTTATCGGCGTGTATCGCCCACATGCCGATGATGTCACGGCTGTTCGCGTAAGGGCCGATGAGCGCCACGCGGGGACCGTCCTCGCCGGCGTCGAGCGGCAGTACGTCGCCCTCGTTCTTGAGCAGCACAAGCGCCTCGCCGCAGGTCTTGCGCGCGCTCGCCAGGCGCTCGGGCGAACAGGTGACCTCCACGCGGCGCTCGGGCGAGCACGTGCGGTAGGGATTCTCGAAGAGCCCGAGTTTGTTCTTGAGCTCCAGCACGCGCAGGCACGCGGCGTCGACCTGCTCCATAGAGACCTCGCCGTCGGCGACGAGGCCCTCGAGCTCGTGGGCGTAGCAGGGTGTCTTCATGTCGATGTCCACGGTCGCGTTCATAGCAAGCCGGGTCGCCTCGCGCGCGTTTGCCGCGACGCCGTGGCCGATGAGCTCCGCGACGGCGGCATAATCGGTGATGACGGGCCCGTCGAAGCCCCACTCGCCGCGGAGTACGTCGTCCATCAGCCATTTATTGGCGGTTGCGGGGATTCCCTCCACGGTATTGAAGCTCGTCATAACGAGCTCGCATCCGGCGTCCACCGCCGCCTTGTAAGGCGGCAGGTACTCGTTGCGGAAGCGCCACTCGCTCATGTCCACCGTGTTGTACTCGCGGCCGGCCTCAGGCGCGCCGTAGCCCGCGAAGTGCTTGACGCAGCAAGCGATGGAGCGCTCAGGCGCGCCGTCGCCGTGGAAGCCCTCGACCATCGCCGTCGCGAAACGGCTCGAGAGATACGGGTCCTCGCCAGGCATCTCGAGGCAACGGCCCCAGCGGGCGTCGCGCACCACGTCGACGGGCGGGCTGAAGGTGACCATGCAGCCGTCCGCCACGGCCTCCCCGGCGATCAACCGATAGTCGTCGCGGATAAGGTCCGGGTCCCAGGTAGCGCCGAGGCCGAGAGGGATCGGGTAGCAGGTCTGGTAGCCGTAGATGACGTCGGCCATGAAGACCAAGGGGATCTTGAGGCGGCTGCGCTCCAGGTAAGTGTCCTGGATGCGGCGGACCTCCTCGGCGCCGAGCACATTCAGGACGCTGCCACACACGTCGACGTCCTCCTGCGTCACACCCAGCTTCTCGCGGGGACCGGTGGACATGTCGCCCGCACCGAAGCACCCGCCGTCGAGCTGCACCAGCTGCCCGACCTTTTCCTTCAGGGTCATCTTGCCCAAAAGGGCGAGAAGGTCCTCGTGGTTCATGCGAAAGCTCCTCTCGTTGCGCCTTTGGCGCCGATTCGCCGCGGTATATCCCCTGTTTTTGAGGGTTTTGCGCCCTTGGTTTTGGACCCGGAACGCAAAACCCCTGATTCGAGGAGGGATTTCCCCTGTTTTTTAGGGTTCTGCGTCATGTGCCCAAAACGAGGGACGCAAAACCCTCAAAAACAGGGCACCCGCGCCGCCTCGTGCACGCGGGCGCCCCGCACAACTCAAATCCTGCATGCCCCGCGGCCCGTCTCCCTAGGCGCGCCGCGGAGCCGCCGCGCAAATAAACTGCAGCTTAAAGCCTACTTGTCCTCAGCGAGGAGCATCTCGTCGCTGAAGCCGAAAATCAGCGTGCAGACGAAGGTGATCACCGAGGCTATCGCCAGGGCGATGACGTCGAGCCAGCCGACCATGCCGCCGATGGCGGGAATAGTGAGCAGGCAGGTCGTCATAAGAGCAGCCTGGGTCAGGCCGCCGGTGGCCGCAATCGCGCCGCAGACGCCGCAGGAGAGCGCCATGATCACGAAGGGGCGCTTGTACTTGAGGACGACGCCGTAAATAGCGGGCTCGGTGATGCCGGCGAAAAGCGCCGAGATAGTGGAGGCGGCAGCGGTCTCCTTGAGCTCGGGGTTCTTCGTCTTGAGGAAGACGGCGAGTGCGGCGAAGCCCACGGCGAAGTTGGTGCCCACGGTGATGGGGAGGATCACATCGTAGCCGAGGGTGCCGATGTTGCTCATGATTATGGGGATGAAGCCCCAGTGCATACCGAAGATGATGAGGCAGGGCCAAAGGGCGCCGATGAGGAAGCCGGCGACCAGCGGCACGGTGGCGAGCAGGCCGGAGAGCGCGTTGGCGATGGCGCGGCCCACGAAGTCGGTGACGGGACCGACGACGAAGAGCGTGGCCACGCAGGCGACGAACAGTGTGCAGATGGGGACGAGCAGGCCCTTGAGCATGTCGGGAACGATCTTGTTCAGGCCCTTCTCAACCCAGGACTGGACGTAAACGGCAACGATGATCGGCAAGACCGAGGAGGTGTAGCTGATCAGCGTGACGGGCAGGCCGAATAGGTCCACGGGGTCGGTGCCGTTGTAGAGCGTGGTGAGCGTCGGGTAGCACAGAAACGCGGCGATGGCCATCGCGGTCCAGTCGTTGCAGTGGAACTTCTTGGCAGCGGTGCGGCCCAGGAAGATCGGCATGAAGTAGAACACGGCGTCGCCCATGGCGTACAGCAACTGATAGGTGGTGCTGGCCGAGTCGAGCACGCCGAAGGTGTTGAACATGATGACGAACGCCTTGAGCAGGCCGGCTGCGCTCATGGCGGGCAGCATCGGCATGAAGATGCCGGAGAGCAGGTTGATGGCGCGGTTGAGCAGGTTACCGCCCTCTTCCTCAGCCTCGACCTCGCCCCCGAGCTCGATGTTGGACACCTTGGGAATGGCGTCGTAGACGTCGGTGACGTGGTTGCCGATGACGACCTGGTACTGGCCGGCAGCCTTCAGGATGGAGATGACGCCCTCGGTCTGATTGAGCCTCTCGGTCTGGGCGAGGCTCTCGTCCTTGAGCTTGAAGCGCAGGCGGGTGATGCAGTGCGTGACGGACGAGACGTTCTGCTCGCCGCCGACCAGCTCGACGATCGTCGCCGCGAGCTTGGTGTAGTCCTTAGCCATGGAATGGCTCCCTTCGACTTTCTTTTACGTACTATTCCAGTCCCGGCGCCTGGGACCAAAATGCAAGCTTTAACTGCGCGAATAAGAGGCGCAGAGTCGGTTGACGTGCATCATGAGATAAAGCAGCTCCTCATCGGTGCAGCTCCATCCGTGGCTGGAGCGCAGATACTCGTCGATGGCCCGCGCGCAGGCGTACTCGTCCGAGAAATCCTTGGCTGCCTGCTTGAAGAGGCTGCCGTTGCGGCTCTCGAACTTCTCGCCCCTGATCAGGCGGCTGATGAGAAAGCGCATATGGGTGACGAAGCGCACGTAGCTGTAGGAGCTGCGGTCGATGGCGATGCCGAGCACGCGCTCGACGATGCCCGTGGCCTCCTCGATGGCCTCGGTGCTCTTTACGATGAGGTCCATGTTGTGCTCGAGCGCGGCCGAGCCGCCCTCCTCGACGCTCTCGGCGTTAACGATGTGCAGGGCGATGGAAGCCGCCTCGGACTCGGGGAGCTTGATGTCCTCGGCCACCGCGTCGGAAAGAAGCACACCGCGGCGGCCGACCTCGTACTCGCGCGGGTAGACGAAGCGGACCTCATCGAAGAGAGGGTTGCGGATAACGACACCTTTTCGCGTGCGCTCGATGGCGAACTGCAGGTGGTCGGCGATGGTAAAAATGAGGTTGGGGTTGAGCGCGCAGTTGAGCTCCTGGCGGGCGATGTCCACGATGCCCGAGGCGATGATGATGACTTCCGCCGAGATGGAGGCCAGCGCCTCGTAGAGCTCGGGGCTCACGTCGCGGAAGCTGCGCTGGATGCAGGACTCGTCGTCGAGGTGGGAAGGCGCACCGCGAAAACCAAGGCCCTTGCCGAACAACACGAGCTCACGCCCGTTATCGTCCTCGGCGAGGACGACGTTGTTGTTGATCGCTTTGGTTATGAGCATAAAAATACTCCCCTGGACTCCACGCTTAGCAAATAGAAACCCCTCTGACGGCGAGGTTTGCTGCTAAATGCTCGTGGCGCCTCCCGAGGAGTAACGCGGTGCAAATGAATTATGGCAAGAATGTAGAGTAAAGTGAAGCGCATTTATAAGGTTGCCGTTCACGGTGGAATTGATGCCGTTCGGCGCGACTCCAATTGGCGCTGCAGCAAAGAAAACGCGCCGAGTTGGTCTGCGCGGCTGCCGTCTGCAAAGAAAACGCGCCGAGTTGGTCGCAAAAGCCCCGGTCTGCAAAGAAAACGCC
>NZ_CAVKWG010000001.1:0-3182 GCF_963660155.1 Paratractidigestivibacter sp. | reverse complement strand
GCGATGTGCTCGCCGGCTGTGAGGCCATGCTCGCCAAGCTCTGAGGCCCGCGCCCGACCGCCCCGCCCGCGCGCTCGCCCGCCCTGCTCGCATGCGCCCGCCCGCGGCGCCCCTTGATGCGTAACTGGTGCGCGCATCGTCTAACATGGCTTCTTGCCAGCTCAAACAAGGAGGGAACATGACCACCCAAGCGGCCCCCAACAGCGTCATCCGCGCCCAGGGCCTCACCAAGACCTACGGCAAGTTCAACGCCGTCGACGGCCTCAGCATGGACGTGCGCGAGGGCGATATCTACGGTTTCGTCGGCCGCAACGGCGCTGGCAAGTCCACCACCATGCGGATGATCTGCGGCCTCATCGTGCCGACCGCGGGCGAGCTCGACGTCCTCGGCCAGGACCCGAGCGTCGGCGGCGGCCGCACCGCCGTCGGTGCCATCATCGAGGCGCCCGGCCTTCTCGACAAGTCCAGCGCCATGGACAACCTCATGTACAAGGCGATCGCCCTCGGTGTGCCCAAGGCCCGCGCCCACTGCCAGGAGCTCCTGCAGATCGTCGGCCTCCAGGACACGGGCTCCAAGCAGTCGTGCAACTTCTCGCTCGGCATGCGCCAGCGCCTGGGTATCGCGCTGGCCATGGTCGGCAACCCGCGCATCCTCTTGCTCGACGAGCCGTTCAACGGCCTCGACCCCGGCGCCACCCGCGAGATGCGCGAGACGCTGCAGAAGATCAACCGCGAGCGTGAGATGACCATCATCGTCTCGAGCCACGTCCTCGACCAGCTCAACCGCTTCGCCACGCGCTTCGGCGTCATCAACGCGGGCCGCATGGTCGCCGAGTTCGAGAGCGAGAAGATGGCCGAGCTTGCCGCCGGCGCCATCCGCGTGCGCTGCAAAGACATGCCCGCGGCCGGCCTCGCGCTGCGCCAGGCGCTCCCGGGCGTCGATGTCACCCTGTCCGACGACGGCGTCTACCAGGTGCCGAGCACGAAGGCGACGGTCGAGCAGGTCTCGGACGCGCTCTTTGCCGCCCACCAGCAGGTGCTCGAGCTGCACAAGACCGAGCGCGACGTCGAGGATTTCTTCCTCGAGCTCATGGACGAGTCCGGCGCAAGCGTCCCCGCGGCGCAATAGAACTAGGAGGCACATCAAATGTTTTCACTTCTCCGCGCCGATATGCGCCGGATCCTCCGCCGTCACGGCGGCTTCTACGGCTTTACCGTCGTCATCGTCGCCCTTTGCCTCGTCATGGGTGTGGCCGTCGAGCTCCTGAGCAGGCTCGGCGCCGAGGCGGGCGTGGACACGGGCATCACGCCTTACGCCTCGCCCGTCGACTGCGTGGTCGGCATGCTGGGCGACCTGCTCGCGCTGGTCATCTGCCTGAGCGCCGTGCGCGTCTGCTGGATCGATAAGCGAAACGGCTACGACCGCACCATCGTGAGCAGCTGCGGCAAGCGCACCTATTACCACGAGAAGATCCTGTTCGCGCTCGTGCTGAGCGTCGTCTTCGCCCTGTTCGCGCTCGCCGCCACGTCGGTGACGGGCCTGCTCGTCCGCGGCATCTCGGGCCTCGACTCGCCGCTCGTGTTCGTCGAGTGGTTCGCGCCGACGGTGCTCGTGGCCTGGGCGTGCGCGTGCCTTAGCATGGCCGGCCTGTGGCTCACCGGCAGCCAGATCCTGGGCATCGTGCTCGCGTTCTTCCTTACCAACGGCATGATCGCGGGCGCGATCGGCATGGCCGTCGGCGGCGTGAACGCCGACGTCGCGCAGGTGTACTACGCCGTGTGCGAGTGGCTGCCCAACGCGGCGGTCACGCTGTCCGCGAACGCGGTGAACGGCGCCTTCGTGTTCGCGCAGGAGGGCCTGGCTAGGATGGCCGTCCCCACCGTCGCGTGCCTCGCGCTGACCTTCGTTTGCGTGGGCGTTCTGCGCAAGCGCGACCTGTAGGATCGGACAAAGGGACTGTCCCTTTGTCCCCTTTTGGAGCGTGAGATGAGAGACGCGAATCAGGTTGATGGGCCCCGGCCGGCGTGCGTGTGGGCGCTCGCGGTGTGGGCGGTCGTGCTCGCGGGGGCGGGCGCCGCGCTCGTCGCGCGCGGGGCCGTCGCCGGAGGCTGGGCGCTCGTCGCGCTCGGCGTCGTGCCGGCGGGCCTGCTCGTGGGCGCGGCGGCTTTTGTCACGCACAAGGCCTTCGGCGACATGTCGAGCTTCCTCGGCGACTTCGCCACGGGCGAGGAGGACCTCCAGACGCTCGAGCGCGCGTATCGCCTGGGCCATCAGCACTTCCCGCCGGAGCGGCTCGACGCCTTGATGGAGAACTTCCTGCGCATGACGCCGGAGACGAGCGCCTGGCTCGCCGAGCACGAGAGGGACTTCGAGCGCGTGGACATCGAAGCGGCCGACGGCGCGCGACTGGTCGGCCACATGGCGCGCCTGCATCCCGACTCTCATAAATGGTTTATCTTTTGCCACGGCCTCGGCGGCGGGTGGAAAAACGGCCTGCGCCACGCGCGTCGCTTTGCCGATAAGGGCTATAACCTGCTGTTCATTGAGCAACGTGCGCAAGGCGCGTCAGGCGGAGCCGTCATCGGCGCCGGCCACCTTGAGCGACGTGACGCCGTGCTTTGGTGTCGGCGCGTGGCCGTTGATGACCCTCTTGCGCGCATCGTGCTTATGGGCGAGTCCTTGGGCGGCGCGACCGTCCTCGAGGCGGCGGGGGAGAGCGAGCTTTCGCCCCAAGTGGCGCGCATCGTGTCGGACTCCGGCTACGCCGACTTCTGGAATGCTTCCGCGGCGCTGATCTCGCCTGTGGTCGCCGGGCGCAAGGTCAGCCTTGCCCACCCGCTGCTCGACCTTGTGCGCATCTTCTTCCGGGCCCACCGCGGCGGCTACGACATCGCCGATTGCCGCGCCGTCGACGCCGTGGCGCGCGCCCGTGTGCCCATCCTGCTCATCCACGGCGGCCACGACAACCTGATCGACCCCGTGAACGCGCGCCGCCTCGACGCCGCGTGCGCAAGCGAGCACGAGCTTCTCGTCGTTGAATGGGGCGGCCACTGCAGCTCCGCCGTCGCGGACCCCGACCTCTACTACAGCCGGCTCTTCTCCTTCGTCGAGTAAAGCGCGACCTGCAAAAGGGACAGTCCCCAATGCAGGTCGGACCTGCAAAAGGGACTGTCCCCAATGT